>CAYOOO010000006.1:2235-75095 GCA_964405655.1 uncultured Gammaproteobacteria bacterium | reverse complement strand
AATAAGCAAAGCTTTTCTGCGAATAAGCAAAGCTTTTCTGCGAATAAGTTGGCTCTTCAAAAACACCAATTTTTTCCCTATGCACTCGGCAAAAAAGAAGGTATAAGAAGGTTTTACCTAACAAATAATCCAGCTTGTTCCTCTTTTTTAAAACCGAATACTCATCTTTGGGGTAAGTTTTTGGATTGCTCAAAGCAGATTATGATTAACAAGACAGTTAAAGTAACAACTGTATCAATTGATAACTTTTTACCTACCCAAAAAATAAATCATCTAGATTTTATTGAGCTGGATACCCAAGGTTCTGAGTTAGAGATTCTGGAAGGAGCGAAAGGTTTTTTGAGAGATAGTGTTCTAGGAATAAGAGTAGAGGTTGAATTTGTACCAATGTATATTAATCAACCTCTTTTTACTGATATAGATCCTTTTTTGAGAAACTTTGATTTTATGCTGTTTGATTTATCCCGCCATAGATACAGACGAGCAAACTTCCCCATAAACTTGGATACAAAAGGACAGCTTTTGTATGGACAGGCAATTTATTTAAAGAACTATCAAAAAATAAAAGGACCAGATAAGAAGGAGAAACTGTTTAAATTAGTTTTAATCTGTCACTTCTTTGAATTTTATGATTACGCAAATGAAATTTTAGACTTTTTCTTAACAAAAAAAATAATCAATCTTAAACCTGAAGAAATTATCGCACTAAGGAAAATAAAAAAAGACTTACTTGATCAAAAGAAACGAAAGCTTATTACTAAAGCTTTAGATGCTTTCCAGTCTTCTGGTTTTAGATTTATAGTTGAGTTGATTGGCAGAGGCAGTTCTTTTTTGGCAAACTCTTATCTTTCCATAACCAAAAGAAAAAACTTTACCTGGAGTGATTAAAGATGTTATATTAACAAGCATCACATCCGTTGCATGAAAGAGTCAATAAGTATCCCAAAATATAAAATTTCAATCATTGGGTTGGGAAAAGTAGGATCTTCAATGCTGGCAACTTTTGCTTCAAAGGGTTATCAGGTAATTGGTGTCGACTTAAACGCTGATATAGTCAAAAAAGTTAACGAAGGGGTAGCACCAGTAAATGAAACAGGCCTAGATGAGCTGTTAGAAAAATATAAAGATAACATTACTTCCACTCAAAGTTATGAAGAAGCTATTTTAAACTCTAATATAAGTTTTATTATTGTTCCTACACCAAGCAAAGATTCTGGTGAGTTTAGTACCCAGTTTGTAGAAAAAGCCATTGAACAAATTGGGAAGGTATTAAAGTATAAGTCCTCTTATCATTTAATAGTTTTAACAAGCACAGTCCTACCAGGATCGAGTGAAGAAAAGATATTACCCTTTCTAGAGTCAGCTGTTGGCAGAAAGTGCGGTTTGAACTTTGGTTATTGCTATAGTCCACTCTTTATAGCTTTAGGTAGTGTCATCAAAAATATCATCAGCCCAGATATGGTTCTAATTGGTGGGTATGACGCTAGATCTTCTGATATATTAGAAAGCTTTTATAAAACTATTGTTGATAATAACGCTCCTATTGCAAGAATGAATATCGTTAATGCCGAACTGACCAAGATATCAGTTAACTCTTATATAACAACAAAGATTAGCTTTGCCAATACTTTAGCAGACATTTGTGAGAATCTTCCTGGATCTGATGTTGATGTTATTTCACAAGCTGTTGGTCTAGATTCTAGAATTGGAAATAAGTATCTAAAGGCAGGTTTAGGGTTCGGAGGCCCATGTTTCCCCAGAGATAATGCAGCCTTTTCATTTTCAGCAACTAGTATAGGTGCATCTGCTCCCCTGGCTGTGGCTACTCATCAGATGAACCAAACCCAAATTGATAGGGTAATAAAAAAACTAATTGAATTTGGAGGAAAATTAGAAAAAGTTGCAGTACTAGGTTTGGCATACAAACTCAATACTGCTGTTACTGAGGAGTCACAGGGATTGGAAATTGCTACTAAACTTATCAGCCGCAACTTAGACATTCTGATCTTTGACCCAATGTCAAAATTCATGGATAAGAAGCAATTTAGTCCAAAGATTAAATTTGCTAAGTCAGCCCAAGAGTGTCTAAACTGGGCAGATGCAATTATTATTACCCTGCCATATGATGAATTTAAAATAACGCCAGAACAACTTCCTAAAGGAAAATATCCAGTGATTATTGACTGTTGGCGAATCCTAAGTCCTAACTCTTTTCTTGGAAAAGCCAGCTATTTTGCAATAGGTGCTATCGAAAATCCGCTATTAAATTTCAATAAACTAAGAAAACAAAAGGTAGTGGTTTGCGGGGCTGGTGGTTTTATTGGCGGGCATCTAGTCAAAGATCTTCTAGACAAAGGTTATTCTAATATCAGAGCTGTTGATATAAAACCCCTTGGTGAGTGGTATCAACCTTTCTCAGAAGTTGAAAATTTACAGCTTGACTTGAGAGAAAAGTCTAAAGCATTAAAGGCGCTTAAAAACGCTGATATGGTTTATAACTTCGCAGCTGATATGGGAGGAATGGGCTTTATAGAAAGCAATAGAGCTGTTTGCATGTTAAATGTTTTGATTAATACCAACCTTTTACAAGCAGCTGTCCATCATGGAGTAAAAAGATATTTCTTTGCCTCATCTGCTTGTGTCTATTCAACCTTAAAACAAGGCTCTCCAGATATTGTTGGATTAAAAGAGTCAGATGCTTATCCAGCAATGCCAGAAGATGGTTATGGTTGGGAAAAGCTTTTTTCTGAAAGAATGTGCAAGCATTTCATGGAAGATTTTGAACTTAAGACAAGTATAGCACGCTTTCACAATATATATGGACCATTTGGTTATTATCATGGTGGAAGAGAAAAAGCTCCGGCAGCAATCTGTAGGAAAGTGATAGAGGCAAAGTTATCAGGAAGTAATAAGATAGAAATTTGGGGAGATGGTAATCAAACAAGAAGCTTTACTTACGTCGATGATTGTATTGAGGGCGTCCACAAAATCCTACTAAGCGATACCAAGGAACCTATTAACTTGGGCAGTAGCGAAAAAGTAACTATAAATCAATTAGTAGATATTGTCGAAGAAATTGCTCAAATTAAATTAGCTAGAGTTTATAATTTAGCCGCGCCAAGAGGAGTCGCCGGAAGAAACAGTGACAATACTTTAATTAAATCAAAACTTGGCTGGGAACCTAGCACCCCTCTAAAGGTAGGCCTTAGCAAAACTTACCAGTGGATCTATGATCAAATGATATCTAAAACAAAAACTAGATCTAAGTTTTTATTAAACAGAGCAAATAAATTAGTCAAAAGAGATGGAATAAAAAAATCTGCCAATAAAGATGGTTTGCGCTATTTAACTAATAAAATTTATACCCCTCACTTGCCTTCAAAAGCCTAGTTGATTAATTTAAGCTACTTTATGTATTATAGCCAGGCGGTTTTCGATGATGATTAATAGAAGTAAATATCTTGTTATAGTGATAGCAACCTATAACCGACTAAGACTTTTAAAAAAGACAATCAAATCTCTAAATCAAGGCGTAAAGTCTGAACATGACATTGTAGTTGTCGATGGTGGTTCAACAGATGGAACAATTAATTATTTAAAATCTAATAAAAAGCTAATTCCAGTTTTCCAAGGCAAATTAATTGGAACTTCTCGGGCATACAATAGAGCTTGGAGAAAAATAAGATGCAAATATACAGTTTGGCTGTCTGATGATACTGAGGTTAATAAGGGAAGTTTGGACTTAGCTATCAAGATACTTGAGGAAAATTCGGATATTGGCATGGTCGGATTAAAAATGAGGGATACTATCGGTTCTTTAGCGCGTTCACCTTATTTAGGAGGAATATCAGAAGTGGGAATTTTAAATTGCAATCACGGTGTTTTAAGATACAAACTTCTTAAATCATTAGGTTATTTTAATGAAAGTTATAGAAGTTATACAATAGACCCTGATCTGACTGCTTCAGTTTTAAGTGCTGGAAAGAAAGTAGTAATGACTAAACAAATTTCTGTCTTTCATCACCGAGAGTGGTCATTATCTAAAAGCAGAGCAGAGTATGCCAAAGAGCAAATGGGTAGTATAAACAATACTAAGATTTATAATAATAAATTCAGATTTTTGATGAAAAAAAGAGGTCTCCTTGATTATATTTACAACTTTCTGACTCGATTACTTTTGGATACATTATTTTATGCTGCTGGAAAAAATACAAAAAGATTAGGAGGAAATAAACGAGACTGGTACAATATTTTACATTGCAGGTTTATTAAACTAACTGACAATTTTGACAATAGAAATAATCCCTATCATCTAGTGCAACAGATACCCAAAGAGATATTAAAAGACCGAAGAAGTCCTTACAGGGAGATTGCTATATGAGGCAAAAAGATAAGTTAAAAGTTCTTTTTGTAATCAGAGCTAGCGGACATTTCTCATATGTCGATACTATTATCGAAGCCTTGATCCAAAAAGGACATTTAGTAAAGGCAGTTTTTGATAAGGATTGGAGCAAAGGAGTCAGAATGGGAGCAATCGAAAGTTTTTCCAAGAAAAATAAAAACTTTACCTGGGGCTGGTCGCCAAGAAGAAGCGACTATTTGCGTCCATTGCTAATGAATGCACGAGAGTTTAGAAGCTATCGCAAATATTTAGTAGTTGGAAATCAATCAGATTATTATTTAAATAGGGCCAGAGAATATCTACCTTCAGGGACACGATTTATTGCCGGTATAGGTTTATTAAAAAAAATATTGGCATCTAACCTCATAGGTAATCTATTCAAAAACTTTGAAGAAAAGACACCTCCAGATAAAAAGATCGTGAATTTTTTAAAAGAGTTTTCACCAGATATTGTTATTCTTACTCCAGCTAATATGAGATTTTCAGAGGAGATAGAATTTTTGAAAGCTGCCAAATATTTGAATATTCCAACAGTCTTACCAGTATTAACATGGGATAATTTGACTACTAAGGGTCTGATTTATTTAAAACCTGATTTAGTTCTTGCCTGGAATGAGATACAAAAGAGAGAGGCCATCATCCATCATCAAATTCCTCAAAAAAGAATCAAAATTACCGGCTCTCCCTTTTTCGATAAATGGTTTAGCGGTTTAAGACCGTCTCTTAATAAGAATCAGTTTTTTTCTAAGCTCAAATTAAATCCTAATCACCCTTATCTTCTTTACCTCGGTTCTTCCAACAATATTGCAGGAGATGAAAAATGGGTAGTTGAAAACATCAGAAAGCTTCTTGATCAGGCTAAACTCGAGGATTGTCAAATTGTCATCAGACCTCATCCAGCTAACAAACATAAATTTTCAAGTTATAAACTAAAAAAAACTGTTATTTATCCTCAAGACGGAGTACTTCCAAGCTTAAGAGAGGAACTTCAAGATTACTACAATACTCTTTACTACTCTTTCGCAACTGTTGGGATTAACACCAGCGCGATGATAGATTCTATTATTGTCGATAAGCCGGTTATTGCTATAGTCGATAAAAGATTTGATAAAACTCAGTCGGAAGCACAACACTTCCAACAGTTAGTAGAATATAAAGTTATCGAGTTTGCTTCTCTTGATAAAAGTTTTATAAGAATAATCTCCCAGCTTTTGTTAGGAAAAGACAGAAAAATCACCAAAAGGAAATCATTCGTCAATACGTTTATAAGACCTAAGGGGCTAAGTAAGACAGCAGGTCAAGTAGCAGTAGAGGAGATTGAAAATTTAGCCTATAAAATCTAGTGACCAGATGAACAAAAAGGGTAAATCGTTAACTATCGGTTCTGTTTATTATTCCAAAGAAAATCTTAATTTGTTAAAATTAAATTTCTATTTGACAAAGAAATTAAATCCGACCAGTGATTTCTGCTGGTTAATCGTTGACAACTCCCCCGAAGGATCTCAGTACAAAATCAAAGAAGAAGCTACTAATATTAAAGTTATCAAAGGCGTCAAAAAAATAAATAAGCTCCATGCCCCCGGTAGTTACCACCACGCAGCAGCAATAAATTTATCCTTAGAACATGTCAGAACCCGCTTTCTTTTAGTATTAGATTGTGATTTTTTTATTGTTTGGGGAAACTGGATAAATGAGATCTTAGATCACATGCAGAAAAACAATCTTAGTTTTCTTGGTTCTGTCTGGCATCCTGCTTGGTATGCAAAATATCGGTACTTTCCTAGCATCCACTGTTTCTTCATAGATCTTGGTAAGGTTGATGTAAAAAAACTCAACTTTACTCCTGACATAAAAGATAATATTGAAGTTTATGACGAGGCACTTAAAAGGCTGAGCAGCAAATTTGCTGCTTATGAATCAAGATTTATCCATTCCTTGGAAACCACAGGGTTAAATGTTCTCAAAAATCCACTAAGTACCCTCTTGTATTCTCTCCATCGAACTTTTGGATATTCAAAAGCCATCTTTGACATGCTAACACTAAGAGATAGGCGGTTAATTGGAGCATCGAGAGATACTGGTTATAGAATCTACAAAAAGTTTTGTCAATCTAATCATAAATACGAGACGTTTACACCTGTCTACAGAATACCTCAGTTTTTTAGAGGCCCCTTTTATGCAACAACAAGCCTGAATCGTTTCCTAGAAAAATTTCTACCCGAGCAACTTTCATTTATTCCTAAAAAGGAAGGTTATTTTACCGAACAAGGATTCAAAGGTAAAATTTATTCTAAGCTAGGTAGATATAATTTTGAGGAGTTTATGTGGCAAGGTCAGCCCTTCGGCTTTCATGTCAGGGGTGAACGAAATAAAGGACGAGGAGGAGAAAATTTGAAATACGTTAAAAAAATAGTTAAGAGTTTGTAGACTATGAGTCAAAATTTAAAACCTACTAAAGCATATCAGAATTTTTTGTTTGTTAAGAAAGAGGTAGTTAAATCACTTCAAAACTCAAAATCTAAACCAAGCAATTACTGGCAGGAGGAACTTAAAGGTTTTGAGTATATGATGGAGGCTTCCCCATTAATAATCAACAGTCTCCGCCACCATTGTTATCATTTAACCGGAATTTATGAATACCGATATAGAAGTCATCATGTCTCAGATAGTAAGCGATTTTATACAAAATACCAACAACTAAGAAAACTTGATAAAAACAACTTCTTTATTCCCGAGTCTCCTCTGCTTGGCGGGTTTGGTCACACAATTGAAAATAAATTAATAAATATCGATACTCTAAAATTTTATGAATGTTTGATTGCCTTAGATAAGTTTGGAGCACTCGAAAACTTTAAGAAGGAAGAGACCAGTATTGTTATAGAAATTGGCGCCGGTTGGGGAGGTTTTGCTTATCAATTTAAAAAACTATTTCAAAATACAACCTACTTGATTGTTGATTTTCCTCAAACATTTCTTTTCTCCGCTACCTATTTAATGACTCTTTTCCCTAAAGCCAAAATTTTGATTATCACTAGTCAAAAACAACTAGACAATTTAAAGGATACTGCTAAATATGATTTTGTGTTTATACCAAACTTCCTCTGGGATAAATTAAAAACCAACCCTATCAAATTATTAATTAATATGGTTTCTTTCCAAGAAATGACAAGCCAACAAGTTGATCAATATATCAAAAAAACTAAGGATCTGAAAATCCCCCTAATCTACAGTCTTAATAGAGAAAGATCTCCGCATAACAACCAACTTACCACTGTTAGTTCCATACTCAGAAAATATTATGAATTATCAGAACTAAGACTTTTAGACTTGGACTATTCACAGTTGCCAACCTTGGAAGAAAGTAATCATTTAGGTGTGATTAGGAAATTACTTAAGAAGCTGCGTGGTTTGCAAAAGAGCATTTTTAATTATAGGCATTTTCTTGGTAGAATTAAAAATGTCTAAGTTAGGATATTTAACATTTTTTAAAATTTAGAAAAGATTACTTTTTTGCCTTTTTTTGATTTTTCGTTGATTCATAGAGAAAATAAAAAATGCAATATTGCATTTTTTTTGCAGATATAATATGGTGATTAAAGACAACAATAATTATCCTTTTTAACCGTCAAAATGGCCAAAAAAAGACAACTAATAATCGAAAGCAAGGTAATCAACGACGAAAGCGACTGTTTCTTTATAGCTGAGATCGGACAAAACCATCAGGGTGATATAGAAACCTGTAAGAGATTATTCGATTTAGCAAGCTTTTGCGGAGCAGACTCAGTCAAAATACAAAAACGCCACAATCGAATCCTGTTTACCCGCTCTTTTTTTAACTCGACCTATAATTCCGAGCATGCATTTGCGCCTACTTATGGCCTACATCGACAAGCTTTAGAATTTAATAAAAGAGAATATCTGCAACTTAAAAGATATGCTAAAAAGCTGGGCATGATCTTCTTTGCTACTGCTTGGGATTACAAAAGCGCTGATTTCTTAAATGAAATTGGAGTAAGTTGTTTTAAAACAGCCTCTTCTGATATTCACAGTATTCCCCTGCTTACCTATATTGCAAGATTTAAAAAACCAATGATAGTTTCGACTGGAACTGCTACCTTAGACGACGTCAAAAGAGCATTTGACGCAGTTTACAAAATTAATAAAAATATCGCCCTTTTGCAGTGCACTTCTATGTATCCTTGTATGGCCGAGCATCTTGATTTAAGAGTTATTGAAACTTACAGAAGGATCTTTCCCGATACAGTAATTGGTTTCTCAAACCACTATAATGGAATATCTGTTGATCCTGTCGCCTATGCCTTAGGCGCCAGAATTATTGAAAAACATTTTACTTTAAACAGGGCCATGAAAGGTTCTGATCATGCTTTCTCTTTAGAGTTTGAAGGCTTAAGAAAAGTCATCAGAGATCTAAGGAGGATTAGACTAGCTTTAGGTAATGGAACTAAGAAGTTTTACGAAGGCGAATCTGCAATGAAGTATAAGATGGGTAAATGTATTGTTGCTACTAAGAAATTAAATGCCGGTCATATCTTGACTAGAAATGACTTGGCTATAAAATCACCTTGTGAGGGATTACCACCACATATGATAGATAAAGTATTGGGTAAAAGATTGATTAAAGAAGTTAAGGTAGATCAGGCAATTACTCTTGAACATATCGAAATCGCAAAATCTGCTCGAAGGAATGGCTACAGTCGAGTTTATATCTGATTTAGTTAAGAGTTTAGAGGCCTCTGGAGGAAAAACTCTCGTTCTACAAAGGGATAGCTTTTCAAGACCTTTGGTGTCACTAAACAGAGCTACTCAACCTACTAAAGTTGAAATTCACGAGATGGCTGCTGATATTGTTTATGTTGTTAGAGGGATAGGGACTATTGAGACTGGCAGTGATGTAGTTGATCGGACTTTTAGATCACTATTTGAATGGAGGGGTACAGAGATTAACAACTCTCAAAAACAGCGGGTTGGGACTGGAGATTTTTTGACTATCCCCGCTGGTATGGCTCACCAAACCATTCCGAGAAGAGGAGAACCACTAATTTATCTAACAACAAAGAGGTACTTAGCAGACTACTGGGATGAGGAGAGGTTACCTGAAGAGTTAAATGAAAAAATTAAAAGAATCAAAGGATTGATTATGGATGTAGATGGAACAATGACTGATGGAAAAGTTTGGGTCAACCAAGAAGGAGTTGAATCAGTCGCATTTTCAAGGATTGATAGCCTAGCTCTTCTACCTTGGCAGGGCTTAGGTCGCCATGTAGGAATTATTAGCAGAGAAACCGTACCTATAATAGCTCATCGAGCTGAAAAACTTAAATTAACTTATGTTCATGGGATTTTAGATAAGGTAGCTGCAGCTAAGCAGATGGCAAAAGATTGGGGGTTAGATTTAGAGGAGGTTTGTTACATTGGTGATGATGTTAACGACCTACCTTTGATGAGAGTGGTTGGGTTGTCAGCTTGCCCTTCAGATGCTCAACCACAAGTACTTAAAGAAGTAGGTCTAGTTGTTCCTGCTAAGAGAGGAGAACATGTTATAAGAAAACTCTTAGATTTAATCTTTTTAGTTCAGCTTGGTAAATACCCTGATGAGTATGAGCGAAAGCTCTAACTTTGTTATGAAAGAAGTTAAATATATTTTTCTATTAACGAGGCTTCTTTAAGAAGAGTTAGTTTTTTCTCAAGTTCTCCTCCTTCTAAATTTGCTGGGTAATCGTTATAGTAGTATAGGCTAATATCCTTATGTAATTTCCTTAATATTTCATCTTTTATAAAAATAGGTATCAACTTAATTTCTTCTGGTGAAATTGGATTAAACTTAACGTAGTTAGATAAAAAAATTTTTATTCCTTTTGGTAAGGTTAACCTCCAATCATTTTTTTGATAGACAACATATTGTCTAACAAATCTGTGGCAAGCATTGCCAACATCTCTAATTAACTCCCCTACTCTCACTCCTTCAAAATCAATAAGGGCATTAAGATCATTGCCTACAAAGATAGTATCATGTGGGTGGAGATCTCCTCTGATTACTTGAACTTTGGGTTGAGACATTGAACTAATTTTATCCTTAACAACTTGGCACTCTCTCAAAATAAAAAATTCATTACTTTGAATAACTTTATCAAGTTTTTCTTTTCTATTTTTGGAAATCTGTAAAAGAGATTGCCATATTTTAAAATCCCATGGTGGTAGAACAGATGGCTTCTTAGAAATCTCCTTTGTAAAAGGAACTTTTTCAAAAATCTTATGTAATTTAGCAATGAAGCCTGCAATCTTTATCAGTTGTTTTGTTGTTCCTTTAAAATGAGCACCTTGAATGAATTCATAAAGCTGAAAATAGTAGCCCTGGTTTTTGAAAAATAATTTATTCTTTTTAATAGGAATAACTTTTGGTACATTTAATCCCCGACTTTGTAGATATAGCAATATTTTGTCTAATGCTTTAATGCTCTTTAAATCTTTAAGTTGGATGTGTTTTCTTAGAAGAACAGTGACCTGATGATTGTTTTTAGTAGCCAAAATTTTGAAGTTATTACTAAGCCGTTCCCATTCATCTACTTCTTCAATCATTAAAACCCGGTCAAAGTTATAATTTTTGAGAAATAAGTTGCTGATCTCCTCTTCCGCTTGAGGTAGTATTTTTTTCCAATTAATCTTATATTTGCTGTGAATATTAGGTGCAAAAACTTTAATCGCCATCTGGATTTTTAAGAAAACTTTGGATTTTTGAAATATTGTTTAATATTGGAAAAGAAATTTCTTCCCATTTACTAAATTGATTAGAAATACCAATAAACAGACAGCTTAATTCTTTAGCAATTAAGAAGTCATCTATACTATCACCTACAACCACAACCTCATTTAGCGAGTAGTTAGAATTCTCAAGTATTCGTGACAAATTGTCTTTTTTCCCTCTATTATTAGTTTTTCCGTAAATTTCTTTAAATAAGTTCCTGATTTTTAATCCATTAATGCATCTTTCTAAAGAATCTTGTGGGGTTGATGAATTGAGATAAATATTACCAGTCTTTGAAAGATCTTTTAAAGTCTTTTTAACTCCTTCAATAAGACCCTTTTTGATTATCTGCTCTTCAACAAGATAGTTATATTTTTTAATATACTTATCTAGTTTGTCTTTAAGATCTTTTTTCGGTAAGCCAGTTTTTATAAGAATCGTAGAAATTATTTCCGATCTTATGCGTCCATCCATTTCTTTAAGAGTTTTTGTTACAACTTGAGAGTACTTTGTAGGAAATAACTTAAAGTAAGCTTCTCTCTTAAATTCGAGGGAGTCAACCAATACTCCATCAAAATCAAAAACAATTGCTTTAACTTCTTTTGAGGTTTTTTTGAATCTTTTTTGCAAGTGATTTAGCATCTAAACCATGATATTCAAGCACTTCCTGATTACTTCCGCAAGCAGGAATTTCTTCTACTCCAAACATAACTAGACTGGTTACAAGTCCAAGTTTGGCTAAGTGGGTAGCGATCATAGCTCCTTGACCCTGTTCCAAGTAATGATCATCTAGAGTAAAAATTGTTCGATATTTACGTACAACACTTTTCAACCAACTATCATCTAATCTATTTAACCAAGGTAGATTAATGACTGCTAAGCTTATTTCATCTTCAGCAAGTATCTGCGCTGCCTTCCAAGCCTCTGTTAACATAGTTGGTCCATAAGAAAGGATTGCGGCATCTTTACCTCCTTTAAGTAATACACCCTTACCAACCTTTAATTGATAGTTCTTAGGAAGTTCAAAGGGAATATCAGTTGCGTTACTTACCAGACGAAGATATGTGCTGCGATTGTTTCTATAAACTGCCCAGCGAAGCCCCATTCTAGTCTCTTTTCCGTTTGAGGGTTCTAGAAGAATTAAGCCCGGTACTGCTCCTAAACAAGCAATATCTCTAACCGATTGATGAGAGTGTCCTGGTCCTGCCGGCAGTAACCCTGCTTGAGAACCTACATAAATAATTTTTGTTTGTTCGGTGGCTTGTTTATAGATCTGTTCATTAGGTCTAGTTGATAAGAAACAGGCAAGTGAATGAGCAATGGGTAGACCACCTCTTAAGGCTATTCCTCCTGCCTCTGAGATCATATCCTGTTCAGCTATGCCGCACTCAATAAATCTTTCAGGAAACTGTTTGGCAAAACCAATCAAGCCACAACTTTTAATCAGATCTGCATCTAAAACTATTAAATCTTTCCTATCCTTACCGATTTCGATCACTTCCTCACCATAATCATTGGTCAGTCGGACTAACTTCTTAACTGTTGAAGGAGTGGCTGGTAGTCTTACTTCTTCTAACTCCAGGGGTCTAAGCTTTAGGGATTCTAGTCGTTCATTAACCCGACTTGATAGCTCCTGAAAAGCTGCCTGGTACTGTTCGTAACTTGGCGCACCAGCATGAAACTTATATAAACCATCACTTTCTACCCTTTCCATAAATGAGACTCCTTTGCCCTTGATGGTATCTGCTATCAAAACTTGAGGACGCCCTTTAACTTTTCTTAATCTGGCCAGTGTTTTTTGCAAAGCCGCAAAATCATGTCCATTACATCTGGTTACTTCCCAACCATGAGCAGCAAATCTTTTTTCAAGATTTCCCAACGAACTGACTCTTTCTACCCAAGTATCAGACTGAATCTTATTATGATCAACAATCACAGTAATATCATCATATTTACCATTTGCAGTAGGCTGTAAACTTTCCCAAATTTGCCCTTCCTGCAACTCACCATCACCTGTTAAAACATATAATCTTCCTTGATGTTTATTTAAATGATCAACAAAAGCTATTCCTCTAGCAGTTGAGATACCCATGCCCAAAGACCCAGTATTGGTCACAAGAGATGGTATTGAAACATCTGGGTGTCCTGGTAAACCGTTTAGTCTCCTTAATCGATGGATATTTTCAAAGTCCAGTTGTCCCAACCCCATTAAAATAGAATAGAGAGCTGGTACATCATGACCCTTTGATGAAAAATAAGTATCAGAAGGATTTTTACCAGGATTATTGGGGTTTCTTAGCTCATTCAACATTAACCAAGTAACAATATCTATTGAGCTAAAACTGGTTCCCAGGTGTCCAGACCCAGCTTTTTCTATCATATAAAGAGTATTGATCCTGAAGATATCTGAGAGTAATTCAGCTTGCTTGATTGGGTTTTTAACCCCGATCTTTATTCTTTTTATCTCAGGCAGAGGAACATAAGTTAAGACCTTTTCGTTTTCTGCCATAGTTACAATTTTTAGATACTACAGTTTATTCGGATTGTAGTCAATAGTAATAAACTTCCATTCTGAATAAATATCTAGTGCATTTGTACCAGGCTCTCTGAAACCATTTCCAGAAAGTTTGACTCCGCCAAAAGGCATATGATTTTCACTGCCGTGAGTTGGTCCATTAACCCTAACCACTCCAGCTTCAGAAAGTTTTGTAAAAACATGGGCTCTATCTAAACTTTGCGTGTGAATTGCGCTAGTTAAACCAAAATCGCAATCATTAGCCAGTTCAACAGCTTGATCAAAATCTTTAACCTGATATAAACAAACAACCGGGCCAAAAACTTCTTTCCGAGAGATTTCATCTTTGGCAGAAACACTTTCTAAAATAGTTGGTTCCATGTAATATCCAGCTTTATGAATTGGGTCAGTAAGTCTTTTTCCTCCAATTAAAACCTTAGCTCCTTGTCTGACCGCCCGATTAGTGATAGCGAGTACCTCGTCAAGTCTCTTTTGACTTATTAAAGGACAAATTTTATCTTCATCTGTAGAACCTATCTTGAGTTTTGATGTTTCCTCTATTAAGAGTTTTTTAAACTGTTCATATACAGAATCAAAAATAATAACTCTGCTGGCTGCAGCGCATCTTTGACCTGCCTCAATAAAAGCAGAAGCCACTGTCGTCTTAGCTGCATGTTCCAAATCTGCATCATCGCAAACTACCAGTGGGTTTTTTCCCCCAAGCTCCAAACAGACCTTACCTATCCGATCTGCAGCGACTTTGAGTAAGTACCTACCTGTGTTTACTGACCCAGTAAAACTAATAAGACCAATTCTGTCATCTTCAATAATTGCTGCCCCTGCTTCACTACCTAACCCTTGGATAACTTGGAAGATATTTTCTTCTAGCCCCACCTCCTTTAAAACTTTTGCCAGCCAGATAGCGGTAAAAGGGGTTAGCTCATGAGATTTTAAAATTACAGTATTTCCACAAAGCAAAGCAGGATAAATTTTTTTAACCATCCCTGAGAAAGGACCATTAAAAGGAGTAATTAATGCACAAACTCCAACTGGAGAGCGGACCATATAGGCTGACCTATTAGGGTTAGAACTGGTAGTTGTTACGCCGAAAAATCTCTTTGCCTCACTACTCCAGTAAAGACCATATTCAACTGCAGATCTAACTTCTCCTAATGCATCCTTTTTAGAACGGCCAGTTTCCAATGAGAGAATTTGGGCAATTTCTTCTTTATTTGCTTCTATATAAAAGGTCGCTTTCTTGATTATCTCAGCTCTGAACATAATTGAACTATTCATCCAGGATTTGTAAGTTAGCTGAGCTAAAGTAATTGCTTCTTTGACATCTTTTTTGGATCCGCTGGTTATTTCTGCTATTTTCTTACCTGTTACAGGACTAAATTTTGGAATAAATTTTTTATTTTCTGAAAAAACTTCCTTGTTGGAAATCCAGTGAGGAATTTTTTTAGGGTAGGGATTATTTTTACTGTTTACCATGCAGTCCAACCCCCATCCATTACCAAATTTGCCCCTGTCATATAAGAGGAAGCATCAGAAGCCAGGAAAATAATTGCTCCGTTATATTCATCTACACTGGCCATTCTGCCAAGTGGTGTTCTGAAAGTATATTCTTTTAAAAACTCTTTATCGCTTTTTGGGTTGAACACTCCTCCTGGAGAAAAAGAGTTAACCCGGATACCAAAAGATGCCCATTGAGTAGCTAAGTCTCTGGTTAAGGAAATTAAGGCTGCTTTTGATGATGAGTAAGAAGCATCTTTAACAAATTTTCCTTTGCCTTGTTTCTCTTTATATTGATAGACTCTTTGGTCAGGAGAAACTAAAGCATAATGGGAGGCGATGTTAATAATCGAGCCCTTCTTTTTTCTTTTGATCATCAAACCTCCAATAATCTTGCTGCAAATTACCGCAGCTGTAGTGTTGATTTTAAAAACCTCATCCCAGGTATCAATCGGGTAATCTTCAAAAGGAACACTAGCTTTTTGATTTTCATTAGGTGAGGCTTTCCAACCAGCATTATTTATTAAAATTGTTGGTACATCCCACTTTTTAACAACTCGATCAACAGCTTCTTTAACTTCTTCCTCCTTAGTAATATCAACTTTTAAAAACAAAATAGGGAACTTTTTAGATAGTTTTTTCAAAGTATCATTTGGAGTATCAATAATATCAAAGACTGCAACCCTGGCACCTGTTTTAACCAAAGCCTCGGCATATTGACTACCTAATTTTCCCAAACCACCAGTTATAACTGCTACCCTTTTTTCCAAGTTAAATATCTTCCTAAGATAATTCTCTGGCATATTACAACAATTCTAGGGTATTTTATTGGAATGACTGGAGGTTGTAAAGGCTCATGCTTTCATTGTTTAATTTGCAACCTACGTATATAATTGGTGCCGTATGTCTCTTTCAGAACAGCAAGCAATCCAAGCTCTTAATGCTATCGGATATGAAATATCAACCGCTACCTTCATTCCTGAAGGGAGATCTCACAATATCTTTCGTGTCACTACATCAGTCCCCCAAGAATTAAGTATGATTGCCAGATTTGAAAAACCCCAATTAGTCTCTTCTGCAGATGGGCTAAGGAGGGATTTTCAGTTTAACGGACCATTATCTTTAAGGCGGGAAAAGGACTTAATGGAGCTAGTTAGAAATAAAGCTGGCTTACCTACACCCAGAGTTTATGGTTTATATGAAGATACTCCTCATCCAGTTTTGCTGGTTGAGCAGTTACCAGGGGGTTACTTTAGTGACTATCTAAAACAAAATGGTCCCTTAACAGATGGTTTCCTAAGATCATTCGGATTTTTAGGTAAGGATTTAGCCAAAGCTCACGGTGTAAGTTTTGATAGTTTTGGAGATGTATTGGCTGCTGATTTAGTTCATCCCGACAATATTTCCAATTTTGCAGACAGAGTTCAGATGATATCTCAGGTAAAACTACAAAGAGCTTATCAAACAGGAGTTTTAGAAAACTCCGAAGCCGAAGACTTACAAAGATATATCAGAGGAGAATTAGCAACTTTAGCAAGAGATTTAAGAGATAGGACTAGAGCTTCGTTGATATTAACAGATTTACACTCAATGAACTTTTTTGTTGATGAGACAGGTAAGCCTAGTGGTTATTTTGACTTGGAACATTGTCAGGCAGGGCTACCCTCTTTGGACATTTATTATTTAAGAAGAAGCTTATTTTATCAGCATAGTGACGCAGCTTCACAAGCTGAGCAAGCTTTTCTCATGGGCTATCATGAAGCTGGCGGTATCTATGATCCGGAAGATTCAGTAACTCAAAGGTTAGAACAGGTATTGCTGATTGATTATGTAGTTGGAAATGCTACCTTATATTACGGTGTTGTTGATGGTTTGAGGGATAGTTGGTCAAACAGATTTAAAGAGTTAGCATTAAAGGCTATAAGAGAAGGTAGGATTGATTACATGGAAGTAAAAGATATCACCAGAGCAAAAACCAGTAAATGAATTTCTGCAACTTAAAGTAATTTTTAAAAATTATCTTAAATATTGACTAATAATCTTTGATTCTTGAAGCAACGTAAGTCTTTTTTCCAACTCTCCTCCGCTTAAGTATTGAGTCTGTCCTGCTAAATAATATTTATTAAGATCCCGATAAATCTTCCTTAATAACTCATCAGCAATAAAGATAGCTCCTGCACTAATCTCAGCGTCTGATATCAAATTAACTTTTAGATATTCATTGACAAAAAGATCCAAACCCAAAGCCAGAGTCTCCTCCCAATCTCTACCTTGATAAACTATAAATTGTCTAACAAATCTATGACAGGCTGTAGTAACATCTCTCATTAACTCGCCAACTCTCATATCATCAAAATCCACTAAAGCTCTAAGTTTCCCTTTCTGATAAATTGTGTCATGAGGGTGAAGATCGCCCCTGATTATTTGGGTTCTAAAATTAAATGGTTGACATAAACCTTGACTAATAAATTGGGCTTGCTCCAATATCAAATCTTTACTCGATAAAACCAGACCAGCTATTGGACTCTCACCAGATCTTGCCCTACCGAACAATTCTCTCCAACCTTCTATATCCCATGCTGCTGAAACTGCTGGCCTTAAGGCAAGTTCTGACTGATAAGGTGCATGTTCCAGGGTTTTATGAAAAGCAGCTAGGTTGCCTGCAAAATCTTTAAGTTCCGATTTGGTTCCACGAAAATGATCGCCTTCAACAAACTCAAAAACTCGATAACAATTTTCTTGGTATTGAGTAAAGCTATCCGTTTTCCCTTCAGTCCGCACAATTTCCGGTACTTTTATTCCTTCTCTATGTAGAAAAGTTATTATCTCTCCGGATATCCTGATCGTTTGTGGATCTTTTAATCTTAAAAATTTGTGCAGTACAACATCTCTACGGTCACCACTTTCATCAATAACTTGTGCTCGATAATTTTTGCTTATGACTTCCCAAGCATCAACCTCTTTAATACTAGCTAGAGAAACATTTGAAAATAGATAACAATTCAACAAAACGGCTGTTACCTCATCTTTAACAGAATTATCAATTTCCACCCAACCTACTTTATATTGACTATGTGAGTTTGGCCCAAATAACTCTGCTGAACTCATAACTGGGGGAATTATATAATCTCATAGCTATTGACACAAGGATAATTATTTAAGTATTATCGGGCTTGAAATTCTTCTTTATGAAATCTAATTCAGATAAGCAAAGTTTTCTTTCAGATAAGCAGTTGAAAGTTTTGGGTGTAGTTGGAGCAAGGTCTGGTTCAAAAAGCATTCCCTATAAAAATATTTATCCTTTAGCTGGTAAACCTTTGATGGCCTGGATTATTGAATCTGCTAAAAGATCTAAATTGGTCAGCCGTCTCATAGTTTCTACTGATTCAGAAGAATTTGCCAAAATAGCCAAACTTTATGGAGCTGAAGCGCCTTTTTTACGACCCAAGGAAATTTCAGACGATAGTGCTGATGATATCTCATATCTGCAGCATGCGACCAAATGGCTTGAGGAAAATGAGGGATGGAAAGCAGATATTATTTTAAGACTTCCCCCAACAACTCCTTTTTGTAAAACTGAATCAATTGATGCTTGCATTCAACTGCTGATTGATGACCCAATTGCAACCTCCTCAAGAACTATTAAAAGTGCGCCTAAACATCCTTATAAGCTTTGGAGGATAGATGGGAACGAGCTAAAACCTTTTATTCCCAAAGAAGTGACGGGGTTAAAAGAGCCTTCAAATGCACCCAGACAATCTTTTCCTCCAGCTTTTGCCCATGTTGATGTAATAGCAGTCAAATATAATGTTTTGATGAAAGAGGGATTGCTAACAGGCAAAAGGGTCAGATACGTCATGCTGGATAAGGATGATGCGCTAGATATAGATAATCTTAATGATATTTTACTGGCAGAATTACTACTGCAGAAGAAACTAATCAAAATCTAACTATTAGAAGAAGCAATTTCTAACAATCTGTCTTTGAATCTTTCAGTCGCTCCACCAACAACTTTTCTCCAAACTTGTCTTTTTTGCCTTAACATTTCTTGTGTTTCACTATCCGAAGTCACTTTAAGTAACACATCTTTAACATCATCTCTTCTTCTGACCACAGGACTGGTACCATCTAAAACAATTGCTGGATCAGGAGGAAGTTCTTCTACCCATTCATCCCTTAAGACCATATTCTCAGGAATAAGGAGCGTGACAGTTCTAACATCATTTAGTGTTGCCTCAAAAATAGCAGTGGATGTATCACCTCCAACTATATCTGCTGCAGTTCCTACATCATCTGTTGAGTAGCCAGTTGTTTCAAGTGCATGTCGACCTAATGTTTTAAGAAGTTGATCATATTCTGCCTTGACTAATGGATCTTTAGCTTCAGCTGGATGTATTCTGGCACTAAAACGGTAGTGTTCTAAATCCAAAGCTTTTATGCCTTCAACAAAATCTCTACATGATTCAAAAGTAGCCCTAGTTTTTGTCGCCATCCAAACAAACCAGGTCTCATCACTCTCAACCCCTAGTCCAGTTCTTGTCCGCTGTCTAATCCCTGTTACATCAATATCTGCAAATCTGTCAAAAGCAGGGTTTCCCACTACTACTGTTCTTCTAACAAACTGTGGGATGTATCCAATTTCTTGCTGAGCTGAAGTTTCTGAGAAACAAAAGATTCTTTCTGGGATAAATAAATTTCCTTCAGCAGCTAAGCCTCTTTTGTAAAAGCCTAAGAAAGGTGGCATATCTTCATACCAAACTGTAGGTATCCCTATATACTTAGCATGAGCAGTTAAAATTTGTTCTACATCAGGTTTGACTGCATGGCCTAATATGCTTATATCTTGGCCGAGTCCAGTTATTGTCCAACCTAAATTCTTTACCAATCTTGTCTCTGTATAAAGCGGGTCTTTCTCTAAAGCATCACGAGCAGGACCATCTGCTAAGATAAAAACATCAACTGCTTCTTGCTGCAAGGCTCGTATTACTGGAAGACCTGCGGCTGCAGCCCCAGCATCTCTAAAACCCCAAAGCAATCTTTTCCTACCTTCTCTGGCTCCTAAAATTTCACCGAATGGATCAAAAAGATTAATTGGAACGTATAAATCTGGTTTTGAATCTACGAGGTTTCTTCTATGAACTACAAGCTGCTCTGCTAAAGGCATAAGTCTTGATCAGTATATATAAAATTTTATGTTTGTCAATAGTTTTTAATATGAGCTAATTGTTTTGTGTTTATACAAAATCTGCTATAGTTAAATCCGCAAAACCTATGCGCATTTTAAGCCTTATTGATGATGACCATTTTTTCAGAAACTACATAAATTCTGGAGCTTTTAATAGTCTACTTAAATTGCCAGATTTTAAAATCTGCGTTGAAGAAAACGCTACTCAATTTATCTCAAGAGTTTCCAAAGATAAAATTTACTCTCTTTACCAAAGAAGTGTTAAAAACAAAAATTTAGTTGCTGTTTTTAATCAAATTTCAATGTGGGCAAAAAGAAAGTTTGTTAAAACATTTGATATAAAAATTAAATCAGGAAGATATACCTTCAAAGAAAGACTTATCTATTCACTTTTCTCAAAACCTATTCTTTTTAATTTAATAAAAACAATTACACTTAAAAGATTTGAAAAAAATAACTCGCTTGAAAAAATAATTAAAAGATTCAAACCAGAGTTAGTTATTTTTCCCTATGCAGGTTACGAAGGAACTGCAATTGATCTAATATTACTTTCAAAAAAATTTGACTTTCAATCTCTTTTTTTAATTCATGGTTGGGACAATCTGTCCAGTAAAGGAGTTTTTCTAAAGTTACCTGACTTTATGGGTGTTTGGGGATCACAAAGTCTAGTACATGCTGTAAACATTCAAGGCATGAAAGCAGAAAATTGCTTTCTATTGGGATGTCCTCGCTATGAAGATTATTTTATCCTTAAAAAAGCTAATCAAAAACATTTTCCCTTTAAATACATTGTCTTTGCTGGTTCTCAAACAGCTCATGATGAAATCAGTCCGCTTAAGATTCTAGATAAGTCTATTGAAGAATCAGAACTAAAGATCAAAATTATTTACCGTCCCCACCCAAATCGTCAAAAAAGAGAAGGAAATGATTTCTTTAATAAATCTGACTTTAAAAATGTGATTTTAGATCCACAAGTTGAAAAGGATTATTATTTTAACAAAGAAGCTGGTAAAGAAGTTGCCACCAGCAAGAATCTGCCGGAACTCGATTATTTACCAGGACTTTTAAATCATGCTTTATTTATAATCTCTCCGCTATCTTCTTTAATAATAGAGGCAGCTATTTATGACGTCCCTTCACTAATTTTAGCAAACTCAGAAGATGTCAATCCGATGTCACCAAAAGATCATTCTCTTTGGACTCATTTTGAAGGTGCAAGACAAGTACCAGGTTGGTATTTTGTTGATAATTTAAAAGACTTAAAAGCAAAATTTAAGAAAATGCTCAACGAGTATGCAAATGACAATTTTAATAGACGAAAACTTAAGGGTATTAGTTCAGCTGCAATCAAAAATTATCTTTATTATGATAATAAGTTCTATTCAGATAGATTAAACGAACTGATTTCCTTAATTAATAAGATTAAATCTTCCTAGCTATGCAATAAAAACTCCATTTAGGAATACACTCTCCATATTTAAGGATTTTTAGTTGGTTAGTTTCTTTAAACATATCAACTAAATTATTCAAATCAAAATCAAAGTAGTGGGTTTTTTCAAATGTCTGTGGATTATAACTATTAGGGACAACCACTCCTAAAAACCCTTCTCTTTTCAAAACTCTAATCCATTCCTTTAATGTTTTTTGAGGATTCTGATAATGTTCAAGATTATGACGAGATATTACATAATCCAATGAATTTGATTTAAACATATTAAGTTTATCTCCTCTGGCCCAAACATCAGCCACAGATATCTTCCCCTTAACGTTCCCAACTTTTCCTTTTGCACCTTTTTTAATCCAATCTATCCCTATTGCATCTGGATGAGTTTTTCTATAGCCACACCCTACGTCAATTCCTTTTCCTTTGCATATTAGATAAAGAACTAAAGCCTCAGGATGTATCTGATCAACGTAAACAGCTAAATCTTTTTTAAGTAAACTTGAGTATTCCTCAAAGTTGAAAGCTATTTCTTTAAATTTGAAGATAAAATTAACCAATTCCCTTTTTAACCCTGATTCTCTTTGTTTATCTAGTAAATTGACCAGCAGGAAGTTTTCCTTTATCGATGTAGGAAGAATTCTAGAAAAGGAGACTTCCGCTTTCCCCTTCCCTAGTCCTTTCTTAAAAGTAAATCCAAACAGATCAATCCATATTTTTTTAATCTGTCCAATTGGTCCATTCTTATCGGTTAGAATAGATAGTCTTTTATGTAAATCGACCAACCCAGAAAGCTCAAACTTAGAAGGGTTATTAATTTTCATCTTTTATAAAATTGCTTACTATAATAAGTCTCAACATCTGTTTAATTCTAAGATAATAATCATGTTCCTGTTGGGCTCTTTTAAAACCTGCTGATGCAATTGCTTCTCTTAATCTGTCTCTTTCTAGATAAAATTTGACTTTTTGAATTAGTTCTTTGGTAGAAGAGAAACAAACAATCTCTTTACCAATCTTAAAAAGATTCTTTAAATCTTTGATATATTCTGACAATAAGAAACCGCCAGTACCTGTTACTTCAAAAGTTCTTAGGTTAGAACCTTCGGCATAAAAATCATAATATACGTTCAAATTTATTTTACTCAATCTAATTATTTGTTTCATTTTGTTCTGATGAATTCTACCACCTCTGACAAATTGCTTAAGAGATGATTTAAACCACCTTGAATCTCCCCAAATATTTAACTTAAACTTTTTTAATGACGATAGAATCTTCTTTCTATAAGGTAAATAAGTTCCAACAAAAGATATGTCATATTTTTTCTTATTAACATTTTCGTTAGATATCTCAGCTGCAAAAGGTAAATATAGTATTTTGTTCTTTGAGATTTTTATTAATTTTTTAATGATAAATTTATCAAAATGGAAAAAGATATCATAATCAGAAACAATTTTGGCCATAACATCCCAGTAGGCCATCGGATCTGGAAACCAATTGATAACTTTATTGTTTTTACTTTTAAGTCCATTTATTAGTTTGCTCGTTAAAGTTTCACCTTTAATAACTAGTATTAGACCTGGTTGTAATTTAGAATTTAAACTTAAGATTTCATTTTCAATTAGAGTTTTGGCTTTATTGAATCCTCCGATTATCGGTATAAATCTTAAAATCCTAATAACCATACTACCTCTTCTGTAATCATAATTCTTAACTCTCCAACCTAAGTCCTCAAAAGCTTTTTTAATCGGGTAAAGGTATGAAGAATCGTTAGGCACAAGAAACAACAAAGTCTTTTTCATAAAAAATTATATTTTTTGGTAGGTAATATACTCGCTATCAAATTGTTCTACTATTTTATAGTTACTACTGACTAAATGCCCAAAATCTTTGCTACTTGTTTCTAAAGTTTTTGTTTGAATAGCATCTGAAATATAGGGAGGAATTAACAAAAAATCAGGTTTTTTAGCAAGGATATGTTCATAAGCTGTAGCCGGACTAAATATTTTGATATATTCATCCGGCTTCGTATAGACAAGTCGAGCTTTTTGGAAAAGATTTAACTCAACAAATGGCTCGGGTATATAATCGTAATTGGTCATCTCATCCATAATGTAAACACTCTTGCCAGTAAATAATGAAGCTTTACTATACGGGGTAAATTCATTATAAAGAGTTATCAGATGTATGTTGCCTGTTATTTTCTCTGCCTTTATTCTAAAAAAATAGTAACTTGGTATCAAAGCAAGAAATCCTAAAAAAATAAATATCAAAAAACGCTTTAGGAATTCGTTTTTATACTCTTTAAGATTTAGTAAGGCTTGGATAAAAACGATTGTAAGAAAGAAAACAAAAGATTGCATCCTAAAGTCACCCCATCTTGGGAATGTGTTGTAAAAAGAAAGTAGAGTAACACAGTAGAGGAGTAAATTTTGTAGAGACATTTTGAATTGCAATCTTTGAATTACAATTAGACAAAAAAATAGAAATACTAAAAGGGAGGTTACTACTATTTGATATTCTGGTCTAATAACTTTTGAATAAACCTCCATTCGTGGATAGACAAAAAAAGGCATTATAAAGGACCATTCGAATGCATACCCTATTGTGGTTTTAGTCGAAAAATATAATGTGTTTAAAACGATTGCTATTAAAACTGGAACATTCAAAATAACTAAATCAGCAAAAAGTTTTGAAAATTTCCTTTTTACTAGGCCGTCGACAATAATCCAAATCGAAAAAAAGAGGGAAAAACTGATAACTATCTGTTTAAAAAAATATCCTGCGGCAAGTACCAACCCAGTTAGAAATAAATACTGTCTTTTTTTTGAATTAACAAAATTTGAAAAAGTAATGTAAGACAAAAATAAGAATGGAACAATTAGCAAATCAAACCAAACAGCTCCCCCTTTAAAAAAAATTTGCCATGGGATAAAAAATAACAATCCTATTGTTGCTATTTTGATACCATTTCTTTTAAAGATATAAAAGAATAGTAATAAATCGATTATTACTACTGAAAAGCGATTAATTATATCCAAGGCTAAAAAAACACTCCCTAACAGAGAGGATAGATAGCCAGAAAAGGTTTCTAATATGGCTGGATGATTTAAGTATGCTTCAGACACAAATCCTTTACTTAAAGATAAAAACCAGGCATTTATTAAAAGTTCTGAGAAGTATTGTTTCTTGATTATACTCAACCAAAAAAGGTGAGCTGAAATAAGAAGTATTGCATATCCTAAATATTTATTTCCTAAGAGTCTAATTACCTTGTATCTCATTTTAGATTCTATCAAAATATTTAATAAGCTGTGAACCAATTCTAATAGATGTGTACTTTTGTAAAAATAATCGGTATGCCTCTTTAGCTATTCTTTGAGCTAGGTTTGGAGTATTTTTCAATCTGAGTATAGAGTTTGATAAACTGCTGGGATCATCATTAGAAACTAGTAGCGCATTTTTATTATTTTCAAATACTTCCCTAGCAGCATCAGAATCCATATTAATAAACGGTTTTTCCATCGCAATAACTTCATAAGCTTTATTGGGGATAGTGTTATTAGCCTTTAATGTTTTACCAAAAGTACCAAGACATACATCTGCAGATGCAATCAATTGTTTAACGCCGAATTTATCCAAGTTGGGTAGAAATTTTACATTTTGAAGTTTAAGTTTTCTAGCCTGAGCTATTATATTTTTTTTAAGTTGCCCTTTTCCTGCAAACTTAAAGAGTATATCTTTATTATCATCAAGTAAAGATGCAGCCTTCAGAACATAATCTAGTCCATGTAAAGGTTGAAAACTGCCGTGATATTCCACAATGAATTTTTTTTTAGATTTTCTATTTGTAGATTGAGGAACAAAAAATGACTCATCAGCACCAATGTAAATAGTCATTATCCTTTTTCTGTTTATTTTGAAAGTTTTTGAAAAATATTTAGCATGTTGTAAACTATCAGTTAAGATCATGTCTGACAAATGACAGGCTAAGTAGTCCCAAAAATAGTATTTTATGGCAGCAAAACTTTTCGGTTTGTAATATTGTCTATCAAATACATATGTATCATATAAAGAAATAAAAGCATCATAAATTAATTTTTTTCTAAAAACCTTTGATAAAATCCAGGCTACTAAAACATCATGAGTTGAAACCGCAGCAACAAAGATAACTTCACATTTTAAGCATTTAATAATAAATTTTTTTATTAAAGATAGGTAATGATTCAGTAAATTTTGAGAACGGTCATTGCAATATATTACTTCCATATCGTGAGACTTTAAACCAGTTAACAAAACTTGGTTCCTATTATACTCTGGGAGGAAAGAACCAAAAAAACAGATCTTTTTACTCATATCATACTTTTAAAGATTTTAAAGAATCTATCTCCTTAACCAATAACTTCTTTAAATTATAATCTTTAACCACTCTTTTCCTAAGTTTACTTCCAATGCGTTTCAAATTAACTCTGCTGGAAAGTAGATATTTAATCTTTTCCCCAATCTCATTCGATTCAGTTCCAGTAAGTATATCTTGATTGTTTAAAATCTCCGCAATGCCTTCGACGTCGCTACCTAAACAAGCTCTTCCACAAGCCATTGCCTCAAGCATTGCCTTTGGATGACCTTCAAGCAGAGAGGGTAGTACAAAAAGAGTAGATGATTGATAAATTTTTGGCATAAATTTATTATCTACTCTTTCTATAATTTCAAAATTTATTTTTAACCTCTTAGCCTCTTTTATCAGTTCACTTCTTAAACTACCTTTCCCAACAATCAGCAGTTTCGCTTTTACGTTTTGCATTGCTCTAACCAAATTTAAAAAGTTCTTTTGTGACTCAAGTCTACCTACTGACAGAACAACAGGTAAGCTAGTCTTTTTAGAAGTTGATGTTGGTTTAAAGAAGTCAACATCTACTCCATTGGGTAAATAAATTCTTTTAGACTTATTGAACTTGGAAAATATTTTCTTATTGGCAGTAAATATTTTAGTTGCAAAAAAAGTTGCAATGGGGCCAAGAAGTTTAAATAAAAAAGCTTGTAGATATTTCCTTTCTATTATCGCGAATCTAAAATAATCATAAGCCCAATTAAATATAAACGGTTTATCCCAAAGGATCTTTATCACTATAGCAGGAATTGTTCCGGATAAATGGTAAGCCCTAAATACATCACACTCTCTTATAACCAAAAAATTTTGAAATGGCATTACAAATCCATATACAAATCTATTTAACATGTATTTATTTGGAATAAGATGGACATTTTTTGGTAAACCTTTAACATTCTCATTTTCATAGGAAAAGATGTAGATCTCTTCAAAATTTTGAGCAAATTGTTTAATATAAAATTGTAAAAACTTAGAACTTTGCCCGGTCTTTCCCAGTGATGAAAAACTATCACCAAGTGATAATAAAATTCCCAAGGTCATCTTGATAGCCTTTTGTAAATCTTGTTGTGAGCATTAGTTATTTTCTCGTTCCAATCCTTAAAAAACATGTCAGAATCTAGACGCAAATTATTCAAATACCAATCCTTTTTTTGAACTATCCTAATAACAGCCTCTGCTATATCTTTTGATCGTGGCTTTACTTTAACTCCCCATCTTTTGTTAATAAAATCAGCAATACCCATATTCTCACTGATTACCACCGGTGTTCTCCTAGAAATTGACTCTAATGGTACTCTGCCGAATGGCTCAAGCCATTTTGAAGGTGTCACTGTTATCAAAGAGTTTCCTATTTCATTTTGCAAAATTTGATGATCAATATAACCTTTAAACTCTACTCTATCTCGTATTTTTAAATCGATTGACTTTTTTATCAAAAATTGTTTAAGGGGACCTTCTCCAAAGAAAAGGAACTTTAGTTTAGGAAATTTATTCAAAATTTTTGGTATTGAATTTAGTAGTAGATCTGGACCTTTACCTGGTGATAATCGACCAGCGTAAATAATTTGGGATTTTTTTTTGAGATTATTAGAAAATTTACTAAACTGATGCGGATTTGGTATGACAGTTATTTTTTTAAAACCCCAAGATTGATAAACCGATCTAGTCACATAACTATTAGCTATCCTCACATCTGATAAATTTACCAAACCTCTTATGAAATAATTGTAAAATCTTAATCTTAAGGCAGAAAAAACAACTAATATCTTCCAAAAGAAACCTTTATTCTTTTGATAATATTCTAGATATTCTGGAATATCTCTAAAAAGAAAGCTTCTAAAATCGCACTTTCTCTCTCCTCTTAGAAAGCACATCCCAAGAGGACAAAGAATAAGATAATCCCGAAAAGTAACTACCAAAGGTTTTCTCAGAATTAACTTGCATATTGCTGCTGCTGGGAGAAAAGATTTCCCTTGGATATGTATTATATCTACTGATTCAGATAGGCAGTATTTTATTAAATGATAAGTTGTCCAGAAAAACCAAATTAAACTGTTTTGCAGAGTAGGGCTCGGTTGCCCCTTGAATTTTATAAAAAGAGGAAATCTAACCACACTAAAACCATTGATTGTTTCTCTCGATTTAGCCTGGATAAATTTGGGTGTAAAAATAGTTACATCAAAGTCTTTCTTGGCTAACTGATTAGCTAGATAATAAGTACTCCATTCTGATCCTCCAAAATCAAACGGAGGAAAATATTCGCTCAAAAATAGGATTCTCATATCTTTACATTATTCTTTTAACTTTTTAGCTACAATTTCAAAACCGCTTGCTTCTTTGGGATTCTGATTTGCTTTTATTTGACGATAATAATTTATAAATTTATATAATGACAATGAAAATCCACCTATGATATCAATTAAACCAATGAGTGGAGTGTCATATTTGCTATAGCCAATATTTATGATTTCGAACTGATGTTTTTTTAGTAATCTAATAATCTGAGGCTCTGAAAATTCTATTTTATGATCAGGGTCTGAAAATGAGCAGATACCTGCTTCTCTTTGTACATTTTTCCAGGATGTTTCACTACTGGGTACTCCTAAGAATAGGTAGCCAGATGGTTTTAGAACTCTTTTTAGTTCTCTTAAGATTTGATCTCGATTTCTTAAATGTTCAAGTACGTCCAAAAAAATTATTCCATTAAAAGAGTTATCTTTAAGTATTAATTTTTTTTCTAGGTCTCCTTTTTTAAAAACAATGTTTTTAAGTCTTTTTAATTGGGCAGATTTTTTGGCAATAGCAAGTAGCGTCTGATCAATTTCTAAACCAATAACCTGTTTGGCAATTTTGGCTGCCTTTATTGAATTTTGACCATTACCACAGCCTAGATCTAAAATTTTATCAGTCTTGTTGATATATTTTAAATACCACGGTTGATCAGTTAAAAAATGTTTTGGATGGATCGGTAGTTTTGACTTCCCCGTCAGTTTTGTCAATCTTATTGCAAGAGCGCTTCCAATACTTATTTTTTTTAGGATTATGACTAATATTTTTTTAAGACTACTCATTTTTCAGCTTATTAAAAATCTTTATATGTTCTTCTACAGCGTACTTCCATTGAAATTTTTTTCTGACCAAATCTTCTCCATGCTTTCCCATTTTTTTCCTTAATTGGTCATCTTTAATTAGGATTTCTATCTTACTAGCCCATTCTTTGAGGTTATTTACCTTACATAAGAACCCATTCACGCCATTAATTACTTGTTCAGGAGCTGAATAGTCATTTGTAATGATCACTGGTTTTGAACAGGCCATTGCTTCTACTACAACTAGAGAAAACCCTTCTTCCATTGATGGATGAACAAAAATATCGGCAAGATTAAATATTTGGTTTTTTTCTTGACCATAGACTGGATCAATTATTCTAATGTTTTCTAATAAATTAAGATCTGCTGCCTTTTTAAGAATTTTTTTCTTAAGAGCGCCTTTCCCAAGATAAAACAAAATGACCTCTAGATTTCTTTTTACTAAAATGTCCAAAACATCCAGTAGAAATAGGGGGTTTTTCCTTTTGGTAAATGTTCCTACAAATAAAAGAATTGTCTTATTTTCAATTTTTAATTTTTTTAAAAGTTTTCTATTTTTGGTTCTTGGTTTAAGCTTCTCTGAAACTCCATTATAGCCATAAGATATTTTTGACAATGGTATTTTGTAAACAAAATGCATCTTTTGACTCACATATCTTGAGTCACAGAAAATATGGTCCCACTGATTATTAATCCATTTTGATAAGTAATTAAAATTTGTCTCCCAGAAATTATGATACGAGGCTAGTAATTTAATCTCTGGATGAAAAAATTTAAAAATCAAAGCTCCTAGTCCTATATAACGCGGAGAGTGAATCCTCAATACATCAAACCTTGATTTTTTATAAATTTTAAACAAGTATGGCAGAAAAATAAAATTATAAAGGATGGCTGGGGCACGAGAAATGGCTACCGGTGTTATATTCCAGTTTTTTACATTTTTGTCAAATTGTTTTCCTTTAGGCAGAATAATTTCTACTTTTACATACTTTTTAGCAACACCTTTAAGTATCTCTCGATCACAGATTTCACCTCCAAGATAGGATTTTGGTGAAATTCCAAGTTGAGGAGAACATATTTTCAAGTTAATCATTTTGATAAAAATTTAAGTAATAATGGTAGATTAATGACTCTAACCAATAAAGCCAGTACTTCGATCCGAAAATGAAATTTTTTAGTAAAAACATTTTCGGTGATTCGTCTTTTAATCAGGAACTTTGGTAATGTCCGAAATTTTCCTTGCTTCATCAATCTGAACCAAAGATCATAATCTTCACCTCCTAAATTGAAAAGTTCACGATAACCGTTTATCTTTTTAATTGTTTTTTTTCTATACATAACTGCAGAATGAATTATCGGATTTTTTAAAAAAATTATTCTCCTTACGGCCTTATCAGAACTAGGAAATATCAATTTACCGATGTTTTTGCCCTGCTCGTTAATTAAGAACGCATTACTTGAGACTAAGACATAGTCTGGACGACTTTCAAGAAAATCTTTTTGAATTTTAAATCTTTCTGAAAAATTAATATCATCTCCATCACATCTGGCAATAAATTCTCCCCTAGCTTTTTTCAAACCAATATTTAAACATTTAGCAATCCCCAAGTTATGTTTATTCTTAAATAATTTAATTTTTTTACTTCGAATTTTTTTTATAACTTTAAACGTTTCATCAGTTGAACCATCATCAATAATGATTAATTCAAAATCTTTAAAAGATTGGTTTAAAATGCTATTTATAGATTCTCCAATATATCTTGAACAATTATAAACTGGCATTAAGACAGTAATTTTAGGATTTTTCATAACTTCTTAATAATTTTTGGTAATTTTGATAAGTTAATTTCCCAACTCTTTCCCAGTTGTAATTTTGGACATCTTTCAAACCTCTTCTAGAAATACTCTCTAAAGATCTTATTTTTGTAGCTTTATTAATATTTTCTTTTAACGAATCAGAATCTACATTTGCCAAGAAACCATTTCTACCATCTTTGATGTAATAATGTAAATCTCCGACTCTAGTTGCTAAAACAGGTAAGCCCATTGCCCAAGACTCAAATAATATCAAGGGTAAGCCTTCGCTTCTTGATGGAATAACCAGTAGATCTACCTTACTAAGTATACTGAGCAATTTATCTCCCGTAACTGTTTCGTAGAATCTTATTGGAAGTCCTTTAGACATTTTTACTATTTTATCTTTTTCAGGTCCCTCTCCTACTATCAGAAGGTTAAATCTTCTATTTCTTAAAAGATTTTTATAAGCCTTAATTAATAAATCAACACCTTTTTCATAAGAGATTCTACCCACATAGGCTAAATTGTGTATTTTTTTTCGAAATCTTTTGAATTTAGAAAATTTATTGATATCAACACCATTAGGAATAACCACCACTTTTTTAGCCATAGGTTTTTGTTTTAACGTACTCCTAGCTACTGTGATTTCTAGGTCATAGCCAATTTTGTAAAAGATTAGATCTTCTAAAAATTTTGATCCAATTCCCAGACCGGCAATTTTCACTCCCTGACCATGAACAGTAAAAACTATTAATTTATTTCTAAAAAACTTTACGATTGGTGTTATTAGTCCAGGAGAAAAAGCGTGAGCATGAAGGATCTGATAATCTTCAGTTAGGCAGTAGAAAAGTGCCAAAATAAGATATTCTAAACGACCAAAAAAATTGGAAAATGTTTTAATGAAGCCAACTCTTCGAACTCGAACAGTTGGATAAGAATAAGACCATTCCCCCAAGTTCCTGGTTATTATAGTTATCTCACAACTTAGGTCAGCAAGTTTTTTTGAGAGCTCCCATGTATGAACCTGTCCTCCACCCACATGCGGGAACCAAGCATCGTTAAGCATTAATATCTTTATTTTTTCTTTGAATAATTTTTCGTATTCTTTTTCAAACTGATTGGTGATTTGTGACCAAGAGTACAGTTTAGACAAAAATTTAGTCTCCCGAATTTTATCAATTAGCAATTTTTTGTCTTTTACTAGCAGAGTTATTTTAGAAGCTAAATCATCAGAGTTTCCTGTCTTAAAAAAGAGTCCTCCTAAACCATTTTTGGTGACTTCTTTCAGAACTGTTAAGTTGGAAGCTACATAAGGAATTCCTGCTGCTGCAGCCTCCAGCAATACCAAACCAAAACCTTCCTCATAAGAAGGTAAGCAAAGCAATGAGGAAGACTTTAATCTTTTAATTAACTCCTTTCTGGTAAGTTGAGATTCAAAGGAGAATTCATTCGTAAGATTAAACTCATCGACTACTCTTTCTAATTTTTTTTGCTGGGGGCCTTGTCCAATAATCTGAACAGAAAAATCAAGATTCTTTTCTTTAAGAATTTTAGCAGCATTTATCAAAACATCTACCCCTTTATAACTAACCAGTCTCGAGATACAAATAATAGTAAACTTTTTATTTTTTTTACTTCTTATCTTCGAAAAATCATTTAAATCAATACCTGCATAAATGGTAGAGATCTTATCTTGATTTACACCTTTACCTATCAATTTACTCTTAGTGGATTCGCTAAGAGCAATAACTTTTGACCATGGTAAACTTAATGTTATTCTTTCTGACAACTCGCCAATAAGTCCTGAAGTAAATCCAAATAGATCGATCCATTTTCCTATAAAAACATCAGGATACCATGCTACCGTGGGCTTTTTTTTTATCATTCCAATCATAAAAGCTATGGGGTGTGTTATAAAATTATTTCCTTGAACAATATCGAACTCCTCTTTTAAGCCCCTTACCAAAGCATAAAAGAAGAAACCCAGTCTAGCGGGGATAGTTGAGAGGCTGGTATCAATTTTTGAGGTCTTCTTCCCAAGGCGAACAATTTTAACATTTTTGATCTTAATTTCTTGCTTAGGACTTAAGCTACTATTTCTAGTAATAACAATAATTTGATGTTTTTTTGAAAGTTCTTTTATTAAGTAGTAATTGTAAGATTCTACTCCACCACTAAATATTAAATCCAAACTAGCAGGAAAAAATTCTGCGATAAATAAAATTTTCATCCCTTAGCTGTTTTTTTCTTCTTCCTGGAGGCATTAAGGAGAGCAACTTTTCTAGAAACTTCCGTTATTTGCTTTTGAGTATCTTCAATACGAATATAAATTCTAAATATCATATAAAAGATGACAACAATTGAGGCATAAAGAATGGCGTCGGCTCCTCTACCTATTCCTACTAATCTTGATAATTGAGTTGTTGTCTCTGGAAAAAGAATTGCCAGTACCCCAGCTATCCAGACGATAAACCAGAAAATAAAAGCAAATGACGATAACTTTCTTTCCTTAAAGCGCAAATATGCTCTACTTAAGGCAAACAGTGTAAAAATTGCTGCCAGAATTTGTAATAAGATTTGGTACATATTTATACTCATCTGACCTTCTGTAATATTAACTTCCCTATTATATTAAAAGAATTCAAAAAATTCTGCCCCTTTGTATTAGAATACTGAGTGTAGATTGGTTTAATTGGAACTTCAATAATCTTCAATCTTTTCTCGCGTGATTGATTAAAAAGATCAGACGATACCTCCATTCTATCTACTTCAATATTAATTTTTTCTATAGCCTCTTTTGAGAAAGCTCTAAATCCTGATTGAGAGTCAGTTGTCCAAATTCCTGTAAACAACAAAGTAATCATGGAGGCAAAGAATGTTAGAACTTTCCGATAAATTGGCATTCCTTTCTTAAGCACCCTGGTTCCTACTACAAAATCAGCTTGGTTTAATAGAATTGGTTTAACTAGTTTTGGGATCTCTGTTGGATCATGCTGCCCATCAGCATCTAAAGTTACCAGAAAATCATAATCTGATTCCTTTGCATAAACGAAACCTGTTCCTAAAGCTGCACCTAAACCTCGGTTGATCGGATGGGATAAAACATGGGAATTATATTTTATGGCTTCGAGTTCGGTTTGGTCTGAAGAACCATCGTCAACAACTAATACTTCAACAGGTAGACCAAGTACTCTTCTCGGTATCTTTTTTAAAACCTGACCAATTGTTTTTTCCTCATTAAATGCAGGAATTAGAATAAGTCCTTTCTTCATCTATCTTGAAAATATACTTCTTAATAATCCACATTTCAATTACCTAAGCCACCCAGTAGCCTCTAATAAATAAAGTTAATAATACAGCTTGGATAAGTGTGAAGGTTAAATATAAAATCCATATATTTCTTTTAACTAGAATAGCAATAAGTGGGAGTGATAAGAACATCATCAATGAGTACCGGGGCATCGATGAAAGAGTTCCTGTTAGTGTAGGTAATATCAGACAACTAAAGGAAAATACCCAGTAACTAAATCTGATTTTTTTAAAGATAAAAATTAATGAAAATAAAGGAATAAGAGTAAATATAAGTTCAAGTAGGGCATTTAAAAAAGGTAAAGATAAGACGTTTATACTTAGAAGAATTTTTATATATCTAAAAATTACCTGTGGCAATAAGACAAAAGGGAGATTGGTTCTTTCAGCTCCAAAAATAGGTTGAGCATTTAAAAAATATAAGGGATCATTAAAATTTATTTTGAGATAGGCCATATAGGTAATTAGACCTAATGGAGAAATCAGTAAACCGAGTAGAGGTTTAACTGCCTGTAATGTTATAAATTTAATCTGTCTTTCTTTAACTGCATAATAAAATTCTATAATATAAGCAATCACCAAAAGAATCCCAAATATTCTGGTAGCTGTAGCTAGGGCAATAAATACCCCAGAAAGAAAGAATTCTTTCTTCCGAAGCAGATAAAAAGCCAGAACTGATAACAACAAAAATAATGATTCCGAATAGATAGCACCAAAATAAAAGGCAGTTGGAAATGTTAACAAAAGAATTACAGCTTTTAAACTAATATCTTTATCGAAATCTAACCTAAATAATTTATATAGAGAAATAATGGAGAGAAGAAAGAATAGATTTGCAATAAGCAATCCTGTTAGGAAGTAATTTTGAAAGAAATTAAAAAAATTTATCAACATTGGAAATAAAGGGAAAAAAACTTGAGTAAATTGGGCGGAGTATCCTGATTTTGCGATATTTAAATAATGGACGCCATCAAAATTACCAAATCCCCAAATCCATGAGGGAAGTCCTGTGCTTACCAAAATCTCGTTATAATAAGGAAATCTGGCACCAAATTTTACTATGACTAAAGTAGCCACAAGGCTAACTATGAATAAACTAACTCTCCAGGTGAAGAAAAAAACAACCAGCGTTTTAACTATTAAGAACTCTTTCATAAACTTCTGCAGTTAAAAGAGCAGTTTTATCCCAAGAAAATCTTTTGATGTTTTTAAATCCTCTTTTCATAAAATTTTCTTTTAGGGATTTATTTGAAATAATGCTTTCAATAGCGCTACTTATTTCATTAACATTTTCAGGGTCAACCAAAGCCGCACCTTCACCTGCAACTTCTGGCATAGAAGATGTGTTACTTGTAATTACAGGTGTACCACAAGCTTGTGCCTCAAGAATTGTCAACCCGAATCCTTCATAAAAAGACAGAAGGAGCAAAACATTGGCAATATTATAAATTTCCACAATTTCATCCTCTGGATAGTTGTCCAGTATATGCACTTTCGGATTAGTTGAATATTTTTCTAGCCATAATTTGAAACTGGCAAGTTCTGGATGAGAAAGGCTATTTCTGGTTCCGAATGCGCTACCTACCAAAACGAGATCAGTTCCGCTGTCCAAACAACCCTCCGTTAAATTCAACAAATTCTTATTCCAGTTAATATTGCCAACAAATAATGCAAAAGATTCCGGAAGGTCATATTTGATTTTGACCAGTTTTAATCTTTGTTGATCATCTATTGATTTAAATTTCTTAGCCGGCGCAAGATAAATTGGAAAAATCTTATCTTCTGCAACTTTTAAAGTTTTTTTAATATCAAACTTAGAAGAAAGAGAATCAGTAATTACAGCTTTAACTGATCTAAGTGATAATTTTTGTCTCTCTAAATTAATCCTACCCTTAATGCCTGCGGGGTAATGTTTAGGAAAAACTAAAGGAGTAACATCATGGATAGTAACTATTGTTGGTGAACTTTTTTTGAGTGGTAAGGTAGATGAAAAAAAATCAAAAAATGGGTAGTGAATTAGATCTAAATCTTCCCTAATCTGATTTTGATCCTCTATCAATAAAACCTCAAGGTTACTTATGTTTTTGAGAGATTCAAAAAGATTCCTAGTATAGTAGCCAATTCCTCTATTAAGACTTAAAGGATTCATTCTACTAATATCTAAACCAACTTTGATCTTACTCATGTTAATAAATATTTAATGTAAGCCCTTGGGAATCTCAAGGCAGAGAAAAAAGAGAAAATTACCCCCGGTATCCCATCCAATATTCCTTTGTGAATTAGTTGAGTTTTTATAAACCACCAAACTGGTTTGATTAAACAATAATTTAAAAGTTGCCAAATATTTTTTTTCACTCGTTCTCTAGCCAAATCTCTAACAATCAAGCTAATATATCGGTTGTTTCTTTGTAAATAACGTTTGAATGTCGGTGAATCGATATGAAGTAGGTTATTTTGCAACCAACCAACTCTACCATCAACTTGGTACTGTTCATGGACACTTTTACAGGGTAAAAACGCCTTATCCTTCTTAAATAGACGGATCACTCCATCAGGATAAACTCCCCCATATCTTAAGTATTTTCCCAAGAAGTAATTTGCCCTTGGAACAAAAAAAGCCACAAATTCTCCTTGATCTATTCCTATTTTTCCATCTCTTTCCTCAAGCAGTTTTTGGTGCCTTAAAAAAAGTTTTTTATTCTTTAAAGATGCTTGGTAATCTTCTAATTCCTCTACCCCCATTCTAATGACATTTTTTATCTCTCTATCAAGTGTAGCAGTAACCCGTTCATCTGCATCAAGTTGTAAGATCCAATCGTTTTCTGCCAAATCATTAGCTTTTTGTTTATTAATATGAAAGTTGGGGGGATTATCCGTAACTGTAACTTTTGCATTAAATTCTTTAGCGATCTCTACTGTGCGATCAACCGATCCCCCATCAACTACCACAATTTCATCGGCAATATCTTTAACAGTTTTTAAACAACTCTTTATGTTTTCTTCTTCATTAAAAGTAGCTATAGTGACAGACAATTTAGTCATTTATTTATGTTCCGACAAATAAAAAGGCTGGTTGACCATTCGGAAAGTCAACTCTATCGATAATATTAGCATCTTTTGGGATCTCTTTTTCGCTACCTATAAACAAGGTATCTTTAGCATTTTTGATCTCCTTAGGGTCAATTTGTCTAAACTGGTATTTATCAAAAGATCTAATAGTCCCAAAATTAAACTTGTCTCTTATAGAGAGCCTGGCTTGAGGTTGATATTTGACAGGATCAAACTTTTGATAAAAGAGCAGGAGTATGTAGGGTTGATCGTAACGATCTGTAATAACTACATTATTATATAGCGGTTGCTTGATAGATAATTTGCTAACCATTTGTTTAAATCCATATTCCCAAGCTAAAGGATATCTTTTAGGATAGTGCATATAATATGACTCTAAATAGTGGATAACCTCAAATCCAAGTATGAAAAATATTATAAAAGCAATCAAAAACCGAAGCTTTTTTTTAGTGATCGTAATAAGATAGTATAAACCTACTCCCATAATCAAACTAAAAGGTATTACCATGTTTAGTGACCTTAAAGCATTCGGTGTTTGAAAAGTCATTGCTGAAGCAGTCGGAGAAATAATTAACCAAGCAAGTAAAAGTTTTTTATGTTCTAATTTAGATCTTGTAAGATACATTATCCCCAATATTAGAAACATTGCCTGGACTAGATAAAATTGGCCTGTTTCGGGAACTTTATTTCTAATAACGTCCTCCCCCCTAATAAATAGGAACTGAGATGAGAAATGGTCTAAGTAATGACCTAAGAAACTTGGACCGTATGAAGTAAATTTGTTATGTAAAATAATTGAATATAGGGAACTTGGATTTAAATGTTGGCCACGTAACTCATTTGTTCTTGATCCTGGACCCGGATCAGATAAAAAAGATAAGCCTGAGAATCTAGCAGCTCCTTGACCAGTTAAAAATTCACCAAAAAGCGGTAGAGAAAGTATAAATAAAATTGGAATAAAGATGGTTAAATTTTTTAGTTTCTTTAAAAGATGTCTATTGTAAAGAAATATTAAGCTAATTAAAAAGAGGGGGACTAATAATCTTGGACTTTGATATAAATAAATTGAAATCAGAAAACTAAGTAAACTCCAAAATAAAAAATTGGCTTTTTCTAAACCTTTGAGAAATAGTAGGAAACCAAGTGTTATAAAAAATGTAGCAGCATTAGATTCCCAACCACCTCTGGAAAAATGAATATGCCAAGGTGTAATAGCTAAAAGAAAAGCTGATAACAGAGCGATATTTTTATTGTTAAATATCTGTTTTGATAAAAAATAAATTAAATAAACTGTTGCAATTCCTAAGATTGCTGAGGGTAGTCTGACTGCAAATTCAGCTAAACCCAGGAGCCAAATAAATGGGATGACAAAATAGAAATACAAACCTGGTTTATAGTCTCCAAAAGACTTGAAGTTAAGAGGTAAGAACTGTCCGTATTCATCCCTACCTGTTTTTAAAATAGAATAAGCATTGTAACCGATACTTGCCTCATCCGCATTAAAGCCAGCTGGATAGTTTGTTAAGTCCCAAAGTCTTAAAATTGCTGCCAAGATAATTACTAAAATTAGGAAAGCCTTAATTTTCATTTTGATTCAAGAACTCTAAAAGCATGCTGTCCATCAAGAAAATAATAATCATTTAAAATCTTATACTCAGAGAAGGGTTTGGTATCTTGATCAGGTAATTCTTCTAGGCTTCCTATAAATAAGCTGTTTGTTTCTCCGCGATCCTTTGGCCAATATACATGTCTAAATTCAATATTATCGATACTTCTGACTGTCCCAACATCAACTGTTGGTTGATCTAGTTTAGCCTGCTTCTGAAAATTTTGGGGGAGGTACTTAGTATAGAAAAGGTAATAAATATAGGGTTGACCGTATTTATCAGTCATAACTACCTTATTATATTTATTAAGGTCAGTTCTTGTTTTAAGGTCATTGAAAACTTCACGATAACCATATAACCAACCCTGTGAATATTGTTTTGGCATATGCACATAAAATCTATCTAAATAGACAAATAGGTTTACAAGAATTACAAACCCGACTATTCCCAGAGTAGGTAAAAAGAGCGATCTTTTTTTACTTAAGATTAAGGTGAGTAGATAATAGAGACCTGCTCCTTCTAGGACGCTGTAAGGCAGGGTTAAATTAAAAGCTCTTAAAAATGTAATTAAATCTCTAGATAGTACAGCGGGAAGTGGAGCAATTAACAACCAAAGTAAAACTAGTTGACTGCCTGTATTTTTTAATTTAAAAAGGCAAATAATTCCTAGGGGGATTAAAACTGCAGAAAAGTAATATAAAACACCTAAATCAGGAACCCGATGACGTGGATTATAATCACCGTCAATAAAAAGCATTCTTGGTGAGAAATAAATCAGATACCTTTCAGTCAGTCCCCGAAGATAAGTAAACCACTCGCCATGCAAAATTTGAAATGTTAGAGAATCTTTGTTTAAACTATCCTCTTTGCTAACTAAGTTTATTTCCTCACTAGAACGACGATAAGCAAAAAAGTTCATTGCAACCAGTCTGTCAGACTGTTTTAGAGTAAAAGTTGAGTAAACTAAAATAAATAAGAATATCACTAAGGTAGTTCCTGCTCCAATTAACCACTTACCTAACTTTATCTGTTTTCTAAAAACTAATAAAAGTCCCAGTATTAGCATGGGTACAAACAGTCTAGAAGCCTGATAAGTAAATAGAGAAAAACTAAATAGCAAGACTGAGATCAGATAAAGATATCCACTCTTTCTAGCTTTGATAAAGAAATAAGTTGCAAGTGCATTTAGAAACAGAGCCAGATTTGATTCAATTGCCACTCTGGAAAACTGGATAGCTAGAGGTGAGATTGTTAACATAAAGGCTACCAGTTGAGCAAGCCTAAGATTTCCAAAAAGTTCTATGATTAAAAGATAGACCACCAATACAAGGCCAACACCAGCAAGTACTGAAGGAAGCCTTACTGCCAGTTCATTAAGTCCCAGTAGGGCAACAAATGGAATATCGATATAAGAATAAAAAGCGGGTTTATAATCACCAAAGGACTTCAGGTTTAGTGGTAAAAAATTCCCATATTCATCTTTAGCTGTAAGAAGCAACGAATAGGAGTTATATCCTAAGGCTGCTTCATCCCAAGTTAAACCAGGAGGAACTTTTGATATATTCCAAAGTCTTAAAACTGCAGCAATTATCAGAATTACTAAAATTAGATAGTTTTTTCTAATCCAATTCATAGTTCAACAATATCAAAAGCATCTTGCCCATCCAGAAATTTGATTCTGTTAATTAGCTTAGCTTTAACTGGGTAATTTCCGGGGCTGGTTATTAACAAGTCTTTGCCAGTTTTAATTTTAACTTTTTCAGTTACTTCCCAGTCATTTATAAATTCAAACCTATCAAATTGATCTACCCAATACCAATCTGAACGCTTATATCTAATTAATTTAGAATCGTTCCTATACTTATTTGGATCATATTTTAAGTAAAACAATAAGAATTCATGTGGTTCACCATACTTTTTACTAAGGTAGATCTTGTCATAGTTATTACCTTGCTTATTTATAAAATTTATTACTTGCTTATATCCATACTGCCATGACCAGGAATATTTTTTGGTATAAACTTTTGTATAGTTAATCCAGAAACTAGTTGTAGTAATAAGTACTGCTGCTAGAAGAAAGGAATAAACAAAAACTTTTTTTATTTTTAAATTCTCAATTATAAATAGAACACCTAAGGAGGAAATTATTATCAGCGGTACACTCATAAAAATAGTTCTCAATGCGTGAGGTGCATCTCTAGTAATAGCAGCTGGTGTTGGCGCCAGAAGCAACCAACCCAAAACTAAATATTGCCATTTTGTTTTTTTCCTAAAAACTTGAAAAATTCCTAAAATTAGCAAGGGGAGTAAGACGATTGGAGCTAAACCACTACCTGGAACTGAGTATTGATAATTCGATCCACCATTAAGGAATAAAAAATCAGCATTAAAGTGAGTCAAATAGTTTTTAAAAGCCTCAGGAATAAAATAAGTCAATTTATTAAATGCCAGCTTAGAAGCAATTGGCGGTAGTGCTGAAGACCCTCTTAATTCATTGATTCTTTGTATAGCTCCTTCATCTAAAATTGTGGTCCATCTGTATCTAGCAGACGAGTCCTGCAAAATAGCCAGAGGAAAAGCGATAATAAAAAAGGCAATAATGATAAAAAGAGACAATAAGGAAAACTTAAATTTTTCTTTAAACGATTTCCAAAAAAGTATACTCACAAGTATTATGAATGGTAAAACCAATACTCTGGCACTATTATAAGTAAATAAAGATAATCCTAGTAGCACTGCTGAAGTTATAAGATGGTACTTTTTCTCTTCGCTTAAAATAAAAAAATAAAATGAGGCAACAAATAACAGAAGTGCTAGATTTGCCTCAAGGGCAATTCTAGAAAAGATTACCAGCCAAGGTAATGTCGCTGAAAAAAACATCCCCAAAAGTGCTAAATCATTTTTTCCTGTTATTTTTTTAATTATTAGAAAAACTAAACACACAATCCCTAATCCTGCTAAAGCAGAAGGGAGTCTAACTCCCCACTCGTTTAAACCAAACAGGGCAACAAAAGGAACGTCTGCATAAATATAAATAGGCAATTTATAATCTCCATAAGCTCTAAAGGTTAATGGTAAAAACTGTCCCCATTCATCTTTGCCAGTCTTTAAAATTGAGTAGGCGTTGTAACCTAAAGAAACCTCATCCCAATTTAAACTTGGAGGAAAATCATTTAGTTTATAAAATCTAAAAAAAACACTGATGAATAATATGATTAGAAAAATTAATAATTTTTTCATTTTTTTTCTTTTCTTCTAAGAAGAGTAAAAACTGATATAAATGTAAAGAGTGAAATTAAGGTTAGAGTATTACCAATCTGTCTAACTAAGGTATCTTTAAATTCTAAGGTTATTATCTTATCCTTAGGAATCAGTCTAGTAGTAATAAGTCCATATTTATCTTTTGGATAGATTTCTAACTTTTGGTCATTTGAATAAGCAACCCAACCAGAAAAGTAAACAATGGGGAAAGAAATCTCTGCTTGATTGCTCTTAATCTCTAACTCGTACTTGGCACTGTGACTTTTTTTCTCAATCAGTTTTCCTGATCCACTCCCTTCTTTAAAAATTGGATCTTTGGGTGCAAAGGTTGAAGGCACTTCTTTTCCAGCAGTTTTGGGCCAAAAATCGTAGATTGCTGAGCCCACTTGCATTTCGTAATTTTTGCCTGAGAAAAACTGTTTATCATCAAATGACTGCCAAATATCCTCAAAATAAAAAGGAGTATTTAAACCAATAACTATTCCGATAACTATCAATGATATTAAAATATTAAGAAGTGGTTTTTTAAACAAAGTCAGAAGTGCCCCAGTCGAAAGTGCAAAGATAAAAACTGCTGAACCTAAAAATCTCCAAGGAAATTGGACAAATCTTAATGGAGCAAAAATGTCCCAGAGTGGTGTTGATTTGTTATGAGTTAAAAACAACATAAACCAACCTAAACCAAAAAGAACAAAGAAGCTGAAGTAGTTTTTAATTTTTCTTCTGAAGATAACTAGTACAGCAATTAATATTGGGATTACCCATTGGACATGACCCACAGATAAACTTAATCTATCATCCTCTCCCCAGAGAGATGCTCCATAACCCCAATATCTGGAAATTAACAACTGATTTAGTGTGACATAATGGTTTTTAAAATCATAATATCCTCCAGTTGTCTCCGTTAAAGTAACTAATTTGTTTTCAAAGATCACTGGTAAAATATAGAAAGCAGACAGCCCAAAACTTATAATACCCACACCAATAAACTGTGGAACTAATTTCCAGCTTTGATGTTTTGTTAAAAAGTAAACTGCCCATATTGAAAAGAAAATCAGAAACATAAATACCGATAAGTTATGTGTTAGAACCAAAGCTGAAAATGACAGTCCAAACAGCAAAAGTGAGATAGTTTTCTTTTTTAAAACAAAGTCATTAAAAAAGTAAGTTATTAGTGGGAAAAAGATAAATGCTAAAGATTCAGGCAGCGCACCTCTAACCCAAACATCCACAGCTCTATAAGGAGCATACGTATAAACCAAAGCAGAAGTAAGAGCAGCCAGATTATTTCCCCAAAGCTGCCTAGCTAAAAAAAACATGGCTAGAGCAGAAAATACTAAAGAGGATACAAATAAAGCCTTGATTGAGCCTAAAACTGATAAACCCAAAAATCTAAATACTTCACCAAATAAATAAGGAAGTTGGGCGTAGTAGTTAAAAACTGGCTCACCATACTCAAAAGCGCTATCCGGAGCCCATCTACAAGGTAATTTAACATCAGCAATACATTTATCATATTCATAGAGCCTGTAAACATGAAAATCATGCATGGTGAATATACCAGGCTTAAACATTCTATTGAAAGTCGGTATAACTAAAATTATTAGAAATATAAGCAAAAAAAGGTGGGATTTGAGGAGTTTAGGAATACCCATTGAACCTATGGTACCAATTACTGAGGTTCAAAGACAACTATCCTCAGGTAGCTTTTTTGAGAACACCAAGGCTTCTCATTTGGGACTCTGCCAAACTTAAGTAATCTTTATCAAGTTCTTGTTTTTTTACCCAGGCTATATACTCTTTGATAATATCTTTCTCATCATCTAGAGGTCTCCAACCAATGCTTTTAAGCTTTGAGATATCAGAAACAGCATGTCTGATATCTCCTACCCTAAACTCACCCTGAGGCAAAAAATCATACTTTTTATTCAAAGCCTTAGCTATCAGTTGGGCAAGTTCTATGACAGTATAGGTTTTACCGCTACCAACATTAAAGTTTTCAAAGTTCGCCTTATTTGATTCCAATACATCAGCATTAGCCCGGGCCACATCATAAATAGAAACATAATCTCTTAAAGAGAGACCATCTTCAAAAATTGATGGCTGTCTGTTGTTAAGCATCTGCAAAGTAAATATTCTTAAAGCACCTGAATAGGCATTTTTTAAAGATTGTCTGGGTCCATGAACTATTGAGTAGCGCATAGCGCTAGAGGGAATATTGTTAAGTCTGCCTAGCTTTAGAGCGATTAATTCTTGGGTGTATTTTGAGATAGCATATTGATTTGGTGGATCTTGATGGGTTTCTAAATTTTCTAAGGGCTCTATTTCTTCTTGACCTATTGGACAAACAGGATCCCACTTTTGCCTGACTAAATTTTCATTGATTCTTTGTTTAGGAAAAACTTCTCCGTGTTTAGGACATTTCCATCTGCCTTCTCCATAGACAAATTGGGAAGAAGCCACAATAATTTTTTTTATTGGCAGTTTTTTAGTAACAATTATTTCATACAAAAGAGCTGTTGAAGTAACATTGGTATCAAAAAAGACTGAGTAATTGGGCATTAAGTCCATAATTGCTGCCAGATGGATTACAAAATCTACTCCCTCAAGAGACTTTTCTAAAGTAGTCTTATCTCTAACATCCCCTTTTATTTTTTCAAACTTGGGATTTAAGTATTCTGGCCATTTACCAAAATGGGTCTTTTCAGAAAGATTATCTAGGATTCTAATTTTATACCCACGTTTGAAGAGTTCATCAGCAGTATGAGAACCAATAAATCCAGCACCTCCAGTAATCAGTACACGGCCTTTACTCATGTAATATTTTATTAACTGCTTCTAATAAAGAACCATTGGAATTTATTATTACAATATGCGACTTCTTAAGTCCAGCACTTAAAGCTGCTTCTTTATCTGACAGTGAGTCACCTATCATCCACGAGCTAGATAAATCAATTTCCAATTCCTTGGCAGCTTTAAGCAGTAAACCCGGTTTAGGTTTGCGGCAATCGCAATTATCCAAATCATCATGGAAACATGAGTAAAATTTTTCTATTGAGGTGTTGAATTTTGCTAGTTTTTTATTTATCTCATCATTAATTTGATGAACGACTTTTTCAGCCATAATTCCTCTTGCTACACCTCTTTGATTAGAAACCACAACCACCATAAACCCTTTGTCTTTTATCAACTTTATTGCTTTCTCGACATCTGGCAGGACAACTAGCTCTTCAATATTTTTAATATAATCATCTGGATTTGCTTTTTGATTTAAGACTCCGTCTCTATCAAGAAAAAAAGTCACTTTTTTCATTGCTTGAATTTAAATTTTAATTTACTACTTTCAAGATCTTTTTTAGCTTTTTCCCAACCTTCTAGAGTTCCAATGTCTTGAAAATAATCCTCGGTATTTAAAGCATAAACTTTTTGGCCTTCAATCATCAGTTTGGGAAAAACATCAAAACCAAAATCAGAAAAACCATCTGGGATAAATTCAAAGATTTCTGGTTCACACACATAAATTCCTGCATTAACTTGATCGGTAGTGATTTGGTCTTTTGGGGGCTTTTCAACAAACTTTAATACTTTTCCTTTTTTATCTGTCTCAACAATTCCCTTACTCCAAGGTTCTGGAAAACTATAAAGCCCAATTGAGACTAGAGGTTTTTTTAGGCGGTGGAACTCTAATAATTTTGAGTAATCAAAATCTGTAAAATTATCTCCATAAACTACTAGAAAAGTTTCTCCTCTTAGGTTTGCTCCAACATTAGAATTCGGGTTTTTTAATGCTCCTGCAGTGCCCAATATATCTGGGCTTTCTAATGAGTAATTAATACTGACCCCAAAATCTAACCCATCTCCAAAGAATTCCTTAATAATTTCTGGAAACCAGTGTAAATTAATCCAAAGATCTTTTACTCCATAATACTTAAGATTTTGGATATGATACCAAAGTAATGGCTTACCACCTATTTCCATCATGACTTTGGGTATCTTTTCAGTATGCGGTCTAAGCCTTGTACCAAGTCCTGCGGCTAGAATTAATGCCTTCATTCTAAAATATTATATTAGATTTCTAGAATATATGAACCAGTAATTTGTTTAGATACTATAGGTTTGATATAATACAGTCCATGCAGATTGAAGACGAGCATACACCGATTAATATTCTATTTGAGGGTCCTTTTAACCCTAACTTAATTCGCATTAGCCATACTAACGAAACCATTAGACATACTCGCAGACTGGATGACCATATAGAAAGAGCCTGGAATGATTATCTAAATATTCGTCCTGGTGCATATAATAGCCCGCTGGTTTTAGTTATTTCCTCCTCATATGATCAGTCAGGGTTAACTTTAGTTACAGGAGTTACTGATTATAAAGAAAGGGTAACCACTCAAACCGCTAGTGTCAAAAAAGAATTTGGTGAATCCAGTGTAGCTACTACTTTGGGAGTTGGACTTTTACCTATAACAGCTGATAATAAATTGATATTAGCTCAGTTACAAACTTACCACAGAAGTAAAATGGGCGGTCTGCATAATCTCGGTGGGTTAGTCGACCTAAGCAAAGATATAGACGAGGGGGGTATAAACTTAGTAAAAACTGCTAGAAGAGAGGCCTCAGAGGAGACTGGTCTTAACCAAAATGAGTTTGTTATAGAAGCATGCTCAGGGGGTATTCAAAGTAAGGAGAGTTTTGCAGTAGATATTCTCTTTAGGGCAAAAACGAATTTAACGAAAGCAGATATTTTAAAAAGAAGCGGTGATGGTGAGGTGTCTTTAATATTTATTGATAATGATCCTGAGGCAGTTAGATACCTTTTATTAAGAAACCTGAAAACAGTCACTAGCCCTTGTATAGGTTCTCTTTATTTATATGGTAAGCAAGCCTTCGGTTTGGATTGGGCTAAGTTTGTAGTGGAAAGGTTTGCAAGAAGACAAGCTTTATACGCTACATTCTCTCCAGAGACTTCTGAGAAAGCTAGAGCCAGACTAGAAAAACAATTAAAAGAGGTCTACTAGCTCAAGGTTTCTGATTATCTGTGTGTTCCTTCATGTAAGTCAAGCAGGTTGTAAATAAGTGATTGAGCATTAGGTGCAGATCCTCAACTACTCCATAACTGTCACTTTGGATAGTAATGTCGTAATCACATAGCTCTTTGGCTTTTCCACCTGTATGAAAACCCAAAAAACCAACAGTTATTGCCTGATGGTCTTTAGCATAGTTTAGAGCTTTGAGGACATTTGGACTGTTACCTGAACCAGAAATTGCTACTACTACATCTTTGGGCTTGACCAGATTTAATAGCTGTTCTGCAAAGACATCTTCGTATGTTAAATCGTTTGAAAAAGCTGTCATTAGGGCAACGTTATCTGTCAAAGAGATAACTTTAATTCTCTTGTTTTTCGGATCATAAACATTTTGAAGAGTGTTTTTACCAAAGTCACAGCTCATATGTGAGGCAGTTGAGGCAGATCCACCATTACCTAAGATAAAAATCGTTCGATCGTTCTTATATGCTTCGATAAATATATCTGCAATTTGTTGAACTTGATCTACATCAATTTGGTCAGCTGCTTTCTTTAAGTCTGTAACGTAATCTCGAGCAATATTCTTTATGTCCATAAGATATTTAACACTATTTTACAAGGTAGTCTATTTAGCGTCTAATATTAAAAATAGACTTCGCGCCGTCTCTTTCCAACCTGAAAGGCATCTCCCTATAATCCGAAAGGGCTTTTCTAACTGCATCTTGCTTACCTAAAGGAACATACAAAAGTATAAATCCTCCCCCTCCTGCTCCTGCAACCTTACCACCTATAGCTCCTGCATCTTTGGCCAGTTTATATATCTGATCTATCTCAGGCGAAGAAATTCCCCCAGCCAGTTGTTTCTTAAACTCCCATCCCTGATCCAAGGCTTGTCCTAGATAATCAACATCTCCTTTGTTCAAAGCTTCTAGAACCTGATAACTTTGATCGCGCATTTTTTTTAGAATAGCTGCCGTATCAATAATGTTGCTTTTTTGCTCTGTTAAAACATCTGCTGCTTTTCTAGTTTTACCGGTATAAAAAAGTAACAAGTGAGCATTTAATCTACCTAAAATCCCATTATCAATTTTAGTATTTGTGACCTTAACACTATCATCTTCTTGAAACTCAAAATGTCTCAAACCCCCGAAAGCTGTAATATATTGATCTTGCTTACCAATAGGTTTTTCTAAAATATCAATTTCAATCTCGCAAGCTTCCATAGCTAACCTTTCAGCATTAACGATTATTCCCTGATGTAAGTACAGAGCTTGCAAAAGAGCAACTGTAATAGATGAGGACGAACCCAAACCTGATCCTTCTGCTGGAATATCAGATAGGGTAGTAATCTCAACACCCTTACTAACACCAGTTTTTCTCATTGCTTCTCTAATCAGCTCATGTTCAATTTGATCAACGTGCTCCACTAATTCTTTCTTCATCCAGTTTAAATAAATCATCTCATCAAATCTTTCCTTAACTATCACAAAAACATATTTATCAATTGCCGTTGAGATAACTGCGCCTCCATGATTTCTGTAAAAATCCGGAAGGTCTGTACCCCCTCCAACAAAACTTATTCTTAAAGGTGCCTGCGTTATGATCATCTCTTAAATCTGTGAATAACCCTGTCAATAATAGCAAATTTTGCTAAATAAGTTAGTAGCAAAAACCATGCAACTAAAGATAAACTATTACCTGCTGTCCTAATAGATGTATTGGTAAACTTAGCTGTTACAATATGCTCTCCAGGATTAAGTTTGATTCTAGGCCTACCTAATTCTTTATCCTCTTTTGGATCAATTATAACTTCCCTACCATCTACAAAATATCTCCAACCAGGAAAGTAAAAAGTTTCTAGCTGGAAAATACCACTCTTCTCAACAGTTACTTTATATTCTTGTTTAATGCTATTTTTAAAAATCTTTTCTACTTGCCCTTTACCATCATAAAAGTTGGCATCACCGCGGGGAGGAATAGCAGGAGGCAATGGTGCCCATTTTGGCAAATAATCAAAAATTCCTGAGGTTATTTGTAATCTCCAAAGTTCTCCAGAGAATTTGTATTCATCATTAACCCAAGGCCAATGATCTTTCCATTTGAAATAATCTTTATAAAGTAAAACAGTGGATAATAATAAAATTACTAGTAATATCTTTCTAAATTTTTTCAGGGTTGGTAGATTTTTAAAAAGCAAAATTATACTCCCTCCTAAAAATGAGGTACCAAAGATAGAAAGAGTTAAAAACCTCCAGGGAAACTGTAGATATTGCAGAGAGTTTATAGCAGACCAAATAAAAGAAGATCTTTGGTGAGTCATAAAGGTATAAAAGGTAGTCATTACTAACATTAATAAAACTAGCAAAGATATCTTTTTATCCTTCTTAAAAAGAACAAAGACAACAAATAGACTTAATACCGATAACATCCAATGGAGGTGGCCAATTTGAAAACTGATATCATCGACAGGTCCAAACCTTGAATCTCCAAATCCCCAGTTAGTACTTATAAATAATTGATTTAAATCAGCAAAGTGAGCTAGATAGTTAAAATAACCAATCACTAAAGTCTCAACATGGGCATACTGTTGTTCAAAGATTACTGGTAAAGTGAAAAACGCTGCCAAACCCAAAGCCCAGATAGCTGCTAGGGATAGTTTAAAGATAGATTTAAAATTCTTGGTTTGTATCAACCAATAGATTGTCCAACCTAATGCTCCAGGAGCAAAGATCATCAACATTGGGTTGTGTGAAAGCATCAGAAAAGCAGTAAATAAGGCGAGTAGTGCTACATAAATCCATTTAGGATTTGTGATTAGTTTATAAATAGCCCAAAAGATAACTGGAAACAAAGCTAGTGCCCAAGCTTCATTCATGGCAGCCCTGACATAAACATCAACTGCATGATATGGCGCATAAACATACAAAAGCCCAGACAGCAAAGCTCCCCATCTCCCCCAAAAAACTTGAGCTAAAATATACATTGCAATCCCTGAAACAAAAAAGTTTAGTATTGCCAAAACTTTAACAGTATCCAAAAAAGAAAACCCTAATGTATGGATTAGCTGGCCAAAATAATAAGGTAGGGGCGGATAAAAGTTGAAAAGCGGATAACCATAGCCATATCCTAAATCTACTGACCAACGACAAGGAATTTGACCGTCTTTAAAACATTTATCTATGACTAACTGTCTCATGGCTTGAAGATCATCGTGCATAGGAAAATAGCCAATAGCAATTGAATCTTTGACAGCTGGGATTGTCAGCATAAAGAGTAAAATTATAGGGAATAGGTGTTTGCTGGAAAATATTTTTTGAAAAAAACTCTTTTTGTCTGAATAACCTCCTTGCAGATCAAAACTCCTTACCAATATTACATCTCTTAGCATTTTTAAGGGTTCACTTTTTGATAGTCTATTTGAATCAAAATATTGCCATTTAATTTTTACCGGAGAAATCTTATACTTGTGTTTTTTGGCCAGGAAAAGGAGTTCAACATCAAATGCTCCCATATAACCTCCTTTTTGGGTATACTTTGTGACAATCAACTCATTAAATAATTTTTTACCTATTTCATTTTTAAATGCTTTAAAACCGCATTGAGTATCTGAGATTCCAGGCAGAACTATCAGTTGAACCAAAAGATTAAACACTTTACTTCGCAACTTTTTAAAAAGAGTCCATTTCATATCCTCATCATTTCTTTGACCAATCACGAAATCTACTCCCTCCTTAAACTTTTCTAAAACTTTTCCTATTTCTTCTATAGGGGTTGATTGATCAAAGTCAGTAAACAGGACATATTCTCCCATTGCCCCATTTACTCCGGCAGAGACAGCAGCTACTTTTCCAGCGTGCTCTATATTAATAACTTTAAAGCCAGGATGATCTTTAACAAACTTTTTAAAAAGATTTAAAGTATTATCTTCTGATCCATCATTGACTAAGAGTACTTCCCATAAGTAATTTTGTTTTTGCAGATATTTATATACCTCTTCTAAAACACCTCTATGAAAATTTTCCTCCTCATTATATGCAGGTATTACTATTGAAAGTTTTAAATCTTTTTTCATGGGATATTTTATTTAATTGAAACAAACCAATAGACGACTTCTCCCCTTTTATTTCTTACTTCATAAATAGGTTTGACTGTATCTGGAAAGTCTTTTATGGTACTAATAAGCAAGGCGTTTTTTCTTTTTTTATCTTTTCCATTATAATCCATGTCCTCAAAAAGAAACTTATCTAAATTCCAACTCTGTAATTGATCGATATACAATCTATCAGATTTTTCATACCTTAACCAATCTTTTGATGCCAATTGGTAGGTGGTTGGATCATATTTTCCATAAAAGGCTACAAATATTTGAGGTATAGAAAAAACTCTGGTTAGCACTATTTGATCATATCGATCTTGTAATTCCCACAATTTAGTAAAGACTTCCCTATATTCACTTCTTAAGCTAATCGATGGATTCTTGGGAAGTTTAATAAAGTAAAAGTGCAAGAAGTACAGTAGGTTGACAAATAGAAATCCGACTAAAAAATAAACTAAGATTTTTTTCTTAATTTTAATCTTCTCAGAAAACCAATTTATAAAAAGGTATGCCCCTAGACCTGAAAAAAGGGGTGTTAAGGGAAGAAAGGTTAAAGCCCTGTGTGCATGCATTGATCCTTGAGCTAAAGCTGCAGGAACGGGTGCAAGCATAAACCACAATAAAAAGAGTTTACTGATCTTGTCCCGCCTTTTAAACAAATATATTATTGCAGCTATCCAAAAAATAATTTCTATTTGGTAAAGAAGAGGAAAACCTGGGAAATTTAGGTAGGAACTGTCAGAACGGGACTGAGTGAAGAAAAAGTAAAGGGAATAATACGATAAATAGTTGTTAACAATCTCGCTGGTAACGAAAAATAGTTTATTGTCAAATAGTCTATCTAGATTATAAGGTAATGGACTTGTTCCTTTATTTTTAAAGTACCCTTCGATCATTCGACTACTAAAAATACCTACATCGGTTGCCCTGGTTGAAGATAACTTTAGATTAATAATTAATGGAATTAAAAACAAAGCAAAAACTAAAATAAAAAATAAAAATTTCTTTTTCGAAAAAGTTTCTTTAAAGAAAACTACGATACCCAGTAGAAAAAGAATAGTGAAAACTTTAAATGAATGATAAGTATATAATACTAGTCCAAAGCTTATTGCACCTAAGATTAGATACTTTAAATTTTGTTTACTTTTTAAATAAAAGAGTAGCCCTAGGGAAAATAGAAAGACTCCTATACCACCTTCAAAGGCAGTTCTAGAAAGTTGAATATGCCACGGGTTAATAGCAATAAAAAAGGCTGACCATAAACTAATGATGCTATTTTTAAACAGCTCTTTTGTTAAAAAATAAACAATCAGTATTGTTATAACACCAATGACTGCTGCTGGTAGTCTGATAGCAAACTCATTTAAACCAAATATCGCAATGGCTGGTACCATCAAATAAGTTTGAAGTGGAGCTTTATAATCTCCTGTACTCCTTGGATTTAAAGGTAGGAATTGACCCCATTCATCTTTGCCAGTTTTTAAAATAGAGTAAGCTGAATAGCCTTGTTGTGCTTCATCACCACTAAAACCAGGTGGAGATGTATCCAAAAATGTTAGTCTTAAAACTAGACCTATTAAAAAGACAACAGAAAGTAAAATCTTATTCATTTTTATCCGGTGTTGTTCCTTTGGTTACTATGAAAAATATCGGTTGGTCAAACGGATTGGTAATTGTCTTTAAAACTTTTAAACCATTAGGTGGCTGTTTTCTCCAATCTGTGAGTCCCGTTTCATCTCTGTAACTTACCAGATAAACTTCATTCTCACCTATTAAATCTTCAATCCTCTTGTCAGTTTTGGTACCAAAATAATATTTATCATCAAACTTAAAACCCTCAAATCCATCAACTATATCAGCCTTTGTTTTATTACCTTGATAAACTTGCTGAAACCTAACAGGATCATAGTTATACCAAAATAGAAATCGGGGCAAGGCAGTCTCGTAAGTATTGTTAATGTAAATCTTTGAATATTTTAAATCATTCTCTTTTAAATAGGTCAATGCTTCTTTATATCCTAGCTGCCAGAATCTCCAGCTGTCTTTTGACCACTCAATATAATATCTGTAAAAATATCCTATTAGATTTACTACTATTAGAAACCCGGTTAATAAATATAATCCTTTGATAAAAATATTTCTTTTAAGCCCTGTTAAATAATTAATACCAAGTGATATAATTATTACCAGAAATGGTAATAACAAAAACAATCTGGGAGCATGGTAACCACCATCTCTAGTAAGCGATGCAGGAACTGGTGCTAAAATTAAGCAGACAGCCAAAATTTTAAAAGAAGTTTTGTACTTTCCATTAAAGTTGTTGACAATAAAAAATATCCCTAGTATTAACCCAGCTAAGGTAAATAAGTAGAATTCACCTAATCCTCCGACTGAATGCCGTAAGTTAGGATCTCCAATCACAAATAGAAATTCTGATGAAAAAGCTTTAAGGTAATTTTTAATAATCTCGTCCGAGTAAACAGATGGTTTGTTGTAAATTAGCGGAGTAAAGGATGAGTCGGCTCTTCTACGGTATGTGAATATTTTATCGTTAATACCTTTATCCGAGGAGACTGAAATAGTTGAGAATCTAGTTGAGGCTTTTCCACTCACATATAAACTTAAATAAGGTAGTAATATAATAAATCCTACTAACAGAACCATTGTTATTTTTAACAAACCTAACTTTAAAAACTGTCTATAAAAAAGTATTGACAAACAAATAACTATTAAAGGAGTAAATATTGCAGCAATTGCATAAGTATAAAAAGTTAAGGCAAATAGGATTGCAGAAATTATTAACAATAAGTATCTTTTAAGACCCAACAAAAAAAACCAAATAGCAAATAACATTACTGGTAAGATAACGGTTGCATCATTTGCTTGCCTACTGATTTGTAAATGCCAGGGAGAAATAGCCAGAAGTATTAGTGCAAATAAGGCAGTTTTACTGTTAAAAAGCTGTCTTGTTAATAAATAGATTCCAATCAGTGATAGCATCCCAAAGAAGACGCTTGGTAGTCTGACTCCCCATTCATTTAAACCAAAAAGGGCAACACTAGGTACAGCTGAATAAATTAAAAGGGGTAATCTACTCTCATCAAAAGACTGAAACATGACAGGAAAGGAGTTACCTAAATAATCTTTGCCAGTTTTTAAAATAGAGTAAGCTTGAATACCAACATCTATCTCATCACCAAAAAGCTCAATCGGTACTTTGTTTAGCTGATAAACTCTGAGTATTAAAGCTATTAAAAGTATTAATCCTAAAGAAAAAAGTTTAAACTTCACTTAACTCTCCTTTTTAGTAACTATATAAAAGATTGGTTCTTGTTTGGGATTATAAATCACTTTTAAGATATTAAGTCCTTTGGGAGGATCTTTAGTCCAATCTATTGTTCCTACTTCATCTCTCTGACTAACCATGTACACATCTTCTTTTCCCAAAAGCTCAACAAATCCTTGATCTGAGATAAGTTTAGAAACTATCCCAAAATAGTATTTATCTCCTAAGGAAAACCCATTAAAACCCTTTACTAATTGCTCCTTTCTATCTTTACCAGTAAAAAGTTTTTGAAATTCTTTTGGGTCAAATTGGTACCAGAATAAAAATCTAGGTAAGGCAGGTTCATAAGTACTGTTGAAAAATATCCGGTTGTAACTGGATTCATTTTCTTTTATATAAGTTATTGCTTCTTTATATCCTAATTGCCAGAAACGCCAACTTTGCCAAGACCATTCATTATAGTATCTATAAAAATAACTAAAGATGTTATAAACGGCCAAAAATGAGATAAAAACAAATATTAATTTAAACTTGAGTTGAGATCTAAAACTTAACAATAACTGAATCCCCAGTGCTGTAGTTATTACCAGTGGAGGTAGCATTAAGATCACCCTGGCATTATGATTTCCACCTTCTTTAGTTAAAGCAGCAGCTACAGGGGCAATCAGTATCCATCCTAAGATTAACATTATCTCTTTATTTTCCAATACTTTTTTTTGATAAATATTTTTAGCAAAGATAGACAGACCAAGAATCAGAAAAAGAGCTTCAAATAAATACATCTGTCCCATCTCTGCAATAGCATGTCTAAAGTTAGGATCTCCCCTGGTGAAAAGAAACTGAGAAGAGAAAGATTCTATATAATTTTCTGAAATTTTATTAAACATAAGGGTGAATTTATTTCGAAATAGCTTAGTCGAGATAGAGCTATCTTGGGCCTGACTTTCTGTAGCTTTATCCAATATTTTCTGATCAGCAAAAATGGATATTTTAGAAAATCTTTCAGAAGCTGGACCATTAATCGAATAATATATGTAGGGAAGCACTAGAACTATCAAGATAAAAGCTAAAGAGATTAATTTAGTTTTTGAGATTTTCTCTAGATCTTTCCAATATAAAAATAAAAGTAGTAATAGAAATAGGGGCAGAAAAACAGCCGAGATTGAATAAGCATATAATGTTAAGGAGAAAAATATTGCTGAGATAACAAGGATGCTAAATCTTCTTAAACCGAGTAAAAAGAAATAGGTCCCAAAAGAAACTAGTCCTAATAAACTTATGGCATCATTAGACCATCTTGAATAATGTAAATTCCAAGGAGAGATGGTAAGTAAAACAGCAGAGATAATAGCTACTTTAAAATTGAAAAGCTTCCTTGCAACTAAAAATATTCCAACAACTGAGAGAACTCCAAAGATTGAGGCAGGTAGTCTGACTCCCCATTCATTTAAACCAAAAAGGGCAACACTAGGTACAGCTGAATAAATTAAAAGGGGTAATCTACTCTCATCAAAAGACTGAAACATGACAGGAAAGGAGTTACCTAAATAATCTTTGCCAGTTTTTAAAATAGAGTAAGCTTGAATACCAACATCTATCTCATCACCAAAAAGCTCAATCGGTACTTTGTTTAGCTGATAAACACGTAGAAAAAGAGCCAGTAGTAAAATTAAACCTAGAACTAAAAAATGTTTCCTGGTCAACTTAAATTGATTGTACTAAACTGATATTTAAAATGCGAAGGCTTATACCCAAAATACTCTAATTTGTAACTTATAACCAATATTTTTGGTACATAATCAGCTAATGAGAGCTGCAAACTCGAGTTAGACGAGTATATTATGTTAAAATCTTGTTTATGGGCTCTGCCGATAGATTTAGTTTTGAATGGGTCAATTATCCAAAAATAATCCCAGCTTACGAACAACAATTCTTAAAGTGGATTACTCCTTTAAGAAAACTTAATATCAAAAATAAAAAGGTCTTGGATGCTGGTTGTGGCACTGGCAGGAATAGTTATTGGCCACTTTATTACGGGGCAAAATCTGTTGTTGCCTTTGATGTTGATAAACACACTGTTGAGGTGGCAAGAGAAAATTTAGCTAATTTCAAGAATGCCAGGGTTGATTGGGTATCAATATATGATATCGACTATAAAGAGGAGTTTGACCTTACTATCTGTATAGGAGTATTACACCATCTGGAAAACCCAAAGAAGGCTATAGAAAATTTAATCAAGGCAACTAAGAAAGGCGGAAAGTTAATTTGCTGGGTTTATGGATATGAGGGTAATAAATTGAAAATTAAGTTTATTAACCCTATTAGGGCCTTCACTTCTCATATTCCTCCAAGTATAACTAATCTGATTGCCTACTTCTTTTCTGTTCCATTCTATCTTTATCTTAAGCTCTTTCCCCAAAAAAATGAGTATTTGGCTCAGTTAAAACAGTTTTGGTTTTGGCATATCCATACAATTGTCCTAGATCAACTCCTTCCCAAAATCGCTAATTACTGGAAAAAAGAAGAGGTCAAAAAGCTTTTTACAAGTGATAAATTAGAAATACTAAAAATATCTCCAGTTAACTCAATATCCTGGGCAATTTTATCAAAGAAGCGCTAGTTACTCCACTTACTTAACCAACTGCTAAACATCACCAACATCCAAATAATCTTGGCATTATTTTCTTTACCTTCCTGATGATTTTTCCAAACTCGTTCAATTACTGTAGGTTTAAAAAAGTTGTTCAATTTTTTGCTTTTTAGATGATCATATGCTAAATCTTTTAGCTCAAAACAAAGCCATTTTGAGAGTGGGATGCCAAAGCCTTTTTTCTTCCTTTTGGTAATACTTTTAGGAAAAAGATCCTTTAAAAGATTTCTCAAATGTTTCTTAGTTACAAGTAAATCTACATGATTTTTAGAGCTTCCATAAGCAAATTCAATAATTCTGGGATCTAAAAAAGGGACTCTGACTTCTAGTGAGTTTATCATTGATGCTCGGTCAACTTTGGTTAAAAGATCATCAGCTAAATAAGTATTAAAGTCTAAAAGCTGCATTTTTTTCAGGAGATCTTCTTGCTCCCCCTTTAAGGATAAGATTTCTTTTTTATACCAATTTGTTTTAGAGATATCTAAAAGCTCTTTTTGGCCTTGAGAGAACAGACTCATCCAAAAAATGTGTCTTTGGGCGGCTGGTTTTGATATACCTAACAAAAAACTAGTTAAAACTTCCTTTGTAGGAAAGTTTTCGAAGGTTCTCGGAAGAATTTTCAAGCTTTTTGTTAAATTATCTAAAAAAGCTTTTGGGATCCACTTAAATCTTTCTGCCAAAATATGTCCTTGATATGTTGGATATCCTCCAAAAAGCTCATCTCCCCCATCTCCACTTAAGGCAACTTTAACGTTTTTTTTGGCAAGAGCTGATACTTTAAATGTTGGAAATAGTGAAGGATCAGATAAAGGCTCGTCAAGTTGATCGGTTATTTTGTCAAATAGATTAGGAATTTCGTTAACTGAAAAACTATCCTGGTAGTGTTTAGTTTGCAACCTTTTAGCAACAAGTAGTGCATACTCACTTTCGTCAAAACTACCTTCTTCAAAAGTAATAGAAAAAGTCTTAACATTATGCTTCAGCATAGTCAAATAATAGGTAACAATTGATGAATCTAATCCACCACTTAAAAAAACCCCCAGTGGTACATCAGCGACGGATTGAAGACTGACTGCATCTTTCAATAGATCATCCAGCTTCTCTATTTTTGCTTTCTGATTAATTTTTACTTGATAATATTTAACTAATTTTAAACCATTCTTATCAAAAGTCAGATAATGTCCTGGGGGAAGTTTCTTGATTCCCTCAAAGATAGAATTATCCCCAGGGATATATCCTAAGAAAGTGTACAGTGCTAATGACTCGTTATTTACAGAAGGAGAACCATTTAAAAAGCTTAAAATTGTTTTAACCTCAGAGCCAAAAAAAATCTTACTGCCTTGCTTTAGATAATATAAAGGCTTAATACCTGCATGATCCCGGCCGATGAACAGTTTATTTTTTTTCTTATCCCAAATTGCAAAGGCAAACATTCCATTAAGAAATTTCATCATAGAATCTCCATAAACCTCATAAAGATGAACCAACACCTCTGTATCAGTCTTAGTTTTGAATTTATGACCCTTTTCAACAAGCATCTGTCGGAGTGACTTAAAATTATAGATCTCGCCATTGAAGACAATAGTTATTAAGTTATCCTCGTTACTGATTGGTTGATCTCCAGTCTTAAGGTCGATGATACTTAGTCTTCTAACTCCTAAGGCAACATTTTTATCAATGTAACAACCTGAGGAATCAGGACCACGATGAGTTATCTTGTTAAGACTCTTAATCAAAGCAGTTTTCTTAGGTTGGGAGGAGAAGTCAACAATTCCTGTAATACCACACATTAAAAAGTTTTTACCTCTTTAATCTCATAGGTTGTTTTTTTCTGGGACTCAAAATAAGTCCTGACCAAAAGTTCTGCCAAAAGCCCCATTAATACAAATTGGACTCCAAGTAATACAAAAAAAATTGAGATTAGAAACAGTGGGTTTCTGTGAACATAAATTTGCAAAAATATTTTTTGGTAGCCTACCCAGACAAGAGTAATAAATCCTAATACATTACTTAGTATTCCAGCCGCACCAAAAACATAAGCGGGTTTAGTTCCATAAGAATTTAAAAATTTAAGAGTAATCAGATCTATGACTAACTTTAATATCCTTGAGTAACCATATTTTGATTTCTCAAAAAGTCGTTTTCTATGATTTGTAACTAATTCTTTTATTTTAACTCCCTTCCAGTAAATTAAAACTGGCATAATTCGATGAGACTCTCCATAAAGATGGATATCATCTAAGATTTCTTTTTTGACAATTTTTAGAGAGCAACCTACATCATGCAGCGGGATTTGAAAAATTTTCCTAATAATAAAGTTAGCTATTTTAGATGCAAAGTTTCTTAAGAAAAAATCCTCTCTTTCTTTTCTCCAACCAAAGACTGCATCGTAACCTTGTTGAATTTCACCATAGAATTTAACTAGATCTTTAGGGTCATTTTGTAAATCAGCATCTAGAAAAGCAACTAAGTTACCTCTAGCATAATCTATTCCCGCAGAAGTTGCAGCTGTTTGACCGAAATTTCTCCTGAAAGATATTAAGCTTATATTCACATCATTTAAAGATTTAGTATCTGAAATCGCTTGATTAAGAGTTTTGATAGAATCATCGCTGCTTCCATCATTAACATAGATTATTTCATTTTTGATATCTAGCTTATTCAAAGCCTCTATTAGTTCTTGATGCAGCTGTCCCAGATTTTTATTTTCATTATAAAATGGTACTATCACTGATAAATCTGATTTGCTCATATTCTTAAATTCTAAACCAGCTTAAAGAGTCTTCGCAATCTGTAAATATTAAATATAAACCTTAATATCCAAGCTCCTATTAAACCATGATAAATTATAGAGGCCTGGTAATTTAATCTTTGTTTATCTAAATTAGTTTTTGTACCCCCAATAATATGTCTCAAAGTCACTCCAGGATAATAATAAATCTTTTTACCTAACTTTTTAACTCTTTTACAAAGATCAATATCTTCATAATAAAGAAAGTACTTTTCATTAAACCCTCCAAGATTCTCAAAGAAATCTTTTTTTATTAAAATAGCTGCTCCATAAACACACTCAACTTCTAGCGGTTGATCAGACTGCGGGATATATTCTGAATATGCATTTTTTACACCTAAGACAAACTCTCTAAAGGCCCCACTAATTGTTGGTAATCTTTTAACAGATGCTTGAGTAGTGCCATTAATCATAACCAGCTTAGGCCCCACAATTGCTACATTATCCTTATCATTTAAAAAATCGATGAGTTCATCTAAGATTGGATCGTCCATGTAGATATCCGGGTTTAAGAAAAATAAAAATTTTCCTTTGGCACTTTTTGCAGCTAAATTGTTACCTTTAGAGAATCCTAAATTCTGGCTTGACTCAATCAAATTAATCTTTTCTTTAAATTCTCTTAGCAGCTTAACAGTCAAGTCGTTTGAGTCATTATCTAAAACAATTATTTCGCAACTCTCTGGCGAATTCTTGATAACTGATGCAAGAGTATCTTTGATAAAGTCCTGGCAATTGTATGTTACTATAACAATAGATGCTCTAATCATTCCTGGTTTTTAAAAATATTAGGTAATTATAAAATGTTGTCACAAAATAAATTACTGTTAGAGCTTGAAGAACTATAACACTGTCTGCTAAAAAAACCAAAAGAGGAATATCAGGCTGAAGAAGATTTCTATAAAGGTTAATAAAGTGAAGTATCCCAAAAAACAGATAATTAAAAGTGCCTATTCTTCTTTGATAGAAGGCAAGTGCACTGAAAACCACTATTGGAATTAAATACCGCTCATGCATTCTAGTTAAAAGCAAAAAGTATAGAGCAGTTGTTAAAAAGAGAAAGTGGATAAGCTCAAAGTTTTTCACTTTTCTTTTTATGAAGACAAATAGTAAAGGTAAAAAGACGATTGAAAATAAAATTATGCTTAAGCTGTGATAGCTAACCCCTAAAAATTTATCTAAATCACTTACTCCTTTAAAATCAGATAAGATTCCCCAGAGGTTAATCACACTTGGACCAGTAGAGTAGGAAACAAGAGAAAAATTAGTCTGATATAGATTAATCGGCCAAATTAGAGAAGGTTGATGAAAAGGTAAATAAGACAAATAAAAAACCACTACTGTTAGTACTAATCCTTTTATAACCGATTTAATTGGCATTGACTTTAAACAGTAGATTAAAAAAATTATCCAAAAAATTATAATTGTTTGTTTACTCAGAAGAGCCAGCGTTGACAGAAAAAAAGCTAATAATGTTTTTTTCCTAACTGCAAAATAAAAAGCCAGTAGAACAAAAGCTAAAGGTAAGGTGTCAATTTGACCCCAAATTGCTGATATGTAAACAGAGGCAGGGTTTAATAGAAATAATAATACAATCGTAATTTTTTCTTTAAATTTTGCATTTGGTTTTAGCAATTTGTAAAACAGATATATTCCAAATCCAATAAAAATATTAGCTAAAATTGCAGGCAGCTTTAAAAAGGTTATATTGACATTTTCCCATCTGACAAAATAGACCCAGTTTGATGGAAATTGGGGAATTAGGGTATTTAAAAACCAAACAAATTGATCTGTCAATTTATAAAGCTGCTGAAAAAAAGCAAAAAGAAGCATAGCTACTGGCGGATAATTAGGATATGCAAAATCATGAAAATTTCTGTCATATAAACCCTCTGGGCCATCTTCTAAAATACTATTTGCCCAAACCAGATGATTTTTGACATCCCCTGAGTAGTAAGGCAGACTAACAAAAAGATAAAAAATAAGTGAGATCGTTAACACTAAACAGAGTAGGAAAGATTCAGATTTTAATCTAAACAACTTCATTGATGGTTGATAACAGCTTCTTGGTAAATTCTGCTTTGGAAAAATTTTGACCACGCTTTTCGGCTTGTTTAGAAAGAGATCTCATTTTTTTAGGATTGGCAATAAGATTAAGCGTTATTTCTTTTAACTCATTTACCTCATTCCAAAAATATCCTGATTTTTTATCCTCAATAATTTCTTTTAGTCCACCTTTATTTATGACCACTGGTACACATCCTGCTGCCATCGCTTCAACCACTGTTATCCCAAAATGTTCCATTTTAGATGGGTCTTCTTCCCCGAAACCTGCAGCGTGCCAATAAATACTCGATTCTCCGTATAGCTTAATGAGGTTACTAAACTTTAAATTAGGATAAAAAAATATCGGTAAATTTGTAGTTAAATTTTTCAGTTCATCAATATAGATTTTATCTCCCAAAGAGGCAGACCCAACTAAGTGCAAACTCCAACCTTTAGCCTTTCTTTCTCCCAACAAATCTTTGAACACTTTGATCATGATTTCATGCTTTTTTTCCCTTAGAAATCCAAAAAACCTACCGACTGATAAAATTTGTTTCTTTTTATCAAAAGGCCTGATAACTTCCGTATTAACAGGTGGATATATAACTTTACTTTTTATCTTTTGATATCCAAAGATATTATTTTTGGTAAATTCCGAATTGAAGATTACTAAATCCCAACTTGATAACTTAATCCTATTCCAAACTGCATCTAGCTGATCATTAAAGATGGGTGTTTGAATATGTAAAATATTCTTACCAGCAGTTGAATAAAAGATACTTCCGTCTGTTAAACAAAAAAGTAAATTGTATTTTTTCAAAAAAAGAAGTCTTAATAAAAAACTGCTTCCTTCTCCAATCGGAGCTGAAACAATCTTTATTCTTGATAAGTCTATATTTAGATGAATGGATAAATCTTCCTTTAATCTTTCTACATCTTTATTTAAGAAATTTGTACCAACTAGCAGTTCAACCTCATGATCTTTGGACAGAATTTCTGCGATGGTTAGCATGTATCGCTCGCCTCCACCAAAAGTATCAAGATAGGGTGTATAAATTCCAACTCTCATCAAATTAAAATTTAAAGTTATTTTCAATCAGTTTTCTATCAATCTCCTGATAAATTTCCTCAAGATTCTTTGGCTGCTGCAACTCCCATAGTCTGACATAGGTTATTAATAAACTAAAGGTTTGCAGTATTGAATCCATAACCCCGATTGTACCTGCAAAAAATCCCCTCCTTATGACCCCCTGATAAAAAAGTTCTGTTATGAGAATTCTAAAAAAACGCCAAGAACTCATCTTAGGATGATGCGCCTCAAGTCTTAACTTAGCATCAATTTTTGACCAAATTAAACTTTTAGCAACTATTTGATCTATTCCACGATGAGTTAAGTGAAGTAAAGAATTTTGGCTATAGCCTACTTTACCTTTGAACTTGGCATATTCATGGACCTTTCCTACCCATGTCTCAAAATCTGCTCTTTTAAGAAGTTTAATCATCCAATCTTTTTTAAAAGGACCATAACTGACCTCAGTACCAAAAATAATATTCCTCCTAGAGAGTGCAAATGCAGAGCAATCTGTCTGATTAACCAAATCAATAAGTTCCATTTTCAGTTCAGAGAGTATTCTTTCATCAGCATCTACATAGAGCACCCAATCTCCTTTAGATTTTTCCATTCCTAAATTGCGAAGCCAAGCATAATCAAGCTCTGCTGAATTAAAAATCTTATCAGTATAATTTTTGGCAATTTCTAAGGTCTTATCCGTTGAACCGTTGTCAACAATCACAACTTCATCCGCCCACTTGACTGATTCCAAACAGCCTTTTAGCATTTTTTCTTCATCTTTAGTAATTAAAACTACTGAGATCATTTCAAAAAACTTCCTTTACCAAAATTTCCTGTTAAAAAATCTACTAAGGCTTGTCTTCTGGTTTTGTTTTTAAAATTTCTCATTGCTTCTCTAAATAATGCAAACTGAGTCCTAAGGGATAGGAATTTTGAAGCAAAGAGCATTCGGTTGCGAGTTATAAAGTAATCTTGAAGAGGTGAACCTAAGCCTGTAGCTTTAGCATTGTCATGATAGACTCTAGCAGAGTAAATATACATTAGCTTAAATCCCATCTTTTTGGCCCGATAGGCAAAATCGCTCTCTTCATAATACAGGAAATATTTCTCGTCCAACAGACCAACTTTTTCAAAGACTTCCTTACCTATAAACATTGCTGCACCAGTAATGTCATCTGTTTCCCTATCTTGATCAAATTGACCCTGATCTTGCTGATCAACTCCAATGTGAACTCCTAAAACATTATCCAAATCAAGTTTCTTACCTGCATACCAGATAATGTTAGTCTGACCATAATAAATCTTTGGGGTAACAATACCTGCCTGATACTCATCTGCTTTAGTCATTAGGATTTCAATGGTATCTTTTGCTACTTCTGTATCTGGATTAAGAATAAAAACATAGTCGCAACTTTCACTTAAAGCTGTTTTAATACCTATATTATTTCCACCAGTATATCCTAAGTTAGCACCTGTCTGAATAAAGATAACCTTATTATATTTATCCAACTCACTCTCAATCCCATCCTCAGAATTGTTATCCACAAGATAAATTTTTAGATTTTTATATGAGCTGTTTATAACTGACTTAAGACATCTGACTGCATAGTCTTTTACCTTATAGTTGAGAATTACTACTCCAACTTTTTTCATTAGAATTTAAGTTCGCCAAAGGCGAAGGCAAGGTTCCTTTTATGAGAGTAGTATCGTTATTTATACTACGAGCTAAAAGGGTTCTTATTTTTGACTCTTTGCAAGAATTTTTTAATTGGGTTCTTAGACAGGTTGCCGTATTTGAACCAGTAATCTATCTCTTCCCCACCCTTATTGGTCTCTGTTTTGAAGTCTTCTAACTTTATTTCTTGATGTTTAAACTCATCCATTTGCCAAAGTTTAAGATAAACTAAGACAAAGGATAAGGCTTGCAATAAGGAAAGTGCTAATCCATGCAGTCCATCTTGAAATCCTCTATTGGCAAAAAACCTGCCTAGAAACTCACTTAATGGTTTATTAATTAAATCTGTCCAGTTAAATTCAACACCCTCTTGTCTCAGCTGCCTAGCTTGAATATCACTATAGCGGTTCATCCGCTCAACAAACTGACTAATTGTCTGATAATGATGGTGGATAATTGCCCACCTTTCCTCAGCTGGTAATTTAATCCCTTGACCTTCTGTTTTGGGTGGGCGGTGAATCTTGTCGCCCCAAGTAACAAAGCCAGATTTAAAAAATCTAATATTGTAATCAGGCCACCACATTGAAGCTTTCATCCACTTTCCGAAGATAATATTTTTTCTGGGTATTTCCACAAAGGTTGAAACTATCGGCTTCCTAACCATTTCCTTAAGTCTACCTGCCAGACTTTCGGGTATTTCTTCATCCGCATCCAAAATCAAGATCCATTCATGCGAAGCCTTAGAGATAGTAAAGTTGCGTGCTGGCTCAACATAACCGGTTCTTTTATGAAAAAAAACAGTTGCTCCCAACCTTTTAGCTAAGACCGCAGTTTGGTCATCTGAGTGCATATCACAAACCAAAATTTCATCAGCCCAATCTACGCTTTTAATTGCCCTTTCAATATTCTTTTCTTCATTAAGCGTATTAATAATAACTGTTATCTTTCCGTTCATTAAATTAATCTTAAATTTATAGACCTAATTAATCAATAAGAGTGGCTCAAAAGGGGCCTAATTAAGTTTCTTTAAACTCATTATATTTTAAACTGTCCGATATTTTCTTTGATGGCTTTTTGAGCAATTATAATTATTAGTAGAAGATAAATAAATCCACCCATTAAAACTACCACCAAAAGTTCAAGAAGGTTTCTAACATAGATTGATGAGAACAAGTAAACTACTAGAGCCATAACTGCTGAGGCCAAAATTGGTTGCCAGATACTTTTGACAATCTCAACATTAATAATTTTTTTGATAATAATTATTGGTAAAAGTGAGGTAAAAGAAATAATCGCCGAAGCAATGGCAACTCCAATAAAACCAAAGATAAGCGTTAGTGGTGGTGTCAGTAACCAAGTGATGATCGTCCAAAAAATCATTAATTTTAAGGTGATACTAATCTTCCCAATAGAGTTTAGAACATTTGTAAAAACAGTCGAAAGAGTTGCCCAAAAAGTATTAACTGCGAAAAGATAAATTAACGGTAAAGCTGGCTGCCATTTACTTGAGACAACTTCTTTAACAAGTGAGGGGGCAATTGCCAACAGTCCAAATAAAAGTGGGTATAAAAAAAGTGCTGTTACAAAAAGCGATTTTTCTAAAGTTAGCTTAAGAGACCTCCGATCATCCTGTAATCTTGAGAAGGCTGGAAAAGTAATTCTGATAATAATGTTCATTACCTCAAGTGGTAAAAAGGCTATTCCTTGAGCCCAAGTAATAAAGCCTACTCCTGTTGGACCAACAATATTAGCAATTACCAATGGCACTAATCTATCCTTTAAAAGTGCCAGTATTGAATTAAGTTGAAAAGGGATACCAAAATTTAATAATGACTTAGCAGCAGCTTTTGAGAAACCTAAAGAGATTCTCCAAGGAGCAATGGTGTAGATTAATATTACCCCAGTAATACTTTGCAAAAGAGTCGAGATGCTAAATCCGTTGATCTCAAATCCAGAAAAACTTAGCCAAATCAAGCTTGAGCAAAAAGCTAAAGTTTCCACTATTTCAACAAAAACTAATGGTCCAAATTTTAATTCCCGTTCAAGTAAAACTGACGGGAGAACTTTGAATGAAGTAAGTAAAAAGCCAATGCTCAGAGCCCTCACCAACCAAATACCACTACTATCTAGTGAGTAAAAAGGCGCAATGATTGGAGCAATTATCCAAACCATTAAACTGACCAAACCAGCCAAAATTACTTGTATAGTAAAGGTTGTTTTTAAATCTTCTTTACTAAGCTCTTTTTTTTGAATCAGCGCTGCTGCCAGTCCTATATCAGAAAAAAAAGTAAAGAAGGCAAGGATCGAATTAGCAATATTAAAAATACCAATAACTCCTGGCTCCAAAATCCTAGCCAAAATTAAATTAATGGTTGCAAATCTGATGGCGTAAAGCGCAGCCCTTCTAAAAGTTAAAGTTAAAAATCCAGATATTAGTCGTTTATTTAGTTCTTGTAAATCCATTAATTCTTAGCTGAGGGAGAAGCTTCTTTTAGGGGAAATACTTGAAAAAGTAACATTGCATCCTGCATAAATTCGCTATTTGTTGGGACAGCTTTTTTGTACTCTTTAATCAATTCAATTTCCCTATCTAAAATTTGATAACGGGATTTATTGGTAACAAAATAAGTTGGGTGCTCAGTTGAGGCTTGTCGCAATTGAGCTGAAACAGTTGCTCTTCCTCCCACCACTGCCACCTGCCTATTTCTATCTAAATAAATTTGTAGTCCATCGGGTAGTGTTCCAAAACTTCCCTCAGTTCCCACAACTACAAAACCTTCCTTAGACTTTTGGTCTAAGAACTGGGCAATATCTTTTAATCCATAACCTGCAGTCCAGTCTTCTAAGTAACCTCTTCTCTCATTCCTAAAAAGAGGTGCAGATTCAGGGTTAGTTAAAAGAGTTCCTAAAAAGTAAACAGGCCAAGCAATAATTATTATAAGCAAAGCTACTCTAAAATAAATCAACTTAAAAAATTTAAGATTAAAAATTTCCAAAATAGCCCATGCAGCCAAAGTCAATAGGGGAGGCAAAGAAAAAAGTACATAGCGGGCAGTAAAAGTTTTGAGTATGACCATCTGAACAATTAGAGGAAAGAGAGCCCAAAGTAAAATAGTAATTGACAGGCTATTTCTTTTAATTAAAGCCATTAAAATTCCTAAAATAATAGCCAGGGAAATAGGTAACCCAAAAAAACTTAAACTAATACCCACTAAATCTCTAAAGTGGGGCAGCAGCGGATCCCAAGGTCTAATTAATAATTCTCCAGGAGACCTAACATAGTCCTGATTTCTTGAGTTTAAATTAACAAAACCTGGTCCTAATCTTAAAACATTATAGATAACTAGGGATATAAAAATAGCTATTAGCCAATATCCAAAAATTCTAATAATATTTTTCTGTCTTTCCTTGTCCTTCCAATTAAATAAGAATAGAGTAAGGGGGAGAGAGAGTACATTAAAAAAGCCAGGTGGTTTGGTTAAGACTCCTCCACCCAGTGCATAACCTAAAAACATTGAGACATCTAATCTGGGAGATTTAATCAGGTAAATTGCTAAATTCAAAGACCAGATAGAAAAAGCTGCCAACATTGAATCCACTAAAGCCATTCTGTCAAAAAAGACCATAAAGGGGGTAATAGCAACCAAGGCTGCTGCTAAAAATCCAACTCTTTTACCTGATAGAGTAAGTTGCTCACCAAAAAACTTCCAGCCTAAAAAGAGTACCCCTATTAAGCTAAAATATCCTGAGATAACAGATAAAAACCTGCCAGCAAAGAGGGGGTCAGAAAAAATTTTAAAAAGGGGGATCATAGTCCACATAAATAAGGGTGTTTTCCCATCAGACAGGGGTAAAAACCTTAGAGTAGGTTCAGCTCTCATCACTTGGGCCCATCTAACATAAATTGCCTCATCTGCAAAAATAGGCTGCAAAGTCAAATTTGGGATTCTAGCAGCAAAGTAGACTATAGAGACAACTAAAAAGGTAAGGATTTCAAACTTATATTTTCTAATCAACTTCACATTAATATATTACGTTTTTGCAAAGCAAAAAGGCAAGGATTAGGGGTTATATTTAAAAGACTTAGCAATCTGATCTAAATCACTATAAAGAGCCTCAGAAGAAGTAGAAAGGGAATAGACCCAATGGTCCACATAAATATAATAGGACTTTTGATTAGTATTATCTGGTAATATGATTAACCTCGATAAACTATCGTATCCATTAATCGACTCTTTTTTAGATACTTTTAAATCAAATCTCCTCTTAGAATTAAAATCTTTAATATAATCTGAAAGATTACTAAAATTCGTCCCATTTCTAGTAATATTAATCTTTAAATTATCTAAAACTAGATCCACAGAAAGAGAGTTATCTTGGATGGTATATTTAGAAGGTATTTGTATAGTAAATTTCATAGTCTTTGAATCAAAAGTTTTCGATAAATAATCAGAATCGATTTTCGATTTAAAAGGTGAAGAACTCTGTAAAGATGGAAGGTTGTCAATTTTAGGAGCTTGCTTATTATATCTAAGATAGAATGAGCCTAAAATAATAAAAGTAATAAGTAGAGTTAGAATTATTAAAACTCTCATATTAATATCTATATTCTAGGTTACCTTGATTAGTACTAAGTTGCAACAAGACCATCCCGCTTTTATAAGTTTTGGAGTTTTTATCTATTATTAAACTTTGATTCTTTAAGGCGTCATACTTAATGACTATGTTTGTTTTGTTATTTATTTGCAGTTGTTGAGTCTGGATGATGGTCTTTTTTGGATCCTTGGGATTCACAATATAATTAACAGTAAGCGAATTATCAGCTAGTTTAATTATTGGATTATCATTGTAGTCTAAAGAATAAATTTTTAGTAAATCTAAATTACTTTTATCTAAATCTTTAACTTCTAGTTTTAGACTATTTCCAGCCAGATCTGAGATAAGATAATTAGCCTCATTTGCTTTTTTACTATTGGTTTTTTGAACCTCAGTTTCTTTATTATCTATGCCTTCTAAAACCAAATCTTTGCTATTTTGATCTATAAAAATTCTTGCCTCTGGTGCACTTTTATCAATATCAAACTCAATAGATTTAACATCTTCCAAATTTTCATCATTGTCAGCTGAATAAAACTTAACTTTAAAATGCCCTGCTTTACTAAAACTAAGCGGGTCTTTGTAAATCTCCCAATCCCCTCCCTCTAATTTATACAGCGTATAATCTACTCCTAAACCGCTATCCAAAGCTTCAAAAGATAGTTGCACATCAGACCTAAACCAGTTTTGTTTTCCCATTTGGCCTTTAAAAACAGGGATTGTAGTTGGAGGACTAGTATCTATCCGCTCAGCCATTAAGGCAAAATAGCTCATATGGTCTACCTGAGTAGCAGCAGAATTGTTTGCTAGATCTAAATTAGTATTTTCCTTGGTCCAATTCACACCATCTTCGCTTGAGTAAAAAGAAATTGTTTCCTTTTTATATTTTGATAAATTTATTCCACTAAAATCTAACTTAATTGTAAAAAGCTTTTTAAATTTACTGATAATTTTTCCAGTAGTATCTTTGACAGTAGCTACTATATTAGTTCCAATTGACTTAACAGTCTTTGAAAGTTTTGAGGTAGGGGAGGACTTTATTTCTAAATTTAAGCTCTGGTCTGTTGCATCTTCTGGAAAATCAAGGGTATATTTTCCTAATTTAAACACCCCTCCATTACTGGATAAATTTTGGGATAAATCATCTATTTTATTTTTCCAAAGATAATAGCTTATATTACCTGTTCTTCTCTTACCAGTATAGTTATAGCTATATAAAGGCCACGGGTCTAACTTGTCTGATTGCCAGCCAAAAGGGTCCGTTATTCCATCAGGGATATTATCTTCAAAGTTACCATCTTTATTTTTATCTTGTATCACCATAAAATGGATATGCGCCCCTGTTGATCTACCAGTACTACCAACTTTTCCTATTACTTGTCCTGAGTTAACCCAGACTTTGTTTCCAGAAACATTTGTCACTAATCCATCTTTCAAAAGATGATAATACCTGGTTTGATAACCGTTCCCATGATCAATTAGGATAGCATTACCGCAAGCTCCGCAAGAGTTCATGTAGGTTGCCCAACCGCTAGCAGCTGCTAGAACAGGATCTTCTAGATTAACTTTGGCTGGTAATCCATAATCATACCCATCATGAGAAGAGTAATCCATATTAAATGACCTTCCGCCATCTCTGTAAAAAATAATTGAATTATTCATCTCTAGTGGTTCACTTAGTCCACTACTTAACAGAGGATACTCGTGATCAAAAAATGAATTTATGGAATTTGCAGCATCACTGAAGCTTAACCCCTTAGCTTGATAGTCCCAGGGTAGCTCTAAAAATGGATCTGGTGGTGGGTTCAAAGTAGTTACTTTAACATTATCAAACCTAACCTTTGCTACTGCTACATCACCTGTCCAGTAACTTAATGTTATAGTTCCCTTTTTAATTTTTGTTCCAGAGTCAGTAATACTAAAGACTAGCGAGTTATTAACCCAAATTTTAATATTCTCATTAATAACCTCTACTCTAACCTGATACCATTTATTATTGACCAGACTAACTGAATGGGTATCACCAATGGTAGAAACTACACCATTTAGATTCTTCCTTAAGACTAGCTCTGGCGTACCAAACGCACCAGTTCCATGTCTTAAGTTAAGTTCATATGAACTACCACCTGGTGTATATCTAAAACCTACACCCTCATCTACTCCTAAGTTATTATTGACATCTACATCTAATCTATAGTTATCCCATTCTCCTGAACCTGAATCAATCCTCCCTGCATGGGCCCTACCAGTTTCAAATCCTAATAGATTTCCATTATCTACTGACCAATTTCCTCCCTCTATTACCCAATCGCTTAAACTCCCATCACTAAAATCATCAAAAAAAAGAACAGATTCTCCTGATGCTTGAACAAGTTGAAGCTTTGTAAATAAAATGATTATTAGTAGGAAAATTGAGACAAATAAACGAAGATTCATTAGCGGTTGAAGCACTAAATATAAGTATTGATTACCAAAAATGACAAGTCAAATCAAAAATAGGCAAAATAGTGCAATATCACTTTTTTGCCTGACTATCTAATAAATTCTGATAAATTATGAAAGACATATATCCAGAAACTAAAGAAATCATCTCTCTTCTGGGAATTGGAGCTATCCTAGCAGGATCTTTTCTTATGCCAGGATTGGCAGTTGCTGCAGGATCAATTGCTAGAATAAAAAGAAGGCACGACTTTAATCATGTTCAAAGGGAGTGGAAAAAGTTTAATCAGTACTATCTTAAAAAGAATATTAAGCGTTTACATGACCAAAAGATTATCGAGATTACTGAGAAAGATGGACAGGAAATTATTAAGTTAACTGAAAAAGGTCAAACTAAATATTTAAGATTCAGATTGCAGGTATTATCTCTTAAGAATAGGTCATGGGACGGAAAGTGGAGACTGGTAATTTATGATATTAACAGGGTTAAGAGAGCTGCCGGTGAAAACTTAAGAAAAATGCTAAAGCAGATTCATTTTTTACAACTGCAAAGATCTGTGTATTTAACCCCATATAAATGTCAGGAGGAAATAGAATACCTCAGGGAATACTTTGGGATAGGAGAGGAGGTTCTCTTATTAGAAGTGAGTAAACTTGAAAACGAATCATACTATAAACAATATTTTGGACTGTAGGGGTTGCAGGCAATTTAGTGATATGTCATAATTTTGCCTATATTTTTTTCTTTCACCTTACTATCTAATCTTCCACTCTATCTAATTTTCCACCTGTGTTTATGTCTTAGTCTTAACCATATCCTCAAGATTATATTTAG
>CAYOOO010000006.1:0-2135 GCA_964405655.1 uncultured Gammaproteobacteria bacterium | reverse complement strand
TGTTTTGCTTCCCGATCTGCTTTCCTATCGTTAAATGTAGATTTAGTCGCCTGAAGTGTATAAAGAAGTTTTTTGTCATTGGCTTGAGCGACCTGAAGATACTTAACTCTCTTGATAAGATCTGTGAAACCTTTAGAGGAAAAAATCAACTCAAAAGTCGAATAACTTCCATGTTTATAAGTATCAACAATCCTATTTAGTAGTATTTCTGAAATACTGTCTATTGAGTCTGAAAGTCTGGTAATATTATTTTTTAGATCCTCAATTTCTTTTTCTAACTTTTTAATTAAAAATTGGGTTTCTTGAATTCGAAGCTCCGCTATTTTAGCTTGAGTATCAATAACTTGAATTTGTGACTTAAGCGTTTTTTCTTGTTCTTTAGCTGCTGATAGTTGATCTTCTAGTTTGGAGATCTCTTCCTGTTTTTCTCTTAACTGTTTATCCAAATCTTCGCTTGATTGTGCTGTTACCAAGCCACTGTTAAAACTTAAGGTTAGAAAAAAAAGAGATATTAAAATCAGGAAGCCCTTTATTATCCGATGCATTTTGTAGGTTTTGGTGATTTAGAGTTTAAGGTAGCGGCGGACAGCACCATAAGACCCCAAGCCACCTATTACTATGGCAAATACCATTGCTACCAAAAGAAGCCCAAGGGCAAAAAGCGGAGAAATTGGCAGTAGGGGAATCTCCTTAATATTATTTTGGACAAAGGGAGTAAAGTACCAAAGCAGAACCATACTCACAACCCAAGCGAGTATTGCACCTATTACTCCATAGCTTATTCCTTCTAATATAAACGGAGTTTTAATAAACCAGCTTGATGCTCCCAGCAATTTCATAGTGTGAATCTCAGTCCGTTTTAACCTGATCTTAAAACCAATCACCATTAATATAATAAGGAAGGAGAAAAGAATTAGAAACCCAACAGCTCCCCCGCCAACAAATCTGACTATGGCGGTAGCCCTAGTCAAAGATTCAATCACATCTTTAGGGAAGACCACCTCTTCAACAACTGGCTCTTTAGCTAAAATCTCAGCTATTATATTCAAATCATTAGGGGAGTAGGTATTAATATCTAAAGATGCAGGCAACATACTTGAAGTGACAAGTTCCAAAAGAGCTGGTTTATCTTTATTAGCCTCTTGATATCTTTTTAAAGCTTCTTCCTTTGAAACATATTTGACAGAGCTGACTTTACCAGTTGCACTCAAGGCGTTCTCAATTGCTTTGACATCTTCATTGGTAGTATTGTCATTAAAAAAGGCCATAACCTGAGGCTTTTTCTCATAAAAACGTAATATTTTTTGAGAACCAGCTGCCAATATTAAAAAGGAAATCATGGTTAAAAAAGTTAAAAGCATCACCATTGAAGCAGCTAAAGCCTGATAGGGAGTTCTTCTGATATTTCTTTTGACAGTTTTAATAAAACTCAAACTTTGATTCTCCTTAATGAATGTCGTATTTACCCTCTTTTTTATCTCTAGTCACTTTACCATTTTTAATTGAGACAACCCTCCTTTTTAAAGTGTTAACTACTTCAGCATTATGGGTTGCCATAATTACAGTTGTCCCCCATGAGTTGATTTCATTTAGCAGCTGGATCACTCCCCAAGAAGTTTGAGGATCTAAATCCCCTGTCGGCTCATCAGCCAGAAGTATCTCAGGTTTACCAATCATCGCCCGGGCAATAGCTGTTCTTTGAGCTTCCCCGCCTGAGAGCTGATTAGGAAAAAGATTTTTCCGTTCCCAGATTTCAAAAAGTTTAAGAATTCTTTCAACTTCTTTTCTGATTTCAGCCTCCTCAAAGTTTCTAACCTCCAACGCCAAAGCAACGTTTTCAAAAACAGTTATATCCTCAAGCAGTTTAAAATCTTGAAAAACAAATCCAACCTTCCTTCTATATATTGGTAGGTCTGAATTTTTTATTCTGGTTATGTCAGTATTATCAACGATTATTTTACCTTCGCTTGGAAGTAATTCTCTGGAAAGAAGCTTAAGTAGGGTAGATTTACCAGCTCCTGAGGGACCAACAATAAAGACAAATTCACCTCCATTTATCTCTAGGTTAATATTTTCTAAAGCTGTAATATTCGCGGTGAATTTTTTTGATACATCTTCAAATCTAATAACCATGG
>CAYOOO010000005.1:3308-86655 GCA_964405655.1 uncultured Gammaproteobacteria bacterium | reverse complement strand
GCTTCTTAAGGTCTTGAGGCGTGAGCAGATCTACTGAGTATCAACAAATGGGTTTAATCCTAACCTCTGTAACCTGCCAGCTACATCTTGAGCAACCTTTTCCTCTTCCCCTGTCGGACTATCTATCTGAGCAAGCTCGATAAAAGTCTGAACGAGTCCTTCTCCGTTAATCATACCCGAGTGAGTTCAACCTTCTTTTGCAAAAGATCTTCATACATAGCCTGTATTCGATCCAAACTTTCAATTTCTACGTATTCATTTGATCTATGCTCGTTTCCTCCGCTTGGTCCCCAAGTAAGAACTGGTATACCCAAAGTAGCTAGTACGTTTTCATCCCCGACTGACATTCTAGTTCTGACGATTTCCATATCATGGTTAGTATGCTGCTTGATTATCTCTGCAATCTGATCCTGATAGGGAAAACTATCAAATCTATAGCCCCTCAGATAAGGTGTTGGTCGTGGTTTCTCTCTTACCTCTTCACCAGTGGCCATCTCCTGAAGCTTTGCTAAAATATCCTCTGCTCTATCCTCAGGTCCTTGGAGAACTTCTATATCCGCAGTAGCTAAAGCTGGAACACTCATTCCAACCGATTCTCCTTCGACCCTTCTGATTTGAGCTACAGAAAAAGGAGAGGTGAACATCTGTTCTCTTTCTGCGTATAAACGAGCTCCAAATCGAGATAGCATCCATATTGCATCCTTTCCCTGCTTATAATTTATTAAATGCTCTGCTTGTCCTTTGAAAATTGCTTGGTAGACAGTTCTACCTACCCTACCAACTGTTAACCCATAAGGAGGAGTTGTAAAAGCAGACTCTGCCGCAATGATTAGCTCGACATCAGCAAAAAAGTCTTTTCTTTGATCTACTACAGCCCAAGCTCCCGCCGAGATATTTTCTTCATCAACCCCTAACATGATTTTTACATAAGCGGGAGTATTCTTGGTAGCTTCAAAGAAAGCAGAAATACCTCCTTTCATATCAGAGGTACCAACACCATAGTATCTACTGCCAATTAGCGTTAGTCGAAAAGGTGGTTTGTCTTCATCCCACTGGTGTGCTGATGGATCAACCGTATCTAGATGGCCATAAAATAGTATTGCTTTATCTCCTTGTCCTTTTGTGGCTAAAACGTTTGACCTTCCTGGTTCTAAATCTACAGTCTCGACTTTAAAACCCCACGTAGTTAACAAATCCGCACAGAATACTGAAATTTGTCTTTCATTTGGATAGACAGAGGGAATTTCGACTAAGTTCTTTAGAGTTTGATGTTTTATCTCTGCTGTCATCAGACCAATTGAACCTCATTGGCAGGGCCAGTCATAATTAACTCATTTGCTGTACCAGGTTTTCTGGTAATTTCCAGTACTCCGCCTCTGTTTATGACTCTGACCGTATCTAAATCCGGATATCTGGTCAAAAGCAATCCGCCGACAACAGTTGAGCCTGTTCCACAGGCAGCAGTAACACTGTGATGGGGGTCGTCTCCAAGATTACGTTCGTGAGTGGCAAGTACGATTTCTAAAACTCTATCCGAGAAACCTCTTAAGGAATAAAAGTTAGCGTTCATTTCAAAAGGAAAATAGACCCCTTTTTTAGTGATATCAGGTCCCATGGATTCTGCCAGACTTCCTAAAACAACAGGCTCACGGTAGGAAGCGTCTGTTATTTCCATTACTAGGTGAGGCTCTCCATCTATATCTCCATCTGGATTACGATCTCCTGTTAGCCCAATACTCCAGCTTCTTTTCCATCCCTTTACAGGATGAAATCTATCCAAAGCACGAGCAATTGGTTCAGCAACGGGAGAATCTATATAACGACCATTCGAATCAGTCCCTATAACTCCGTCCGCTGATATGTATCTTCGTAAATCGTCTCTAGCAGTAGTCAATTCGCCCATATCAACGCTATAAAGGTCTCCTCTAATACCAACTCTACGTAAACCACTATCTGTCATGATTCTGGCTTCTTGAACTGTAGGGTCAAAGGTTCGAATAAAGGCAGCCACAGCTCGAACTCCATTACCGCACATGGTAGAGAGACCTCCTTCCAAGCCATCGTTGGCATCTCCCGATGGTTCAAATACTGTCATATTGAAATGATACCCCTGCAGAGCGTGGTCAACTGGATTTCCTGTCAAAACACAAACACTATCACTTCTAATTTCTCTACCCCATTGGGCAAGAAATCTCCTAAGCTCACGATCCTGTCTAAAATCAGCATCCTCCGGGTATCCTGCTAGCGTTAGAGGGACAATTCCAATCATATTGCCACAACCCTCATAAAGCCTGAGGTTTTGTTGTAAATTTATATAAAATCTTCCATCTACTGCTATTTGATTCTCTACCATGGTTTATAGTTATAATTTATTATCTTTACTCTGTCAAATGTATCCTATTAATACCTTTCCCATGCTGAGTAAACTGGTGTTAAAGCCCATATATTCAAGCTACCAAACTTTCTTGCCCAATCCGCTAAATCTACATCAGCAGTCTCGGGGATATCCGCAGGCCCGGTGATGGTACAGTTGCTTGGTAACATTCCACAATATTCCATCCCATTCCGAGCGTTTGCAAAATTTGGACTCCCCCAAGATGCTCTCGCTTCAGCATGAATAGAATCATATCCTTGTTGTTTAGCTAGTCTGATTAAAAGCTGTTTAATATGTCGATTTAAGCCTAAATTTCTAAATCTTGGGTCTGATCCTGAATCTCCCAGCTCCATAAATTTAAAAGGAACTCCGTTATCCATAATAATCTCTGCTCCTACTCCAGTTGCTACAGCAATAATTGATTTAGAATTGATTCTTGTAACCACTGGAGTGATAGCATTATCTGTTAAATATTTTCTTAAATAATTTGAATCCGATAAAGGTGTTATATAATCATCAAAAGATTGCCGATAAATTTCGACAAGTTTCTCTATCTCCCCTCGAGAGGGTGACTCTAGGACTTCGACATTAAATCCTTCTGGTAGTTCCCTTAGAGGAGAATATACTTCTTTTTGTGCAGTCTTAGCTAAATTCCTTAATTGTGTTTGAGTATTTTCGGATAATACTCTTCCTGCGCTTGTTCTTCCAGACATTATCCATTCGAAACCTTCCCATCTACCACCTAATAAAACATTGGCTTCGACTCCCATCCCTAAAAAATCTAGAGCTGGTGTTAAGTCCATACCAGTTCTAACTATTACCCTATCAATTATTCGCGAAGGGTCATGAGCATTAATTAAAGGAACGACATTCTCTTTAAGATATTGCATATAATACTTAGGGTCTTCAATAACAGTTCCACAAAAACCCTTAATTCTGTCATCGTGTTCCTGATACTGTGCTCCACCGAGAACTCCAATATTCGGATTTTCAGAGGTCTTTGCCTCACTTGTCGACATGGCCTATTTAAATAAATCCTCTAGTTGCTTGTTCATCTGATATGAATATCCTAAACCAGCTAATTCCTCTGTTACCTCTAGGTAGCCATCCTTTGCCACTAAAGGATGCTTAAAATCATTATCCATTAAGCTAAAAACTCCCATAGCTGTAGTAATACAATCAACTGCTTTAGCAAATTGATAACCAGCCAGACACCCTAGTCCTGTTTCTAGGTTAGAGCCCAGCATAATTTCTTTTCCCGCTGACTTAGCAATAGCGGCGATTTTTAAAGCATTATAAAGACCTCCTGATTTTGATAGCTTAATGTTAACCATATCACCCGCTTCCTCCGAGATTAACCTATAAGCATCAGTAGGTGTGTATAGAGATTCATCAAGCATAATGGGAATAGGTGATGACTTTTTAAGTTGTTTTAAACCCTCAATGTCATCATAAGGTAGTGGTTGTTCCACCCAGGCGATGTTAAACTTGGCCAACTGATTGATTTTCTCAAGTGCATCCTTGGTTTCCTTCCATGCAGTATTAACATCAACGAAAATTATTAAGCCTCCTCCGACCTTTTCTCGGACTCTTTTGATAAGGTCTAACTCTCTTTCAAAATCTTGACCAATCTTAATTTTGAAAATTTTGTATCCTTTAGAGATAAATATTTCAAGGTTTTTCATCAATTGTTTCCCCCCTCCCATACTTAAGACGGCATTAACTTTAACTGAAAATGATGTTCCCCCTAAAAGATATGAAACTGGTAAATTACTAGCCTTGCCAGCAGCATCATAGACAGCCATATCTATCCCACACATTGCTGCCCTATCTTTGGGAATTCTTTCTTCACATAGATCAATTATTTGGGCTATGTCAAAAACCTTTTTACCCTCAATCTCTCTAGCTACCTTAGAAACAGCCTTAAGGATGGTAGTTGAATCTTCATTTAAAAGAGTGTCGTAAGCTTGCGCTTCACCAAACCCGACAGTCCTGTCCTCCAAAGTAACTTGAATAATTGCGCCCGGCATATCATAGTATTCACCCGTGGCGATTTTGAAAGGTGTTTTTAGTCGAAAGTTATAAGGTTTGACTTGAACTGATTTTATTTTATAGTCTCTCTTATTCATATTAGTTTAAGATTTTAGTGTAAATCCAGATAAATACCGTGGTAGCGTTTCCCCCCACACCCTGTAGTCGGATCTGGGTGCAAATTGTAAAATGCCATCTTGGGTAATTCCTACAATGATATGGTCTCTTAACATTTGACCCAATAGCTGTCTTCTCTGAATAAATGCTTGTTCATCGTCTCCAAAACTAATTGGTTTTTCAACCAAATCAACGCCTTCAATACGTATTCCGTTTCGAGGATTGTGTATTCTATTTAGCGTAAATGGATCGAGTAAGTCCCATAACACAATAACTCTATCAGTCGGTAAATCTTCTGGATTAAAAGCTCCAAGTAAATGGGCGCCATACTTATTCTCCTCAAAGCCAACTATTTTACCCCCTAGCCTTTCAACATTTAAATTCCATAAATTTTGGCGTCTGGGATCAAAGGTTACATAAACTCTTGTTGTATCCTGCTCCAATGCTCTGCAAAAAACAAGCTGCTTCATAATTCTACCAATGCTATGAGATCTATGATCTGGACTAACTGCCAGCTGATCGGAAATTAAGGCGGGTTGATTATCAGAATCTCTGCCAGCCAGGACCTGATTTGCTCCAATCATCTCTCCATCACAGTTAGCCGCAAGTACTATCCCACCCATGTCTAAGATAGTTATAAGCTCTGAAGCAGTTGCTTCTGGTTTATTAGTATCCCAAGCTTTCATCAGATAGTCTGATACACTCTCGAGTGTTTTAATATCCTTTTTGGGTACAGAAACAATAGTATAGTTTCTGCCCAGAGAATCTTTAGGTGAAACATATGCATAAGTCTGATTATCGACAGTTTCCATGCCAAAATCAGAAGGCTTGAGCAAACCCCCTAAGGTCTGTACTCGGGCTCTATGAAGCTGGGAAGCTTTCACCTCAAGCTCTCTGGCATTCCTTAAAATCTCATTAAAGTTGTTGTATTCTCCATCTTCTATTATGCTCATGATATTACTAAAAAACCCCTCCTGGGAGGGGTAGTATTACTTTTTGGTAAAACCAAAAGAAACCACCCCTACTTAAAGGGTTCTTTAGCGGTTTTTTTGGTTAAATTTAAGTTTCTTCTTAACATGTTTTATATTCTAGCTCTGATTGTAGCTAAAAGTCAAATTTTTTTCTTTATGTCCTTCTTGGTCTTAATAAGGGGAAATAAATTACATGACGGATATGATCCGTATCTGTTACAAGCATGGTAAGTCTGTCTACTGAAATACCTATTCCTGCCTGTTGGGGCATGCCATATTCCATTGCTGTTATAAAATCTTCATCAAAGGGCATAGTTTCCTGATCGCCCTCGCCTCTTTTCCTGGCTTCGAGTTCAAATCTCTGTCTTTGGTCTCTAGGATCATTTAACTCTGTATAACAATTCATAATTTCCATTCCACCCGCGTACATCTCAAATCTCTCAGTCAGCTCTGGATTGTTCCTATGCCTTTTAGTTAAAGCACTTGTTTCAGCTGGATAATCCATAACAAAAGTAGGCTGAATGAGTTCTTCTCCCCAAAGCTGTTCAAATAATCCTAAAACCAGTTCGCCTCTTGTTAATCCGCTTACTCCTACAAAGTGAGCTGCTTCTTCTAACTCTTTATCTGTCGCCGTTTCTGGATCAATTCCGGCTTTTTGCTTTATTCCCTCATAAACAGTCAGTCTTCTCCAGGGTTTTTTAAAGTCAATTGTCTGATCGCCATAGGCAACTTGAGTAGTACCATGAATTTTCCCGACCATCCCTGAAACCAGATCTTCTGCCATATCCATCATATTAAAATAGTCCCAAAAAGGTTTGTAGAGCTCTAGCAGGGTGAACTCCGGGTTGTGAGTTCTGTCCATACCTTCATTTCTAAAGTTTCTTGAGAATTCAAAAACTCCCTCATAAAATCCTCCAACAGTCAATCTTTTTAGATATAGCTCATTTGAGATTCTCAGGAACAGTTCTGTATCTAATGCGTTGTGTTTTGTCACAAACGGACGGGCTGCTGCTCCACCATAAGTATAATCCAAAACCGGCGTCTCCACCTCGGTGCATCCTAATTGATTGATAAAATAATTTCTCATATATTGGACAATTTCTGCTCTGGTTCTAAATCTTCTTCTTGCTTCTGGGTCAATTAGGGTTTGTAAGTATCTTTGTCTTTGCTGAGTTTCAGGATCTTTAACTTCTTGAGGTGCGGCCCGCAAAGCTTTTGTTAGCAGTCTTAAATCATCGGCCCAGATCGATATCTCACCGGTTTTTGTTCTCTGCAGCTCTCCCCTCACTCCTAAAAAATCTCCTTCTTCATAATAATCTCTTGCTAAAGGGTAACCGTCACCTAATCTGGCTTTGGTCATGACCGCCTGTATTTTTCCGCTAGCATCATCAAAATGAGCAAAGGTGATACCTCCGTGGACCCTCTTTGAAATCATCCTTCCGGCAATTCCTACCACCGACCCTTGTAGGTCTTCGTAACCATTTATGAGATCAACAGTTCGATGGGTGATAACAGGGGGTTCGGCTGGATATGGATTTATGCCAGCATTTTCCAGAAGTTCAGCTTGAGCAACTCTTCTGGTAAACTCTGTTGGATCAGGTGGTACTACTTCGACTGTCATTATCTTATTGCAGCTAATACTCCTACTAATCCATCTGATGAACTTGGGTGAATATAAGAAACTCTCGGTTGTCCTAGATAAGTTTCTAGACAAGGGATACTAAATCTGCCGTTCAATCCTGTTTGAAAACCAGATGTTGGACAAACTTCACCTCCTGGCATTGCTACAAACGATCTTCGAACAATTTCCTCCATATCTCCATTAATTCCTTCAAAAGGAGTAGCTGCCCTTAAATCAGGTGGTAAGCCCTCGACCATTCCTCCAAGTCTTAAGCCTCCTATCTCTGGAAAAGTTCGGTCGACTACTTTCAGAACAACTCCATAAGGTCTATCTGCTACTGGTTGCTTTGGAAAAGCATAGACTGCTGGATCTAATGCAACTTTTAGTAATTCTAGTTGTCTTCTAAAGGGAATTCTTGGTTCTACCAAAGCCACTAAATCCTGTGGAGTTGGGTTTCTACCTGCAACATCAAGAACTGCTTGAGCGTATTCAGACAGATATACTTGTGGAGATTTGCCTAATTCGTTATGAAATCCAGCAGCTAATTTATCTGTTAGTTGTTTGCAGCAAGAGGAGGCAGTAGATTCTGAGATATTTAAGCCTGGAGTAATTAGTAGTATTAAAGGACTCTCTACCATTTTAATAAGGCAGGATTAGTTTTAAATACTAACAGAAAAGTAGCTAGTTGTCAAAACTATATAGGTTTACCAGAAATCCCGTAGTAAAACAAGTCCTTGACAAATCCTATCATTTGGTAAGGCCAGGTGAAGACAACTGAGAAAAATCCTGGACTAAAATAAGATAAAGCTGACCACTTGTAGTAAATTGCAAAGATAAAAGCAAATAGAAGCCCAGCAGTGAAATAGAAGATAAAAAACCTTGAGATCCGTTTCTCCACAAATTTATGTTATCAAACTTTGTCTGTCTTTTCCTCTACCTTTTCAACATGATCCTTAGAAGAAACAGTGGTGGCTGCAGCCACCCTCTCACCATCTCTCATCCTCATTAAAATTACTCCCTGAGTTTGTCTTTGCAAAGAAGGGACATCTTTAATGCTAAGCTTAATTAACTGACCCTTATTAGAGGTTAACACCAAGGTGTCAATCTCTTTACTGATAACATCTGCAGTCACAATTGTTCCTGTTTTAGTTGTTACTTCAGCTGCTTTTATGCCATTTCCTCCTCTGCCCTGCCTTTTCCATGAGGCAAGCTTGGTTTTTTTACCTAAACCATTCTCCATAACTACTAGCAGCTCTCCATTAGGATCTGAGATTTTATTCATTGAGACAACTTCATCACCTTTACTTAAATTAATACCTCTAACTCCAGAGGTGTCTCTATGGGTAGGTCTAACTTGTGATTCTGAAAATCTGATTGACTGGCCTTTCCTGGTGACAATAATCAGATCATTTAATCCTAAGGTTGGTTCAACCCAACTCAGCTCATCGCCGATATCAAGCTTAATAGAGATCAAACCATTTTTTCTAATATTGGCATACTCCTCCAAAGGAGTCTTTTTAACATTACCCTGTTTAGTACACATGAATAAAAACTTAACTCGGTCATTTTTTCTACTTGTAAGAATGGCTGTAATTCTCTCCCCTTGTTCAACATTAATCAAATTAACAATCGCCTGACCCTTGGCTGCCCGTGAGGTTTCAGGGATCTCCCAAACTTTAATTTGAAAAACCCGACCTTTATCAGTAAAGAAAAGTAAGTTATCTAAAGTTCTGGTATAAAAAATATGGGAAACTGCATCTTCTTCCTTGGTAGTCATTCCCGAAACACCCTTACCTCCCCTATTTTGGGTTCTGAAAGAGGCTGGTGCCTGTCTCTTGATATAACCACCTTGGGTAACGGTAACAATAGTAGTCTCATCAGCCACTAAATCCTCCTCAGAAAATTCACCTACCTTTTGTTTGTAAACTCTAGTTCTTCGCTCATCTGCGTACCTTTCCTTAATCTTTTTAAGTTCATCTTTAATAACTTTGAGAATTTTTTCTGGATGAGCTAGTAAATCCTCTAAATAAGTAATTAACTGCCTCACCATCTTTAGCTCATCCTCAATCCTCTGTCTTTCCAAGGCTGCCAGTCTTCGAAGCTGCATATCCAAAATAGCTGTGGCTTGGATCTCAGTCAGCATAAACTTTTTCATTAAGTTGGTGCGGGCTTCATCTGCGTCTTTACTACGTCTGATGGTACTTATGACCTCATCGATATTGTCGACCGCAATCTTTAGTCCCTCTAAGATATGTTCTCTGTTTTTAGCTTCTGCCAGTTCAAATTCAGATCTTCGCCTAATCACCACTTGCCGGTGGTGAATAAACTCTTCCAAAACTCTTTTTAAGGTCATTAGGTGAGGAACCCCATCTGAGAGAGCCACCATGTTGACATTGAAAACTGACTGCATCGCAGTGTGTTTATAAAGATTATTTAAAACTGATTGAGGCTTGGCATCTCTTTTTAACTCAATGACAATTCTCATGCCTCTCCTGTCTGATTCATCTCTTAGATCAGCGATGCCATCGATTTTTTTATCTTTAACTAGATCGGCAATTTTAGCAACCAGAACTGCTTTGTTAACTTGATATGGTAGCTCTGTCACGATTATGTCAAACCTGCCTCCACGGGTTTCCTCTATCTCAGCTTTTGCTCTCATCACAACCCTACCTTTACCAGTGGCATAAGCTTGCATGATTTCGCTAGCATCGTAAATTGAGGCGCCAGTTGGAAAATCAGGGCCTTTGATAATCTGCATTAGCTCTTCAACAGTTGCTTCAGACTGAAGTGAATTGGGGTCTTTAAGGCTTTCAGCAGTCTGCCCCAATGCCACAGGAACTTTTTTCTCTTCCTTAGCTGGGTGCTCAATCATATAAATTAGAGCATCGATTACTTCTCCTAAGTTATGAGGAGGGATTTGAGTCGCCATACCCACTGCAATACCAGCTGCCCCATTTAAAAGTAGATTTGGTGTGACTGTTGGTAGTACGACTGGTTCTTGGGTAGTTCCTGAATAATTATCAATAAAATCAACGGTGTTTTTGTTGATATCTCTTAACAGTTCATCAGAGATTGCAGAAAGTCTGGCCTCAGTGTACCTCATGGCTGCTGGAGAATCACCATCAACTGAACCAAAGTTTCCTTGGCCATCAATTAAGGGATAGCGCATGGAAAAGTCTTGAGCCATTCTGACCATGGCATCATAGACTGGAATATCACCGTGAGGATGATAGTTCTTTAAAACCTCTCCAACTACAGCAGCACTTTTTTGATATCTAGAAGTGTGATGAAGACCCTGTTGGTGCATGGCATAAACTATTCTTCGTTGCACTGGTTTTAAACCATCTCTGACATCTGGTAGGGCTCTGGTGACAATAACCGACATGGCATAATCCAGATAGGATTTTTGCATCTCGTCTGTTAGGGAGATTGGTTCAATTTTGCCTATGTTTTGCATATTTGTCAGGGCATTAAAAAACCCTTTTGGGGTGCTCTAATTATACCTTTCAGAAGCTTAGATAGCAAGACAAATAACCCTCTCTTCAGGGGTTATGATATCATGCTAAGTTATGTCCAAAACTTCCTTGCTTGGTTTTTTGATAGGCTATTTTAAGGAAACAAAGAGGTATACTACTACAAGATTTATTTTGGAGTTGACCCTTGTTGCCTTTGCTTTAAAACTTTTTTTTGTAATAGCATCTGTTTATCTATTTACAATTTTGGGCTTGGATACCCAGACAGATAATGATTTTGAAAAAGAACTAGTTGGGTATGGTTTTTTCAAAGTCTCTATCCTTGTAGTGCTTTTCGCCTCGTTTGAAACACTAGTAGGCCAGGCTTTAACAATCAAGTTAAGTTCTTTTTTTACCAAAGATATCATCAAAAAGATCTTGATCTCAGCGCTAGTTTTTTCCTTGCTTCATATTGAGCCCCTCTTGGTAGCTGCTGTTTTTCCAATTGGAGTAATACTAGCTTGGAGTTATATCTTATATAGAAGAAAGTCTTTTTTGATGGCTTTTTATGTTACTACTACCATCCATGTTTTACATAACTTAGTAGCACTTTGGCTAGTTGCTCGTTCTGGATAACTATGTTGACATAAAATGTATTATTGTGATATAGTCCGCCAGTTAACAGATAAAGATGTCAGTAGAAGCACCCAACCCAGTAGTGACAGCCCAAACACCAGCAGAGGCTTTAACGCTCCTTCGTGATGCAGCTAGACCAGTTAGCGTTGTAGTCTATGGCAGTTTGTATGCAGATAGATTTCCAGGTATTACTGATTACTATGCTGATGCCCATGCTGCTTGTAGAACTCAAGAGTTAGCAGATAGGATATTTGTCCGTTATGCAGGGCCTGAAAGAGAATATCAAGACGCCTGGGTGGAAAAACCATTAGAAGAATTTCCTCAAGTTAGTCTAACCAGAACAGTTGGTCCATCAGATATATTAAGCAAAGCACAAGCTGAGTCTATAGCAGCCAATGCTTTAGCAACGCTACAAGGACAAATCCACATCTTGCTCAATTCCCCTGCGCCCGCAGAATAATATCACAGCCCTAAAAAATCCTGATGTGTCTACCTAGCACACACCCGGTGTGGGATAAGTTCACTAGTCTACCATATTTGCGTCTGCCTAGAATGACGCAAAAAACTATTAAGAAGCTTTATAAACTTTCTCAGCAAGCTTTTCTAAAGGCTCTATTACCAACCTTTGTAGAAGCTTGCGATACTCCTCATATTGAGAAAGATAATGATAAGGAACGCTAAAGTATGGAACCATTGCTACCCAGACTACTGTTTTAGTAGGATCATTAAAATCCCTTGGTAACACCAGTCGACAAACTGGATACGCCTCTAAAGTTTTATTTTTATCTGTTCCAAGAATAGTGACTTCCATTTCAGGCCATCTGTCATCAACTCTTATATATTCAACTACTCTAGCGCTGACTCTTCCTACTTGTTCCTCTTCTTTAGGAATAAACTCTAAATCTTCATTAAAGCTTCTTTCTTTTAGAACGACTGAGCTATACATAAATCTAATTCCAAATCTATCAAACATTCTGTAAAGCCAGTTATCAGGATCTTCTTTAACACTTTCTACTCCCCTTTTGTCTAAGACCCTTCTTGAAGCATGTCTAATCCTAAAGATTTCACTTCTATAAAATCCTTCACTACTTTGCCATCCTTCTCTGGGTTCTATATCAACGAACACAAAAATCACCTCCTTTCTCTAAGTTAAAAACTTAAAAAGGGACGAGGTGATCTAGGATTCCACGCGGTTCCACCCTGTTTTCGATGTCTAAACGACATCGACCTGCACAACTATCATGTTTTAAATTAGGTCGTTGTGCATTCTTCTGAGAATGTAGTTTTTCCTAAATGTTATCCAATGAAAGGCTACGCTCTTTTTTGCTACCCTCAACTCCAGCTTGCCAAAGGCCTTCACAGTCTAGCTAGCAAAATATTTAGTTGTAAATTTGTGGGAGAGGTTAAAAAAACTCGCCCACTTAAGAAACTAAGGGACGAGTAAATAAAGATACCCGTGGTTCCACCCTAATTGTTTAACTATCGAGTTAAATCGCTTAAGTTAAACCTCTTTAAGATGTTAGGCTATAGGGGTGCCAATCTCCCCCTCAACACCTAATATTTAAATTCTAACTAAATTATCCTACTTTAAAGCTTTCAAGTCAAATAATTTTTGGATATAATCCACTAAAGATGAGTAAAAAGATAGTGGTAGGATTCTTCTTTGGTGGAAGATCAACAGAGCATGAGGTATCAGTTGTAACTGCGTTGCAAGCTTATGAGAATCTTGATAAAGATAAATATGAAGTTATTCCTATCTATGTTTCCAAATCAGGCCAGTTTTATTCAAATCCAAAGTTTTTGGATATTAAAAACTATCAGGATTTAGATGCCCTTCTGCTTTCTTCCACCAAAGAGTTAATTGGTAGAAAAGATAATCAGTCAGGTTTTGTCTCTCAGGGTTTAATTTCTAAGTTTAAACCAATTAATTTAGCCTTTCCACTTTTCCATGGAAGCTTTGGCGAAGATGGAGCGATCCAGGGATTATTTGAAATTTATCAAATTCCCTATGTTGGCTTTAATGTGACTGGTTCTGCCTTAGGTATGGATAAAGTTCTGCAAAAGGCTTTGTATAAAAGCTTGGGTTTCAATGTTGGTCACTACTTTGCTATTAGTAGAAATGAATGGCTGGAAGATTCTCAAAGGTGTTTAAAGGAGATCCAAGCCAATTTGAAATATCCTCTCTTTGTCAAACCCGCAACAATTGGTTCATCAATAGGAATTAACAAGGTTACCGATGAGGACTCTCTTTCTTTTGCCATAGAGGTAGCTACGACTTACTCAGATAAAATTTTAGTTGAAGAGGCATTTGAGGGTTTAATAGAAGTTAATTGTTCAGCTTTAGGTTATGGAACAGATATTAAAGCCTCAGTGTGCGAAATGCCAGTTGCCTCTTCAGAAATTTTAAGCTTTGCAGATAAATATCAAAGAGGCGGTAGCACAAAAGGTGGAAAAAACTCTTCCCGCTCGGCAGGCATGGCCTCTCTCTCAAGGGTTATTCCTGCTCCTATCAGTCAAAAGCTGACAAAAGAAATTCAGGAAGCAACTGTTCAAGTTTTTCAGGTTTTAGATGGTTGCGGTGTGGCCAGGGTGGATTTTTTTGTGGACAAAGAAAAAGAGAAGTTTTGGATCAATGAGATTAATACTTTACCTGGTTCACTGGCCTTTTATTTGTGGGAAAAATCAGGATTAGAGTATCAAGAGCTTTTGGATAAGTTAATTGATTTGGCGCTAAAGCGATTTGAGAATCAGCAAAAAACCCAATATACCTTTGATTCAGGATTACTGTCTCAGATGGCTTTAAGTAAGGGTACCAAAAGTTGATTTTTTAACTTTATGCTACACTGAAAGCATGGCTGACCAAAGAGGATTTCTTAAACCCTCTCCCCTAACCTTACTTCTAATATTTATTTTTCTGACTTTATTAAATTTAGCAGTTTTAAACTACCAGTTATTTTTTAAAAAAGAAAAAATTGAGGAAAGCAAAAATGAGAATGTTGGTCAAAGTTTTAACTTCTCGCCCAGCCCTCAAGCTCAAGAGTCTCAAGTTACGGGCACTAGTGGTTGTGGTTCAGATTGCTTGGCCGCAATTGATGCCAAAGTTGCCAGTTTAAAGGAGGATTTACTAAAATACATAAAACAAAACCTGCCTCGCTCCTCTACCTCTAAATCATCACCTACCACAAATCAACCCAAAGAAATTTTTATAAACTTTGGAGTAAATGGTACTACCACAGCTACTGACTGGATAGATCTTTCAGGCAGTGAGATTGATTTTGACGTTTCCAGCTACCCAGGCGCCAGGTTTTACTTTCAAGCTAACTTAAAATCTGATGCAGGCGACCGGGCTGTTTATGCCAGAATTTATGATACTAATAATAAAATTGGGGTTCAGGGTTCAAATATGAGTTATACAGGTCTTAGTTCAGCCCTGACAGAATCAGGTTCAATGACTTTCTGGCAAGGCAGACTCAAAATCAGAGTTCAAATTAAAAGTTTAATAGGTAATTTAGCAACTATTGAAAATCCCAGAATCAGAATAGTCTATTAGGCAGCTTTTTGTTCCTCTGCTTGATGTTCAGCTAATTTTTTAATCTCTTGGTCAAATCTAATCTTTATATTAGGATCTCCTGTACGATACCTCCGCCACTTATTAGAAATAACGCATGATCTTTCAATGAATGCCTCCTTGGTTCTAAGCGGTAGTTTAGGATGCTCATTTAAGTATTCGATTAAACTCTCCGTCTGTCCTGACAATCCGGAGAGATAAACCGCTGTCTTCTCTTCTTGAGTAAGCTGGCTGTAATTCTTAAGCATGCCGTCGATAAGTTTTTTGGTTTTGACAGAAGAACTATCAACACCGATCTCTGGCTTTGGTTTATTCCTTTCTGCCTCAGCAATTTCTCTGTAGGCTGCTTTTTCCCAATCCTCCATTAATTTAATAGTGGTTTATTAAATAGAAAATTGCAAGTCAAGTTGAAGATTTAGAAGTATTGATCAGGCAGATCATTTTCTATCAAAACTACTGTCATAGGTTTGCTGATTTGTGAGAGTTTAGCCATTGCCCCTTCCAAAGACTTTACTAGATGGGTCTTTTCTTTTGAAAACTTAGCTTGGGTTAATCCCTCAATTAGATGGTCTTTAGAGTGTTGTCCTACAATAATAATTTCATCAGCCACCGTAGCTGCATTTCTAGCAAATTCTATATTCTCTTGTTCTGAATGTTTACCTAACTCAATTAACCCGGGTGTAATAATTATTTTGTAACCGCCTGGGTAATCACGCAGTAACTTAAAAGAAGTTTTGCTTGAATCAGGATTAGTGTTGTAGCTATTGTCGATAATCGTCAGATCTCCCTCTTTTCTGATTTCTAAACGGTGGGTTGTTGGCAGAAGTTTAACAGCTCTTAGTTTAATTTGATTTAAACTTAATCCAAAACTTAAAACGACTGCAGTTGCAGCCAGGAAATTTTGGACATGATGTATCCCAATAAGAGGAATATTAATTAGTACATGACCTTTCGGTGTATGGAGGACAAAAGAGGTTCCCTTGACTGTCAAATCAATGCTAGTGGCAAAGATTGGATCAGTAGCACTACCGTAAAAAACCACTTTGCATTTTGCATCAGATGCCATCTGTTTAAGAAACGGGCTTTGGCTGTTTAAAACAGCTAGGTTATCTTGAGCTAATCCTTCGACCAATTCAAATTTAGCCTTAGCAATATTTTCTAAAGAACCAAATCTTTCTAAATGTTGGGGAGCAATTGCAGTGATAATACCAATTTGAGGTTTTAGAAACTTAACCACCTTGTCTATCTCTCCAACTTTATACGCCCCAACCTCGCAGATAAAAACCTCAGTGTTATCTTTAATATCGTCCAAAATAGTTTGAGCAATGCTAATTAAGTTGTTATAACTTTTAGGTGTTTTAACAACTCTGAAGTTTTTCCAAAGCAGTGTATAGATCATATTTTTTGTTGAAGTTTTTGCAAAACTGCCAGTAATGGCAACGATCTTTAGACTTGGTAATTTACCCAATTTTCTTTTTGCCCGGTTGATAATTTTATTTTTGGTATAAATTTCAAAAGGTAAAAGAATAAGTCTTGAGATAATTAAAAAATAAGGAGAGAAAAAAGAATAAAAGACGAAAAAGGCCAGTACAGCCAGTAAAAATAACTTACTTTGAGTAGCTAAAATAAAAATGTTGCCACAGCCTGGTTTTAAATATTGAGGTAAGAAAAGCAGCCAAGCAGAAAGTATAGATACTTTAATTATTAAAACAACAGCTAGGGTGGATAAAAGTAAAGCTTTACTAGTCAGATCCAATTTATGTTTTCTTTGCAGGTTCCTGGCAAAAGCATGGTGCATAAACCACTCAAAAAAATCTTTGGTGGAATACTCCAAATTTTGGTAGATATATAAGTGATCAAAAAGTGGGAAAATTTCAGATAAAATCTTTAACATAATAGATAAACTTTTCTGGAGCTTCCAGGTGTGGGAAATGTCCAACATCTTCTAATACTTCTAATCTGGAATTTTTAATTAGTTGGTACATCTTTTTAGCAAATTTTGGCGAGGTTTCTTTAGTGGGATCTTTTTCTCCCCAAATAAGTAAGGTTTCTGTTTCTATTTTGCCTAAATCATCTGTTAGGTCTTCCTCTAAAATGTTTTTTAAAGTCTGCTTTAATGGTCCAGCATTAAGATAATCTGACTTAAGAGATTTATAAAAGGCGACTGTTAACTTTTCTTTTAAGTTAAATAAATTAGGAATAAGATGAGAAAATTTAGCTAAGGAAAAGATTAAAGGTTTTAAATAATCTCTCTTAGGTTTTATTCCAGCTGATGATTCTAAAATTAGCTTATCTAGCTTGACACCTCGGAGGTGGCAAGCTAATTTAATGGCTACCCTACCACCCAAGGAATGCCCTAGTAAAACTGGCCTATTAATTTTATTTTTCTTAATAAATTCTCCCACAACGTCTGCATAGTCTAAGATATTAAATGGTTTTTTAGGCAGATCGCTTCTGCCAAAACCTGGCAAGTCTATTAACCAAAGAGTATAAAATTCTTTAAGATGATCTAATATTGGCCACCAGGTTGAGACATCCTGTTTCCAACCATGTAACAAGATCAAGTCTTGACCTTTGCCCAGCTTTTGGTAATAGATGTTTAAAGAGTTTATTTTAGAATACACCTAAAGTTTTCTCCTGACCTCTTCTTTCAAGAAGTTTTTAACAACTTCAAATTTATTTGTGGCAGGAATATAGGATAAAAAATCATCTATATACAGCTTGATAGTTTTGCCCTTTGGAGAGTGTTCTAGGGTTGGTATTCCAAAAACCAATTTTTTAATTTCGGAAAAAACCAGAGCTGATAGACACATTAAACAAGGTTCATGAGTAGAATAAACTACACAACCTCGCATATATTTACTACCCATTCTTCTACCAGCCCTCCTTAAGGCTTTAATCTCAGCATGGGCAGAAGGATCATGGCTGGTTCGCTGGGAGTTGTAGGCTTTAGCAATTACTTTTTTATTTTTTACAATAACAGTTCCGCACTTTAACGGTTCACGAGATTTTAGAGCCTGATTAATAGCCAGTCTCATATAAAAATCATCCATCGTTATTTAAATACCTCTTCCACAGCCAGATTAAATTTTCTGCCCCTATCAAATTCATTTTGCCAGAAATTGAAAGACGTTGCTCCAGGAGAAAATAAAATGACATCCCCAGTCGTAGCGTGTTTTGTAACAAAATGAACCACCTGTTTTAAATTGTTACCGATACCTAATATTTTGGATTTATTTTTAACATGCTTGATAATTTCATCAGTCGCATCTCCCTCAATAAAATAGACAAGTTTGGCATATTTTTCGATAGCTTTAGCGAAATTTTTATAATCCAAACCTTTGTTCATTCCCCCACAAATTAAAATGCAGTTTGGCAGACTTTTCAAAGACTCGATCGCAGCCTCAGGCATAGTAGCAGTTGTATCATTATAAATTTTCACTCCTTGCCAGGTTTTAATAAGCTGGATTCTAAACTCAACACCTTTAAAGTTTTTAAAAGCGTGTAAAGATTTATCTAGATCTAAGCCTAAATCTTGGGCTATAGAAAAAGCAGCAGCAATATTATTTAAGTTGTGTTCACCAATTAATAAAGGATGAAAATCTTTTGGTAAATTGGTCTTAGAAAAAAGAATAATTTGTGAAGTTATTCTATCCAAGAAACTGGGATGATTGGTGACAGGATCATCTTTTAGCAAAAAGAGCTTATCTTCTTTAGTTTGATATTTGGCAATCAATTTTTTTGAAGCGACATATTCTTCGAGAGATTTGTAGTAATTAAGATGATCTGGGAAGATATTGGTAATCACTGCCCACTTGGGGGCAAAGCTATGCTTATCAAAAGCCTCAAGCTGGAACGAAGAAACTTCTAAAACTACAAAAGTATCTCTGTCTATTTCATCAATAAAATCCAGGACGCTTTTGCCAATATTGCCAGCATGAATAACTTTTTTACCATTTGCTTTCAAAGCCTCAAAGATAAGTGAGGAGGTTGTTGATTTACCTTTGGTGCCTGTTACTGCAATAACTTGTTTTTTGTCAACATGATCCAGAAATACTCCCATATCAAGCTCAACCCTCTTGAGTGAGGCTTGGGCTGCCAGACGGTATGGATTATCGGGTCTTAGGGCTGGGTTTCTGATAATTAAGTCAGCCCAGTCAATATCATCATAGTTATGCCCACCCAAGTGATACTCAATATTTTCAAACCCTTTAAGCTGCTTTAAGGAAGGCTCCAGCTCCTTTTCAGATTTAAGATCAGTCACTAAAACCTGAGCACCATGTTTGGCAAAAAACTTAGCAGCCCCTACCCCACCTTGGTTTAAACCAAGACCTAGTATTAATACTTTTTTATCTCTGAAAGAGACAGCTTGCTGATTTTTGAATTCATCCATTTTTGACAATCTCCTTGGCTAATTTATCAATATCTCCTGCACCCATAAAGATCATAATGTCCTCCTCTTTTATATCATGCTTCAAGTTTTGAATGAGTTCTTCTCTGTAAGGAGCATAACTAGTATTTGTGTGTTTCAGAGGAGGTCTTTTTTGATCTATAGCATCTACTAACTCTTCACTATCCACCAGTCCAGTATCGATTTCTCTAGATGGATAAATATCCATAATATAAATTCTAAAGATTTCCAGTTGACTAAAGACTTTGATAAAATCTTTAAATAAAGCCTTTGTTCGAGAAAACATATGGGGTTGGTAAACTAAAATGATATCCTTATCAGGAAATTTTTCTTTGACAGCCTCGATAGTAGTTTTAATTTCTGTTGGATGGTGACCAAAATCCAAATAAACATCAGCTCCTTTAAACTTGCCTAAAAATTCCATTCTTCTGCCAATTCCTGTGTAATTTGCTAAGTTTTGCTCAATCCTTTTTTGATTCAAACCTAAAGTTTTTCCAACCATAAAAGCAGCTGTGGCGTTAGATCTGTTGTGATGACCAATGACCTTTAGAGGAAAGTCAATTAAGACCTTTGAGTAATCTACTACAGGTTTAAAGAATAATCCATAATTTGACTGTCCACCTCCGAGGTGGAAAGCTAGAACTTCTGCTACTACAGGATCTTCTAAATTAGCAATTATTAAGTCTTTAGTTTTATGTAAAAAGTTTTGGAAAGATCTTTTATAAGCAGTAGGATTTTTAAAGTACTCTGGGTGATCAAAATCAATATTTATGACAACTGCAATGTTGGGAGTTATTGATAGAAAGTTATCATTAAATTCATCAGCTTCTGTTACAAAATATTTACCCTTGCCTACCCTAAAATTAGTTCCCCATTCTGGGATTATTGCTCCAAGTTCAACAGTTGGGTCTAGCCCGCTATCTTCAAGCATAAGTCCGATCATGGCAGTAGTTGTCGATTTTCCATGGCTGCCACAAACTGCAATGACATATTTATTTTTCATTAAGAATCTACCCATAAACTGTTGCCAGGTCATAATCTTAATCTTTTTTTCTTTAGCAGCTTTTAGCTCTTCATTATTGGGGTCTAAAGATAAAATCGCCGGAGTGATTACCAGAAGGTCAACATTGTGCAGATGATCGGGAGAATGCCCTAGAGAAAGTATTGATTTATCAAAGATTGAAGCAAACTCATTTGATAAAGCAACTTCATCTTTATCGCAACCTGTTACAGTATATCCTTGAGCTTGGGCAATCCCAGCTGCAGCTGAAGTTCCACTACCTCCTATGCCTAGAAAATGTATTTTCTCGACGGAATTGGTCATAATTTTTAGTCTTCGATTAGCTTTTTTCTGCCAAATCGTCGACTACTTTCTATTAGTTGAATTCCTTCCTTTACTTTTTATGAACATGTTGTTGGCATAGTGCAGCTCTGCTTGTGTATTGACCCCAACCCACTCTGCTTCGTTTTTAAGCTGATGCAGATTAATTCTTTGGTGTTGATCTTTGGCAATTTCCAGAAGTTGAGTGATGTAATACTCGCCAGTTAAACTATTCTTTTTAATATTGTTGATGTTTTCTTTTAACCACTTAGCATCAAAAATGTAGGCCCCACAGTTAATCTCTTTACTTTTAGCTGACGATTTAACATATTCGTTATACTCTAAAATCCTCATAAACTCACCAGATAAATTTCTGATTACCCTGGCAATAGGCTTTTCTTTTTTTGGTAAAAGGGTCAGCAGGCTGATAGTCGCTTTGGTTTTAAAATGTGAATTTAAAAAAGATTTTAATGAAGAGACTTTGTAGAAAGCTGAATCATCTCCGTTAACAACAAGCAGGGTTTTAGTTTTTTTATCTACTTTTTTCAAAGCTGCTTTGGTTGCATCTCCTGTACCTAAAGGCTTTTTTTGTAAGGCATATTTGAAATTAAATCCTAGAAAACTAGTAGCTTTTTGGACTTCAGAGGCTTTGTATCCAATTACCACAATAATATCTTTGATTCCCAAATTAATGAGTTTTTCTAAGCTATAAAAAACCATTGGCCTACCGCCAATTTCATTTAAGACCTTGGGAGTTTTGCTGTTTAGTCTTTTCCCTTTTCCACCAGCCAGCACTACTGCTGACACAGACCTAAAATTCATCATGATAGGAGAATTTTATCTATTTGTGGCTTAAATATCCAGGATTGCTTGTTTGGCGTGAGTTTGGATAAAGCGTTTTCTAGGAGCAACCTCATCTCCCATCAACATAGTAAAAACCTCATCAGCTATAGCAGCATCTTCAACTGTTACTTGCTTTAAAACCCTGTTTTCTGGGTTCATGGTAGTTTCCCAAAGCTGTTCTGGGTTCATCTCCCCCAAGCCTTTATATCTTTGAATGACAATGCCCGGAACTTTCTTAGTGGTTTCTACCTCTTCTAAAACTTCCTCAGGTTGGCTGGCAGAGGTTGGTTGTCCATCTGGCAAAGCCACATCATCAGTCGCTTTTTTACTGATTGGTACCTTTAATTCTTTTAGAATCCTATCTCTTTCTTCATCAGAATAAGCATAGCGGATATCTTTACCTTTTTGGATTTTGTATAAAGGAGGTTGAGCCACATAAATATAGCCTCGGGTTATCAAGTCTGGTAAGTATCTGAAAAAGAAGGTTAAAAGTAAAGTTCTAATATGGGCTCCATCAACATCAGCATCAGTCATAATAATAATCCTATGATAGCGGGTCTTATCATATGAGATAATGTCTCCAATGCCTGTTCCTAGAGCTATTACCAAAGCCCTAATTTCCTCAAACTCTAAAATCTTATCTAACCTGGCTCTTTCAGTATTTAAAATCTTTCCTCGAAGAGGTAAGATCGCCTGGAATTTTCTATCCCGGCCCTGTTTAGCAGACCCACCTGCACTATCTCCCTCAACTAAATAGAGTTCTGAAAGCGAAGGGTCTTTTTCCTGACAATCTGCTAATTTACCAGGCAGCGTCATCCCCTCAAGCGCACCTTTTCTAATGACTGCATCTTTGGCAGCCCTGGCAGCCATTCTAGCCCGGGAAGCAAGCATTACTTTTTCAATTATCCTTCGTCCTTCAGAAGGATTTTCCTCAAAGTAAGTATCTAAGCCTTCTTTAGTGACTTGGTTAACAATAGGTTGAACTTCGGCGTTGCCCAATTTTTCTTTAGTTTGTGACTCGAATTGAATCCTGTCTGAGTCCATCTTGATAGAGATGATGGCTGTTAGCCCCTCTTTCATATCATCACCAGTAAAGTTTTCATCCTTTTCTTTCAAAGCCTCAATTTTCCTGGCATATTCGTTGATTGAACGGGTTAGCGCTGTTCTAAATCCCGTTACATGAGTCCCTCCCTCAGTAGTGGGTACCACATTGGCAAAACTTTCTATATTTTCATTAAAGCCATCGTTATATTGAATGGCTATTTCTACATCAACTCCATCAACTACCCGGCGAATCATCACTGGATCAGAGTGAATTAAGCCTTTATTTTTATTTAAGTGTTTAATTAGGGCTCGCAGTCCTGATTGAAAGAAATAGTGTCTCTCCTCATTAGTTCGCTCATCATATAAATGGAAGTAAATCCCAGCCACCAGATATGCTACTTGTTTAAGCTGTCTTTCCAACCTATCTAGCTCTGGAACAATAGTTGAAAAGACAGATTTATCAGCCAGGAATGTAATCTTTGTCCCGGTTTTAGAAGTCCAGCCAAAGGTTGTTTCAAAGGGTAGCTGGCCATTTTTTAAGATTGGAGCAACCGGGTTTTTGGGTTTACCCCGGCTATATTCCTGGAAAGAAGCTTTGCCTTCCCGTCTGACCTCAGCTCTTAAGTAATCTGATAAAGCATTAACAGCTGAGACACCAACACCATGCAAACCAGTCGAGACCTTATAACCGCCTTCTCCAAATTTTCCACCAGCATGCAAGGTAGTCATAATAACCTCAAGGGCAGATTTACCTACCTTAGGATGTTTTTCAATTGGTATACCCCGGCCGTCATCAGCCACAGAAACATAGTTGTTTTTATGCAAGATTACCCAAACATTTTTGGCAAACCCTGCCAAGGCTTCATCAATAGAGTTATCAACCACCTCTTTAACCAGGTGGTGAAGACCCCGGCTGTCAGTTGATCCGATATACATCCCAGGGCGTTTGCGGACTGGTTCTAAACCTTCTAAAACCTGAATTTGTTCTGCTGAATATTTGTTTTTGGATAAATTTGCCATGGTACTAATAAAACAAGAAAAAGCCTTTTCAGGCTAAACTAAGTTTAACATAAAGGGCTGCCGTTATGCAAACTATACTAATGGGATTAGCTTGATATAGTGAGCTAAACCCGAGTATCTTTTACTACTGTGCCAATTCTACACCACTTTTAACTTTAAAGCTAAATATTCCAAAATAGCTCTTAAATTGATACTCGCTTGAGCCCACTCATGAGCCTCTAAAAGTAATTTGCTAGACTCAAGAGCAGATTGATTAAAATCTAGAGCTTGTTGTCTAAAGTAAACTGTCAAAGCTTGTAAAAAAGCCTCTTTATCTTCAAGTTTTTCTATAAAGTCAAACCGGCCAGTTACATCCATTTTGATAAATTGTTCAACTTGGTCTTCGTCTTCAGATAAATTATCAGTTCCCCGAGCTTGGTTTATATTTATCAGCTGGCATCTGGAGAGAATGGTTGGAAGAAGATTGTTCTCATCCTCTGCTGCTAAAATAATTAAGGCTTGTTCTGGTGGTTCCTCAAGTGTTTTTAAAAGAGCATTTTGCGCCTCAACTGTGAGATTTTGAGCGCTTTCCACCACCACTGCTTTGCCTTCTGCCTTAAGCGGTTTGAAGCTTAAATGCTCAATAATTTTTTTAGCTTGTTGGATGCCTAATTTTTCCTCATCCTTAATATATAAAACGTCAGGGTGGTAAATCTTAAGACTTTTGTTTTTCAAAATTTCTTCAAACAAAGCTTGTCTGTCTTCTAAAGCTTTTGCAATAATTAATCTGGCCATCATCTCAAGACCATATAATAACAGATTAGGTGTAATTGACAGACAATTTCCCACACCGGGTGTGGAACAGCTTGACACCTAAGGATAGATTGATAGAGTGGAAGTATGCCATACCGTAGAATTCCTCTAATTACTGGTGAAATATACCATGTTTTAAACCGTAGTATTGCTAGACAGCCTATTTTCCTTACTGAAAAAGATTATCATAGGGCTCTAGATATTTTGGAATTTTATAGTTATGAGAGACCTATTTTACGTTTTTCTCACTATAATCGTTTACAGGCTAAACAAAAATCAGAATTCTTAATCAATTTAAAAAATAAGGGTAAGAGACAAGTTGACATATTGGCGTTTTGCTTAATGCCAAATCATTTCCATTTATTAATGAAAGAAATTCAGCTTGGAGGGATCTCTACCTTTATGAGGAATTTTCAAAATAGCTATGCTAAATATTTTAATCTCAAGTCCGAAAGGACTGGAGCAGTTTTTCAGTCAATGTTTAAGGCTGTGAGGATAGAAACAGATGAACAACTTGTCCATGTCTGCCGCTACATTCACCTCAATCCCCTTACCTCATTTATTTTAAAGGATTCCAAAGAGTTAGAAAGTTATTTTTGGTCTTCTTATCCTTTTTATCTGGAAAAAGCCAGAAACAGGACGGTTACAACAGGTTTAATCTTGAGTTTATTTTCTTCTCTGCAACAATTTACGGACTTTCATCTAAATCAAATTGATTATCAAAGGAGATTAGAAGAAATTAAGCACCTGGCTTTAGAATAATAGATAATCCTGATGTGTCTACCTAGCACACACCCGGTGTGGGTTTACAGAGAGGATTGACAGTCATCTTGGAAATTGTTGATAATGAGTTTAAACCCAAATTAGTTTTGGGGAAATTTTAGTATGCAGCAGACTGCCCAACAACAAGCACTTGAAGACATCCTGGCACAGGAAGGAATACTTAGACCTGAACAAGTTTCAGCTATCAAGCTTGAAAGTATTAACTCTGGTCAATCTTCAGAAAAGATCATCCGTGAGCATAACTTTGCTACCAACGATCAGATTGCTCAGGCACACGCCAAGCAGCTTGGTGTACCTTTCGTCAAACTTGAGGGTATAGCCATCTCCTCGGAGGTTTTGAACCTGATACCCGAGCCTGTAGCCAGGCGCTATAAACTTATACCTTTTGATTCCTCGGCTGATGGTATCTCTGTGGCAATGGTAGACCCTTTAGATCTTCAGGTTATTCAGTTTATTGAGAAAAAATCCAATCGTAAGATCATACGGTATTTGGGTTTAGAGGAAGATATTGTTAAGTCTATAACTGAGCAATACCGTCAGAATTTAACTACTGAGGTAGCTTCAGCCCTAAAGGAGGTTAGTGCTATAGCTCCCCAAGAGGAAAAGTCTGATTTTGATAAGACTGAGGTAATCAGAGAAGCACCAGTTGCCAATATTATAACCCAGCTTTTAGAGTACGCAGTTAAAACTCGGGCTTCAGATGTTCATATCGAGCCAGAAGAGGATCAAACTAGAGTCCGTTATAGAATTGACGGAATTTTGCATGAAAAAGTAATTTTACCTAAGAAAGTTCATGATGCCCTTGTTTCCAGGGTTAAGATCTTGTCAAATTTAAAAATTGATGAAAGAAGATTACCTCAAGACGGCAGGTTTGATTTTGAATTCCTAGGTAAAGAGATTGACCTAAGAATTTCAACTTTACCAACTGTTTTTGGTGAAAAGGTTGTCATGAGGCTGCTGTCAAAATCAGACAAACCCCCAACACTTTCTGAGCTTGGTTTAAGAAGTAATGCTTTAAAAAACTTAGAGAATCAGCTGCTGCGAACTCATGGAATTATTTTGATTTGTGGACCAACGGGTTCAGGTAAAACGACCACGCTTTATTCAATTCTATCTAAACTATCTACTACTAGAGTTAATATTTTGACAATTGAGGATCCAGTAGAATATCAAATTGTTGGGACTAATCAGGTTCAAGTTAACACAACGATTGGTTTAACCTTTGCTTCAGCTTTAAGGTCTTTCCTAAGACAAGACCCAAATATTATTTTGGTGGGAGAGATTAGAGATAGTGAGACTACCGATTTAGCAATCCAGGCAGCTCTAACTGGTCACCAGGTTTTCTCAACCTTGCACACTAACTCTGCCTCTGGTGCCCTGCCAAGACTGATGGATATGGGTGCCGAACCATTTCTCCTGGCTTCCTCAATCAATGCTGTTGAGGGACAGAGAATCTTGCGTAAAATTTGTCCACACTGTAAATATGCTTATAATCCCCCACCTGAGGTTGTCAGTAATATAAAGTTTGCCTTGGGCAACTTAGCACCAGAGAAATCTATTCAACTCTACAAGGGTAAAGGTTGTAAGCAGTGTGGCAATTTAGGCTACTTAGGCAGAACTGGAATTTATGAGGTATTGATTATTTCAGACAAGATCATGCGAATGATTCTAACAAGATCTTCAGCAGCAGAGATTGAAAAACAAGCCATTGAAGAAGGCATGATAACTTTAAAACAGGATGGTTATCTCAAAGCAATAGAGGGAATTACTACTTTAGAGGAGGTACTAAGGGTCGCCCAAGACTAACTAATGTATGACAATCCATCAGCTTTTGGATATCACAATCTCAAAAAACGCTTCTGATCTGCATTTAGTAGTTGGAAACAACCCAATCTTAAGAGTTAACGGTGAACTAATACCTATCCCTGGGACTGATAAGTTAACCGCTCAAGATGTTGAACAGTTAGTTTTTCCTTTGATCTCGCAGTTTCAAAGAGAGGTCTTAAGATCAAACTGGGAGTTGGATTTTGGTGTAGATTTTGAGAATAAAGCCAGATTTAGGATTAATATTTATCGTCAAAAAAATAGTTTAGCGGCAGCATTCAGATTGATACCAATGGTAATTAGATCGATTGAAAGCTTGGGGTTGCCAACTACCGTCTCAAGAATTAGCGACTTAAAACAAGGTTTGGTCTTAGTGACTGGTCCAACTGGACACGGTAAGTCAACTACTCTGGCTGCTTTTATAAATCAAATTAACAATACTCGAAATACCCATGTAATCACTATTGAGGATCCGATTGAGTATGTTTATCCCCCGGGCAGGTCGCTAATTTCTCAGCGGGAACTTAACTCCGATACTAAATCCTGGTCAAACGCTCTTAAGGCTGCTTTAAGAGAAGATCCAGATGTTGTACTAATTGGCGAGATGAGAGATTTGGAGACTATCTCCTCAGCTATGACTATTGCTGAAACTGGCCATCTAGTTTTTGCAACTTTACATACCAACTCAGCAGCCCAGACAGTAGATCGTATTATTGACGTTTTTCCGGAAAAACAGCAGTATCAAATCAGAACCCAACTGGCTGCAGTGATTGAAGCGATTATTGCCCAAAGACTGGTGCCTACCTATACTCCTGGCCGGGTTTTGGCAACAGAGCTATTGTTTGGCTCGCCGGCTTTAAGGAATTTGATTAGAGAAGGCAAAACCCATCTAATTGATAATCTAATTCAAACCTCAGGTGAGTTAGGGATGATGAATTTGGAGACTTCCCTATCTATTTTAGTCCGAGAAGGAAAGATTACCTCTATAACTGCTCAAAATTACGCCCTCCGTCCGGCTTTGCTTAACAAGCTACTGGGCGTAAGTACTTAATTAAAAGATGCCTACATTCAACTATATTGCTAGAGACTTGCAAGGTGTTGATCACAAAGGAACAATCGAAACAACTGATGATAAACAAGTAGCCAGGATCTTAGGTAAACGGGGTCTGATTGTTATTTTAGTTAAAAAAGGCGATGAGAGTGGTGGGAAGAAGTTTTTTGATCGGGTTTTTAATAAAGTTTCCTTCAGTGATTTGGTAGTAGCCACCAGGCAGTTGGCTACTATGGTTGAATCAGGTTTGGTACTGTCTGAATCAATTGATATTCTATCAGAACAACAGTCAAATAAAAGATTTAAATCAGTTCTAGAGGAGATCTCAAGAGATATCAAAGGAGGGATGGATCTTGCCTCCTCTATCAGGAAACATCCTGATGTTTTCCCGCAACTATATGCTAGCTTAGTTAAAAGTGGCGAACAGTCAGGTAAGTTGGATATAGTGCTCACTCAGATGGCCACAAGTTTGGAGCGTGATCGGGAGTTTCGCAGCCGAATTAGAGGAGCTATGATCTACCCAGTTATCATAATCATCATGATGGTTTTGGTAGTCGGAGTAATGATGTTTTTTGTGGTACCTAGACTGCTAAGTCTTTATAGTCAGTCAGATATTGATCTGCCAGTACCAACTAAGATTTTAATAGCCACCTCAGGTTTCTTTACCAATTTCTGGTGGATGCTCTTACTCTTTTTGATTCTTGGAATCGTTGTCTTTCGCAGTTGGGTATCAAGACCCCAGGGAAAACTGGCCTTTGATGGTTACCTTCTAAGAGTTCCAATCGTTGGGAAGATTATTCAAGGAACATCGCTAACAAACTTTACCAGGACATTCGGGCTTTTGACAGCAGCTGGGATTCCTATTCTTGATGCCCTGACTATAGTGGCTGATGTTATTGGCAATATGGTTTATAAAAAGGCTCTTCAAGAGACAATCAAGGGAGTTGAGCGGGGCCTAACTTTTTCAGCTCAACTTCAAGCAGTTAAAGTCTTTCCGCCAATTGTTCCTCAAATGTTTAGAGTTGGAGAGGAGACAGGTAAGGTCGATAAGGTCTCATTTAAACTGGCAGATTACTTTGAGGCAGAATCGGATCATCTGGTTAAAAACCTAACAGTAGTGATAGAACCAATTATCTTGGTTATTTTGGGCCTAGGTGTTGCATTTTTAGTATTATCGATAATCCTGCCTATCTACAAATTAACCACATCTATCTCGTAGGTCTTTAAGTGGTACTTGACTGTTGTAGATTAGTTGTGTCTACAATTAATTATTAGTTTAGCTTTTAGAGGAGGTGATAAAAACTTGAGAAAATCTGCCCGCGGGTTCACGCTCGTTGAACTCTTGATAGTTATCGCAATTATTGCTATTTTGGCTGCAGTTGTCATGTTGATCATTAATCCTTTGGAGCTTCAAAGAAGGGGTAAAGATTCTACAAGGATAGCTGACCTCCAGCAACTAAATACCGCTATTAACGCTTTAGTAACTGATGCAACTAATTCAGCTGCTAATGTCTTATGTGTTAATACCTCAACACCTTGTACTGGTAAATCAACGGATGCAAATGCCAGAAATAAAGATGGAACAGGTTGGGCTAAGGTTGACTTAACAGGCTCCAAGCCATTCCAGGTACCAGTCTTGCCAGTTGATCCAAACAACAATGCCACCAACCACTATACCTATTGTTCAAATGGTACAGGTTGGGAGCTTAATGCAGTCCTTGAGTCTGATCAACAAAAGACTAGGATGGCCAATGATGGTGGAAACGAGAACGCTACAGATACAACTGGTCGATTTGAGTTTGGTTCAGATCTAACATTGATTGCAGCATCTGGAGGTAGTTGTACGTACTAATTAGGAAATGATTGTTTGGCTTGTGATTTTAGGCTTTACAATAGGCACGGTACTGGGAAGTCTAGTTAAAGCACTAGCGGATAGGAGCCTAAAAGGTCAATCTTTCTGGGGAAGGTCATATTGTCCAAGGTGTAAAAAAAACTTGAGATGGTATGACCTTTTTCCAGTTTTCTCTTATATCTTACTTAGGGGTAAATGCCGTTATTGCCAAAAACCCATCCCATTGGAGTATTTGCAAGTTGAAGTTTTAATGGGTTTTTTAATAGCTCTACTGTTTTTAATTAAACTGCCAGCAAATATATTAGACCTTAATTTTATCAGTGCTTCTTTAATTTGGATAGAACTTGCCTTCAATATTTTTATTATTTGTATTTTGATGGTTGTCTTTATAACAGATATAAAAGAAGGTTTTATCTTTGATCGGGTAGTTTTGCCGGCAGTGATTATTACAGCAATTTATTTGGTCTTGGTATCTGCCTATAAGGTTTATCTGATTTATAATTCAATTGTTCATAGTGCAATTGGTAGATATCTGCTTCCCCCCTACTCAGATTATTTTTACCGGCACGCTATTTTAGCAATTTATCCACTTTGGACTGGACTAGTAGCAGCTGTAATAATCGGAATATTTTTTGGACTACTAATATTTATTACTAAGGGAAAAGGTATGGGCGGCGGGGATCTAAAATATGGGATATTTTTAGGTTTGGCCTTTGGTTTTCCAAACTCGGTTTTAGTTTTGCTACTAGCTTTTCTAATTGGGGCTTTGGTTGGAATCATAGTTTTAATTTTGGGTAAGAAAAAATTCGGTCAGACTATCCCTTTTGGGCCATTTTTATCAATCGGAGGGTTATTAACAATCTTCTGGGGACAGCAAATTCTTGACTGGTACTTAAGCTTGCGTTTTTAATCCTCTAAATTGACTATTGACAACTGTTTTTCAACATGGAATAGTAAATATATAAATGAAAAATCTTCTGCCCAAAGATAAAAACTCTTCCCGAGGTTTTACCCTAATTGAATTAATGGTGGTGGTTGCTATTATTGCTGTTTTAGCAGTCGTAGCTTTAGGTATCTTCACTGGCGCACAAGGGTCGTCAAGAGATGCAAGAAGAAGGCAGGAAGTTGGCAGTCTTGCAAAAAATATCGAGTCAACTAAAGACCCTTCAGCAGGAACTTATAAATACACTACAACTGAATCAGCAGATGACTATCCAAGAGGCACTTCTGCATCTAAAGCTCCACAAGATCCTGGTACATATGCATATTGCATTCAGGGTTCTACATCGACAGCTCCACCGGCAGATCCGGCGACAAATTGGCGATCTTCCACATGCCCAGCAGGGTATACTGAAATTGATTCCTCAATACAAGGTACTGCAGGTACAACCGATATAAGTGATAGCGGTATCAAAGCTTGGAAGCTTTGTGCCTCTATGGAAAGAGCTTCAGCCTTCTTTTGCGTTACTAGTTTAACTAAATAGTCTCACCACTTTTTTACTTTCACTGTTTAAGTAAATAATCTAGCTTTAAGTTTAACTGTTGAAATGTTATTCAAAAAAGCTAAATAATGATTATATGTCTACTTTAAGGACTAATATACCTGACCAGGGATTCACACTAGTAGAATTAATGATAGCTATTTCTATTATAGCTATTCTTTCTGTAACAGCTTACTCTGTCTATTCAACAACCCAAAGAAATGGTAGGGATTCTAAAAGGATGCTTGAGGTTAATTCAATTGTTAAGGCACTGGAGATTAAGAGGACAAACTCAGGTTATCAGCCTTTAGTAACCTCTGATTTTGAAAAAAATCTTTTCCCTGGAGATAGTAGTACTAATGCTATAGATCCAGTAGGTTATCCTTATTGCATAACAACAGACTCTAATGTAGGAGATCCTGATGTTAGTGAATGGAGTAAGACCGCTTGTCCTACTGGTTATGAGAAGGTTTCTAGCACAACTCCTACAGATGGTTCGACTTACTTTAAAGCCTGTGCTCTTTTGGAAAATAGTAATACCAAGATTCATTGCAAAAGAAGCTTGCGATAATTCTTTCTTGACTCTCTTGTTTTGAACCCAAATTAGTGACAAAATAGTTTTAATGCCCAAAAACTTAGGTTTCACCCTGATTGAACTGCTGGTGTCAATTGCCATAATTGGGATTGTTTTTGGAGTAATAATTACCTCCTCTGTTGGGATACAGCGAAGCGCCAGAGACACCCAAAGGCAGTCTGACTTAAAAACAATTCAAGCAGCCTTGCAGTACTATTATGCAGATCTGGGTTATTTCCCTTCCCCAGTTTATACCTTTCCTGCCAGTGGAACTTTTACCAACTGTGACGGTATCGATCCGACTGTACCCAGTTGCACTGCTGATCGAACTTACATCTCTAAAATTCCTTCTGATCCAGTTTCTACTAACCCTGCTTACTGTTATAAAGCTTTTACTAAAAATGATTTAGTTACAGCATGTGACAATAACTTATCTGGGGTTGGTAGGTGCCAGTACTATGTTCTTTGTGCCAAATTAGAGGGCCAGTATTCCCAGGATTCTGACTGCAACAACGTCTGTGGAAATAGCAGTTTCAATTTAAAGCTTAGTCCGCTCTAGTCAATGAAGAGTTGATTATTATAACCGCTTCGCCAAAACCCCGGTCTATTAGACCGGGGATGTAGGCGAAGTAAGGTTTCAAGCTTCCGCGGCTAATGGGTCACGAAGCGGTTTAAGCTTAAAATCATAGAAAACCGCGTACTTTCATTACGCGGAAGCTTATAAAAATATGGGAAAACTTAAGTTATATAGCGGACAATTTGGTAGTAGGAACTACTGTAACAACTTGAATGATGACCAAATTGGTCCAGGCCAAAGTGGTTTTACACTGGTGGAGATTTTGGTAGCTATTGCAATTTTAGCTATAGTAACTGTTGTTGCTATTCCCAACATTAAGAAATTCAATGAAGATATTTTGCTTCAAAACGAGACTTCTAAACTGGCTCAAGTTTTAAAACAAGCCCAATCAAATGCCCAAACCTCAATTTCCTGTCCGTCTGATACTGACCCTGATACAACAGCTAGGAAAGATACTCATACCAAAAACTGGAAAGTCTCTTTAAGTATTTCCACAGGTGTTTACCAGTTAAGGGCAACCTGTGTTAATAATGACAATTCTGACGCAGATATTTTAAAACAGCAATATCAGCTGGATAATAAGATAACAGTCCAAACTTTTGATTGCGGTACTGAAGTTGTTTTCGAAAGATCCGGCTCAACTCAAAACTGTACCATAACTTTGCAAAATACCAATGCTCTTTCTCAAACAAAAACCATTACAATAAATAAAGGAGGGGTAATTAATGCAGAAAACTAAAGATAGATTTAGCCAAAAGGGTCAGTCCCTGCTTGAGATTACTGTAACTATTGGTTTGATAGTGATAGTAGTTACAGCCCTAACTTTAACTACGATTTTAAGCCTTAAAAATAGCCGCTTTTCTAAAGATCAAGTTAAGGCCACCAAATATGCTCAGGAAGGCTTGGAAAGAGTCAGGGCGATCAAAGGTCGTGACTATGCAGTTTGTAAGCCTAGTGTGACCTCAGTGGCTAAATTTAGCGAGCTTTGGTCGACTTCCAATATCTGTCCGGTAGGCTGTAAATTTGTTTTGACCCAAGCAAGCATCGGCTCTTGTCCGGTAGCGCTAGCTCCTGATAGCCCGTTTTGGCTGTTAGAAAGTAGTTCTCTTGAACAAATTAGTGATGGGTTCACTAGGGAGATAGTTATTAAAGATATAGATGACGGCACCAAACAAAAGCAAGTTTTCTCAAGGGTTTTTTGGTCAGATGTTTCAGGCAAACACAGCTCAGAACTAGTAACAATACTTGCCAACTATTAATAATGGGAGCATAAGAGTTATGAATGGACGATTTCGTAGAAAGACTTTTGTAACAGATCAAGCTTTGTCGAAATCTGTCCAAGTTAAAAATGGATTTACATTAATTGAGACGCTACTGGTTGTGATTATCTTTGCCACTATTGGAGTAATTCTAAGCGGTATTTTATCCCGAACTTTCCGAGGTAGTGACAAGAGTCAGCTTATAGGAACTATCAAACAAAATGGTCAATCAGCTTTAAATGTGATTGACCGGGCAATCAGACAGGCTGACGGGGTAATCTGCCCGACAGATTCAACTCCAGCTAAGATCATAACAATTAGAACAAAAGCCTCTCCTTCCTCTAGCGTGGGTGTCCAGGGGAGTAAATACATAAGATTCAGGTTTGTTGATCCAACAGCCTCCTCAAATGGTTTTATAGTTGAAGAAGAACCAGTTGTATCAAACCCTAGTGATGAAGCATCTTTGCTAATCTTATGTTCTCCTTCAGTAGGTAGTTATGAGACGCCTACTTACTTGACTGATCGCGACACAGGCAGAGGTGTCTCTGTACCCAATAGTACGTCTAATCCTGGTATTTCAGATCCATACTTCAAAGTCTATAAACAGCAAGGATTTAAGGATATTGTGGTAATAAATTTCAGATTATCACCTGCTATAAATGCTGGTAGCAGTTTTGAAGATAAAGTCGGGTCTGATAACACCATTGAGTTTCAAACTACTATCGAACTAAGATAAATGTTGAATATTAGTTGGAAAAGAATCAATAATTAAGTATATGAGAACAAATAAAGAGGTTGGACAAGCGGTGATTGTTTTACTACTAGCAATGTTAGTTATTTTGGCAATTGGTTTGGCAGTTATCCAGCGGTCTTTGACAGATGTAACCACCTCAACTCAAACAGACCAATCAACCCGGGCCTTCTCTGCAGCGGAAGCAGGCATTGAAAGAGCGATCTCTTTGGAAAGTCAAGGTTCACTTTCAGATATTAACAATTATCAACTTGATAATAACTCTGCCTTTAACGTTAAGATTACCTTTAACCTACCAGGTACTGGTCAGGCTTTAGAGTTGCCTGAATTGACCAGAGAAGAAGTTGGTCATTTTTGGTTATCCAATCCTTCTTCTCCAGGTGCAGTTGATGCTAATTTATACGGTGGCACCAGTTTAAGAGTGTATTGGGGAGATAAAGATTTAAGATCAGATATAAATGCCATTAATACACCGGCCATAGAGGTTAACCTAATTTCCCTATCAGGCTCTGCGTTTGTTTCCAACAAGTTTTATTTTGATCCAATTTCTACCAGAAGAATCAATAATGGCTTTTCAGACCCGGCTTGTAATGCGCCCTTACCTGATCAGATTAATACCTCAGATTCCCCTAATACTACTGTGACTGATCGTTTATTTAGATGTATGGCAACAATTAACAATATCAATACATACGGTACTCCTGTCTTAATTAGAACCAGGTTATTTTATGCTAATTCTGGTGAGGATCACCCAATTGCAATCAAGCCTGTGGGAAGCTGTGGTGCATTGCTTTGCACATTGCCAGTACAGGCAAAAGTATTTACCTCGACTGGTAAGTCTGGACAAAGCCAAAGAACTGTTAAAGTATTCAGACAAGAAAATGTTGTTCCCCAGATATTCGATTTTGCCATCTTCTCCACTGTCAATATTGAGAAATGAGTCCAGTACTGCCCGATAACCAAAAAGGCTTCTCTTTAGTTGAGATTTTGATAGTAACTCTGATTGCCGGGGCTGCTATTGTCGTGTTGTCTAACCTGCCTTCAGCTTTTAATTGGATCGGAAACAGCCGAAAAGAATCTGTTGCCAAGGATATTGCAGTTAAAAAGATTGAGGATTTAAGAAGGCAGACCTATACAAACCTAGCGAATACCTCCGACCCCCCACCTCAAATCAATGACTTAAGAATAAGTTCTCTTCCGCAAGGTCAGGCTGTTTATATTATTACTGACTGTCCAGTTGATGTTTGTAGCCTTTCTGAAGCTGCTAAAAAAGTTACTGCCAAGGTTACCTGGCAGGAAAAAAGCGAAACCAAAAAGGTGGAGATAACTACCTTAATAGCAGATGGAGGTCTTAAGTGAAAGGGATCAGTTTACTTGAGGTACTTATTTATATTGGGGTTGCCTCGCTAGTAGGAATAATACTGGTTAGAATTTTTGTCCAAAACAATGCATTTTTTTTAAGAGAAAGTGCTCAGGTTGAGCAAGGATTGGATACCAACCAAATTTCTTCCCAGATCTATGACTCTATCAGAAATGCTTCGTCTGTTGCAGTAAGTTTTGTAGGTGGTGTAACTACTTATACTAGTGGTCCCCAGACGCTAGTTTTAACCCTGCCTTCTGTAAATGCCTCAGGCTCAGTCATAGCTAATACCTATGACTACTTAGTGATCACTCAAGATAGCCAAAATGCTAAACTTTTAAGGAAAAAAATTTTCCCTGATGCATTAAGTAGCAGGCAGAGTGAAAATAGGCTGCTGACAACCCAGCTTTCTTCACTGACCTTCAGCTACTATGATCAAAATTCCAATATTGTCAGCCCACAAGCTGCAAGCTCAGTTAACTTTATTGCCAAAGTTGCCCGGACAGTCAACCAAGAAACCCAAGAAAGTAGCGTCAGTGGTCAAGTAAATTTGCGTAATGATTAACAGACAAAGAGGTCAGCTGGTGATTATAGCTTTTATAATTTTAACACTAGTTTTAGTGCTAACAGTTGCCCTGCTTTCAGGCTCTCTGACAGTCTTTCAGAGTTCTAAATACTCAACAGGAACGCTGCAGGCAATTAATTTGGCAGAAGCAGGGGTTGATAAAGCAGTTGCAGCACTCAATGCCTCAGGAGGTAGTTTTAATCCCAATCCTGATACCGAAGTAGCAATTGGAGGGGGGACATTCACCTTAAATATCACCAGTGTTGATGCAGGAACAAAAAAAATCCAAGCCACTGGTTACTATCCTAATAAAGCTAATGCCAAAAACAAAAAAACAATTGAGTTGACAGTTTCCAAAGGAGTTGGTGTTTCCTTTAATTATGGAGTGCAGGTTGGTGATGGTGGACTGGAGATGGAAAATAGCGCCACTGTTAATGGTTCGGTCTATTCAAATGGAAGTATAACTATGTCTAATAGCGCCAAAATAAATGGTGATGCTTATGTTGCAGGTGGAGTTCAACCTACCCCTGATCAGATGTGGGAATGTACAGATCCAAATTGTGGGGATTTTGTATTTGGTAAAAACTCCGGTGCTGAGTTGGATATAGCCCAAAGCTTTAAACCAACCCAGACAGCAGTCATCAATAAAGTTGCTTTGAAATTAAAGAAATTTGGTTCTCCCTCAAACATAACTGTTAGAATTTTAGGGGACAGCTCTGGTAAACCAAACAAAAATGATGTCAAAGCCTCAGGGACACTTTCTGCTAATTTAGTGACTTCCCAGTATTCTTTTGTCGAGGTAGGTTTTACCACCTCTCCTCAGCTGTCTGCCAATACCTATTATTGGATAATGTTAGATACAACAGCTAATTCAAGCAATTATTGGTCTTGGTCTTCTGATACAACCCAAGGATATACTTGCTCCTCTACCCCACCATGTCTGGCTAAATGGTCGCCAAATTGGCAGGCCTCCTCACCTGTTTGGAATACTATCAATGGGGATTTGGGTTTTAAAACCTTTATGGGAGGAGTGGCAACTTCTATAACTGGTACAAACAGCCCCCAAATTACCGGAGATGCTCATGCTAATACACTGACTGGGTTAACAATTGGCAAAGATGCTTATTATCAAGTCGAATCCTCAAATACTGTCTCTGGTCAAAATTGTACAAATAACACTCATTGTCATCCTGGCAGTACTGACCCTGTTGTCCTTACTATGCCCATATCCCAGGCTAATATTGATGAGTGGAAACAACAAGCCCAAGATGCTGGATCCTTGCCTACTCCAGATTGCAATAATCAAACTGTCTGGGGTCCTGGGAAATATACAGGTAGCATATCTTTAGCTAATACCTGTAAAGAAACTGTTAAAACTCCAATTTGGATTACCGGAGATTTGACAATGACCAATTCAACTGAGTTTAAACTTGATTCTTCATATGGCTCTGCTAGTGGCTCAATTATTGTTGATAATTTTATAAATTTGCAAAATAGTAATAAATTACTGGGCAGTGGTACTCCTGGCAGCTACTTGGTGGCAATTTCTGAGTTTAACTCAAGGGATGATCCTCTAGATAGAAAAGCTATTACTGTTTCAAATAGTGGTAACCAGGGCGTACTTTATTCAAATTTAGGCAGTATTCATATCTCAAACAGCAATACCTTGACTGAGATAACAGGTTGGGAGTTAGAACTGGAGAACAGTGTCACGGTTAATTATGATCAAGGACTAGCTTCATCGTTTTTCACCTCAGGACCTTCAGGCTCCTATTCTGTTATCAAGGGTTCTTATCAAAGTAAGTAGATTTTCGGCTTTTTATGGTCATCCTTTTATTTGCTGATGAAGTTTCTACTACCAAAAAAGCCGGCACATATTTTATACTGTAAACATGCCCCAAGAAAAAGTTGGTCTTGATATAGGTTTTTCATCAATCAAAGTAGTAGTTTTATCTCACAAACAAAAACCACCCAAGCTTTTATCTTTGGGTCATATTGCTTCTCCCCAACCGGGCATTGCTTCAGACGCAGATTTGGATTTAGAAGCAGTTGCTATTTCAATTAAAAATTTAATGAACGAAATTAGCGCTCCAACCCGAGAGGTTTATATCGCCCTTCCAGAATCAAAGATCTTTACAAGGGTTGTTTATGACCTACCTTATTTAACAAATGAAGAGTTGGCCCAAGCCATCCCTTACGCAGCTGAGGAATTTGTACCAATGCCTGTTCAAGATGTTAACTTAAATTATCAAGTCATCTACCGCTCGAGCGAAAAAGGACCAAAGAGTAGGACCGTAGTTTTTGTAGTAGCTACTCCCAAAATATTGATTAACAAATACCTTAAATTGATGCAAATGGCTGAGTTAAAACCTATTTCAATTGAGACTGAACTAATTGCAGTGACGAGATCTCTGGTAGGTACTAATCCTTACTCCCCTACTTCTTTAATTGTCCAACTTGGTGCAACCACCACGGACTTTGCAGTTATCTCAGAAAATTTAATTCTTTTGACAAGATCAATTTCTACTGGCGGTGTTGCGCTGACCCGGGCCATAGCTCAAAGTTTTAATTTTGAGCTGATCCAGGCAGAGGAATATAAAAAGGTTTACGGACTTTTGGAAGATCAGCTTGAAGGTAAGCTCTTTCAGTCTCTCAAACCAATAGTAGATGTGATAATCGCTGAAACTAAAAGAGTTATTCAAGCTCATGAAACTCAAAACAGACAACTTTCTGTTAAAAGAATAATTTTAACAGGAGGTGGAGCCCAATTGCCTGGGATGGTTAAATATTTTGCTGATTCTTTAGGCTTGGAGGTTCAAGAGGCAGATCCTTGGACGGCAGTTAACGTTGACCAAAGTGTTAAAAATAAGCTTGCGACTGAAGGACCTTTTTATGCAGTGGCCGTAGGCCTGGGGATGAAAGAAGAATGAACCAGATAAATATTAATTTACTACCGATAGATTTAACACTGGCCAAAAGAGAAGAAGCCAAAAAATCACTGGTTTTGCAAATCAGTATTGGACTTTTAGTATTTACTGTTGCAGTTGCTGCAATTGTGTTGTTTTTGAGTTTAAGTGATAACTTTTCGATCAGAAATACTGAAAGTCAGATTTCTCAGATTAAGGAAAAGATTGCTACTTATAAAAGGCATGAAGGTTTAACCTTTGTCTTAAAAGATAGACTTGATGGGATTAAATCTCTAACCTCAGCAGGAATTTTGCAATCTCAGTCATTTAACTTGGTAACTGAACTTATGCCCAAAGATATGATTCTAATTAGTTTCAATAACAGTAAAAAAGATATTATCAGTCTGACAGGTGAAACTACTAGCACCAAATCGCTCCAGACTTTTTTTAACAAGTTAACAAACCCATCTGAGCATCAGGGTAAAATAGTTTCTACTAAGGTAGAGAATCTTAATAGAAGCCCTACTAGTGTAATCAGATTTGAGTTAACAGTAGTCTTATCAAAAGCCAGTTTTACTCAGTAAAGATATTATGCTAGAGAAGCTACCTTTTAAAAATATAGTCCCTGAGAAATATAGAATATTTATTCTGCCTGTTGGATCAGTTCTTGTTTGTTTGATTTTATTAATCTTTGTAGTTATTCCTCAATTCATAAGATATTTAACTGTCAATAAAACTTTAGAGGAGACAAAACAAAAGCAAACTATCCTGTCAGATAAATTAAATAGCCTCCAGCAAATTGACCAAAATGTTTACAAAGAAAATATTGATGTCGCTTTAGCTGCACTTCCAGATAACCAAGATGTGACTGGGGCTGTTGGGCAACTACTCTTTTTGGTTTCTAACAACCGCTTAAAACTCAACGCCCTTTCTTTTTCAAATGTGACGGCAAATACTGGTAAAATCCAAAGCTTCCAAATCAAAATGGAAATAGCTGGTAATACAGATACTGTTAAAAATTTTATTTCCCAACTAGCTAAAATTCCCAGAATTCTAAAACTGGATAAGATCGAAGTTATAGGTTTGAGAAAATCTAATGATGTCCAAGCATCAATGTCAATGCTTGCTTATTTTGAGGAGCTACCTAAAAGTATTGGTGAAGTTGAACAACCTCTACCAGCCTTTGATGAGAAAGATGTTAATCTCCTAACTAAAATCAAGAGTGCCCAAAGGTCTACGCCCATTACTACTGTGACAGTAGCTAGTGGACCAAAAGGTAAAAAAGATCCGTTTGAGTAAGTTTAGTATAAATAGTCTTCATATCTAACTAATTCTCAGTTTGATTAAATGGATTAATATTAATTTTTGTACAATAAATCGCTATAGCGACTAGTTGTATCTACCTTAGTTTAGCTATATCCTAGTTATATGGTGGCATCAGCAAAGATTTCTACAAAAGAGGTTCTTCAGATGATTGGAATAGGTAGTGTGGTTATTGGGTCTCTATTATTTCCTAACCTACCAATCGCTTTAGGAGTAGCTATAAAAGCATGGAAAAATGTTAATAAAAGAGATTTAGGAAGAGTTATTAAAAGACTAGAAAAGCAAGAAATGATATCAGTAACATCAAATAGTAATGAAACTGTAATTGAAATTACTGAGAAAGGAAAAAGAAGACTCTTAGAATATGATTTTGAAAATATTACGCTAAAGACTAAAAGACGCGATGGTAAATGGAGACTTGTTATTTTTGATATACCTGAAATCAAGAAGAATGCTAGAGATGTCTTTAGGAGAAAACTTTTGCAATTAGGATTTGTCAGATTACAAGATAGTGTATTTGCCTCAGCCTATCCCTGTAAGAAAGAGATAGATTTCCTTTGCCATTTTTTAGAAATCTCTGATTTTGTGACCATTGCTTCTGTTAATGAGATTGAGCGGGGCGAAAAGCTAATATTTAAAAGATACTATAATTGGAACAACTAATCGCGGTCGCGACTTTTTGTCACGAAAATTATATTAATTCTTTTTTAGTAAATCTGGTCTAATTTTTTTGGTTTTTTCTAGAGATTGTTTGGCTCGCCACTTTTCAATTACTTGATGGTTTCCTGAGAGTAAAATCTTTGGGACCTTACTTCCTTCAAATTCTTCTGGTCTAGTGTATTGGGGATGTTCCAGTAAACCTTGTTCAAAGCTTTCTTTTTGAGTAGCTTCTTCTTTCTCTAGGACTCCTGGGATGAGCCTAACAGTTGCATCAACTAAAACCATGGCTGGTATCTCTCCTCCAGTTAAAATATAGTCCCCAATTGAAATTTCCTTCCAGATGTACTTATCAATAAATCTTTGATCAACTCCCTCATAGTGGCCAGCTATGATAATTATGGTTTTAAGTTTGGCCAAAGACTTGGCCTGAGTTTGATTAAAGGATTTACCAGAAGCTGATGTGAGGATGACCTTAGCTTTTGAATCTTTTTTGAGTAAACTTTGGACAGCTTTAGCTAAAACATCTGCCTTTAAGACCATTCCTACTCCCCCGCCATAAGGCCGATCATCAACTATTTGATGAGGTCCGGGCGCAAAGTCACGCAAGTTTACAACTTCAAACTCCACCAATCCTTTTTTTTGAGCCCTTCTTAATATGCTGGTATTTAGTATGGGAGTAAAGACTTCGGGAAAGAGGGTGACTATGCTAATTTTCATTTTGAGTGTCTTTACCCAAAAGAGCTTGCTCATTTTGAGGTTGGGCGGGTTCTGCTGGTGAAGATTGCTCAGTTGGTTCCCCATCTTTTTCTGGTTCAGCAATTTGAAGATTAACCCGGGCGTTCTCAGCCATAGCTCTAATGACTAGAAGTTTTCTGACAGCCTTGATAGTCTGACCGCCTTTGCCAATAACAATCCCCATATCCTCTGGTGCAACTGTTAAAAGTAGGTTCACATCACCATTATTTTGAGACTGCTCAACTACCACTGCATCAGGATTGTTAACTATTTGTTTAACAATGTATTCAACTAAATCTTTCATTTTTAATTTGGATGATTCTTTCCAACCTTGGTTGTCTATAAAGTCGAGGGAGCTTCATTTTTTCTCTTCAACAACTTCTGCACCATCTTCTTTATCAGTAACATTTTCCTGCAGTGGCTGTTCTTCTTGACTTTGGGTCTGATGTGCTGGAGTCTCTTCATCAGCTGATTCTGCGGGAGTAGGTTCTGGAACAGCTTCTGTGGGCTCTTCAGCTTCGCTAATTGCTTTGTCTGGTTCAGACTTCGCACTTTCTGACTCTTCTAATGGTTGAACAGGTTGTTCAGCTGCTGCTTGTTCTTGGGGTTGTTCTGATTGAGGTTGCTCTACAGGGGCTTTTTCTTTTTTGGGTTTTCGGGGAGGTTTTTGTGGTGCTTTACCAATTATTCTTAAGAAACCTGTGGAGTAGACTGCACCCTTTTTAACCCAATCATCAATTCTTTCCTGGTTAAGTTTTATCTCTTTTGGCTCTGTTAAAGGATTATAAGTCCCCAGCAGCTCTAAATACCCACCTGTTCTCTTGCGTCTCTCATCAACAGCCACCACCCTGTAGAAAGGGCGTTTCTTAGCACCTATTCGCATCAGACGTATCTTTACTGGCATATTACTTTTTGGACAATTCTGCCTACCTTAACGTACTTAAAAAATCACGTTACTGAATTGTCCATTACGTAACGTGTTCTTGCTTAAACAGTTAAAGAAATTTTTTAAGCGTGCTAAGTATAATTTACAAGTAGTAGATGAGTCAACTGTTTTCTGAAAGGAATTCTAGGGCCTCAGAGGCAGCAGCTTCCTCAGCAATCTGTTTGCTCAACCCTTCTCCCTGACCAACTATCTTTCCCTGCAAAAATACTCCGACTTTAAATTTTTTAGCATGATCAGGTCCAGAGGTTTCTAAAATCTTATATTTAGGAGATTGCTTGGTTTGGTTTTGAGTCAACTCTTGAAGTAAAGACTTAGAGTCCTTAGGCGGTCCTTCCTTTAACTCGTTCTCAAAGAGAACTAGTAAGGTTGCTTGGACGAACTCTTTGGCAAAATCTATCCCTTTATCCAAATAAATAGCCCCTAAAACAGCCTCATAAGTATTAGCCAGTATTTGCGGGTTCTGTCTGCCTCCTGTCATCTCCTCCCCTTTAGAAAGTTTTAAGAATTTGCCCAGGTTGAGTTTCTTGGCAGCCTTAGCCAAGGATGGAGTTTTAACTATATATGAACGCAAGTTGGTGAGATCCCCTTCAGCATCCTGACGTCTTTTTTCAAAAAGAAGCGAAGAGATGATAAAAGACAAGACAGAGTCACCCAAAAACTCCAGTCTCTCGTTAGATTGCCTTACTCCTTGAGATTCATTTAGATAAGACCTGTGAGTAAAAGCAATCTGATAGACTTCTTTTTTAAATAGATTGGGATTAATAACCATCACTCAAGGCTCAAATCTTCAATTGTCACCACCATATCATTAACAGTCCTTAAGTTTTCAACCTCTGCTGGGTCAAAAGTAACACTAAATCTTTTTGATAGAGCAGAAAGTAGGTCTGCTATTTCAACCGGTCCTAAACCCAAATCATCAGTTAAAGAGGCAAGAGGATCAATATCCTGAGGGGTTACCCCCAAGTGTTTAGCAATCTCTTCGATAACTTCACTTTGCATAGTAAACTTAACTTAAATTAATTAGGACTAATTAGTCAAGGGGGATTTTCAGACAGGAATATTATTATCGCTAATTAATTTTCCTAAGGCACCGTTGACAAAAGATGGGCTGGATTCAGAGCCATATTCCTTAGCAATTTCAACTGCCTCGTCAGTTATAACTTTGGGTGGTGTTTTCTTTTCTATTAATAGTTCGAAAACCGCGATCCTTAAAATTGCCAAATCAACTTTGTTTATTTTTTCAATTGGCCAAGCTGGAGCAGAGATATTGATTGATTGATCTATCTCCTTCAAATTTTTAATTACTGCTTTAGTTTTATCGTTTTCTATATCCTCATAATCATTAAATTCCCAGGCAAACAACTCCTTCATCACCCTGATTCTTTCGATATGTCTGGGATCTCTTGATGTTTTCATTTTATTAATTGAGTTTATATCATATCTTGGAATAGAAATCTCGTTAACTTTAGACTTGTTGAATTGGTTACTATTTGTTCAAAGTTAACAATTGTGTTAAATTATTTAACCTATGAGGGAAAATGAAGCCAGATCTCAGCCACCAAAAGTTCCAAGGAGGTCTTTTTTAGCTTTTGGTAAACTAGCTGTTAACGCAACTTTACTTGGTGTAGCCATTCATGGAGTAACGCGAGTAGCACAAGTAAACGATGAAAAGGCGGTAATAGAGAAAGAAATTTGGGGTCGAAGAAATGATGTCAAAAGAGCTTTTATGTCCCATATCCCTCCTACTGGTAGTAAGCCTTCGGATAAACAGACATTTAGGGAAAGTAATGCAATGATCCGGGAGATGTGGGAAACAATGGGCGTAGTTGAGCAAATCGCCAGAGATGAAAGCAAAGATAAGTTATCTGTAATTGATACAGCCCAAAAATTACATGGAGCAGAAATTTTATTTACTGCGGTACTTCTATATAGATTAAACAAAAGGAGAAATGTTGTTAATCGTACACACAGTAATAGATTTAGGCGAATAGAACCCAGGAGTGTGGATGAAGAACCAAGACAGAGGACCCCTTACCGGAAAAAACTGATGTGGCTCTGGCCTTTTAATAGATTAAAGCCTATGGGAAGAAAGGATCCTGTAGACGAATTACCAGAACCTTATCGAGAAGTTCTTCGAGAAATCCTGGAAAAAGATAAAACAGGTGATAATCAATGAAGAAGGGGATTAAGCTCTGGTAACCACTGCTTTTTGTTTGCCAACCTGTTTTCCGGAGTAAAAGCCACAGTTTCTACAAGCCATATGAGCTAAAGTTTTATAGTTGCAGTTTTGGCAAATCACCAGTCTTACTGCTGCTAATTTAATAGCAGCTCGTCTGGTTCTTTTAACAGCTTTACTATGTTTTTTCTTTGGTTCTTGTGGCAATCGGAGCAAACCTCCTTTCTTAATAGACAGCGAAGCTGTCATAAAAGTTTGCGAGATCGCTTGCTCCGACGAAGTCGGAGACAAGGGCAAATTAGTCTGGCATTACTCCAGTTCCTAAACTTTCCAATTTTAGCTTAAGCTCAGGATATTTTGCAAGTGTGGGATCTTGATGTAGAATTTCCCGAGCAGCTTCTCTGGTTTTTTCTATTAAGCTTATATCAGAGAGGGAGGCAATTTTAAGATCAAATCTGCCAGATTGTTTAGTACCAAAGATCTCTCCTGCTCCTCTAATTTTTAAATCTAACTCAGCTAGTTTAAGCCCGTCAAAAGTTTTTTCTAAATGCTTAAGTCTCTGCTTAGTTTGTGAGTCTTCTTCGCCCATAAAAAGTAAACAAAAAGATTCTTTTTCTCCCCTGCCTACCCTTCCTCTTAGCTGGTGAAGTTGAGACAAACCAAATCTTTCTGCACCCTCTATTACCATAATGGTGGCATTTGTCACATCAACTCCTACCTCAACCACAGAGGTAGAAACTAAAATGTCTACTTCCTTATCTTTGAACTTGTTTAATACCTCCTCTTTTTCTTTAGATTTTAATCTGCCATGTAAAAGTCCTAGCCTTAAGTGAGGAAAGACCTCCTTCTTTAATCTTTCAAACTCTTTTTTGGCAGCTTTAGCAGAAACTAGAGTCTCTGATTCTTCTATAAGTGGAGTAATTATGTAGGTTTGCTCACCCTTTTTTATATGAGACTCAATAAATTTATAAGCATCAGAGCGTTTAAAACTTGGTACCAAATAAGTCTTAACCTCTTTTCTCCCTTTGGGTAGCTCATCAATAATAGACAGGTCTAAATCCCCATACAAAGTTAAAGCCACAGTTCTGGGGATTGGGGTGGCAGTCATAGTTAAAAAGTGTGGCACCCTGGCCTTGGATCTTAAGAGGGATCTTTGTTCAACCCCAAATCTTTGTTGCTCATCAACTATCACAACTCCTACATCTTCTGCTTCTAATGAGCTTGATAATAAGGCGTGGGTACCTATGATAACATCTGGGAGAAAGTTCAGCTCCTTAGTGAATTTTCTCGAACCGGTATAGATTCCTACCTTTATATATAAAGGTTCTAATAAATTTGAGATAGTAGAAAAGTGCTGGAAAGCTAAGATCTCGGTTGGTGCCATGTAAAGTGATCTTAAATTGTTAAGATAAGTTAAATAGATAATAATTGCTGCCACCACAGTTTTACCTGAACCTACTTCACCTTGGACTAACCTATTCATAGGCACCCCTCTTTTTAGATCACTAATAATCTCATTTGTCACTCTTTTTTGAGCACTTGTTAATTTAAATGGCAATCTGTCAATAAAATTTTTTAATTTTGAATCTTGAATTTCAAATTTCCTGACTGTAGGTTTTTGTTTCCACTGAAGTCTGGCTTTTAAAGTAGCTAACTGAATATAGAAAAGCTCATCAAAAGAAAGTCTTTCTCTGGCTTTCTCTATATCCTGGAAATTTTGAGGAAAGTGGATTAAGTTTAATGCTTCAGTAAGCTTAATCATCTTGTCTTTAATTTTATCTGGTAAAGGATCTTGAATTTGTATTAATGCTTGAGGGAGAACTTGATTAATTTTGGTGCGCAGCCATTTTGAGCTAATACCCAATGTCTCTGGATAAACAGGAACCAGTCTGCCTGTGTGAAGTGTGTCCACACCCGGTGTGGAATAGATTGACACCTGAGGATTTTGGAGACTTTGGAGTTTTTCCCAAACTGGTGCAACAACTGTGAACTTATTTTTATATTTGGTTAACTTGCCTGAGATTTGCAATTTATCCCCCACTACTATCTGTTTTGTCAGCCAGCTTTGATTAAACCAGGTTAACTCAATTGGGACTGTCCCATCATTAAAAACAGCGTGGGTTAAGACTTTTCGGCTTCTGGTATAAACATTTTTAATTGACCAAATCTCTCCTATTAAAGTAACTTTTTCATCAATTTGGGCTTGTCTAGCTGAGGAGATTTGAGAGAAATCATCATACCTGAAAGGAAAATGAGTAATTAAATCCTCAACAGTTACTAAATTGAGCCTTCTGAGTTTATAAGCAAAAGAAGAACCAATCCCTGCTAAAGCTGATAATGGGGTCTTGAGATCCATGATCGAATTATATCTCTTACAGTGATAACAGCAAATGAATCTTAAGAAAACAGTGGCCAGAGGGAGTAAACAAGAATTCCAAGTACTCCAAACGCTGTTAGGATTATCCAAACTAAGCGGTATTTTTTACTAAAACTGTCCATCCTCTTAATCTTAACAGATTTGTGCAAAATTAAACTATTGCAGCTTGCTTCTAAAAAAGGTATAAATTGCTGGTATGGCAGCAGAAACACCAATACATATTCTTACCTCAACTGCTCAAGAGGTTGAGTGGCTAAGCTCTAAAACAGATGGAAAAGCTGAAATTCCTCCTAATATTGGTTTAAGATTGTTATCAGCTTTAACAGGAGGTTTGACCTTTATGGGTGCAAATACTTTGTCAATCAGACAGGCAGAGAAACTTCTCAACTCTCAAGATTTAACAACTCAAACATACATTACTTTTGGTATGGCTTTAGGTGGACTGGCGATCGGCTGGATGATTGAGCCTGTTGCAGAGGATATCTGGAGAGAATTTAAGCCTATTAGAACTTGGATGGGAAGACAAATTAGAAAGGCAGTTTCTCCACTTGGTAGAATTATCCCTAGGATCAATTTGACTGGAGAGCCTGCGATCCCGCCTTTAATAGGATCTAACTCATTTAAGAAAGTGGCTTAAGATTATCGCTGGGTTAATTTCTCAATCTCTTCTAGCGCAGCTTTTCTTTTGGGCTCTTCAAAGTGCTTTCTGGCAGGCTCGAGTTTTTGAATCAACCACTCTACTACAGCTACCTTTAAGTCCTGAGGGTGAAGTTTTTTTTGCTCATAGTCTTTTTCTAAATCTTGATAAGAGTTGTAACTTAGATCCCCTCCCCATCTTGGGTCTCTTTTAATAGTTAAAGTTGAACCTTCCTCGTAAAAGATCAGATGCTTTGTCCAGTCTAAAACAGGGTTATACTCTACCACCCCTTCTGGTGCATAGGCTCCCATAATCTTTCTTTTAATCTCCTCAGGAGTATCAGTCATATAAACCCCACTATCAGGTTTTGATTTACTCATCTTAGCTGCCTCCATATCCATCTCTTTTTTGCCACTCTTGGGATTTTCAACCAAAATTGGAGGAAGTAGTCCTTGTAAAAGGTGACCATGAATGGTTATTGGTTTTTCAAAACCAAGTTCCTCTGCAGCGTCTCTTGCTACAATGTGGACATTTCTTTGATCTGTGCCAGCTTGAGCGATATTAACACCTAGCATAAAGATATCTGCTGATTGCATAGCAGGGTAAATCAGCATAGCAGAATCAGTCACTTCAGATTCCTTACGCCCCATAATAGTAGTAGAACGGATCATTCGGGATAAAGTTGTGGCCTTGGCTACTCTTATGACTGTTGCCCAATAATCTAGGCCTAATTTCTGATAATGCTCACTTCCCAAGACAAATTCGATCTTGTCTGGATCTGCTCCCACACAAACTGCGCTCGCTCTTAAAACTTCTTCTAGGTAGTCTTTGCCAAGTTTTTTAGCAGTTTCTAATTTTCCATCAAGCTTTTTATTAAGCCATGTATGCCAGTCAGCAATTAAAATTTTGGTTTTCACTCCAGCTTCTTGGAGGTCTTTAATCTTAAGCATGATATATAAACCTTGGCCAATATGGAGTTTTCCTGAAACTTCATAACCAATATAGTGGATAAGTGGTTTACCAGACTCTATTAGAGTCTTAAGCTCCTCCTCAGTTAAAGTCTCTTCTAAATTTCTGGTAATTAATTTAATTTTTTCTTCAGTTGTCATAGTAGGATCATTATATTCAAAGCTTATTTTTTTTTAAAGCTTGAGAATTTGAATATTTCTGTTGTCTAAAGTATAATACTATCCTATAGTTGTCAAGTCAGCTTTATCTCGATAAAACCCCGACTATAAAGTCGAGGGTTTCCCAACATCGGACAAAGTCCGATCGAAAGAAGATACTCCGACCGTTAGGTCGTGGGTAGATTCATTTTTGTTGTTGACAACCTTATTACAGTTTATTACATTAGAGGTAACAAATAATGGATGAAGTGATAAAGTTCCTACCGGGACTTTTTTTGAGTATAGTGCTTTTTCATTACCTGACCCATCCCAAGTCTTCTGTCAGGAGAAAACTCCCATCTTTAAAAAAGGGGCCGATAGAGATTAGCCCGAGCATTAGATTCAGTCTTTTTGGTAGAACCATCTGGTTGCACCACTGGTTAAATCTTCTAATCCTGCTGGTGGTTTCAATTCCTCTAACAGTTGGTTTTTTGGATTATACTTTTACCAAGGGATTTTTAGTTGGGGGAATCTTTCAAGGACTTATGTATCCTGATGCAGGAAAGATTTTTTTTAAGAATTATCCCCGCCGCAAAAAAACTGTCTAATATTTTCTTCTCTACCCCTTGAGTCTTTAATTTAAACAAGATAAAATTAATGTGTTTTAACTGATGGAACATGAGATAGTCTTGGCACCCGAGGTAATCGGGTTTATTAATAACTTTCCTATTACTAATACTTTGCTTGTTAGCTGGCTGGTGATGGTTGTTTTGATTGTTGTTAGTTATTTAGCTACCCGCAAAGTTCAGCTGGTACCAGGAGGCTTACAAAATTTTTTTGAAATGATCGTTGAAGGCGGCTACAGCATGGTAGAAGATCTATCTCATTCAAAAGCCAAAGTTTTCTTCCCCTTTGTGATGACCTTCTTTCTTTTTATCATTACTGCTAATTGGTTGGGTTTACTACCGGGGTTTGCCACAATTGGTTTTTTTGAGCGCCATGATGGTAAAGAGATTTTTGTTCCCTTACTTCGTTCAATCAACTCTGATTTAAACATGACCTTATCCCTCGCTTTGGTTTCAGCAGTTGTTACTCATTTTTTTGCTGTTAAGTATTTAGGATTGAAAGATTATCTAAAGAGGTGGGTTTCTCTAAGCCCAATTTTTTTATTTGTTGGTCTTTTAGAGCTTGTTGGTGAGGCAACAAAAGTAGTATCGCTTTCTTTCCGACTTTTTGGTAATATATTTGCGGGCGAAGTGGTTTTATCCACTGTCGCATCTTTAGCAAAGTGGACTGCCTTTTTAGTACCTTTGCCATTTTATTTTCTGGAGATTATAGTCGGGTTTGTCCAAGCGGCAGTATTTATGATGCTGACGCTTGTTTTTATGGTGCTACTTACTGAGAAACATGAAACCTCTCATTGAGTAAGAAACTTAAGAAAGGAGAAAAAGATGGAGAATCTTCCCTCAGCTTTAGCGATTGGGCTTGGAGCTTTAGGACCAGGTTTGGGTATCGGACTTATTGGTATGAAAGCTATGGAGGCAATTGGAAGGAACCCAGATGCCCAAAATAAGGTCCTGCCAGCAATGCTTTTAGGAATGGCTTTTGCTGAAGCTATTGCAATTTACGCACTAGTTATAGCGTTTATTAAGTAGTTTTTTTGTGCTGTGGGTCCTGCCGACTCGAGACAGGGGAATTTACCACTAGGCTAACAAGCCTGGGGCCCCATTCAGGGGCGCCCCGCTCGTCGTCACCCACTACTAACTGCTATTATAATGGAACAAATACTTAAAGATTTTGGAATTAAACCGTTGCTTTTGGCTGCGCAAGTAGTTAATTTTTTAGTGTTGCTTTGGATATTAAAAAGACTGCTATATAAACCTCTGCTTAAAGTTTTGGAGGAGAGGAAAGAACGGATTGCCCAAAGTCTTAAAGATGCTGAGGAAATAGAAAGGCAGCTTAAACAAACCGGGGAAGATCGGGATAAAGCTTTAGAAAAAGTTTCGTTAGAGGCAAGAAAAATTGTCGCAGAGGCAACAAAATCTGCTGATCTAATTATTCAGCAGGCCCATACTAAAACTCAGAAAGATATTGACGAGATGCTTAAAAAAGGTCAAGACTCTATTAAACTTGAGCGGGAAAAAATGCATCAGGAGTTAAGAGAAGAACTGGCAGAAATTGTGGTCAGTGCTTTAGAGAAAGTTACTGGCAAGATCTTAACAAGACCTGAGCAAAAGAAGATGGTTGAGGATAGTGTCAAAAGACTTTAAAAATGAAAAAAAATAAGCTGTTAAAAAAGTTAGTTGAAAAGTTGGTCCAGGCAAGTTTTAGTGCGGGCAAACTGTCTGAGAATAAAGCCCAAAAAATTATCAAAGATCTAGAAAAACTTCCCACTTCTGAGGCTATTTTTGCCTTAACTGAGTACAGTAAAGGAATAAAAAGAGAGCTTGATAAAACTACTTTGGTGATAGAGGCAGCAGTTGATTTATCAAAAAGCGAGCTAGCAAAGATTGAAAGGCAGGTTAAAAAAGATTTTCCTGTTAATCAAACTAAAGTGGTAGTAAATCCTAATCTTATTGCTGGTTTGAGAATAAGAGTTGGTGATTTATTGATTGATAACTCCTTACAAGACAAAATTTTACAAATTGGAGGAATAATTCATGGTTAGTGATTTAGTTTCGCAGATTGAAAGACAGATAAAGGGTTTTAAGCTTAAGGCGACCAAAGAAAATATCGGCACTGTAACTGAGGCTGGAGATGGAATAGCCAGGATAGATGGTTTATCAGATGTTCAATCTTCTGAGCTTTTGGACTTTGGTAAAGAGATTTTTGGTTTAGCTTTGAATTTAGAGCAATACAATGTTGGGAGCGTTATCTTGGGAGATTTTACCAAGGTTAAGGAAGGTGATACTGTTAAAACAACTGGTAAGGTTTTGGAAGTACCAGTTGGCGACTCAATGATTGGTCGGGTTGTTAATGCCTTAGGTCAACCGATTGATGGTAAGGGTCCAATTAAAACAGATAAGGCCTACCCAGTTGAAAAGATTGCTCCAGGAGTTATTACCAGACAGTCAGTTAACACTCCTTTGCAAACAGGTATTAAGGCAATTGATGCCCTGATCCCGATTGGTCGGGGTCAAAGGGAGCTAATTATTGGCGATCGAAATACAGGCAAGACCACCATTGCCGTAGATACAATCATTAATCAGAAAGACGTTATTTGTATTTATGTGGCAATTGGTCAAAAGACCTCTAAAGTTGCTCAAATTGTAGCTAGACTAGAGGAGTTTGGTGCCATGGATCACACCATTGTGCTATCAGCAACAGCTTCTGATCCCGCTCCTATGCAATACCTGGCTCCCTACTCTGGTTGTGCAATTGGAGAATATTTCATGGATCAAGGCAGGGATGCCTTGGTCGTTTATGATGATCTGTCAAAACATGCTAACTCTTACAGACAGATGTCCCTGCTTTTAAGAAGGCCTTCTGGAAGAGAAGCTTATCCAGGCGATGTCTTTTATCTTCACTCCAGGCTTTTAGAGCGGGCAGCTAGGTTAAATGAGGATTTTGGTGGAGGTTCTTTAACAGCCCTACCTATTATAGAGACTCAAGCCGGAGATGTCTCAGCCTATATTCCAACAAATGTTATCTCTATTACTGATGGACAGATTTATTTGGAGACAGACTTATTTTTTGCAGGAATCAGGCCGGCTTTAAATGTGGGTTTATCAGTCTCAAGGGTTGGTGGTGCAGCCCAGACTAAAGCTATGAAAGGCGTAGCAGGTAGGCTTAAGCTGGACTTAGCCCAATTTAGAGAACTGGCTGCGTTTGCTCAATTCTCCTCTGATTTAGATCCAAATACCAAGATGCAAATTGAAAGAGGCAGAAGAATTACTGAGGTTCTAAAACAACCTCCTTTCTCCCCTGTTTCAGTTGAGGAGCAAGTAGCTTCCCTTTGGGCTGTAACTAATGGCCATTTTGATGAAATATCAGTTGATAAAGTCAAAGAGGCAGAAGAAGAATATGTCAAATATTTAAGATTAAGAACTAAAAAGCTTTTGACTAAGATAGCAGAGAAGAAAGAGTTAGATGAGAAATTAACCAAAGAATTAGAAAAGGTTACTAAAGAGTTTGTTAAGGTCTTTCAGAAAACAAGCAAAAATTAAATTATGGCCAACACTAGAGAATTAAGGAGAAGAATTAGATCAGTTAAAAATACCTCTCAAATTACCAAAGCTATGCAGATGGTGGCTGCTACTAAGATGAGAAGAGCTCAAGCTCAAGCCCTCTTAGGCAGACCATATATAGAGAATTTAACCCTAGCTTTATCTGAGTTGAGCGGAAAGATTAACACTGAGCTACACCCACTGCTTAGAGAAAATAAGACAGATTCTGTGGGGCTTTTGCTTTTAACTACAGATAAAGGTCTTTGTGGAGCACTAAATACCAATCTTTTTAGATTAACCCAAAGCTTTATTTCTGAAAAAAGAAATGTTCAAGTTTTTACTATTGGTAAAAAAGGTAGACAGTTTGTAGTAAGAACCTCCAGGGATTTAAAAGCTGACTTTGAGAATCCAGAAATAGTGACCTTTAGACAAGCTAGCTTGTCTGCAAAACTTTTGATAGATGCTTTTTTATTAGGTGAGTTAAAAGAAGTTTATCTGATTTATCCTCACTTTATTTCAACTTTAAGACAAGAACCAACTTTGAGAAAAATTTTGCCTGTTGATTCAACAATGCTGTCACCCGCCAGTAGTTCATCTGAATTTATTTTTGAGCCAGATCCAGATACACTTCTAGATTTTGTACTGACTCACTCAGTTGAAGCTAGGATTTATTCAGCCCTGCTTGAAACCAAAGCCTCAGAGCACTCAGCCAGGATGATGGCCATGCAGAATGCTACAGACAACGCTAAGGAGCTTGTGGAGGATCTATCGCTTGAATATAATCAAACACGTCAGCAAGCTATCACAAATGAGCTTTTGGAAATAACCACAGCTCAAGCAGCTTTGGAGTAAAAATATGAATACTGGTAGAATCGTTCAAATTATAGGTCCAGTGTTAGATCTTCAGTTTGCTGAAGGCAAAATTCCTGCAATTTACAACGCTATTGAAGTCCCGTTAAAAAGGGGAAAACTTATTGCTGAGGTTCAACAGCATTTGGGTGAAGGTGTTGTGAGAGCTGTCTCGATGGGACCTACAGATGGTTTAAGAAGAGGCATGACTGCTTTAGATACAGGTAGCCCAATTAAGGTACCAGTTGGTGAGGAGGTTTTAGGTAGGATCTTTAATGTTTTAGGTGAACCAGTTGATGGAAATGGAGCCTCAAAGGCAAAAAAGAAGCTCCCCATCCATAGAGCAGCTCCCTCATTTGAGCAGCAATCAGTTAAATCTGAAGTTTTTGAAACAGGTTTAAAAGTCATTGACCTTTTGGCGCCTTTTGTTAAAGGAGGAAAGGTCGGGCTTTTTGGTGGTGCAGGTGTAGGCAAGACTGTTTTAATTCAGGAGCTTATTAGAAACATTGCTGCAGAGCATGGAGGCTACTCTGTTTTTACTGGGGTTGGTGAGCGAACCAGGGAGGGAAATGATTTATACCATGAGATGGTTGATTCTGGGGTGATAGATAAGACTGCGATGGTTTTTGGACAAATGAATGAACCGCCTGGAGCAAGACAAAGAGTGGGACTTTCAGGTCTAACCATGGCTGAGTACTTTAGGGATGAGGAAGGAAAAGATGTTTTGCTATTTATTGATAACATTTTTAGGTTTTCCCAGGCAGGTTCAGAAGTTTCAGCCCTTTTGGGAAGAATTCCTTCTGCTGTAGGTTACCAGCCAACTTTAGCAACAGAAATGGGACAACTCCAAGAAAGAATCACCTCCACTAAAAAAGGTTCTATTACCTCTGTCCAGGCAGTCTATGTCCCAGCAGATGACTATACAGACCCAGCCCCAGCAGCAACATTTGCTCATTTAGACTCAACAATTGCACTTGAGAGGTCTTTAGCTGAACAAGGGCTTTATCCTGCTGTTGACCCACTGGCTTCCTCCTCTAGAGCCTTAGACCCAAATATTGTTGGTGAAGAGCATTACAAAATTGCTGCAGAGGTTCAAAGGATCTTACAAAGGTATAAAGATTTACAAGATATTATTGCTATTTTAGGTATGGAAGAGTTATCAGATGAGGATAAATTAACTGTCTCAAGAGCCAGAAAAATCCAAAGAGCCCTCACCCAACCTTTCTTCGTAGGAGAGAGCTTTACAGGCAGAAAAGGAAAATATGTTACCCTCAAGCAAACCATTCAGCTCTTTAAAGAAATTATAGAAGGAAAACATGATAGCAAACCTGAAACCGCCTTCTACATGATCGGCGGAGTTGAAGATTTAAAATAAACCTAACCCTGGTTCTTAGAAGCATTTACAGCCCTGAGTCCAATATAACCGCTGAGATATGTCAGACTTCCGCCCAGAGCAGCAATCTCAAGTCTACCTGTGGCAAATCCTACTATTGCTGCTCCGGTCGAAACACCACCTACAACAGATGCTCGAGCTGCCAAGACTAACATTTTATCTTCATTTTTTCCCGCCAAGAGTGCCCACATAAACCTGGCTAATTCTATGTAATGATTTGAACTTCCACGTTTTTCTACAGGTTCTCTCCCGTTGGACATAATAAATTTTGTAATTAATGCTGATTCGTTGACACCAAAGCTAGTTTGCTACTCTAAAGACTAAAAATCAAAAGCAGCTTAGTTTTTTAATATAGGCAATTTGGTGATATGTCTCTCTTTTGCCTATAACTTGAATAAATTTGGCTGATTTTTGATATTAATCATAAAAGCTGTAGAAATCTGGGTGTAAGCTTAAGCACTGTTCCATTCTATCTGGGGTTGGAGCAGCATCTTCCCATTCTTTAGGTTTATCCACTGCACCACCAATTAAAACTCTTAAATTATCTGAAGTCCTATCTGTTCTGAGTAAAGTTCTGGTTTGACTGATTGGAGCCAAAACTTGATGAGGTTGAGTTAAACCTTGACCAATTCTATGTAGTTTAGCAGCCTCAATTAGCATCTGTTCTGCTGCATCAGTTCTTGGAGAGATATACCACCTTTGCCCTTCTGCTTTTCCCTCAAGACCAGGTTTATATCCGTCAAATACTACAAAGCTAGGAGTGACTCTGATTGCCTGACCAAACCTAAAAGGAACATCTACCCTACCTTCAATCATCCCGACTAGAATTGGTGAAAAACCTTCATCCAAACTGTACCAGCCTTTGATTGCCTGATACATTTTAGTATTGGTTCCATGGACAGCTAGCATCTCCTCTAATGCTAAAACTACTGTGCTGCTTTTATTCCAAAGAGGCAAAGATCTATATGCTGCCAAAAGTCCATACATTTCAATAGCAAAAGAATTAACAAGCTGGGACAGATCTTTAAGCTGTCTGTGAAATTTCCAGCCTCCACTGACATTTAAATCTCCCCAATACATAAACTTATCCGCTTGCTTGAAAATCGCTCTAGCCTCTTCGATAGCTTGAGGAGTTTTTCTGCCGGCTTCATTTTTTGGAGATGGTAAGTTTTTCCCCTCTCTGAGAAAGTAGAAGCTTGTTCCTTCTTCAAGCTCAGTTTTGATTATTGTAGAAAACGGTAACAATGCTTGTCTTAGACCTAAGGGTTTATCGGATGAGTTGATAAAGCCATTGAGGTGAAGCACAGCTAGTTCTAAATCCTCCAATGCCTGGTTTAAAACTTCCGGTCGTTGTCTGGATCTTCTTATCGCTCTGGGTATTCCCTTTCTTTCGGATAAGAATCTTTGAGTATGGTTTAAGTAAACCTCTGTTTCTCTGGTTAAACTCATAAGTAAAAATCAGTGTTGGCTGTAAACCCAAAGATTGGTTTTTGTCTGCTGTAATGTCTAATTTTAGCCAGTGCTTCCTCAATAATAGTCCTGGTTCTTTCCACTGATAAACCTTGTTGGCCTATTGATCTTTTGGTGGTAGTGGTTAATCTGGGGGTCTGAGCAGCAACTTCGCTTAAAGTTCTGCCTTCTAGGGCAGGATCGTCTAGACTGTAGCGCATTCTTAGGACTGCTTCTTCCCGATCAGACAAGAGCTGTGCTTGTTTGGATTCTCTAAATGCCTCATCTAAAGCATCTGCCAACATACCTAGCTCTTGGGGACTTTTTATAACGTGTTGTAAATAAGCCTCTTTTTTATCAGGAGCTAACAACTCAGTAGGCGTTAAGTTTGAGATTAGCCCTTTTCGGGTAATAAACAAATCCCGAATTAGTTGAACATATCCAGGATAGTTTCTATTTGTTTGTGATTCTAGTGACATATATTTTAAGCAAATCTTACCTCATAAAGATCATATGTTCTTTGGCCATCTTCTGATGAGCGTCTGTCTATAACTTGGGCTTGGAATCCATTATTTTCTATCTGATGCATAAGACAAGCTGTATCTGCCCACTGGGCAAAAGCTATAAGTAGCCTACCATTCCTTCTTAAATGAGTTCTGGCGCCTTCAAGTAACCCTTGATGAAACCTGGCTGCTCCAAAACGGGCATAATCTAGACGGTCTTTTATTTCTCCTTCATGAAATGGTCCATTAGCCATGATTAACTCAAAGTTCCAAGCTGGGATAGAGTCAAACATATCTGACTCTAAGGCCATTACTCTTAACTTATATCTACAGAAATTCTCTTGTGCGTTTCTAACTGCCTCTGGATTAATATCTGTAGCTATTCCAAACCCTCCTCTGAGGCCTGCTACAACAGCATGCAGACCACATCCAGTTGAGATGTCCAAGAAAGAAGTACCTAATCCTACTCTAATGTTATCTGCCAGCAATCTGCTATCAGTTGCAGGCATAAAAACCCCTGGGTTAACCACAATCTCCACCCCAGCAATTGTCACTGTTTGAGGCTTGGTCTTCGTCCTGATTTGAGAGAAGTACCCTTCAGTATGAGCTACAATATCTTCAGCTTTAGCCATAATTAATCTTTCAGATTATAGTCACAACCTTATTTAAAATCAAACTATGGGATCTAAAGAGTTACTTTTTTTGAAAAATTACTATGTGATGCAAACAATCATTAGTCTTCTTATATGACCTCTTCCCAAACTCTTCTTTGCTGTTGATGATCCACTAAAGACATGGTTAGCATTGTGCGTCAAAATATTCTAAAAATCAAGGAAGAGAGAAGTTATTTTTCTAAGTAATCTTTGAGCGGTCCTAAATAAAATCTTTGCCAGCCATCTTCTATTTCATCTGCTTCATCATCTGGCACTTCTTCATGGAGTAAATCTACTTCTGTTTTTTGACCATCTGATTTTAACGTAAAAGTAACTTTGGAAGAATTCTCCCAGTCACCTGAATACCAATCCTGGACAAGTTGTTTGTTTTTTATCACTTTAAGATTACTGCCATGAATATCTCCTCCCCAAAGAGAGAAACTGCTGCCTTCTCTCTCGCTCATTTTTGCCGGTCCCCCACCCCACTCATCAATAATTTTTGGATTCACCAAAGCCTGCCAGACTTTACTAACTTGAGCATTTATTAAATAACTTTGCTTAATAGTTTTCATTGAATTTTTTCAAAAGTGCCGCTTAGTTTAAGATAATAAGTTGCTACTTCTAAATCTGAGTACTGCTTTTTAATTCGGGAAGATGCCTGTTTTAGATCTTGGATATGCTTCTTTTTAGTACCAGACTCTCCATATGCCCCGCAATCCTCATGATTTATTAAAACTACTTTTTTAATATCATGGAGCCTTTTTGAAGTTTCAATTTGTCCAAAGATAGTTTCAAATTCTTTTACTCCCCCGGCAAAGGCCACCCTATCATAAGTTTTGGGACTAAAATTTTCCTTTATCCAATCATTAATATATTCCTGAAACCTGAAGTCTATACAGGTTGCAATTAGTGTTTCACAACTATGGGTATTCATATTCTAAAACTTTCTTCTGAATCCAGGACTTCTCTGACTTGATTATCAAATCTATTCCAGGTTAAAAGTGAGTCTTTCTTAAAAGCTTTAACCATTGTCTCTTTTCCTTTCAGATCAGGATGAGTATTATTTAGGAAGCCATACTGGAAATTCCCTCCTGATGTAGCAACAGATTGGGCTAAGAATAGATAGCCTAGAGTTGTAGCTGAGACTGGGTCGTAAGGATTAATAGTTAGGCCGTTTCTTTTAAATGCTTCATGGATTATTGGGTTAGACTGATAATTTGCTATAACCTCAGGCATCATCTGTAGCCCAACTGCTCCCCCTGAGACAGTACTTCTAAGTTGTTTTTCAGCAATTGCATTGTCATTATCGCCCGGTTTAATTTCTACCTTTGAGGAACCTGGTAAATTATTTTCTGTGAAATTCAAACCTGTCTCTTTTGAAAGCTCACCAGCCAAATATGATAGAGCATCCTTGTTGTCATATCTTTTAGTCAGGAAAGTATTTGCATCAATTTGAGACCTTGCCGGGGTAAAACCAATGTTCACAAAGCCGTACATCAGAAATCTCTCCGGAGAAATTTTATTCTTGATTCTGCTCAAGATTGAGGAGACTGCCCCCTGAGGTTTGTCTTTAGGTAGTCCCTGGCCTGTTTCCCAAACCACCATCCTAGCCATTCCGCCGGGATTAATTAGGACATCTCCGGGGCTTAGTTTATTAAAAAAATCTGGTGGAAGCTCACCAGATTTAACTTTAGCTGCCAAATCTGGCCTAAAACTGGACCATCCGCCAACTCTTTTAGAAATATATTCAGCTAAAATTTTTTGAGCCAGTTCTCTGGCTTGAATAGTAATTGCTAAAGTTTCAGGATGGATATACTCTTTATCTGCCCAATCAGCTTGCTCTTTTGTTAGAGGTTGATGATTTGGGTTATTCTCATCTCTTAAGGCATATCTTTTGTCTAAGAGCCCAATTCTTAAGTTCCAATCAGTTATTGTCCATAATCCTTGGTTAATCTCACTTAAGCTTTGGGCAGAATCTGCATAAGCTTTTTCTGCATCAAATCTTTGGGGGGTATTTAAGGGGGTAGTTAGGATATTGTCTAAAAGTGATTGCAGTCTGGGTCTTTCTGCAGCTTGAACTCCAGTTGCTGGAGCTGTCCTTTCACCAGTGGGATCAACTGGATGTAAGATAGCTTGAACAGGTTGCTGATCCATGGGTTTTGCCCCAGTTATTGCCCTTCCGATATTTTGGGCTGCCTCCATTGCAGGTTTTGCTCCTGCAAATGTTGCAGCTAGAGTTGCTGCCCCTGCAATTCCCAGCAGAGCCCGTCTTTGTTCTTGTTTAATCTTTTCTCTTCTTGCCTGTCTTTGTCTTACTCTGTCTGGAGATGGAGTTAGAATATTTGGTCGAGTTGCTAGAGTATTAGTCCTTCTAGTTGGACTTACCAATTCTCTTCGGCTGACTCTTGGTAACTCATTCGATCGATCCCCACTCATAAGATTTTAAACTCTTACTAATTATATGCAAATTTGCGATAATACCGCTATGGCGGATTTGCATCTGAAGTTAGTGACACCTGAGAAAGAAATTTTTGATGAGACAGTTGATCAAGTTAATATCTCAACTGAACAAGGAGAGATTGGTATCCTGCCTCATCACGCTAATTTATTGGCTAAAGTAGTGCCTGGTGAGCTACGAATTAAAAAGGGGGGAAAAGTTGATGTTTTGGCAGTGGGTGAAGGCTTTTTGCAAGTGAGTAATAATATCTTAACAGTGATGGCTGATCTGGCAGAAAAAGCTGAGGAGATAGATGAAAGAGCTGCTGAGGAAGCCAAAAAACGGGCTGAGGCAGCTTTAGAACAAAAACTTTCAGGTGAGGAGTATGCTGAAACTTTGGCTATTTTGGAAAAATCTCTAGCCAGGCTGCGAGTCAAAAGAAGACACCGAATAAGATGATTTTAGAACCTTGAATGTATTTTAGGAATACCAAGTTAATTTTCTTTTTAAGCCTAATAGTTTTAGTTCTTTTACTTATTGCTCTATTACCTTATCCTAAATTAGATAAAAAGGAACTGATGAAATTTAAGTCAGTTATTAACTTAACACCAACCTCTCAAGCCGCAGGTAAGATATTATATACGCCAGAAAATGTTCCTGAACTGACAGAAATCTTGTCAGACAATCAAGAAATTCGGCTTAAAGCAACAAGGAAATTAGTCGAAAGAGTAGATGTGGAACAAGCCCTAGAAATTTTAGAACACTCTAGCCTTCCTCATACTGGTGAAGGACACCTAGCTGTCCATCAAATTGGTTTTTATGCCTATCAAAAATATAAACTGGATTCAATTCTAAAGTGCAAAGACTACTTTTTATATGCCTGTTATCACGGAGCAATTATTGAGGCTGCTAGCGATCAAGGATTTGAGGTAGTTGCTGGGATGGCAGATAAATGCAAAGAGTCTCCCTTAAGATATTTTCAATGTGCCCATGCTGCTGGCCATGCAATTTTGGCAATTTGGAATTATGATCTTCCCAAGGCCTTAAATACCTGTGACGAAGTCTTTGAAAAAGAAAGCCAGTTTCCAGAGGCACTCTCTTCTTGTCATAATGGTGCGTTTATGGAGAATCTCTTCGGAGTTCATGATTGGGGAAAAGATAAAACTCCAAAAAGAGATTGGTTATCTGATGATCCTTATTTTCCATGTAATTATTTTGGGGAAAAATACCAAAAGGGCTGTTGGTTAAATCAAGCTGCAAGGATTTATCAGATGTATTTGGGAGGTATCCCTAAGACAGCGGAGGCTTGTTTAAATACTGGTAATAAGCAATATACTGACTGGTGTATGGATAACCTGGCAAGACAAATTCATCCGTTAACTGAGGGTGATATATCAAAGGTCTTTAGCCTTTGTCAGCAAATGGGTAGTGATTGGCTAAATAGTTGTATTTCAGTTAATGCAGGTTCTTATTATTCAGTGGGAGACTCTACGACTGCCATAGAGATCTGCAAAAAGATCTCTGCTGAGGGCAAACAAAGCTGTTACCAAAATATTATCGGGCAAATTACTTCAGAGCCTTCAAGCAATGTCAGAAAGCTTGAGTTATGTTCCTCTTTAGAAGAGCCCTTCAGAACAGGCTGCCTCTCCCAAATATAGGAAATTTTAATACTTGACAAATTGTGATCTGCGTCACATTATTTAGTTAAGTACTAAAAAAATGATTAATCAAAAAGGAATCGCCCACCTTTTACTGCTTGTGTTAATTGTTGTTATCCTTGGCGTCGGTTTATTCCTCTTTTACTCTAAAGGTTCATTTAAAATCCCCGGTTTCTCTAACCTAGTCAAGCAAGAGCCAAAAGTAGCGGTTAAAACAGAGTATAAAAATCCTTTCAAAAAGGAAAACCAATATGTTAATCCTTTTGATGAATATAAGAGTCCGTTTCTTACTTTTGAACAAAAATGATCAATTTAATTAGAGGAAATCTAAATAAGTTAGCAATACTACTGGCAGCTTCAATTCTAGTCTTCTTTTTTAGTACTCAAGCAAAAGCTCAAACAACATCCCCTTCTCCTGCCCCAAGCCCAACTGCCTCACCTGCGCCAGGTGGACAAGATAACGCTGTAGTCTTTCCCATCAAAGATTTGGGCAACTGCGAGAACAAAGGAGAATGTTTAGCTTATTGCGATGATCCAGTCAACTTTTCCTCCTGTGCAGACTATGCCAAGAAAAAGGGTTTTTATAAACAGGATAAAGTTTTAGCTGCTGATGATGAATTTTGGAAGAAAACTCAAGATGGTTTAGGTTGTAAAGATAAGGAAGAGTGTTTAGACTTCTGCTCAAAAGCTGAAAATAAAGATAAATGTGATGGTTTTGCTAAAGAAGAAGAGATTATTGGAGGTTATGTCCAAGAACCAGATAAACCACAGTTTTTAGATCAAGCCAAGAAAATCTTAGGTTGTGATTCAGCTGCCAGCTGTAGCAGCTTTTGTGATAACCAGGCCAATGCTGCAAAATGTGACCAGTTTGCTAAGTCAGTTGGGCTTTTAGGGGGAGAGGTTAAAGAGGGCCCAGGAGGATGTAATTCAGATGCTACTTGTAAAAACTTCTGCGCTGATCCAAATAACTTTAGTAAATGTCAGGCTTTTGCTCCACCAGGCCAACAATTCCAAGGCCCAGGAGGATGTAATAACCCTGAATCCTGCCGATCGCATTGTGAACAAAACCCAGCTGATTGTAGGAGCTATGCACCAGGTTCCAATGGAGCCTATGTTCCGGTAGCTTGCCCGGCTGGACAGAATTTTGGACCTGGAGGTGCTTGCACACCGAATGATAAGACACAAGTAGCTCAATCCTGTGCCCAAGGAGGTAAATATTGGAGTGGATCAAGCTGTCAAGACAGCCCGCCACCAGGGATTAACCCAACAGCAGGTGGTGCATACTTTCAACCTAGACCTGATATGGGAAATTGTAAGACCCCTGGAGCCTGTTATGACTATTGTAAAGAAAACCCAGGTAAATGTGGAGGCTTTGATGGAAGTGGCCCGAGACCAACAGATAAATATTTACCCTCTATATATTACACACCCGGGACTCCTGTCAAAATGGAGCCAGTTAAAGAGATGGGGAATTGTGACTCACCAGGCGCTTGTTATGACTTTTGTAAGGACAATCCAGGCAAATGTCAGGGATTTGATGCTAAATCTCCAAGACCCCTAGATAATTTTGTCCCAGGTACTTACTATACTCCGCCTAAAGATTCTGTTTACTATACCCCGCCCGCAACAAGTTTTTATGTCACGCCTGTCTACTACACTCCACCTCCGGGATCAAATTACACCACCCCAAGCTACTATACGCCAGGTATCTACTTGACTCCTTCTTATTACACTCCTCCACCAGGTAGTAGTTATACCACCCCAACTTACTATACACCAGGAACCTACTATCCAACTCCGCAAGGAAATTACCCAACACCTTCATATAACACGCCTTCCTACTATACCCCTCCTCTTGGCTCAAATTACACCACCCCGACTTACTACACCCCACCAAGGTACACTACACCCTATTACTATACTCCACCTCCGGGATCGAGTTATACCACACCTAATTACACCACGCCACCGCCTTATACCACACCAACCTACTATACTCCAATCAATGTAACAGGTTCATATACCACACCGACCTACTATACCCCACCTCCTGGTTCAAATTACACCACCCCAAGCTACTATACACCAGCGGTTTATAATACACCTAGCTATTACACTCCTCCTCCTGGCAGTACCTACACCTCCCCGACCTACTACACTCCTTCTGGAGGAAATTATGTAACACCATCCTACTACACTCCTCCACCAGGTAGTAGTTATACCACCCCAACTTACTACACACCAGAAAGCTACTTAACTCCTTCATCAGGCTACTCCTACCCAACACCTGGTTATTCTTATCCAACACCTTCTGGTAGCTATTCTTATCCTTCACCTAGCTATTACACTCCCTCAGGTACCTATAGTTATCCCACCCCTGGATCTTACTCATACCCATCACCATCTTATTCTTATCCGAGTCCAAGTTATGCTACCCCAAGTTACGGTACACCGAGTTATGCTACCCCTTCTTATGGAACTCCAAGCTATGAAACCCCTCCCCCGCCTCCACCAGAGCCCCCTCCGCCCCCACCTCCTAGCAGTGACGCTGGCGGTGTAGCAGGAGCAAGCACTCAAGTCAGCTGGCTTCAGAGAGTGATTAACTTCTTGCTAGGAAAAAATTAGACCCATAAGAAATTCAAAATATGGTATATTAGACGGAAAGATGGGTAGACTGAGAAGGTTTGGGTTTGTTTTCCTGTTTGGATTAATTTGTTATTCTATATTTTTCTCAAAAGCTGTTTTGTCCTCTGAGGAAGCAACAATATTGCTTAAGGATGGTGAATTCAAACCAGATGAAATAACAATTAAAAAAGGTCAGGAGGTAATTTTTAAAAACGAGGATACTGATGCACGCTGGCCGGCTTCAGATTTTCACCCCATTCATTTGATTTATAAAGAGTTTGATCCAAAAAGGCCAATCCAACCTGGCGAAGTTTGGAAGTTCAAGTTTGAAAAAGCAGGTATATTTAAATTCCATGATCACCTCAATCCTCATCTTATTGGGAAAATTACAGTTTCAGAATCTGGATCAACACAATTTACACCATCTAAAGACAACACCAAAAAATTTAACTTAACTTCATTGATAAATGATATTAAAGCTTACTTAGCAAGAATTTATTATGTAATTTTTCCTAAAAAACTCTATGCGAAGCTGCAAACCACTGATGCTTACCGACTAGCTCAAGACGAAAGACAGCTAAAGTACTGGTTAATTGTTTTAGGAGGCAATCAATTAATGGATAAGTTAGTTTTAGATACTGACGGAGGATCCAAGGTCGATTGTCATCAAGAAGCGCATTTGATTGGAAGAACTGCCTATAAAACTTATAAATCAGCAGTTTTTAAGAAAATAAACTATAGTTGTCACTCCGGCTTTATCCATGGTGCTATGGAAGCATTTATTGCCCAACAAAAGGCCTTATCCAAGGGACTTCAAAGGGAGAAAACCTTAATGAAAAGAGTTGAAAACCTGTGCAATAAATTCAAGACAGATTTTTCTAAATTTGAGTGCCTTCATGGCATTGGTCATGGTCTCACTGCTTATATCAACTATGATATACCAAAAGCAATTAATCTCTGTTATCAACTTTCCAATGATTATGCTAAAAGATCGTGTTTTGGAGGAGTGTTCATGGAAAATATTATGGTTGCCGAGGGGAGAGGAGCAGTCAAAGGTCATAAGACTGAATGGGTTAGTAGTGATCCTCAATTTCCTTGCAACAGTGTTGATCAATCAGAGTTAGTCCAGTTTGAGTGTTATCAAATGCAAACAAGCCGAATGCTAAGTATTTTTAATTATAACTTCCAAGCCATTGCTGCTGAATGTCAGAGAACCCCTGCGAATATGATGGGTGTTTGTTTTAGAAGTTTAGGTAGGGACATTGCTGGTCAAACCCTAAGAGATCCAGATAAGATTATTCAGTTTTGCCAAGTTTCGCCTCCTTGGTATTTCCAAGAGTGTATAACCGGTGGTTTGAATGTGATTGTTGACTTCTGGGGGGAAACAATGACTAATCAACCACAAACTTTCTGTAATAAGTTGGCTTCCTCTCGTGATAAAACCCACTGTTTCCAGGTATTGAGTCAAAGACTAAAAGATATATTCGGCAACAACAATACAAAAATTGAACAACTTTGTCAAAGTGCGGATTCAGGCTTTAGTCAAACTTGCCAGTCTTCGTTATATAAAAATTAAATGGTTAAGTTGTCTGTTTTAAAAGATCGCTACTTTTTGATTGGTTTGATTATGGTATTAGGGTTTATTATACTTGCTTTAACAAACCCGTTTTATCACCAAGTACCGCTAAATGCAGAAATTTCCCAAGACTCAAATTTCACTCCTTTAACAAGAGAAGGCTTTTTGGAACTAGATATACAGGAAAAGTATAGTTACCTTGAGAAGTTAACAGGTCAAAAGGGTTTAAAATCTACTTGGAGTTTTATCGTTGACACTTATCAAAATAATCCTGGGAGTGGTAATGTTGCTCATGATTTAGCGCACTTTATGGGAGGGCTCATTTTTGACAAATCAGGCTTTTCAGGCTTGTCTATTTGTTCACCTACTTTTGCCTACGGCTGCTTCCACGGATTTTTAGATAAAGCCTTTTACCTTGGAACGGAGAAATTATCAGAGGCTGAGCAAGCTTGTAACAAACTTGGTCCGCAAAACTCTGGTCCAGTTGCTAGCTGCGTACATGGAATTGGGCACGGTTTGGCAAGTTTCCATAAAGTTAAGGATTTAGAAGCTTCGTTAAAAGAGTGTAATAAGTTAATTAACAACCAACAGTTTTGTTACGATGGAGTCTTTATGGAATTTGAGAGATCTGCTTCCACTAACTTCTATAATCAGGAAGATCCACTATCACCTTGTAATAAATTACCTGAAATCTATGATACCGCTTGTGGTAGAAATCAACCAATGGTGATGATTAGAAGATTTGGTTTTGTCGTTGGTCAGGTAGCTGAAATTTGCAATACCTCAACTTCTGAGGTTTTTAAAGAAGCATGTTTTGACTCTTTGGGATCTTATAGCGTATTAAGTTCTCAAGCAGATACGGATAAAATTATTAGCTTATGTAAAATGCAACCCCTGCTGGTTAATTTCCAAAAAAGATGTCTCCGCTTTGCAGCTGGCGAGATGGTATTCCAAGATTTACCGAATTGGAGGCAGAAATCAGAAGTTATCTGTCGGAGCTTAGAAAATCAGGACGAACAAATAGATTGCATGAGTTATATTCATAGAATCGCCCAAGATTACCAGAGGAACTAAATGCTTGAGCGCAATCTCTTGACAAAATGTGATTTAAATCACATTCTCAGAAAAAATTTCAGTGAATAATTAATTAATGCCCAATCAAAAAGGAATAGTCGCCTTAATTCCTTTACTCCTAGTAGTTATTTTAGTAGCTATACTAGCAATTCTTGTTTCTCAGGGAATAATCAAAAACCCGCTTGAAAAATTGCCCTTTTCCTTTCAATCTGAAAAATCTAAAGAGGCAAAGATTGGCTTGAAATCTGAGTATAGTAATCCATTTGATAAATCGTCTCAATACGTTAACCCGTTTGCAGTTTATAAGAATCCCTTCGACTCAGTGAAGTAAAAAATATGACTTTTAATAATTCAATTTTGAGCATTTTAAAAAGCAGATTACTAAGATCGCTACTTCTTCCTTTAGTAGTTTTTGTTTTTATATTAGTTACAGTTGATAAAGTACCAATTCTTATTTCCCCTTCGCATCCAGTATTAGATGAAAATAATGATGGAGTTGATGATCTTGAGGAAGAGGTTGTAAAAAAGACCAGCAAATACGGGATTGTTTTTCCTATTGCCGAGCTGGGTAATTGTGCAAATTATTCATCCTGTAGAACTTTTTGCGAAGATCCAGTTAATGAAAATGCTTGTGTGGCCTATGCTAAGACCAAAGGTTTTTATCAGGGGGAAGGTCTAAAAGCAGAAGTTGAACAGAAATTCTTAATTGCGGCCAAGAGGATTCTTGGGTGTAACACACCTCAATCTTGTGCAAATGTTTGTGATAAGGAGGAAAACTATGATAAATGTAATCAGCTGGCAAAAGAAATCGGAGTACCAGGCGGGTATGTTGAGGAACCAGAGAGGGTTTTAGACAAGGTAAAAGCGGTTTTAGGTTGCAATGATGCGACCTCCTGTAAGAGTCTTTGCGACAAAGAAGAGAATCGCCAAAAGTGTTCAGAAGTTGCCCAAAAGGTTGGGTTAAGGGGTGGTGAGATGAGAGTTGGCCCAGGAGGCTGCACGTCAGAAACTACCTGTAAAACTTTTTGTCTGGACCCCAAAAATTATCAGGAATGCTCAAACTTTGGTGGTGGCCCTGGAGAATTTAGAGGACCCGGAGGTTGTAACTCACCTGAGAGCTGTTTAAATTATTGTAAAAATAATCCCCAATCTTGTAGAAGTATTGTTGGTGGAGCAGTAGACTTTCGACCAATTGGTGACTACACCAGCCCTGAAGAGTTTGCCAGACACTGCCGAGAGAACGCTGATAAATGTATGAGTCCCCAAAAAGGTTCTGCTGAGCAAAAATACATGGAGTTCTGTCGGGACAACCCTGAGCAATGCCGGCCAAAAACTGAGAGTTACAACTATTATGTCCGTTGTCCAGCTGATTACTACATCGGTCCGGGAGGAGTCTGTACACCCTTAAATAAGAGCGCTGATGCTTATCAGTGTACGACACAAGCCAGTAAATACTGGGATGGTTCGTCCTGTAAAGATTACCAGGCAGATAAATACTACTCAGATCCTGCAGCTGCCTGTGCCAGAGGAGGTTGTGCCTGGGTTGGCGGTGCTGGGGGCGGCTGTCTATGTGCTTCATATAACTATGATCCTGCAAAGATGTGTAGCCAATCAGGTTGTAGTTGGGCTAATAACTCCTGTCAGTGTACCAGTGCTGGTGTTTACTATGGTGGTAGTACCATGAGTAGAGACTCCCAGGAGGCTACCTGTAAATCAGGCGGTGGTACTTGCGATTGGAGCAGCGGAATTTGTAGTTGCCAAAATTATCGAAATCCCAACTACACACAGATAGAAGTTAAGACCAATGCGCCTGCAGCAGATCAAAATAGAGCCTGTAATCAATCAGGTGGTTATTGTAGTTGGGATAACAACGGCACTACCTGTAATTGTATGAAAGGTATTTCAGGAAACAATAATGCTGGTATGAGTAGTAGGGACCAACAAGAGGCTGGTTGCAAGGCGGGTGGAGGAACTTGCGATTGGAGTAATGGTTCCTGTTATTGTAAAGGTTACAGCGCACCAGCTACTACCACCAATAACTATTATGATCCAGCACAAGCATGTAGGAATAGTGGTGGGACTTGGAATGGATCATATTGTCAGTATGCAAATTATGGATCTACTTCCGGAACAACGAGTTCTTATAGTGGCAGTGGTAGTTACTCAGGTAACACCATGACTAGAGACTCTCAAGAAGCTACTTGTAGATCTGGTGGTGGGACTTGTGACTGGAGTAGTGGAAGCTGTTACTGCCGAGGTTATAATTCACCTACTTCAGGAACAACCACTACAGGTACTACCACCACTCAAACTACAGCTCCTTCAGGTATGAATAGAGAATCACAGGAATCAGGATGCAGATCTTGTGGAGGAACTTGTAACTGGAATGGTGATTTCTGCTCCTGTCAGTGTGGAGGTTCATCAACCACTACAACTAGTACTCAGTCCACTCCTCAGCCTGCACAAACAAGTGCTCCTGCGCCCCAACCCGAGAGTACGACTGCACCTCAGCCCGCTCCATCTGTTCAAGGAGCTAAAACAAGCAGAGGTCTTCTTCAGATGATCTGGGACTTCTTCGTTGGTGGATTTAATAAGTAACTAAGGCTTTACTCCTTATTCTCTGGCATCACCCTCAAGATCTTGGTATAATTTATGAGTTTAATTTAGGTTTTAAACCCAAGGCTGGCAGAGCGGTTGATGCGCAGGTCTGTAAAACCTGTTTAGCCTGGTTCGACTCCAGGGCCTTGGACATGAGTTCTGGTCTGTCTACCCCCCAATATCTTGTGAATTGACAAAGTTAGTCTAAGACTGGTATTTTAACCAGACACTTCTTTTCTACTTATGAATAAGAACTTAAACTTGCTGGTGGGATTTATAGTTGTTTTGGTTTTGATTGCAGCTACCACCTATTTAATTAGTTCCTCAAGACCTCTTAAACCCTTCTCTCAAGAAGAACCTACTGCCTCTTTGTCAGCAGCTTCTCAAACTAGTAAAATCTCCTATCAGTGCCAAAAAGGCAAAACTGCATTTGAAGCTTTGCAGAAAAGTACTAAAAGTGTTGAGTATACTGACAGCGCTTTAGGTAAGATGGTGACTGCAATAAATGGAGTTAGCCAAGGTGATGGTAAATACTGGCTTTATTCAATTGATGGTCAAGAAGCCACAATTGGTGCCTCTGCCTACACATGCCAGGATAATGAGAAAATAGAATGGGATTTAAAGTGATTAAAGATTTAAAGTTAGCACCAGTTTTGATGATATTGATTGGGGTAGTCTTAAGACTCCTGCCTCACCCACCTAATTTTGCTCCAATTACAGCTATAGCTTTATTTTCCGGTGTTTATCTGCCTAAAAAATTTGCTTTTGTTTTGCCTATAAGTGCTCTTTTTATCAGTGATCTCTCTATTGGCTTTTATGGCTTAGACATGATTAGTGTTTATGGAAGTTTTTTGCTAATTGGTCTGATTGGTTTGTGGTTGAAGCCTCACAAAAACCCCTTGCTTATTTTTGGAGCAACCCTGTTTTCCTCAACACTTTTTTATCTTCTGACTAATTTAGCTGTTTGGTCAAACCCAGTCTCAACTTATTCAAAAGATTTAACTGGTTTACTCCAAAGCTATATAAGCGCCATCCCCTTTTACAAAAATACCTTACTTGGGGATATCTTTTACACTGCTACCTTTATTGGTGGTTTTGAACTGATTAAAAAGTATGCTAAAACCCGCCTGAGTTCTAAACTATATAAACTAGTATTCTAACCTACAATTTATGCATAACTTTGATATAATCGCTACGCTCTTGTATCTTTTTAAGATATAATCTTCTTAACGCTATGGCTTTTAGAAGATTACGTCGTTATCCTGACTATTCGGGAGCAGCTAAGTTGAAACTACTCTCTTTTATTAGTGCGATTGGTCTTAAGGGTTTTTTAATTGGGCTGGCAGTCTTTATTGGGTTGGTGATCTTCTTTTTTACCCAGGTACCCTCTCCTGAGCAGCTTCAGAGTAGAACTATTGCCCAGGCAACTAAAATTTATGATCGGGATGGCCAGCTGCTCTATGATATCTTCCAAAATCAAAACCGCACCCCGATTAAGCTCTCAGAAGTACCAGATGTTGTTAAATTCGCAACTATCTCAATTGAGGATAAAGATTTTTATAAACATAAGGGTTTTTCCATTTCAGGAATATTTAGGGCTTTCTACGAACTAGTTGTTCACCGAAGGATTGAGGGAGGTTCAACGCTGACTCAGCAGCTGGTTAAAAACGCTCTTTTAACCTCAGAAAGAAGTTTGATCAGAAAGGTCAAAGAGTTGATATTGGCTATTCAGGCTGAGAGAACTTATAGCAAAGACCAAATCTTGGAGATGTATTTAAATGAGATCCCTTATGGTGGAACTGCTTATGGTATAGAGGCAGCTGCCAATCTTTACTTTGGTAAACATGTCAAGGATTTAAATCTTGCTGAGGCCTCGCTTTTAGCTGGGTTACCACAACGGCCTTCTGTCTATTCTCCTTATGGTACCCATCCAGAACTGGCTAAAGAAAGGCAGGCAGAGGTTTTAAGAAGGATGATTGAAGAGCAATACATTACTAAAGAGCAGGCTGATGAGGCTAAAAAACAACCGCTTGAATATCGCACTACTCAAAATGAGATTGGTTTTAAAGCTCCTCATTTTGTATTGTATGTCAAACAAAAATTGATTGATCAGTTCGGCGATGCCCTAGTTGAGAAAGGCGGTTTAAGAGTCACCACCACACTTGACTATGACCTTCAAGAGCAAGCTCAGAAGATTGTTAAAGATGAGATTGATAAACTTAAGGATTTTAAAGTTGGCAATGGTGCCTCAGTAGTAATTAATCCCAAAAATGGTCAGGTTTTAGCGATGGTTGGATCAAAGGATTATTTCTCTAAATCTGAACCAGCGGATTGCACTGAAGGTAAAAATTGTGTCTTTGAACCAAATGTTAATGTCGCGCTTGGTCAAAGGCAACCAGGGTCAGCTACCAAGCCTATTACCTACTCAGTTGGTTTACAAAAAGGCTATACTGCTGCCTCCCCTATTGTGGATGTTAAAACAGAGTTTCCAGGAGGTAATAAACCTACCTATATTCCAGTTAACTATGATGGTCAATATCATGGTGTGGTTCAAGTCAGATACGCCCTTGGTAACTCCTATAATATCCCAGCTGTTAAGATGCTAGCTTTAGCAGGAGTTAAAAATGTCATGGATTTAGGTTACAGAATGGGTTTGACTAGTTGGGAACCTACTGAGGAAAATGTTAATTCTGTGGGTTTATCCCTAACTTTAGGTGGACGTGAAGTTAGGTTACTTGATTTGACTTCGGCTTTTGCAGTTTTTGGTAACGAAGGAAGAAAGCAGGATCCAGTCACGATTCTTAAAGTGACAGACTCAAAAGGTAAAACACTTTATGAGTACCGGGAATCAGATGGTGTTAAAGTTTTAGATGAAGGTGTGGCATATATAATATCTTCGATTCTGTCGGATAATGGAGCAAGAAGCGCAGCTTTTGGTTCTAATTCAGTTTTAAATGTACCTGGAAAAACAGTCGCAGTTAAAACCGGAACCACAGATGAAAAAAGAGATAACTGGACAGTAGGTTTCACCAAATCCCGGGCAGTTGGTGTTTGGGTTGGAAATAATGATAACTCGGTAATGAATCCAGCGATTGCCTCAGGAGTGACAGGAGCCTCCCCCATCTGGCAAAAGATTATGATTGCCGCCCTTAAGGACTTACCTGATGAAAAGTTTGATGCACCTTCTGATGTCTCCTATATTGATGTTGATGGATTAATGGGTGGTAAACCCAAAGATGGTTCGCCTACCCGTAAAGAATATTTTCTTAAAGGAACTGAACCTAAAGATAGCTCACCAGCTTACCAACGAGCAAAAGTTTGTAAGAGCAATCCTCATAGGTTAGCAGGTGATGGTGAGGATGCAGAAGAGAAAGATGTTGTTGTTCTAAAAGAAGATGACCCAACAGGTGCTAATAAGTGGCAGACTGGGATAGATCAGTGGGTCTTAACAGCCTCTGATGCCAGATTAGTTGGAGCAACTAAGGGTTGTAGTGGAATCCCTGGATTCTTAGGAGGAGGGTCAACTGGAGGAGTTATCTCGATTGTTAATATTACCAATGGGGCCAATGTTCCTAGAGTCTTTGATGTTTTGGCTAAAACCAACTCTCCTTTTGGGGTTAAAAAAGTCACCTGGACAATAGATGGGGCGCTAAAATCAACCTTAACCACAGAGCCTTTTGCTTTGCATGTTGAATTTCCAGTGGGTGATAAGGGATCGCATACTATCACTGCCACGCTTGAAGATAATAACGGCGGAACCTTTTCTACTTCAGTTGGGGTAACTGTGGCTCTTTAAGCCTTCTTAAAGTTGATCTCATCGAACTTGGTACTCTACAACCATAATTCTCCTGGATTGCTTTTTCTGATGCAGGTAAATTCTGACAAGAGACTAGTCTCATAATAATGAAATTGCTAGCATCTGTATCATCTGGACTGACCTTTTTTACAATTCTTGCCAAAGCACAGTTTTGACTGTCCAATCCACAATCAGATGGGTTACACCCCCTAAACAAAGACTCAAGTTTCATATTAGCTCCTTTAAATCAAGCTGGAGTATAGCTACTCGCTTATCTATCCCAAAGTTAAAAAGCACTTTAGGATGAACTTCAGCCATGCCTCCAACTCTTTTTTCCCCTAATTTTAGAGAGTAAAACCTGGTTGGGTGAAATAGATGGGATGAAACTTGAGGTGATGTGTCTTTATCGACAGTCAATTTTAGCTTGATTTGCTCATTCAGGCTCTTGAGCATTTGATTCAGTTCAAGAACAGGCGAGTCTGAATTGTTCATTAAAGCTATAGCCAAACTATACCCCTCTTCAGGGTGATTCTTTTCATTTAAGCAATACATTTTTCCAAGCTCAAATATAGCGATATCATCAAAACCTTGTTTTAAATTTTTAGCAACCACCTCAATTAAATTAGGCCAGATATTTTGACGCATAAACTCTGTTTCAGAAGAAATGGGATTAGCAATTCTAACCAGATGTTTTTTTCTATCTTCTTCATTCCAGCCTAATGTGCTTAATACCTGGGTTGAGTAAAAAGAGTAAGTTTGAACTTCTGTTAAACCAATATCTACTAAAGCTTTTTTAAGATCATAAATTAAATCAAAAAGAGACTGGTCAATCTTTTTAGGTAGCTTTCCCCTAAGCTCTTTTGATGGGATTTTCTCATAACCATACATCCTGGCAACTTCCTCAATCAAATCCTCCTCAATGTTAATATCTGGCCTAAAGTAAGGTAGAGTGATTTGCCATGAGTTTGAGCCTACACCTTCGAGGTGGAAACCTAATTTTTTCAAAAATGATTCCACTTGCACTGGTGGGATATCTACGCCAATAAGGGAGTTAATCTTTTCCTGAGTTAATTTAATTGTTTTAACTTGATCTTGGGTATCTCCAATAATTGTTAACCCTTCTAGCTTTCCACCCAGATCTTGATACATCTTAATGGCAGCATCTAGCGCTTGAAACAATCTCTTTTGGGTTAACCCATGATAAAATCTTTTACTTGCCTCAGAGATCAGCTTTTGCCTGGTAGCAGTTCTTCTGATACTTGTAGGATTAAAAATTGCAGCCTCCAGTAAAATTGTGGTTGTAGTTTCTGAGACTTCAGAATCTTTACCTCCCATCACTCCAGCTATTCCTAAAGCATTTTGTGGATCAGTAATTAACAAATCCTCTTCTGTTAAGTCTCTGGTTTTTCCATCCAATGTGGTAAGCCTCTCTCCTTTTTTGGCAGTTCTGACAACAATGGTTTCATCTTTGACTGCTTTGGCATCAAAGGCATGAAGAGGTTGGCCATACTCAATCATTACTAAATTTGTAATATCAGCTAAGTTATTAACGGATCTGATCCCTGAGTCAGCCAGTTTCTTAACCCAAGTATCTTCTGAAGGGGCAACTTTTAAGCCGGATATTTTAACCAAACAATAAACCGGAGCCAGTTTCCCATCCTCAACTTTGACATTGAGGGATGGAAAAGTTTGTTCTATCCAAAGGAGTTTATCCTCACCTAGTTCCTCAAACTTAACTTGAGAGTCAGTAATTGCTGCAACCTCATAAGCCACTCCTCTTAAGGATAAAAGATCTGCCCGGTTATAACCTTTCATGTCAAGTTCTAAAAAATCAGGGGTAACCTCTTTTAAGCCAATTGTTCGAAGAGGAATCAGACGGATGAGCTCATCTAAAGAAACTTTTAAATTAACTAGATCTTTTAACCAATCAATTGATACTTTCATAATATTTAATTGGAACATTCAATCGCGGTAGCGACTTATTGTCCCAACTCTAGAGCTTCTGTAAAAACTTTAAGTCCCCACTGTTAAAAAGCCTCAAGTCTGCAACATCATATTTAAGCATAGCCATTCTACCTGGTCCAACACCCCAAGCAATTCCTGAATAAACTTCTGGATCTATCCCACAGTTTCTAAGTACATTAGGATGGATCATCCCGGCTCCAGCCAGCTCTAACTCCCCTGTTGCTCCACAAACCTGACACCCCTTACCTTTACAAAAAATGCAGGAGCCAAAGATATGGGCACTAGGCTCGGTAAAGGGATAGTAACCCGGAGACAGTCTAACTTTAGTATTCTCACCCAGCATACCCCTGAATAAATACTCGGAAAGATACTGTAAATTAGCCAAACTTAAACCTTTATCAATATAAACAATTTCAAATTGATCAAAGGTGTGTTCGTGCCTCGGGTCTAGGTTCTCATATCTGAAACAACGTCCAATAATCATCATTCTGATTGGTGGTTTATATTGCTTCATAATATGAGCCTGGGCATCAGAAGTATGGGTTCTAAGAAGTAATTCTCCTTCTGCCTGCTCATTATGGCCTTTTATATATAAGGTATCCCACATATCTCTGGCCGGATGCTCTGGAGGAATGTTTAACAAGCCAAAATTATATTCATCAGTATCAATATGGGGGCCATCAAACTGTTGAAAGCCAATTTTTTTAAACAAATCTGCAATTTTATTTTCAAATTCAGTAATGGGATGGAGGTTGCCCTCCCGTTTTTTTATTTCAGTTTTAACTAATTCGGGACTTTCAGATGCTAACTTGGCATAATTTCTTTCTCTAACTTCTGCTCTTTTTTGAGTAATAGCATTTTCTAGTTCCTGTTTAACAGAATTAAATAAAGGTCCGACCCTCTTGCGTTCTTCTTGGCTGATTTTTGGAAACTGCTTGGGTAGCAAAGTGAGTTGGCCAGATTTCCCAAAAAGCGCCAAAAAAATTTGGTCAAGCTCTTTCAGATCTTTAGCCTTGTTAATTTGATCTAGGTATTTTTGTTTAATACTAACAAGCTTTTCTTGCATTTGGATAAAATTCTAGCACAAAGGAATCCAAGCTACTATAGCTTGATTATTTGGTGACTTGGGAGATGATTTGCTTGAGGTCTTCAGGGTGATTAATAGCTAGATCAGCCAAGATCTTACGATCTAGTTTAATGTTATGAGTTCGTAGTTGAGAGATAAACCTTGAGTAACTTAATCCTTCTGCTCTGACAGCATTGCCCAATTGAACTATCCAAAGTCTTCTCATATCTCTTTTTCTAAGTTTTCTACCGGCAAAAGCATATTGGCCAGCATGAAGAAGAGACTCTTTTGCTCTTCTGATTAGCTTGCTTCGACCACCAACATGACCTTTGGTTAGCCTAAGTACTTTTTTATGTTTTCTATGTGAGGTAACTCCTCTTTTAATTCGGGCCATATTATATTCCTAACATTCTTTTAATAGATTTTAAGGCTGTTTTAGAGACAGGTGTAGCTTTAGCATGACGTCTTAGGGTCCGTTTGCTTTTATTTCTTCTCAAGTGACCTGAGCGCAGTTGGTGAGAGCGCATAATCTTACCAGTCCCAGTAATCTTGATACGCTTGATTAAAGCCTTTTTAGTTTTATGTTTTATTTTTTTCAACTTTTTCATTTTTACCTCCGCCTCTGCTTTTACCAATTATAGCTGTAATACTTCTGCCTTCTACCTTGGGTTCTCGCTCGATTGTTATTTTATCTCCTAAAATAGCAAAGATCTTATTTAAAAGCTGGAACCCAAACTCCAAATGGGCCATCTCCCTGCCTTTAAACTTGACCCGAAACATAATTTTATCACCTTCGCTTAAAAACTGTTCAACCCTGTTAAGTCTGACTCCTAAGTCATGATCAGCAATCCTAGGTGTTAACCAAATCTCTTTTTGCTCAACCTCCTTAGCATGTTTTCTGGCAGCCTGCTCCTTTTTACTCTCCTCGTAGCGGAATTTCTGGAAATCCAAAATTTTTGCTACTGGTGGTTTAGTATTGGGAGCTATTTCAACCAAATCTAATTCTAAACCTCTAGCTTTTTCAATTGCCTCTTCTCTGCTTAGCTCTCCAAGCTTCTCGCCATCTGGACCAATTACCAAAAGTCTTGGGTTATGAATATTTTGGTTTAAGCGATAATATTTTCCGATGTCTTAGAACCTCCTTAAAACAAACCTAGAAAAGTCTAGATAGACCTAGAAATTCTAGCAAATTTAGCTTCTGTCTGCAATCTCTTTGTTAAGATCTTTTAGAAACATCTTAAGATCCAGATTGGGTTTACTCTCCCCTCGCCTACTTCTAACAGTAATCTTTTTCTCTTTTTCTTCTCTTTCGCCAACAACTACCATATAAGGTATCTTTTGTAGCTGGCCGTCTCTGATCTTTGATTGCATTGTCGAATTTTTGTCATCAAGCTCTGCTCTGATCCCAGCCTCTTTAAATTGTTCTAAAAGCTTTTGTCCATAGCTAAGGTTTTTATCTGAGATTGGGATAATTTTTACCTGAGTGGGTGACAACCAAGTTGGAAAAGCACCACCAAAAAGCTCAATCAAATAACCAATAAATCTCTCATCTGACCCAAGAGGTGCCCGGTGGATAATATAAGGGACAATTTTTTCCGCACCATCTTGGTCAGTGAATTTTAATTTGAATCTGTCACCCGAACCAAAATCCAGCTGGTTGGTGGTAATACTAAATTTCCTGCCTGTGGCGCTTTTGATATTGAAATCAAATTTTGGACCATAAAAAGCTGCACCCCCTACATCCTCAACCACCTCAACTCCAGACTGTTTAGCAGCTTTCCTTAACAGACTAACTGCTTTTTCCCAAGCCTTGGGATTATCAAAATACTTATCCTTCTTTTTTTCAAAATCAGGCAGCGCTAGCTCGATATAAAAGTCTTTAATCCCAAAGATTTTAAAATAGTACTCATGAAGCTTCATAACAGCGACTAACTCCTCTAAAGCCTGTTCTTCACTTCCACAGTAAATATGGGCATCGTTTTGAGTATGTCCACGGACCCTCAAAAGCCCCATCAGTGTGCCGCTATCCTCAAACCGATAAACTGTTCCAAACTCTGCATACCTAATGGGAAAATCTCGATAGGAATGTAACTTTGACTTATAGATCATATGCATATGAGGACAATTCATTGGTTTTAAATAATAATTACCTTCCTCAGATTTCATTGGCGGAAACATATCTGTAGCAAAATAAGGCAGATGTCCAGAGAGTTTGTAGAGTGATTCTTTGGCAATGTGAGGAGTTGAAACCCGCTGGTAGCCATACTTAAACTCAGTTTCTTTACCAAGTTTCTCTAGCTCTTCTTTAATAAGAGTACCTTTAGGCAACCATAAAATTAGTCCAGGTCCAATCTCCACCGAGGTGGTGAAAAGCTCCAAGCTTTCGCCCAAAATTCGATGATCTTTCTTTTTAGCTTCCTCAAGCAGTTTAAGATGTTCCTCAAGCTCGTTCTTAGTTCTAAAACAGGCTCCATAAATTCTGGTTAACATCTTATTTTTCTCATTTCCACGCCAATAAGCTCCAGCAATACCAATTAGCTTAATAGCACCAATATCTTCCTGAGGATTTTCTGAGTGTCCACCTTTACAAAGGTCAATGAAGTTCCCTGATTTGTATAAAGTAATTTGTTGACCTTCCTTCTCTAACTCGTCAATCAGCTCCAGTTTATAAGGATTATCTTTAAATCTCTCTTTAGCTTCTTCAAAAGTTACCTCAACTCTGTCAAATTTATCCCAAGTTCTTAAAATCTTGGCCATTTCAGCCTCGATTTTAGAAAAATCTTCTTCAGAGATAGGGTTTTTAAAATCAAAATCGTAATAGAAGCCATTATCAGTTGCAGGACCTATGGTATTTTTAGTATCAGGCCAAAGCTTTACAACTGCCGCTGCCAGCAGATGGGCACAGGAGTGTCTGATGTTTTCTAAGTTAGTGTCTTGTGCCATAATCCTCCGGGTCATCGTTTCCAAGTTAGTAATTCTACCCACCTACTATCTTTAAGTCAAGATTATCTAATAGGAAACTTACTTGCCTCAACATACTGGCTAATTTGAGTGATAAACTCTCCGATTATTGGGATGAAGTTAAAAGTTTTTAGGAAAGAAATAAACAGTGCCACAATGACTGTAGCTCCAATTACAGAGCCTACTCCCCAAGCGATGCCTCCCAAAAAGTTTTTAAACATAATACTTCTTTTGCTTAACAACCCCTTACCAGCTAATCTGTTCAAATTAGCATCCTTACTCATATATTTTAATGTTAGTGTCAGAAAAAAGATTTGTAAATAGGAGAAGAGAGTTAGTCTTGCACAATGATTAAAATTCAGATAGAATTCTTGTGTTTAATGGGCACATAGCTCAGTTGGTAGAGCGTTTCTTTGACGTAGAAAAGGTCTCAGGTTCGAGTCCTGATGTGCCCACCAGAGGTTTTATCCAGGTAATTTAGTTGGGTGGGTAGTGGTTCGCTCTCCAGCGAATTTAAGCTGAGCGTAGTCAACCTTGGGTTTGGTTGCTTCTGCCTCAGCTGTATCTTCCTGCTCTTTCTGTCTCTTTCTGTTCTCTGCCAATCCAAAAGCTGTAGCTAGATCAAAATATTCCCCCTCAATAGCTTCGTTGCTAACGTTTCTAGTTGCCCCCATAGCTTGGTTTTGTTGCTCAACAGTCATCCCCTCTATATTCAAACTTTGTCTTCTTTGGACGACTTGCTGTCTAAGCGCTGCTAGAAACTTCTCCCTGGCTTCCCTAGCCCAATAAATAGGATCAATTAAACGTGGTTTCTTTTTCTCCGGCTGTGGCTGACCCTGCTCTCTTCCTGCTTGTTGATTTTCTACTTTTTCAGCCTTCTTTTTAGGAGCCTTAGCAGCGATGTGCTCTGTCCAGACATCAAAGTAGCCTTGAAATAATCCGAAAAATCCCCACCGAACAGCTTTACTAGTATTTTTTGCTGCAGTTGTTGCAGTTTCAGATAAGACCTCTGCACTTTGACCAAAAATATTATTGTCCCTCTGTTCCGCTCTGGCAACTTCAAATTCCTCTCTGTCTGCTTGTCCTGGTAAGGGTTCAACTGTAGCTGATGGTCCTTCAGAGTTGATACTTTGTCTAGCCTGATCTGCTCTATACTCATCAGATAAAGTTGAGCTGCCAAAAATTAGTTCTATCTGGCCTGATCTACCAATCCTGAAAGCTACAGGTTGACTACCTCTTTCAATAGTGACTGGTCCTTCGATTGTTTCCTTATAGCTTCTGGTAACATCTAAGGGACTGGCTTCAAGTGGGATAAAGTTTCTAACTACGCCTGCTTGGGTTGAGGCTGCAGGAGGAGTTCCAGCTGGTTTAGCGGGCTGAATTGAGCCTAGCTCAGCTTCGATTTCCCCTAGATCTTCAAATGTACCACCTATAGGTTTGACAGCCATATTGGATGATATTTTACTACTTTATCCTATAAAGTCAATTTATATCTAAAGTCAAATAATCTGAAGTTTTGGATATTTGTGCGGACAACGGGAGTCCGCTTGAACTTACTGATCTGAATTATACTACCTTTTTTCCTAATATTAAGGAAGCACAATTGTTGGCTTCTCAACTAAAGACACTAAGAATTTATATGAATGAATAAATAAAAAGGCTTTTTTAATTTAACATTGTGAGGGAGGTCTATTGGGGTCTCCAGAACTGACTACCTGTGTGCCTTCTTTGCATATAATCACTTAAAGAATCAAATACAGTATTGTAGCTTTGACCAACTATATATTTACCTCTTAGATAGCGTATTCCAGACTCATATGCATCTTGAGAGCCATGATAAATGAGTCTAATTCCAGCTGCTTGCGCAGCAAGAACTTGTAATACACAAGTTAAGTTTTCACTATTCCCGAATGTACCAGCTCCCCAAGCTCCTGTATGTACTTCTTGTCCACCTTTTTCAGCATGAGTTCTAAATGCTTTATACGCAGTATCAAACATTTGGGTGAGATTTGAATGCTTATACTCTCTCCAACCCTTTCTCCTCATATTCAAAGCTGCCATTGCAATAAGGTTTACATTCCTTGCTGGATCTACTCTCTGAAGATATTGGCTCACATTAGAAGGAGAAATATCAACTCTATCTATTGTATTACCACGGCTTCCTAATCTTGAATTTCCATAAATATTTCTTCCCTGTCCAACAAATTCATGTGTTTGCAATGCTTGAAGATATAAAGGATCTCTACTTAAGTTTGTAAAGGCACCTGCTAAAGGTACCAAATTTGTTTCTAAAAGAAGTTTTTCTTCCTGAGCAAATCCATTTGGGCCAAGAGTACCTCCTCCGAATCTATCATTTGCGAAATCAACAATTGCTGATCCTCCAGTTGCACCACGTAAAGAAAAGAAACCAGGTTGAAAAACTGAGCGAAGATTAGGATTAAATCTCTGGCTTTGGTTATGATCTATTCCACTACCAGTTACTTGTCTTAATGAAAAGGTATTATTTGGTACATTTAGCTGATCTCGTAAATTAGTAAGAAGTAAAGTTTGCTTGGAAGGAGGCATTTGGCCATTTCTTTCAACTTCACCAATTAATCCACGTACTCTTTCCAAATCTATAGCTGTTGCCATACGAATATTATACTATAGGGTCATCCTAATGTAAAGTGCTGTTCTCCTGTATTTAATTATCATCATTCAAGAAACAGGGCGAAGGAGTTGAACTTAAAAATAGCCTCAGAAGTTTAGATAGTAAAATTGAGTATATCCTAACTCATTGAACGTAGAACCTGAGAAAATCAAGTCAGAACAATCTAAACATAGTCATTCTGACCGGTTACTATTCTCTGGTGCCGAGGACAGGAGTTGAACCTGCACACCATTGCTGGCAATGAGCGAAGCTCTTACTACGTAATAGGTCCTACAATTTGAAACTATATTTTTGTGGGCGAGAGAGGAGTTGAACCTCCACTCCCTTGCGGGAACATGGTCCTAAACCATGCGTGTCTGCCATTCCACCACTCGCCCGATTGAGTGTTTCAAATTGAGAACCAACCTATCGTGTCTACCGTTCCACCACCTCGGCTTTTAAGACAAAGTCATTTTATCAGAAAGAAGGAAAATTATCCAAACCTTTGGATTGCAGTTTGATGGGCTTGAATTTCTAAATCATCTTTGAGGGCTTTTAGTTTAATTTTTTTATTGTACTTTACTTCCAAAGCTTTTTCTAAAAGCCAATCAGCAAGAATAGGGTTTTTTGGCAGGAGCGATCCATGCATATAACAACCAATAGCATTTTTATAGATACAACCTTCTGTTTGATCAGTACCATTATTGCCAAATCCCTTAATCACCCTTCCTAATGACTTTGCTCCATCTTTTAGATAGGTTTTGCCTGAATGGTTCTCAAAGCCAACAAGCTTACCAAAGCTACT
>CAYOOO010000005.1:0-3208 GCA_964405655.1 uncultured Gammaproteobacteria bacterium | reverse complement strand
CCAAAAAAGTAAATATCACACCCCCGGGGTGTGAGGTTCTCGCCAACAGAAATATTTTTAACTTCAACTTCTATTCCTCTCCACTGCGCTCTTTTTTTCAGGGCAATAATGTTGCCTGTGTCTCCGTAGATATTCATCAAATCACCATATAAGTATCCAATTGTTAGTTGACGTTTTGCCATAGCAAAAGGCAAGCTTTGCTTATAACTGTTCATTGGTAATTGTTAATTTTCCTCCATCCAGTAATGTTTTTTAAGACCTTTCTTAACCAAGATTTTTTGTAACTGAAGCATTGCAGTATAAGTTGGCATGATAAAGATCCTCCCCTGGTTTTTATCCAGAGCATTTATCAAAGCAGCTTCTAGGCTTAAAATAACAGAGATTTGGTTTGGTTCAAAACCAGCGTATTTGAGCCTGAGGGCAAGATCATTTACCCTGGTTCCGCTGGCTATTACTGCTACCTTAGACTTTAATATTTCAAAGTCTGCATCCCAGATCCAGGAGACGTCTGTCCCGTCGGCAAAGTTATCATTTAGTGCTATTAAAAGCGTATCCTCCTCCCTAAATTCAGGTTTAATTGTTTCAAAAACTAAACTTGCCCCAGCCGGGTTTTTAATCAAAAAAATATATATTTTTTTGTCTTTAAAATCTAGTTGTTCAAATCTGCCAAAGGCAGGAGAAAAGTTTTTTAAGCCTTCTTTAATCTCTGATACTGGTAAGTTAAGTAGGTATGAGGCTGCAAATGAAGCTAAAAAGTCAAAGATATGGTAAATACCAGGAATTGGAATTCTAAATTTCTCAGCCTGGTTGTTGAAAGAAACTGTAATCTCTGAACCTTCCAGGTGATTAATCCGGTTAATCTTAGCCTCAAAATCAGAACTTTTCTTGACAGGATTTTGGCTGATTAGCTTTTCTCCAACTTCTTTGACACCTGAGATACCAAAGGTTTGGATATTAAGGTGGGCTAACCCTGAGAGCGTCTGGACATTAGCATCACTGTTATTAATTAAAACAGTTGGATCCCAGTCAACGATTTCCAGCGAACTTTTCCAATTTCTAACCACACTGTCAACCTCACCATATCGATCAAGCTGGTCGCGGAAAGCATTTAGAAAGATTATTAATTGTGGTTTTAGTTGAAAAACAACCTTGTTAAAAGCAGCCTCGTCCAATTCCCATACTCCGATATCAATACCTTTTGAGATTACACCTGAAAGGTGTGAAGCTGAAATTAGAGTTGAGGCAATTCCTCTTTCTAAATTTGAACCGGTTGAATTTCTAATTACTTTGAAGCCAGATCTTTTTAAAAAATGGGATAGTAGTCTGGCTGTAGTAGTTTTGCCGTTAGTACCAGTGATAATAATATTTTGAGGGATCTGACTTCCTAGTTTGATAACTAAATTAGGCTCAAATTTCAGCGCGTACAAACCTGGAGCAGCGCTGCCTCCTCCTATATTTAAAACCCTGGTTAAAAAAATGATAATTTTGCCTAAGGATATTGCTAAAAATTGGCTTAGCATCAGCCAAATTGTAGCATGGTGAGAGGCTTAAGCGGAAGTTTATTTATTAAGGACAACTAGATCATTCTGGCTAATTTCTGCTGAGGAAGCGGCAGTTTTATTTTCCAGGTTAATATTTTCCAATAAGAGTTGATCTTTTTGAGGATAGTTTTTCTCAAAATCTTCAATGTCAGCCATAAATTTGTTAACTTTCCATCCCCAACTTTGAGACTGTGCGTAAACCCTGTTCATAGCCAAAGGTTCCTTCATACCCTTATCAATATAATTTTCCTTTAAGCCTTTAGAAACAGTCCAGATAGCATCCTTCCAGGAGTTAAAGTAAATTGCTTGGTCGCCATAGACCCCCCATCCCCAACCGTTATACGAAGTAGAGCTTTGCTCATAACCTCCGGGAATATTTTTTCCAAAAGTTGATTCAACACCAGCAATGGCTGGAACTAGCTTCCAGTCAAGTCCGAACTCATCAGCTGCCTCAATAAAATCCTGGGCATGATTTGAAAGCGGAGAGGTATACCTATCCAAGTAGTCTTTTAGGATCAAAGCCCTCTTATCAGGCTCTTTAGCTTCGATACTAATTTGTTGATCAGAGTAGGCCAGTATTTTATCCAAACTCACTTTGTTTTCTGGCTCAGGGGTAAGTTCCAAGCTGGTTTGAGGCTGATTTGGCCTCTTTTGAAGCTGGGCGGAATTATAGCTCGCTGGCAGGAGCGAGATTAGAAAAAACAGAATGAAAAGCAGAACTTGAGTTAATTTCATAAGATTAGAAAAATCCTGGGGTATGAGGGGTCATACTCCAGGATCTAACTGCGTATTATAAGAAATTATAGGATAAAAGTCAAATTTAGGCGGTTAGAACAGCCTGAGCAAGACCAGTGGGGTCATGACGAAGTAAATGGTCTTTTCTAAGATAATTTGCCAGTTTTGTCCTAATAATTTTAATATTTGGCGCTACTTCTTTGCACTCAGCTCCATCTAACTCGACAGGTTCCTGACCCTCTTGCTGATAGATTTTTAGAATCTCTGGGTCCAGATGATTATTATTAGCGATCATGACATTGATTCTTTTGGGGTCCTCAAGATAATAAGCTAAAGCTTTCAGGTGATCAGAGGCTTTATAAAAGTCTGTCTCGCCACTTTTAGTCATCAGGTTCATCACAGTAATAACCTTGGCTTTTGATTTAATGATGGCTTGGGCTACTTGGTCTACTAGTAGATGAGGTAAAAGGCTGGTGTAAAGATCACCTGGCGCAAAAACTATTTTATCAGCTTCTTTAATAGCTTCCAAAACTTTGGGATTAGGATCAGCTCTGGTGTTAAAATAAATTCTGATAATTTTGTCTTCTTTTTTAAAATCTGCCCGTCTTGCCCTAAAATCTAAATTTGTTTCACCTTCGATTACTATACCTGATTGAGTTTTGGCAATCAGCTGTAAATCAGTTAAGCTAACAGGTAAAATATTAGCCTTGATTCTAAATAAGGCTCTAAGTGCATTTGTCCCACGATCCTGGCCTTTGAAGATATGATCAAGCCTGGCAGAGATTAAATTACCTAGGCTGTGACCTTTCATGGGTCCGTTTACTTCTTCCAACCTATCATCAAATAGGCTTTGGGCAACCTGTCTTTGCTTTTCATCCTCCATTACGGCCAGGACACACCTTCCAATATCACCAGGAGGTAAAACTCCTAAC
>CAYOOO010000004.1:0-89507 GCA_964405655.1 uncultured Gammaproteobacteria bacterium | reverse complement strand
AAAAGAAGGGCGAGACGCCCAGTGAAATAGTACCTGAAACCGTATGTTGACAAGCAGTGGAAGTCCGGCTTTGCCGGACAACCGCGTGCCTATTGAAGAATGAACCGGTGAGTTATTGATTTGCAGGCAAGTCTAATCCGCCAGCCGGCGGAGGAGGCGTAGTGAAAGCGAGGTCTAACCGACCGACTAATTAGCCTGTATCAATAGACCCGAAACCGAGTGAGCTAACCATGTCCAGGGTGAAGCCGCGCGAAAGCGTGGTGGAGGCCCGAACTCGTATCTGTAGAAATAGGTTGGGAGGAGATGTGGTTAGAGGTGATATGCCAAGCGAACTCGGAGATAGCTGGTTCTCCCCGAAATATATTTAGGTATAGCCCCGTGGATTGCTTGTGGGGGTAGAGCTCTGGATGGATTTGGGCGGCGCAAGCTGTCTAATCCAATCAAACTTCAAATACCACAAGTTTTAAGCGGGAGTCAGTCCGATCCGGCTAAGCGGAGCGGGCCTGAGGGAAACATCCCAGACCATCAGCTAAGGTCCCTAAATGCAGACTAAGTGTGAAAGGAAGTCATTTACCTTATACAGCCAGGAAGTTGGCTTAGAAGCAGCCATCTTTTAAAGAAAGCGTAACAGCTCGCTGGTCTATTACGGTGAGTGGCGCCGACAACGAATCGGGGCTAAGTCTGCTACCGAAGCTATGGATTTCCGCCTTTGGCGGAAGTGGTAGGGGAGCGTTCTAAATACAGTGAAGCTCAATCGTAAGGTTGGGTGGAGAATTTAGAAGTGAGAATGCCGGTATGAGTAACGTATGCATGTAAGAAACATGCACGCCGAAAGCCCAAGGTTTCCGATCCAATGTTAATCAGGGTCGGGTAAGTCGGTCCTAAGGTGAGACCAAAAGGTGTAACCGATGGACAACAGGTTAAAATTCCTGTACTGGGTTTATTCTGACAAGTTCTGGTGTATGCTGCCGCAAGGCGGGACATATCAGAAGCCATTAAGGGTGGACAGAGTGGGAATAGCAAGCCCCGCAATGCGGGGTTCAAGTAATAAGCAAGTGAGGATTGGCAAATCCGTCCTCAGTCCGTTGAATGACGGACTAGTTCATAGTTAACAAACTATGAACTACAAATGCGAGTTACGACGAAGTAATTTGTAATTTTCTGTTTTCAGGAAAAGACTCGTAATGGAGAATAGATTCATCCGTACTTAAACCAACACAGGTGGGCGAGTTGAGTATACAAAGGCGATCGAGAGAACTATCCTTAAGGAACTCGGCAATACAACTGGACGTAAGTTAGCGAGATGTCCTGCCCGCCGCAAGGCGGGTTGCAATAAAAGACGCTGAGCGACTGTTTATCAAAAACACAGGTCCCTGCTAAAGCGAAAGCTGATGTATAGGGGCTGACACCTGCCCAGTGCCAGTAATTTAAAATTCTTCGTGACCCGAAGGAGTAATCCAGAGGTGAGCGGGGGGTCTAAGATCTGGTGAACGGCAGCAGTAACTATAACTGTTCTATGGTAGCGAAGTTCCTTGTCTGGTGAGTTCAGACCCGCACGAAAGGTAGAACGACTTAGCGACTGTCTTGAGGATAGACTCGGTGAAATTGCAATGGCTGTGAAGATGCGGCCTTCCCATACTTGGACAAGAAGACCCCGTGGAGCTTTACTGGAGCTTGACCCTGTTTTATTAAATTAATTGTGTAGCGTAGGAGGGAGCCTCGGCAACAATGAAACACCTCTCTTTTAATTTGATGAGACTAACCATAACCCATATAAAAACTGGGAATGAGACAAGGTCTGGCGGACAGTTTAACTGGGGCGGTTTCCTCCAAAATCGTAACGGAGGAGTGCAAAGGTCCGCTTACCTCAAAAAGAAATTGAGGTTACAAGCGTAAAAGTATAGAGCGGGCTTGACTGCGAGACAAACAAGTCGAGCAGGTGCGAAAGCAGGCTTTAGTGATCCTTACTTTGATCGTGGGATCGAGTAGGCTTATCGGATAAAAGCTACCCCGGGGATATATAATGTGTCCTGATTCAGTGGTAACATTGAATCGTAAATACGGCTAATAACGGTGGAATCTATCAATTGTAGGTTTAATGGTCTTTACCTTTACATCGAGACGATTGTTAGACAATACCGTGGGAAGTCGGTTTAAAAGTATGATGTTTTGAAGTGAGAAATGGGAAATGAGAATTTGAAGTTAGAATTCTTGATAGTTTAAAATAAGCGAATGATTAAAAGTTTCTTAGATCTTGAAGTATATAAAGAATCTTTTCAACTAATGATCGAAATAGATGAACTTATAAAAAGCTTTCCAGCTTTAGAAAGGTTCCTACTAATCGATCAAATGAGGAGAGCATCAAGATCAATTCCAGCGCAACTTGCTGAATGATATGCCAGAAGAGAATCTATAAAAGATTTTCAACGATATCTAAGGGATTGTGTTGGTGAAGCAAATGAAATGATAAATCATCTCCTTTTAGCTAAACATAAAGGTTATATAAAAAACCTGGTTACGCTGATGAATTAATCGAAAGATACAATCAGCTTGGTAAAAAACTTACCAATTTGAAAAATAATTGGCAAAATTTTAAATAATTCAAGAATATCTAAATATCAAATAATCAATTTCAAAGATATCTCACATCACACATCAATACTTCTAAACTTGACCCCGTATCGACTGAACCCATTAAAAGAACACCCGATAGTGTTCTTGGGTGATATATGAGGTACCAAATAATTTGGCACTTAAACTCATATAAAACGCCGTACCCCGCCAGCTGGCGGGTGAAGATATAGTCAGCACTAATAGTAATATTAGAGTTTTGTGAACAGGCTAGTGATACCCAACAGTCCACAAGGACGGTATCGTTCGGCACCTCGATGTCGGCTCATCGTATCCTGGAGGGGAAGTACCTTCCAAGGGTCGGGCTGTTCGCCCGTTAAAACGGTACGCGAGCTGGGTTCAGAGCGTCGTGAGACAGCTCGGACTCTATCCAGTATGGGCGTTTTGATACTTGAGGGGAGTTATCTCTAGTACGAGAGGACCGAGATGAGGAAACCTCTAGTGTGCCTGTTGTCACTACAGTGGCAGCGCAGGGTAGCTACGTTTCTTTTTGATAAGTGCTGAAAGCATCTAAGCACGAAGCAGACCCCAAGATTAGGTATCTTGATCGCAATCGCAAGATTGCGATTGTAAGACCCGTTGAAGACTACAACGTTGATAGGCTGCCGGTGTAAGAGCGGTAACGCTTTTAGCCAAGCAGTACTAATGGTCACAGTTGAGTTTTTTTTGGCAACCTTTATATCGTATTCACATTTTTAAGTACAAACATAGATAAAACTTCCTTTAGTAATTTCCTTGTATTTTGTTGTATATTAAAAATATGAGGTCTTTTCAGAGGGGATTCACCTTAGTTGAACTTTTAGTGACTATAGCTATCATTGCTATCCTGGCTGCAGTTGGTTCAGTTGTTTACTCACAAGCTCAAAAAAGTGGCCGAGTCTCCAAAAGAATTCAGGATTTGAAAGCAATTGCCCAGGGTGTTGAACTTTATAAAGTTTCAACTGGATCTTATCCTAATCAGGTTGCCTGGGGTTGCATACCTGCAGTACTTGTGCCTACCTATATGCCTTCACTACCAGCTGATCCTTCAGATAATGGTAACCCAAATGGTACCAACTGCTATCAATATATCTCAAATAGCGCTTTAACTGAATTCAAAGTTAGAACCCATGTTTCCCATGCCGAGATGACTACCGCAGATTTTAAGACTCAACCTAACTTAATTGATCCAGCCCAAGACGATGTAGCTAATTGCACCATTAACTCAAGTGCAGCTACCATTAGAGCTTGGGCGCTTTTTAATGGTTCAAATATCTGCTCTCAGCAGTGAATCTTCTTATCTTGATTCTCTAAAGCTGATTTATTATAATCTAGGCCTGGTGGTTTGGGCGAAGCGGTCCGACCTGATCCCATCCCGAACTCAGTCGTCAAACGCTTCAGCGGGGACGATAATGCAGCCTCACGGCTGTGTGAAAATACCTCACTGCCAGATTTTTCTTTTAGACCTTGACTTTTGATCTAAAATCCTTCTAAGATAGATAACAACTCAAATTTTTTTGGTATATATGGGCTTGAAAACCCATATATTTTTTTTCCTCAGAATCTTTTATGCGTAAAATTATTGAACAGATTACTGATACAACCTATAAACTTTCGCAAATAGCCCAAGAAGGCTATGAGGTTGGGGAAATTGCTAAGATTTGGTCAATAATTCCAATCGGTGATAGCGAGGATATAACTTACCTTGAAGCTACTTCCAGGTGTGTTTTAGAAGTTTCTGAACTGGTAGACAAAAAATTTCCAGAACTTACTAGGCTTCAAAGAACTGCCAAGAAATTCAGGCTTATGGCTAAATTGCTTGATTCCAAAGCTGATCTGCTTGATAATCTTTACCTTCAGGATGTATAATCGCTCTATCTTAAGAAAGACAAGTGAGGATGAAAATTGGCAAACAATCAACTTTCAATGGCCGAATTACTGGCCAAAAACGAGCTTAAAACTGTTACTGTTTCGCGTGGTCAAGAAGTAGCGGGTGAGGTAGTGGCTATTTTGCCTCATGAGATTATTCTTGATTTAGGCAGTAAATCTGAAGGTGTTCTTCAAAAAAAAGACTTATCTCCTGAGCAGGTAGCAAATTTAAAGATGGGAGATAAGCTTCTAACTTTTGTTATTCAACCAGAAAACGAAAATGGTCAAGTGGTCTTAGGTTTACAAAAATCCCTATCAAAAAGCAGTTCCCTCTCCTCAAGATGGAAGAAATTTGAGGAAGCATTAAAAAATAACACCACCCTAACAGGCAAGGGGCTTGAGGTAAATAAGGGTGGATTGATAGTAGAAGTAGCAGGTGTGCGAGGATTCCTGCCTTCCTCACAAGTTTCTTTAGCCCAAGCTACCAATCTTGATGAGCTGGTTGGTAAAAATGTTAATGTCACTGTTATTGAGGTTGATGTTAATCAGAATAGGTTAATCTTTTCCCAAAAGACTAATCTGTCAGAAGAAACTAAAAAACAGTTAGGTAAGCTTAAAATAGGCGACAGCGTTAAAGGAATAGTGGCAGCAGTCCTCCCTTTTGGGATTTTTGCCACTTTGGAGGATAATGTTGAAGGTTTAGTTCATATTTCGGAAATTTCCTGGGAAAAAGTTGAAGATCCTGCTGTACTTTTTAAAGTTGGTGATAGTGTTGAAGCTAAGATTATCTCCTTAGATGCTAATACAGGTAGAGTTAATTTATCTATGAAACAGCTTCAAAGTGATCCTTTTGTGGAAAAGACTAAAAACCTCCAGCCAGATGATATAGTCAAAGGAGTTGTTTCCAAAGTTACCACCAGTGGAGTTTTTGTTGAAGTTGAAGACCCAGCTGGAGACGGAAACAATCTCAATTTGGAAGGGTTAATTCCAGCTTCTAAATTAGAAAGTGAGACTGAGTATCAAGTTGGTAAATCTATTACTTGTTTGGTAAATAGCGTTGATACCCAAAAGCGAAGGATTAATCTGACTCCTTTTATCACCACCACCAAAGGCTTAATCTATAAATGAGGTAGCCTGCTATAGTAAGATAAATATGTGAACTTACCACAGCTTCTCACTAATCCTTACACCCTTACCTTTTTAATCTCGGTTGTAACTAATTTGTTGCTTATTCTATATATACTGGTTCGTGGTTATAACTCAATTGCCCTTTTAACATTTATCTTTTATTCTTCAGGAACTCTGATCATGGGCTTAGGCCAGATGATGGCAACCATTAGTTTCCAGCCTCAACTTTTTGAGTTTTGGAACTCAATCTTTCTACTGGCGATTGTTTGCTATCCACCAACAATTTTAGTTTTTACCCTTGTTTTCTTAGGCAAGCAAAATTTATTAAAAAGTTTTCTATTTTGGTTAATAATACTTACTCCTTCTTTAACTGGATCCTACTTGGTTTTAAGAGGAGGTAATACTCTGGTAGTTAATGATTTTAAATACGTTAAAAACTACCCTTGGGGTAATCAGGTTGGAAGTGAGGGTAGAGTGGCATTTTTGATCATTATCTGGTACCAAATCTGCTTTTTAACCTCGTTAGCACTTTTAATAAGATATATCAGGAAGACTCAAGATAAAAAAGTTAAAAAACAAACTTGGTTTTTGATTATAGCTATTGTTATTCCCTTTATCGGAGGAGTGTTAACCCAAGGGGTTTTGCCTCAGTTTCACATCAGAATCTTTCCTGTAGGTATACCACTAAATACAATTAATGCTCTGATAATAGCCTATGCCCTGATAAAATATGGTAGTTCAGTGATTGATCCTTCTGCTATAGCCTCCAGTGTGACCAAAATAATGCATAATGGACTAATAGTTACTGATTCAAAGAGTATCATAGTACTAACAAACCCCTTCATCGAACAGTTTCTGGGCTATCAAGAAAATGAGTTAGTTGGTAAAGAGGTGCGTGTTATCTTTTCTGATACCCAGAGTTATTTAGACTTTGAGAGTAAGATCACCTCGGTTTTAAAAACCCAGGAAGCTGTGGGTCCAGAAGAAATGATTGTTGCCTCTTCTGCTGGTGAGAAAATGCCTATTAACCTGTATGCTTCAAATTATCAGGACAAATTTAATGGTCAGGAAGCAAGGATTTTAGTTTTGGCAGATATTCAGAAGCTGAAGAGTCTACAAGAACAGTTAAAAGAAGAAAAGGAAAATATTGAGCAAAAGGTTGAAGAAAGAACGTATCAACTCAAAGAAGAAAGAGCCAAACTTGAGGCTTCAATTAAGGGACTTAGCTTGGGTTTTATTATGGTTGATAGACAGCTCAATCTTCTGACTCTGAATGAGGCTGCCAAACATATCTTATTTCATAAAAGACATACATTCGGTCTAGATCAAAATACTACAAAAGACTACCTATCTGAAAACTTAGATATCAACTTAAAGGTAATATTTAATCGTTTGGGAACCAGTCTAGATCTTGAATCAGAACTAAAGCGTTGTATAACAGATAAGAAACCAGTCAACTTTAAAGAAATTTCCTTTGAAGATAAGTTTCTAAAAATAATGATTTCTCCCATAATCTTAGAGCAATTTCTTGAAGCTGTAGGTTCTGTGGTGGTAATTGAAGATATTACTGAGGAGAAAAATATTCAAAGATCAAAAGATGAGTTCTTTAGTCTAGCCTCCCATGAGTTAAGAACTCCCTTAACAGCTGTTAAGGGTTATATGGACATTTTGAAACGCTACTTTATTTCGCGCCCCGATGACAATCGGGGAAAGAAAGAAGCCGAAGGATTCATTGAGACAATCGCTGAGCGTTCAGATATTGGTAAGATCATTGATACCATCGAGTCAGCAACTAATCATCTGATTGATATAGTGAACGACTTTATCGATACCTTTGCTTTAGAACAGAAAAAAATCATGTTTAGGAAGGACAAGCTAGATTTAGACTCAGTGGTTAAGGAGGTTATTGGGGAATATCAGCAGATGGCCAAAGATAATAACCTTTATCTAAGGTATGAAAGTGTAGCTGATTTAGTAGTTTTAGCTGATAAATCTAAAGTTAAACAAGTGATGGCCAATTTAATTAGCAATTCTTTAAAGTTTACACAAATGGGTGGTATAACTGTCAAAGCTGCAAAGATGGGAAATTTTGTAGAAGTTAGAGTAGGAGATAGTGGTAAAGGTATCTCCCTAAAGTTACAGAATCTACTATTTAAGAAATTTCAGCAAGCTGTTGAGGATATCTATACCAGAGATGGTTTTCAACAGGGCACAGGTTTAGGTTTATATATCTCCAGGTTATTAGTAGAAGGCATGGGTGGTAAGATCAGTTTAATCACCTCTGAAGTAGGTAAGGGTTCAGTTTTTGGCTTTACCCTCCCTCTAGTAAGTAGTGCTCTTAGAACAAAGCATTTGTCAACCGAGACAAGCGGTAGTATAGTGTAAATTGTATGGACAAAAAGGTTTTTCTAATCGAAGACGAGCGGTTAATGTATGAGATGTATCAGTTAATCTTGGAAAATGAGGGTTTTGAGGTTAGGATCGCCAAAGATGGAGTGGAGGGATTAGAGGCCCTTAAAAACACCAATTATCTACCTGATCTCATCTTGCTTGATATCATGATGCCAAAACTTAATGGATTAGAGGTTTTAAAACAGATTAAGTCAGATTCTAGGACCAAAGGTATCCCAGTCATTATTCTGACTAATCTGTCAGGCGAGAAACATGAACAGACAGCTTTTGCCAATGGAGCAGTCAGATACTTGGTCAAAAGTCGTTATGAACCGCAGCAAATAGTTAAGATTATGAATCAAGTTATAAATGAATCTCGTCCACAAAAGAACTAAGTCTTCATGTTAAAATTGGCCTGTAATGGCCAAGACAACTTCTGTTTACATCTGTCAGCAGTGTGGTTATCAATCTCCCAACTTTTTAGGTCGGTGTCCTGAGTGTGGAACATGGAACTCCTTAGTTGAGCAAGTCAGTATTTTGTCCAAAGCTAGATCTGTATCAAAAGATCACTTTTCTATATCAGATGCTATAGGTAAATTAACGTACCTTTCTGATATAGAAAAGAAGTATTATGATAGGTTATCAACTAAGATTGGAGAGTTTGACAGAGTGTTGGGAGGAGGGATTGTTTTAGGCTCATTAATCTTAGTTGCTGGTGACCCAGGGATTGGTAAATCCACCCTTCTTTCTCAGCTAGCTCTAAATATAGACAAAAGTCTCTACGTTGCCGGAGAGGAATCAGCCCAACAAATTAAGCACAGAGTTGAAAGGCTTAAAAAGGGCGCTAATTTGGCTATTTTAAACGAAGTTGATGTAGATGTTATAGGAGGGGTGATAGAAACGGTCAAACCGCCCCTAGTAATCATCGATTCAATCCAAACTCTCCAAACAGATGAGCTGGAGTCCGTAGCTGGTTCAGTTGGTCAAGTTAGAGAATCTACTCACAGGTTGCAAAGATTGGCTAAAAAAATCCACACCCCAATTTTTTTAGTTGGGCATGTCACAAAAGAAGGGACAGTGGCAGGTCCTAAAACACTTGAACATTTAGTTGATGTGGTCTTATCTTTGGAAGGGGATCCTACCAGCCAATTTAGGATTCTAAGGGCTAGTAAAAATAGGTTCGGGCCAACTGATGAGGTAGGTATCTTTGATATGAGTGAGTCTGGTATGGTTGAAGTTAAAAATCCCTCGAAGGTCTTTTTAGATCAAAAAATTGACGCTCCTGGATCAGCGGTTCTGGCAACTATTAACGGTTTAAGACCTATCTTACTTGAGATTCAAGCTTTGGTTACTAAAAGTAACTTGGCCGTTCCCAGAAGAGTTAGTACAGGTGTAGATATCAACAGGCTGCAACTTTTAGTAGCTGTTTTACAAAAAAGACTAGGCTTACCTTTATATTCTGCTGATATCTTTGTTAATGTAACAGGGGGAATTAGGGTTTCAGAGCCTGCAGCAGATTTAGGTATCTGCATGGCGATAATTTCTTCTTTTCAAGATCAAATATTGGACGCTAAAACAGTTTTTATAGGGGAGGTGGGACTGTTGGGGGAGTTAAGAACTGTCAGAAACTTAGAGAAAAGGGTCACTGAGGCTAAAAAGCTGGGCTATATAAATGTCATATCATCTGAAAATGCCAAATCTCTAAATGAAATTATTAAAAGACTAAAGATAAATCCAAGCTAGTATTTCCTTTACTTGCAACTTTTCCCAAAATATACTTTAATAGAGAGGCAATTATGAAGGCTAAAGATCTGCTCAAAAAGACCTCAGAAAACTTAGAGACAAAAGAAGATGAGGAAGAGGATATTAATGAGGCTTATGAAAGTTTAACTAAGAAGATCGAAAGGATCAGAAATGGCTCAGAAGAAGGGGAAGATGAGACTGATGATAAAGAGCAAGAGCATGAGCAACCAGAGGAGTCTTTAGAAGATAAACCAAAACATACCTTTACTAGAAAAGAGCTAGAAGAAGATGAAGAGGTTGATGATTTGGATAAAGATAGTAGCTTAAGTGAGGAGGAAATAGCAAAACAAAATAAGCAAGATCTCTCTTCTAAGGAAGATGAAGAAGAAACTTCAGAGGATGAAGCTTTAGAATCTCAACAACCTTCAGCCTCAGAAGAGAATCTTGATGATTTGGCAGAAGAGAAGATACCTGAAGATCAGGCAGATGATCAGGTTAACCCAGATCAAATAGAAAAACAAAGGCAAGAGGAGATGGAAAAAGACCAGTTTGACATACCCAACTTAAAAAACCGCACACCAATTAATACGGGTTATACTAGATACGATCAGAATCTTTATTCAAATCAATATAGCAGTAGCAATAGTAGAAGCGGTGGTCGGTCCTCAAAGTTGCATATCATAATCTTGCTTTTGATTGGTCTGGCGGTAATTGGTGGCACAGTTTATGTACTTAAAAGTCAGTTTGGTCAGTCTAATCCATCGCCAACTCCTTCAAGTATTGCCGAGTCAACACCAACTCCTTCACCCTCTCCTTCACTCACACCTTCTGTAGATAGATCTAAATTTAAAATTAGAGTTTTAAATGGTACAACCAAAAGTGGTCTAGCAGCCTCAGTCTCAGCTAAATTGAAAAATTTAGGTTATCAAACTGATAAAACGAGCAATGCCACAAACTCCGCTTTTCAAAAGACAGTTATTAAAGTTAAACAGGCAGCAACCAGTCTTATCGACCAACTCGTTAAAGATTTGGCTCCTGACTTTGATGCTAGTGGAACCTCTGATCTTAAGGATTCTGACAGTGCTGATGGAGAAGTAATCCTGGGTCAAAAATGAGTCCTTTTTAGTCTCAAGACTTGTTTTTCAATCCTCCTTTATGTCAAAATACCTATAGGCAAGGATTATCTTTTAGTTTGGATTCATCTCTTCCTTGCTTAGCCTCGATTTGAGGTGAAAGGAATTATCTTAAGTGCGTTTTTATAAAGGTTTTATACCAGCCAAAAGCTGGCAAATAAGTAAGTTTTTTAATAATCCAGCTGTCTTAAAACAGATTCTTAGGGCAGTTTTAGCTCTTTTGTTTGCTCTACCAGCTTTCATTTTCTCTGAACTAATTCCTGATGTACCACCGATTGACCGTAAAATACTTAGGGTTTTGGTTACGATTTGGTTTGGTTTAATGGGTTATGGTCTATTTCCAGATATAGCTAAAGCTATTACCTTAAGTTTTATCTCAATGTTTAACTCCTTGACTAATCGGGTATCAACTGAAGTCATGAATCAAATTCTCAGACTACCCAGAACTAGTCCAGTAATTGCACCTTTAAGCAATCATGCACCAATAGGCGGAGTTTCTGTTAACCAGCCAACTATCTTGGACACATCAGCTATTATTGATGGTAGGCTTTTAGATATTGCTAAGACTGGGTTCTTATTTGGGACAGCCTTAATTCCAAATTTCATCTTAAACGAACTTCAACAGGTTGCAGATAGTGCTGACTATTTGAAGAGAGCCAGAGGTAGAAGAGGTTTTGAAATAGTCGCAGAGCTTAAAAAGGTTAAAGGAATTAGAGTAGAGATTTGGGAGAAGGAACCAACTGGTAAAACAGCTGATGAGAAGTTGATTAAACTTGCCAAGAACCTCCACGGTAAGATCTTCACCACCGATTACAACTTAAATAGGATTGCTAGTCTGTCAAATGTTTCGATATTAAATGTTAATGATTTAGCTAATGCAGTTAAAACCTTAGCTATTCCAGGAGAGAAAATTTCTATTAAGCTTGTTCATCTAGGTAAAGACCCAAAACAGGGAGTAGGGTATTTACCAGATGGAACAATGGTAGTAGTGGAAGATGGGGCTTCTGATGTTGGTACTGAGGTTAAGGTAGAGGTAACCAGAATAATCCAAGTTGCAGCTGGTAGGATGATCTTTACCAAAAGAGTTACATAAATCCAAACCTATAGTAGCTTGACATTTCCTTTAAACTCGCTAAAATAGCATCTACTCATTAAAATCTAGTCTGTTCTAAAATCCGTTTGCTTTTAATGTACATTTGCCTGCCAAGGAGTCGAGATGTTACTTTATTGGGGAATTTTTACATTAGGTTTTTATATTGGAGTAATGATGGCCCTAAGAGTTAGCCAGGAGAAAGAGGATAAGAAAGGGCAAAATCCAGCTATATCCATCGATATACAAAAGCAACAAAGTAGTAATAATTATATCAATGCTTTAGTTTTAAAGTTGGGGAATAAAAACTCGCGCAAATTAACCCCTGTACGCAGTGCCACTTCTTCCGCATCGAGAAAGATCTTGACACCCCTAAGGTTAACACCTTCATCCTGAGTCATAAACTTGATGAATTGAAGAAGTTCAAGATTCTTTATTGAAAACATTCTTCTGTTGGTACCGGTTCTAAAAGGTAAAATCAATTTTGCCCGTTCATACAACATTAAAGTCCTAGGATGTAGGCCTAAAAGCTGAGCAGCTACAGAAATTGTTAACACAGGTTGATCATCTGAGGCCATAGAAGATTTAATTAATTTTCATTATCATAAACATTGATAGCATTAATGTCAATACGTTTTTAAATACGTTTTTAATCTTTTTTAAAAAATAAAACTTTTATTATATAAATAATTATTCTTATGTAAGATAATTTTAACAGTTTATTTAAAAGTCTTAAGAGAGGATTTAACGAAAATAACTAAAAAGTTTTAACTCTTCTAAATTACAATAAAACTTATTTTTTTATATAAAAAAAAATTGTTATTTGTATCTTGGAAAATGATATTTAAAAAGAAATAAATAAGATTTTTTATTTTAAGACCTTTTAAATTCTGCTAGAAGACTAAATTCTTTTAATTTTATAAAGAAAAAGCAAACGAGTCACTTAATTGCCAAATTATTAACTACACAGGTTTATATTTTTCTAACAATCTATTTCCCGAGTACATATTATCTTCATCGGAACGTACGAATTGCCGTTAGTTCAAAATACTATAAGTGTTTAATATTTGTTCGTTAGTAGTCCTATATAGTATAAGCCTTAAAATAGGCTCAAAATCGTCCTTACTTGTCCAAAAAGAGGATATTTTTACTAGGCTCGTTATTTAGGTAACCCCTTGACATACTGTACCCAATTGTTGTTAACATAGAGAATGAAGCAAAAATAAGAGAAAAGTGTTAACACTTAAGGGATTTTGAAGGAAAATTTGAAAGGCTTCAAAAAGTCGATTTTTCGCCACTTCCGTCTGAGCGAAAAATCCTAGACCTTTGCTTAATTTAGCCATTAACATCTTTCCTGCTCTGTTTTTGCTCCGCCAAGATGCCTGCCAAGCTGTCCGTCCAGCAAAAAATTAAGCTAGTTCAAAGAGCTCTTAGTGGAGAAAATATCACTAAACTCTGCAGAGAGACTGGAATATCCCGAACCCTTCTTTACAGATTTATCAAGCTATATAAGGAAGAAAAGTTATTAAAATCCCAGGAACCTAAAGCTGAAGAGATTCAGCTAGTACTAGATCTGATCAAGAGCAAGCCGAATTCAACAATTTCTCAAATAATTTCCACTCTTCCAAAAAATGAAAAAAATAGAACAATTTTAAGTCAAACCCAAGTTAAAAAGATTCTTAAAAAATTAAGACTTGATTCCTTAAGAAAAAGAAGAAGATTAGCCTATGGAACTCAAATCAAATTACCTTTGGTGGAAAGCAGCGAGTCTCTATTGGAGATAAAACAGAAGCAGCTTAGACCCCAAGATAGGTTGGAAATGATTGAACGGGTCAGGTTAGGCGAGTCAGTTATTAGAGTTTGTAAGCTTTATGGAGTATCAAGAACAATCTTTTATAGGTATAAAGCCAGATACGATCAAGCTCCAGATGGTCAAAAACTTGAGTCACTTTGGGATAAGAAGCCTGAAGTTAGCCATTATTATAATCAATCATCTGAAGAAGTCGAGCAATCTGTTTTAGCAGCTGTTAGGGAGTATCCTGAGCTTTCCTCGCATAAGTTAGTTTGGGTTTTGCCACAAATAGGAGGTAGACCAATCCTCTCAAACCATGGAGTTCAAAATGTCTTGAGAAGACATCAACTGTCAAGTTATGAACAAAGGTTAGTTTTTTCCCAAGCCTATCACAAACCCACCTTTGCCTCAAAATTCTTTGGAGCTTTCCAGTTTATCCTCAACTTGGTTGGATCTTTCGAGCCTGGGAAGCGCAAAGTTGCTGTTAGAGGAAGCTTTATCTTTTTAGGAACTATCTTTTTAATAGTTACTATTTGGGGGGCAACAGCCTTCTTTAAGCTATTAATAGGCGCTCCCTCCTTAGCTTTTTCAATTGGAATTATCTTTTCTTTAATTGCTTTGACTTTTGGGTTATTCTTCTTTCTTTATTCGCTCAAGTACTACATCACCATAGCCATGATTCTATCCTTCTCCAGGCAGGGAGCAGAATCAGCTGTTTCAAGGAATAACTTTTTTGCCAATCTAATTAGAGGCTCGAAGGAGACACCCGAATCTGGTTATTCGGGTGTCTTTGGTCTTCAGGCTGATCTTTCTGGGGTTAATTTGGACAGAAAACCCTTTGTCTCTATCCACCTGGCTACATATAACGAAAAAAGAGTTTTGGATAGACTACTGACAGCTGCTACCAGCCAGGAATATGAAAATTATGAGGTAGTTTTGACAGATGATTCAACTGATGAGACCTTGGAGATTTTGGAGAAATGGAAAGATCATCCAAGAATTAAGATTGTCCACCGAGACAGCCGTTCAGGTTATAAGGGTGGGGCGTTAAATGAAGGGCTTAAGGTCGCAGATCCCAAAACTGAGTTTATTATTATCTTTGATGCTGACTTTATTCCATATCCAGATACAATTATCCAGTTTCTTAAATACTTCAAGTTAACAGCTGGGGGAATAGATCAAACCAGTATTAACTCTACCAAGATTGCTGCAATTCAAGGCTATCAGTGGCATGTTTTAAATAAATCTGAAAATTGGGTCACCAGAGGAGTTAGAACAGAATATTCAGGCTCTTATGTTATTGAAAGAGCAGCCATTGAACTCTATTCAGGTCTTAAGCAGATAGCTGGATCTGTCTACATGATACGGAAAGATGTCTTAAGTAATATTGGTTGGGGTACATCTATTACAGAGGACTTTGAACTAACACTCAAGCTTTATGAACAAGGATACAAAGTAGTCTATACCCCATACATTCAAGCTCCTGCAGAAGCAGTCTCTACTATCAAAAGACTAATCAGACAGAGGATGAGGTGGGCAGAAGGACATTCATTTAATGTTAAAAAGATGTTTAAGAGGCTGCTTCTGACAGATAACATGACCCGGGCAGAAAAGTTTGAGTTTGTTTATCTAGCTCCTTACTACTTACAATCGCTCTTTTTCATCATTGGAACTTTGAGCTGGTTTTTAGCTGAGGTAGTCTTTAAAGCTAATCTGCCTTTCTGGACCGCAACCTGGGGTTGGTCTTTGGTTTTGACTAACCTGTTTGCCCTGCCACTGATGAACTTAGTGGGACTTTTCTTAGAGGAATCAGACCAGAAAGATTACTTTGGTTTAGCCTCATTTGTAGCAACCTCATATATAGTAGCTCCTTTTCAAGGTTATGCAGCTTTAAAAGGCTTCTTAGAAAAAGAAGAAGGACCATGGTTCAGAACTCCTAAAACAGGTAAGATTACAGATGTCTTTACCCCTGGTAAGTTCTACAATTTGGTCTTTGGCTGGTTTGGAGGAGCTAGGGCTAAAACTACCTCACCAACAGGCTCTGCGCTCTCGAATCTAGCCACCAGTTTCAGCATCAAAGGCTATCTTTCCTTGGGAACTGCTAACAACAGATTTGACAATTTTAAAATTAGCAGAAAGAAAGCCGCCTGGCTAGGAAATTTGGCTTTAGTGTTATTCCTCTGTTTGACAGTGCTTTTGGCCTCTTTTGCTCCATTCATACCTTTTTCTCAAACAGCTGAAGCTAATCAGAATAAGCTCGTGACAGTGGATGATATTAAAAAAGCTCCCCAGAGAAAATCAATTAGCAGCACTCCCAAAGTCACGCAGAACTACATAGAGGATTCTAAATCTGATGCAGATTTTGAGGATATTACTACTCCCAGAATAATTCAGAAAACCACCCGTGATGGCTCAAGGGTTGAGTTTATCTTTCATAAGGAACCTAGAACCAGGATTAAAGTTTACCTTAAGGGTAAGGATGTGCCTTCAGAGGTAGAAACTGAAACTTTAAAAATTGCAGATCAAATTGTGAGCCCAAAAAGAGCCAGAATTTTTAAAGACAGGGAAGTGTTGTATGAAGATGCTTTACCAAATATTGATATCCGCTACAGGATGACCAATGATTTGCTGGTAGAAGAGTTTGTCCTAAAGAATAAGCAAGCTTTGGAATACTTCAAACCAGATCAAAATACCGTAGAACAATCTCTTAAGATTATTGATGCTAAAGTTATCTCCCCTGATAGGCCTGATACCTTCGGGATCTTTACCGAAGATGGTCAAGAGATTTTCAAATATGCCGCTCCTTTTGCCCAAGATGCCAAACAAGTTAAAAATAATGATCTTTCTATCACTATGGAAAAACAGCAGCTTGGTTATAAGCTAACAAAGCATATCAATAGGAAAGCCTTAGAATGGTTAAAAGAAAGCAAGAGAGAATTTCCAATCGTGATTGACCCAACAGTCATAGTTTCAGGCGGAATTACTGAGGGGGAAACTAGCTATGGCAGCATGCAAAGGAAGGTGGTAGCAGTCTCTTCTTCTACAGGTACAGTTGGACATATTGCCGGAGCTAGTTTTGAGAGCGATCGAACTATCGGGTACGTCTCTTGGACCAATCCCTCTAACGCTATATCTAGTAATAATACTTATGCAACAGCCGTGGTCACTACTGCCGGTCAATACACATCAGGCTATCTTAAGGTGACTAACTTTGATTTCTCCACTATACCATCGACTGCGGTAATTGATGGTATCGAGGTCAATGTCGAGAGGAAAGCAGCTGCAGCTGGTTTACAGGAGAATTCTATCAGGCTATACAAGGCGGGAAGGTTAGTTGGCGATGATAAAAGTACTAACGCAGCTATACCTACAACTGAGGCTACTATCACCTATGGAGGCAACAAACAGCTTTGGGGGGTGAGTTTGAGCAGATCAGATGTGACTAATGCCAATTTTGGAATTGGATTTTCCTATCGAGATACCTCAGGGACTAAGGGAACAAATACCGCCTCTGTTGACTATATCTCGATGAAGATTTATTACACAGATCTTTCAGGGACAATTAACTGGTATGCCTTTTATGCTGACGGTCAAAGCGTTTCTTATAAAAAATCTACTAATGGTGGCTCGAGCTGGGCAGCAGCTGTTGATATTGATTCAGCAGATGCAGATAATAATAACATTTCGGTCTCCTATAACGCTTCAAGCATAGTTGCTGTTTGGCAGGACTCGACAACCACTACTGGTATTGAGGGCAAGATAATTGATTTAGCTGCTTCAGATGCCTTAGGTACAAAATGTACTATTGTCGCATCCTCGCTGGGCACAACCTATATGCCTAGTGTGGTAGCTGTGGATGGGAGGACTGCAGTGATGGCTTACTCTGATACCTCAACAGGAACCTCTGTTGGAGTCAATTATGTGACTGGACTTGACGGAACTTGTACTTCTACTGCTGTCACCACCTCTCTGATTACCTTTGGTAATGGTCTAACAGCCAGTGATCGGCCAGTGGTAATAAACATTGATGGTGCTTCCAGAGTTGGGATGGTTTTTCAGGACGGAGATCTATCTTACTCTGAGTTAAATGCCAGAACAGTTGATTGGACAACTAACAATCTAACCATCGCCTCAGTGACAGATAATGTTTACTCTGTCACCACCGATGGAACAACTGTCTGGGTTTTATCAGTCTCAGGCACAACCTCGACCAATTTTTATAAATGCTGCACAACTGATTTTACCGAGACCTCAATCGACAGCGATACAGGAGCAATTGGTTATGATGGTTTATCAGATATTGATATGTACTGCGTGTCAGCTACTGACTGTAAGTTTGTTTATACAGATGATTTGGACACAACCGCCCCTAAGCTGATTTTTAGGGATTGTGATGATGCAACTTGTTCAACAGGCACTACCACAACGCTAGATTCTGATATTGGTGATTCTTCTGATGCTGCCAATCCCTCAATCTGGTGCGTCTCAAGCACAGACTGCAAAGTTGTCTATGGTGATGACATGGATACAGCCACCCCTTTACTAAAAATGATTGATTGTTCAAATTCAGCTTGTTCGACTACAGACGCTACCAGCACGCTTGATAGTGATTTAGGAGGGGCGGCTGATACTTCCCATAGTGATGTTGATTGTACAGGCGGAAGTACAGATTGCCGGGTTTTATATAATGATCCTGTCACAAATGATGTCACCTTCCTTGATTGCAATGATGGATCTTGCAGCGTGCCTAATGCCACAACTGACGTTGATGGGAACGCCGGCGCTGCTAGAGTTTTTGTCTCGATGGATTGTAACTTGGGAGTAACTGACTGCAAATTAGTCTGGCACACTCAGGCTAGTTCGGATTTAATTTTTAGGGACTGCGGTAATGCTGGCTGCTCAACAGGCACAAGCACAACCTTGGATGCGTCTGTTGGAGGGGTAGATAACTCAGTGGCTATGTCAATCAAGTGTTTTGCTTCCTCTGACTGCAAAATTGTCTATAATGATCCCAGTACTAGCGATGTTTTCTTTATAGATTGCTCTACCAGCACGACTACTTGTTCTGCAACTGATTCTGTTACAACGATTGATAGTACGGCTGGAGATATTGATGATGGGCCAAATAGTGCTAAGCAAGATGTCAATAATTACCCCTCTGTCTCGATGTATTGTTCGTCTGCCACTGATTGCAAATTAACCTATATTTCAGATATCAATGACTACGGACTTAATTTTGTAGATTGCGATAATGCCGGCTGTTCTTCTGGATCAGTTCAAGCCATGCCCGGCCCCAGATTTAAAGGAGCAGTCTATTGTCCAAGCAGTACAGATTGTAAATTTGCTTATTACGATACAGATAGCGCCGGAGTACCAACTGTTCAATTTGCCGATGTCACAACCACCAATGCCTTCCCTTCAGTTACCAGTTTAACAGCCCCTTTTACCAGCCAGACTAACCTAACCCAGGTTTCCCTAACTTATGATTCTCAAAATACCAGGATCTATGCCCATGGAATTATGGATACCAGTGAGCAGGCCTATTTTATTGACAGCGCTGCCAGCTCAATCTCTTGGGGATCAACATACTCTTATAAATTTACGGCCGGAGATTTAGGTAATATCTCAGGGCCTCTGTCTGGCTACGGGACTAGCCAGATCGGTGTGGTACTTAGGCAGGGGTCTAACTTTGAGTTTGGTACTTTGCCAGAAAAAACCTTGGTTTTGGTGCTTCTGGTGCCGTTTTTACCAGGCTTACTAAAGAAATTAAGGGAGAGTAAAAGATTATGACAAATTTTAGCCAAAAACATTTTAAACATCAAAAACCTAATTTAAACTATCAAAAAGCTAACTTTTTGACTTCCAAAAAAATTAAGAGACTTTTGATGGTGATTGATATAATGGCAATAATAGTTTTTGTTGGAGTTTTATTAGGAATTAAAAACCCGTCAGTCCCAAGAGAATTCTTAGACAGTCAATTATTAGATAAGGGTCAAAATCTACCAAACAGTACCTCCTCAGCCAAGAGTGCAACCGATTCATCAGCAAAATCAACCCCTAGACCATCTTCTTCTGTCCAAAACAATCAAGGTGGCGTTAAAAAAGAAGAGCAATCTGAACTATCCCAAAGCCTAGCTAATAACTTTACAGTCCCGGATGATTTCCAGCCTCGTCGGGAGCAGATTCAGTTATTTGGTATTAAGGATATTGGTAATTTGAAAGCCTACAGCGGGAATGAAATGTTTAATATTAAACAAGGCACTATTAAATTTAGCGTTAAAGCTGATTGGCCTATTGAGGGAGGGGATAAAGATAGAACCTTGGTTTTGGCAAGCTATAATAACTCTGATAACAGGGGTGCATTTATTATTGCAGGTTCAGGGAGACTTTTAGTTTTTGATACCTATGATAATAACGGTCATTCAGGATCAGATGATCCGGAACCGGATGCAGATTTAGGATCAGATTATCAGGGTAAAACATTCGAGGTTACCCTGACCTGGGATTTTACAGGTGAGAAGAGGGTCAAGAAGATCTTTATTAACGGAGTTTTAAAGGTTGAGACGAATCCTGAGCGAATTGCCACCAGAAAAAATAACAGTATTTTTATTGGTCCAATCGAAGATCTAACTCTTTCAAAACCTTAAAATATGGAAAAAAGACTAGTAAAAGCTAATAATCAAAAACAGACTTTCCTCTATATCTTTTTAATCCTGGTTTTGATGCTGGTTATTTTGCCTTTTATGAATACATTTAATGATCTTTTAACCAGAATGGTTATTAGGCTTGATTACTATAAAGTTATTCAAAACATTGTTGTTCCCTGGGAGATCAGAATGGTTGGCGTGATACTTTACCCGCTTGGTTTTAAACCTGAGGTAGTCGGGGAGTATTTAGCGATTAACTCAGGTAAAAGTCCTTTTCTAATTGAGCTGGCTTGGAACTGTATTGGCTGGCAGTCGCTGCTGTTTTTTATCATGACAGGCTGGATAGGTTTTCAAGGCGAAAAATACACTAATATTTCTAAGGTCAAGGCCTGGCTGATTGGGCTTTTAGGCACCTTTCTTATTAATCTTATAAGAATAGTAGTTGTAGTACTAATAGCCTATTTTTTCGGACAAAGAGTTGGGATTATCTTTCATGATTGGGGGTCAACGCTGGCTATAGTAGGTTGGTTGTTCCTATTTTGGTGGTTCAGCTACTCATTTGTTCTGGAAGAGAAGAAAAACTTAGAAGAGGCGAAGTTCAATGCTTAATATTCCCCAAACATCCTTAATACCCTCGGTAATTGCTTTATCAGACTTCTTTATTAAAAATTTTCCCGACTTCAGCTGGTATCCCAACTGGTACCTTGGCAATCCCTTTAACTTTTTAATTGGACCAGTTATACCAATTAGTTTATGGATTTTTAAAAGCTTATTAAGACTTGATACAACCACAGGCTATTTTATTTTGATGTTTTTGGCTGTAATCTTTGGAAGTTTGGGAGTATACAAGTTAACAAAAAGGTTAGGAGCAGAAAAAAGACAATCAATACTAGCACAAGTGTTGTTTTTAACCCTTCCTTTAAGCTACTTTTTGCTTAGTTTTTCTAGTGGTTTGCAAATGATAGCTTTATCAGTTTCTATCTGGATTTTTTATCAATTTTGTAACTTTTTAACTAAAAATAACTTAAAAAATGATCTATATTTATATATTTTAGTAGTATTTGCTGTATTAATTAATATTTCGTCATTATTGACTATTTTGATAGGTTTAATCTGCCTTTTTCTAACTATAGAAGTTAAAAAATCCCTAAGAGTATATCTAATTTTTAAAATAATTTTACTAATTTGTTTAGCCTTAGTTACTATCTCTTTTTGGTATACTAGCGAGGTTTGGTGGGCTATCTTAAAAAATCCTTCCTTGAGTGGGAAGCCACTTTTTTCTTTAATCAAACTGATTTTTTCATTCCTTTTTAACCTATTACCAATAATAATTGCCTTGTGGGTAGTCAAGCTAAAAAAGATCAAGCTTTCTTTTCTATCAAAATTTAGTCTTTTCTTTCTAACTGCTTTCGGGTTCTTAAGCCTATTTAGATTTATTTCTGATCCTGATTTTTTGATAGATTGGATTAGTTTTACAAGCGAGATCCAGTTTGGGTTAGCACTAATTTTATCTAGTTTTTTTGCTAAGGACAGAGTTAAAAAATGGGGCTTATTAGCTTTGGTTTTAGTTTTTGGGCTGTCAGTTTTAATCTATTTTCAAATATTTAAAACTTGGACAGATTCAAAAAACTTAACCTATCAGAAAGATATCCTGGGTTTATTGAAAGATGTGCCTGCTAATCAGCGGATATTTACTTCAGGTTCAGCTGTATTTTGGCTAAATTCTAAATTAAATCTAATGCAGCTCAGAGGGGGAGTGGATGAGGCTTCAGTTCATCCTTTTTGGCGTCATGCTGCCTATCAAATCAGGGAAGAAGCAGATGGAGATCTATCTAAAAAGTGGCTCGAAGCCTTAGGAACAAATTTTATCTTGGTTAATCAAGAAGAATCTAGGGAATATTTTAAAGATTTTAGATTTATTGATAAGTTTAAAAACTGGCAAACTATTGGTAATAAGCAAGGAGATTTTATATTTAAGTTAGACTCTGGTAACTTAGTCAGGATTGCTGATAAAAGTTTATTAAATTTAAAGCCTCCTAAAGATGGATCAGATAATATTAGGGTAAATCAGTATGTATCAAAATTGAAAGATAATTTGCACCAGGTAGTTCTTAGACCAAACCAGATTGAGATTGAGGCAGATTTGGATAAAAGTAAGATTATTTCTCTAGCTATAACCTACCATCCAGGTTGGGATATTGTATCTGGTCAAGGCAAGCTTACTTCAGATAGCCTTGGTAATATGGTTTTGATTCCCAAGCAAACTGGAAAACAAAACTATTTATTAAAATTTCAGCTTTTTAGAGTTAGTTGGTTAATACCACTCATGTTTTTGTTTTTGATATTGTTTGTTGTATTTGTTTTTTATGATTATTTCTATCCTTTGTTAACAAAAATTTTAAGAAAGAGCTCTGTTGATACAGAAGACTATTGAAAATAACCTATTGATATTTCCTAAAATATATGACTAAGATTAGTTGTAAGCTTCAAATTTATGAAAAAACTGCCCAAAACGCTTCCTGTCAAGGAAGATCAAACTGTATCTGATCCTAAGCTGATTGAACAAAATAATAGTTCAAATCCTGAAAATTTAGAACCAGATCTAACAACTGATCTAAAAAGAGGTATTCGTTTTTCCAATAGACTTGGTAATACCAGTTTTGCCAATAATATTGAGAAAAACTTTCTTTGGAGTGAGGGAGGAGATCTAAACATAGTCAGCCTGGTCTTCTTAGTAACTATTTATGTACTTAATCTCTTTTTCGTTATGCCCATTTTTCAGCTTAACTTAACTCCAGCTTTCGCCTCATCTCAAGCTTTGATGATGGTATCTAATTTTCTTGAAGGGTTGAATATATTGACAAGGTACCAATTTTTCTTAGTCCTGACGGTCTTAGCTTTATCTACAGCCCCTTTAAGCTTCTATCTGTTTGTTCGAAGAAATGTTTTAAAACATGATTCAATTGCTTTTTTGGCGACTTTGCTATTTGTCCTGCCAAATCCTTTTTTAAAACAAGGATTACCTTTGATTGGGGCAATCTTAAATGGCGACGGTGCTCATGCCTTAGCTTTCTCCTTTATTCCGCTGCTTTTAATAGGTTTACAGTCTTTCTTATCCTCTGGTTTATCTACAGCTGGTATTGCTACAGCCTTAGGAACTGCTGCAATAGCAATTATCTCCCCCTTTGCTACATTTAACTTGATGATACTTTATTTGATACTGACAGTGGCTGGCATTTTTCAAGGAAACTTAAAAGTTAAAATTATCAGGCTAATCTTTGTCGTAGCTTCAGCCTTTGGGCTTTCTCTTTTTTGGTATCTACCCTCAAACTTACAGACTATTATGAGCTTAAAACATGTTGAATTCGCAATAAATGGTTTGCTTCGTTCTTTGCCAATAACTATACCACTGGTTCCAGTTGTCGGAACGCTTCTGTATCTAATTTTTGACCGCCGGGTTAAACTCCAGCCATTTTTCCTAGGAATTGTCATGCTATCGATCTATCTTGGCCTCTATTGGATTAGTAAAAACCTTAGAGTGACTGGGATTTTTACTGCTGAAAGATATCTAATCGAACTTTCTGTAGCTACCTCTTTTGCAGTAGCAGTCTTATTTACTCCTCTTTCTCAGTTTCTGATTAAAAACTATTTGATTAGGCTCAAAAGTACAGTTATCTTCTCATTCCTGATCCTAATCTCAACTGCTCTGATTGTAATGCTGGGAATGAGTAGCTACTTTAGTGTTAAGGCTGCCCAAAAAGAAGTCAGTGAGGCACCAATTTTAGTTCAAAAAGCTTTAGGAGTTGGTGGTATAGCCAGACCACAAAGTCCTGATAGGACCTTTGTTACTGTAGCTCAAAGCCTATCTTTAGCCACCCTGATCTATTTTTTGATAATTATCTTCCTGTTTCCCAGGATTGCCAATATCAAACAGCCTGAGGAGAGGGTAAGCTAGCTTTAGTTCTTCCCAATTTTTAATTACATAAAACGTTATGAGCAGAAAAGAAAAAGAAGTGAAGAGCCCGTCTGGTAAGGGTTTATATATCTGTCAAAGCCATTTAATAGATCTGTTTGAAGCTTTAAAGTCTGAGGATACTAGTCATGTCAAACAGATTGAGCATCAGTTAACTTCTACTGAAAAGTGCGTTGCTTGTTCCTATCTTCTTAAGGAAAAAGGACCAGCGGGACAGATTCTCAAAAGCTATCTCATAAATCAGGGTTACGCTCTTAAAAAAACCAACTCAGAAAAGGTTGACTTTTTCTTAAAAGTGTTGTTGGCCTTACTAATCTTTATAGCCACGCTGCTATCCGTTTTTGTCTTTAAAAGTTTTTTTGTCCCAATGCGAAACTATATTGGGTTATTTGACCCATTTGGGTTGGTGATTACGCTGATTATTTCTTTTATGTTATTTGCTATGATTGATGAGAAGATACTTAGCTGAATGCCACAATTTTCTAAAAAGAAGGTTTTAAGCGTCCTCATAACTTTTGTCTCTGCGATCTTAGTTGTGATTTTTCTCTATTGGTTAAATTACCAGATGATCTCAGGCTGGCTGGGAAAAAATGGACCAGCTAATATAGGCTCAATCGAGGTTTCCTATGTCTCAATGGGCAGATTTTTGGTGGATTTTGGTCTGCCAGTTGGTGGATCATCCTGGGCTCCTTTTTGGTATCTAGGATTTCCTTTCCATGTTTTTTATACGCCGCTTTTGCCAGTTCTTGAGGCAATGCTGCATAAATTTTGGGGCTTCGAGCTTTGGGAGGCTTACCGCAACTTAACTGGCTTTGCCTATATTGTTGGCCCAGTTTCGCTCTTTTTTTTGGCTTGGCAGCTATCAAAAAGACTAATTGGAGGAGTAGTAGCAGGTGTTTTATATTCAGTCTTGCCAACTATCTTCTACTTTATTCTAGAAAGTGGAGAAGTCGCTCAAGATAGGTTTTCAGCAGATTTCTGGGATCCCAGAAGATTTACTATTCTGGTTCGATGGGGAGAAGGACCTCACCTGTTTTCGCTAATTTTTATTCCAATAGCTGGACTCTTTTTTGCCAGATTTTTAGAAAAGCCCAAAAGAGTTAATCTGTTTTTAACAGCCATCTTTGTTGGTTTGGTTGGTCTAACGAATGCGATTGGTCTATTTGCCACGATTCTTTTGATGGCTTCGATGGCTTTTGTTAAATTTTGTCAGTCAGATACAAACCGCAGCAAAAACTTACTACTTTTTATTCTGGCCGGAGTTGCTTCTTTAGGCCTAATCTCTTTTTGGTATAACTTAACTTTTTTATCAACCTTTTTTAGAGAAGGTGGAGGTACAAGTAATATCTTAATCTCTTCGTTTCCTTGGGGATGGATAGCAGGCTTTGTGGCTATTTTCATAGCTTTTATACTAATCCGCCGCTTTATCAAAGACTTTGGTTTAGCCTCCAGCCTAGTCTGGTTTTTGCTGATGTTTACTGTTGTGGCAACCTATTACTTGTCAGCTCCTCCAGATGAGTCTGCTTATAGAATAGAACTTTTGCCTCAGGCTTTAAGGTATAACGCTGAGGTTGATCTTAGTATGGCCCTCTTGATTGGTATATTTGTAGGAATGATTTCTAGACTTTTAGAGAGGAAATGGAAGATGGCTAATATTTTTACTTGGGCTTTGGTAATAGTATTTTTAGTCTTCTCTTCAACTTATATCAAACCCTTTGTTAAAACCGCAAATCAAGCAGCCTCAGAAGTGGTTGATTTAGAAAAAACTTCTGAATTTAAAGTAGCCCAAGCCTTGAAAGAAGATGTTGACCTATCAAAAGGGGAGAGAGTTTTTATATCTGGAAACTATGGATTTTATTTAAACTGGTTTAGTAATATCTGGCAGTTAAGAGGTGGTCTTTATCAGGCCTCAACTAATAGATGGCCAGACCATATCTATTATCAGTTAACCAATGGTAAAAGCCCAGAAATCGCTGATGCTTGGCTAAGAATAATCAATGCCAAATATGCTGTTATAACTACTCCAGGCTCGACTGAGCTTTACCATGATACTAAAAACTTTGAACGCTTTGAGAATTATCCTGTCAAAGACAAGCTGGGTGCAGATATTATTTATCAGATTCCCTTAAAAAAGGAATCCCTATCTAAATCAATCAATCTAGATCAAATTAAGAATATTAAGGTTCCTGTTAAGGCTGACGATAAGGAAAGAATTTTAAGGTATATTAATTGGCTGGAAAATTCCAGCCCAAATCAATTAGATTTTAAAGTCATTAACAACAGCACTTACCAGATTACAGGCAAGATTGATAACAGGGAAGGGATCCTCGTCCAGATGACAGCTGACTCAGGCTGGAGCGCTTATGATAAAGCCAATAAAGTTTCAGCTAGGGTTTCCAAGGACCCGTTAGGTTTTATCCTTCTTGAACCTAAAAAGTTTGGCCAAATAGACATTATTCTTAAGCACTCAACTACCTGGCAGGTTTGGTTGGGCTACTTAATAAGCTTTTTAACCCTAGGTCTTTTCCTCTCATATCCTTTGTTTGGTAATAAGATTATTTCTAAATTAAAACAGAACAGCTTACATAATAAATAATACTTTGAATATCAAAATATATCAAAGCATCTAATAATACGCTATCTGTTATTTAAGATTTAGAAAATTGGATAAAGAAATGGAGAAACTGTAGCTGTGCTAGATCCTACTATAATAAGAACAGCTGCTAATATTAAGAAGATAATTGCCGGAATAAGCCACACTGACCTCCTTTCCCTTAGAAAAGCAAAGATTTCTAGTAAAATTGGTCTGTTGTTAGTCCTTTGCATATTTTTCACTATCCCAAAAATCTTTTGAGTTATCATCTCTTTTTACCAAAAACTCACCCATAATTAAATAATCAATCCCTGTTCCCATCAAGCATTTGTAAGCATCCAAAGGTGTACAAACTATTGGTTCACCACGAATATTAAATGAGGTATTTATTAGCATAGAGACCCCTGAAAGCTGACCGAATCTTTTTATCAGGTCATAAAAAAGGGGATTTTGAGCTCTTTTAATAGTTTGTAGCCTGCCACTACCATCAATATGGGTTACGCCTGGAACTTTTTTGCGCCAAATTTTCTTAATCGGATAAACCGTCAACATAAAATCGCTCAGCTTTGAAGTATCTGAGCCAGTTTCAAAGTATAGCTTAGTGTCATCTTGACAAACAACTGGTGCAAATGGTCTGAATTTTTCCCGATGCTTAACTTTTGTGTTTAGTATTTCTTTTATATTTGGATTACAAGGATTTGATAAAATACTCCTCGCTCCAAGTGCTCTAGGGCCCCATTCCATCTGACCCTGAAACCAGCCAAGGATTTTATCTTCAAATATAAGTCTTGCGCATCTTTCTATCAGCTGCTTTTTGTTTCTAAATTTTTTAAACACTATTTTGTTTTTAAGTAAAAATCTTTCTATCTCTTTTGAAGAAAATTTAGGGCCTAGATAAGCACTATCAAGAGTAATTCTTTTTTTGCCTAAAATGGTATTGTAGATATAACAACATACTCCAACGCTACCTCCTCCGTCTCCAGGATCAGGGCTAATCCAAATATTTTTAAACTTGGTTTTACTCAGAATCTTGCTATTGAAGACGCTATTTAATGCTACTCCTCCTGCAAAAACCACATTCTCCTCACCTGTAGTTTTTTGGACAAACTGGAAAATTTTTGTTAAAACCTCTTCAAGCATTAATTGGGCAGCTGCAGCAATATCTTGGTGACGGTTAGTTATTTGGTCAAGTGGCTTCCTAACAGGTCCGCCAAGCAATTGACAAAGTTTTTTTGAAGGCATTTTGTCACTGAAGTGATAATTCAAATAATCCATATCTAAGTGGTAACTACCATCACTTTTTATATCAATTATTTGTTTAAGTTTTTTGTAGTATTTATTAGTTTTTGAGTTATTATCCCCATAAGCGGAAAGTCCCATAACCTTATATTCCGAATTATTGACACTAAAACCTAAATAAGCAGTAATAGTTGAATACAAAAGACCTAATGAGTGAGGAAAGGTTATTTGTTTAAGTAGTTTAATGTCATTTCCAGACCCTATCCCAAAACTGGTGGTTGTCGATTCTCCCACACCATCACAAGTAACTATAGCTGCTTTGTTGAAAGAGGAGGGTAGGTATGAGCTGGCAGCATGAGCTAGATGATGTTCAATAAAAAAGACAGCTTTTTTAAATCCCAGCCTTTTTTTTATCAGACTGACTACTGCCAATTTTTGGCTTAAAATAGAGGGCATAGATGACAAAAAAGTTTTTAAACTCAGAGGAAACATTTCGAGATGTTGATATAGTATTCTTTCTAATTTTAAAAGAGGTTTCTCGTAAAAACCGATATAATTTATTTCCTCGATGGTAATTCCAGCCTGCTTAAGACAAAAATTGATAGCATCGGTGGGAAAAGATGTATCGTGTTTGATCCGTGAGAACCTCTCTTGTGCTGCTGCAGCAATAATCACACTGTCTTTAAGCAAAGCTGCTGACGAGTCGTGATAAAAACAGGAGATTCCTAAAATATACATTTAGTATGCTAAAATTGCTTGAGATATTGATCTAAAGGTTTTTTATCCAAATCTAAATCAATCCAATAGCTTTTTGTTTTTTTGGAGAATTTTAGCTGCAAGAAATGTTTACCCAAAATCTTAGCAATAATTGCTGTTGTACCTATGACTGCAAAATAAACTACAAACAGTAAAGCTGAATTTAAAATTACATTTAATGACTGACTAAATTCTAATAATCCTAATTTAAATCCTTGAAAAAAAAGCTTTAGTTTAACCATTTAGATATTTTGTTAAAGTTAATCCAGAGATTACCACCAAAATTACAATTATCAAAACTTGAAAGTATCCAAAGTCTTGAGGGATGCGTCCAGATAATCTTAAGATTAGAAACCAAACAGTAGACATAAAAAATATACCAGATAAAAATCCCGCTACTTGACCAATGTTTTTTAGCATAAGCTTTTCTATTTAGACTCTTTGGTTAAAGAGAAAACATTAGGTATCTGTCTGCTTATGTAATCTGCAAAATGGTTTGATCCAAGCTGATTCCAGTGACCATCATAGGGGAAAAAGCTATTTTTAATCTCTTTTTTTGACATTTTAGCATAAAGCTCCCTACCATCTATAAATGAGGAGCCGAGAATTTGACTAAATTTTTTAGTATCGTCAAATTCAGCAGGCGAGTAGGAGCTGGCCTTATTTGTCTCTTCTTCTCTTGAAGGTATATATACAACTAAACTTGACAGACCTTTTTTGGTAAGAAAGTCTTTGATTGAGGCGATGATTCTCTGCCGATCTGAAGCTTCCTGGTAGCTTAAATTACTATTAACAGTATTGACGCTGGCCTTATTAAAATTATGAAGCATTAGGTCAAGTTGAATATTCACTTTTTCCATAAGATAAGGTTTGAATTTTTGAGAAACCTGAAAAGGACAATGAGTAGTCCCAATTGCCTTATCAAAAACACTAGAATCGACAATGACTGCTTCGCTGAGAGGTTTCATAGCCTTTTTTGCCTCTGCTAAAGTAGCTGGGTAGTAGGTTGGTAGCCATCTATCTAAGTGACCTGATAAAGGATGAGGATTATTTTGATGGGTGGCAAAAACAAATTTTCTCTTTAGATCCCCTCTGAAAACAGCAAAGATAATACCGTCGATTTCGTAGTTGTCTTTTTCTATAACCTCAGTTAATGTTCTCCACCAGTTAGCAAGACCAATACCTTCCTGAGAAAAATTCATCAGCTCAACCTGATATCCTTGGTTTTGAAGTAAAATTTCACTATGCTGAGGCCAATTTTCAGCAATATATTGGGCTGAAGTAAACGAGTCACCAAATACGACAATTCTTTTTAAGCCAACCCGATCTTTTCTTGGTTCAAATTGACTATCATCCGGAAAACCTAAGTTATTTCCTTTTTGAATTCCGACATACTCTAAGTAATGTTTGGTGATCCTGGCATATCTTGAAGGCTGTTTTTCTAATCTGTAACCGAATATTGGATCGAATCTGATTGTTTTACCTGAATCCTCAAAAAGCCAGCAGCTACTATCCCATCCAGCCACCCAGCTAATCCATGATAATGGAGTTTCAACAATAAGATAAAAGGTGACTATGAAGAGGTAAATAAAAAGAATCGATTGAAAACGCTTAAGCAAACTTAGTTTTAGAAGACAGATTATGGTAGCAAAGTTGATTATAATTCCTAAAGATAAAATGAGTAGTTTAATTTCTGGGTTAGTCGCTCTGCTTATATTAAAAAACCAAATAAAAGTCCCTATACTAACAAGTGATAGAATAAGCCCGAGGATGCGCAAAAATTTAGCAGTCCGGTTTCCCATTAAAATTAACTATATAACAAAATCTAAATTCATAATTCAAGAAAAATATTCATGAGTAAATATAGGTTTAACTCTGACCAGTATGGAATTCACTCTAAAATTCTAGCTGAGATTGGCTCTAACCAAAAAATTCTCGAAGTTGGTTGCGCCAGCGGCTACATATCTAAAAAGCTTCAAAAGAAAGGAAATATTGTTACTGCAGTTGAAATCGATCCATCAGAAGCAAAAAAAGCCTTAAGATACTGCCAGAAAGTTTATGTTGGCGATATAGAAAGTAAAATTATTTTTAGAAAAATAAAAAAACTAAGATTTAACAGGATTCTGCTAGCAGATGTCCTGGAACATTTTAAAAACCCAGAGGATACTTTGCTTAATCTGTCAAATCTCTTAGATAAGAGAGGAAAAATTATTATCTCTGTTCCCAATATAGCTTTTCTGACAAATAGGTTATCCCATTTACTGGGACGCTTTGAGTATACTGACTGGGGGATTATGGACAAAACTCACCTCAGATTTTTCACCAAACAAACAGCCCTGGATTTAATAAAGAAGGGAGGACTAAAGGTTGTGAAGTTCGATTATACAGGTGGTTTTACGCAACTGCCTTTATTTATGAAGGTGATTCATCCCCTTATAGGAGAATTTAATTGGTTTAAAAAGTTAGAATATCATATCTCTGGCCTTTGGCCTGAAGGGTTAGCTTTCCAGTTTTTATTTGTTTGCCAAAAAACCGCTTAGTGATTTCTCTTTTTTCCATCTTTTACCAGAGTTTGTAACTCCCAGATCTTGATCCACTTTAGAAAATGATAAATTAAAAAAAGAGACGTCAAAACCAGGCCTCTGATTCCTGATTTGTAATCTTGGTAGACTTTTTGGCGGATCCAGAAATTATGAATTAAAGAACTGATTATTGTAAGTTTACCTACTCTTGAACCGTGTTCAAACATAATTTTAGCCTCCTTATCTGTAAAGTGGTTAAACTTACTGATTAGCTGAGAAAGGCTCCGGTGGGAGAGATGGATAATGGGCGTTTTTAGTTGGCCAATACTCCCATTTATGACTATCTTTTCGTGGATTGCATCAGGAATGATTTTCCCAAGACCCCTTTTAAAAATCCTGGGATGACCTCCTGAAAGAGTAGGAACTAAAGGTTGACCTAAAAAAAATTGATGAAAATAAACATTATAGGCATCAAAGTTACCCTTGCTAACTGCCTCAATTACCTCTTTTTTTAAACTCTCAGCAATTCTCTCATCAGCATCAAGCATTATGATCCAATCACCCCTGGCTTTATCTAAGGCAAATTGTTTTTGTTTTCCCAGTGTTTGAAGCTTGTGGAGAAATACATTTCTAGTATATTTTTTGGCGATTTTGACAGTATCATCACTGCTAAAGTCATCAACCAAAATGATTTCATCCACCCAAGCAATACTTTTTAAACAATCCTCAATTACCTCTTGCTCGTTTTTAGTTATAATAACAGCTGAAATTGATGGAATGTTATTAGGTCTATTCATCTAAGCTAATTTTACATAGACAGACTAGTTTGTAAAGGAAAAAGATATGGCAAATAACTCTCAGGGTCAATTAGAAGAGAATAATTTAGTATTAATCTGGAACTTTGACTCTAAAAAGAAGGTAAAAAAATTAATTCTAACCAGTCTTAGCTGGCTGGTTTTTAAAAAATTTGTTAATCAAGCAATAATAACTCTTTCTAACCTAATTCTAGTTAGAATACTTTTTCCTCAAGATTTTGGAATGTTTGCCATAATTCAATTTACTTTAACCTTTTTTTGGGTTTTTGCAGATTTAGGGTTAGGGAGAGTAATTATCCAAATGAAAGAAGAGCCTGACAAGGTTCTTCTGCGAAGCATTTGGTGGATTCATTTATTCTTAGCTTTGCTTATTGGAGCGCTTATCTGGAGTTTAAGTCCTTTGATCTTATCTTTCTATGGGGGAGAGTTAGAAAAGCAAGCAGTAGGATGGTTAAGGATTTTAGTCTTTGCCAATATAATTGGCAATTTAAATTCTATCTCACCCAACCTACTAGAGAGACACCTCCTATACAGAAGAAGTGTTATTGGTGAGGTTACAGGTTTATTCACCACTCAGTATTCAACGATTCTATTTGCAATTTGGGGATTAGGAACAGCGAGCTTTGTCTATGCCTATACTTTAAGCAAGATCGTTCAATTATTAGTTTACTATCTTCTTTACCCATGGCCTTTCGGATTTAGCTTTAATTTTAATAAGCTTAAGTCAATTTTCAAACTTGGACTTTCTTTTCAACTCACCACAATTGTTGGACTATTCAATGGTGCAATTATCGCAGTTTTTATTGGCCGATTTCCAGGACCAGGTCACTTAAGTGGAGCAGAAGCAGTTGGACTTATTACCTGGGCTGGGGGAGTAGCTGCAGTTCCGTCAATCTTGGCATCTATTATTGACCAAATAGTTTTTCCTCTGATGTCAAGGTTGCAACATAATCTTAAATTAGCAGAGAAGATATTTAGCAAATTTATGCAGATTATTTTAATATCTACGTTTGGACTTTCATCATTAGTATTAGTATTATCCTCTGAAGTAACAAGATTTATCTATGGTCAACGCTGGTTAGATGGTTTGACATCTTTAAATTTAGCCATTATCCAAACCAGTTTGACAGCCATTAATGCTTTAGTTGTCAATACACTCTTAGCACTGGGAGAAGTTAAATATTATCGTAACTTCTACTTGATTGTCTCGATATTACAATGGATTTTAACAGTTCCTCTGGTGATGATATTTGGATTTTGGGGTGTTAATTTGGCAATGGTGATCGTATCCATAAGCACTTTTGTCACTCTATCTAGAGTTTACAGATATTTTACATTTAGTTATTTGAGAATCTTTATTCCACCACTTATTCTGTCTATTTTAACTGGTTTGAGCATCTTGGTCTTGAAAAGTTTATATAAAGTAGACAACCTTATCAGTTTGTTAGCTTTTCTACTATTTGGATTATTTTTATACACTCTACTGATATATATTTTCATGAAAAAAGAGATAATTAAAGATTTAGTTTTGGTTAGAAGCATCACCCTAAATTACTTATCAAATAAGATTTTTTCTAAAAAGGGCAGTTAAAAGATATGAAAATTGCAATTATCAGAGGGCCTTCTTTAAATAAGTGGGAAATGGTAAATTACCAATCTCTTGGAGCAAAAAACAAGATCCTGGCAATTGGGTCAAAAGGGGTTAAATCTAGCTTAGCAACTGATGAGTTAAAAATTCCCATAAGGTATCTACATTGCTTAGGCGAGATAGCTAGTAAAATACCTTTGGGAATAGAGTTTTTATATCAAATCTTGGGAAGTCCTTTATTTCTGATAAATCTGGAAAAATCTATCAAAGGCTTTGATATAGCCCATGTTGCAGAAGTTTATAATGGTTATAGCTGGCAGGCAGTCAAAGCTAAAGAGAAGGGGATGATAAAAAAAGTTGTCGCCACAGTCTGGGAGACTATTCCCAAAAGTCATGAAAGTTATAGACAGCAAATTAATATTAAAGCAAAAGTAATAAGAGGTGTTGATTGTTTTGTTGTTCCGACAACCAAAGCCAAAAATACTTTAATAGCCGAGGGAGCTGATCCTAGTAAAGTTAAATTAATTCCCATGGGAGTAGATTTAAACCTTTTTAAACCCGATATAAATGGCATCCCTAAGCTAAGAAGAAGGCTTAAAATAAATAGTGATCAGACCGTCCTTTTATCTATTGGTAGGATGGTTGAAGCAAAGGGATTTAAAACCTTAATAAAGGCAGTTGCTGCTTTACCCAAGTACAAGGTAGACTTTAAATTGATCTTAGCAGGTCAGGGTGCAATAGAAAATAGACTCAAGGAGCTAGCTAATAGGCTAGGTCTTGGTGATCATGTTCACTTCTTAGGTTTATTGCCATACTCTAAGATGCCAGAAGTATATAACTTGGCAGATATTTTTATACTAGCAAGTGAACGCCAAGAAGACTGGGAAGAGCAATATGGGATGGTTTTGGTTGAAGCAATGGCGTCTGGTCTACCTATCATTGTTTCTGATACTGAAGTTACTCGAGAGGTAGTGGGCAGTTGTGGTTTATTTTTTCAGGAGGGAAATGGTCAAGATTTAGTCAAGAAAATGAGTAAGTTGATAGATAGTAAATCTTTAAGATCCGAACTGGCAAAAAAAGCCTTTATCAGATCTAGGAGTAGATACAATTCGAATATTATAGGGAGTAAAATTGAACAATTATATCGCCAGTTATTTTAAGTATGGATTATAGTTTTGAAGGCAAACTCAAAAAGAGGGTCACATTTATTCTTGCCACCAAAAATCGGGCAAAAGCCTTAAATCAAGCACTTAAAAATATAAAACAATATAAAAAGAAAAATGACGAGCTTATTGTAGTTGATGGAGGATCAGCTGATAATAGTCTGCAAATTATTAGAAATAATTCTGATTTCATAGACTTATTTATTTCTGAACCAGATATCAGTCCAACCCATGCTACCAATAAAGCCATACTAGTCTCCCATGGTAAATATATTAAGCCTTTATCTGATGATGACCTTATCTACCCTAAAAGTTTAGAGAAAGCAATTGATATTTTAGAAAGTCATCCAGAAGTGGATGTATTAGTCTGTGGAGGCGTTTTTTATAATTTAGATAACAAAAGTAGAATAATTTTATATCCTCCGATTGGGACAAATTATGGAAGCAAGGTTGAAGATCTATTTAACTATGGTGGAGCTGGCATCGGTATGATTTTTAGAAAAAGCATTTTAGCCAGAGTAGGCTTGTTACCGCTTACTTGGATTTCGGATACTTCTTTTCTAGCTTTATGTATCGCCAGTCACTGTGTAGTCAGATTTTGCCGAATTAAACTTTTTTATGCCAGATTACACAATAACAATATAATATTTACTAAATCAAAAGAGATCAGCGAAGAAACTTTTGAATTATTAAAAAAATATGCCAGTAAAAGCTTTCTCTGGCGCTACTGGTTTAACAGACTTCTATTTAAACATCCAATCCTAAATCCGGTCTTATTTTTGCCTATTCAAATATATAAGATTATTAGAGGTTTTTTTAAAGTAAGTCCTAAGTCACCAAACTCTTCTACTGACAAATATATCTGGGATGGTGGATTCAGCTAAAAAAAGAAACCTACTCTTATGTGTCGTTGCATCTTGTTTAGTGGCAGTATTTTTATACCAGCGAATTTTAGATGCTTATTTTGTAGGAGAAGACTATGAATGGTGGACTAGGGTAAGAGGTTTGGATTTAATCAACTCTTTTCGCTTATTTCTACCTCCAGATCTTGCAGGCATCTCTTTACCGCCTTACTTTAGACCCATGGTAGGTTGGACGGTTTGGCTAGATACTGTTTTGTTAGGAATGACACCTGTAATTTTTCATTTAACAAGTTTAATTTTTCATCTTATTAACATAGCCTTAGTTAGCTTATTTGTATATTTACTATTTAAAAAAAATGTTTTTTTGGCTGCTACTTCAAGCTTACTTTTTACCATCTTTCCTTTCCAGACTGAAGCAATAGCCTGGAGCGTCGGAGGCAGATATGATTTGCTAGTTACTACTTTTTATCTAGCTGCTTTAATTACTCTAATACAGTACGTCGAATCGAAGAAAAAGTTGTGGCTTTTAGTTACCTGGATCCTTTTTCTTCTGGCTTTATTTAGCAAGGAATCTGCTGTTACTTTTCCCGTAGCTTCTCTGGTTATAGTCTTAATTTTAGACAAAAAGAAAGTAATAAGTAAGTTACTTTTGAAATACAGACATATCTTTTTAAGCTTGATATTAGTATTTCTCTTTTACTTCCTTTTAAGATTTTTAGCCTTAGGCACTTTAAATCCTTACTCGCTTGCACCTCATCTGAAAATTATTGCTCTTTCCAATGTATTTGTAATTTATTTAGTTGGGTTTCTTGGACTGTTGTTTTTAGGAAAATTCTCACTCAAATCAATATCTTTATTGCTTTATCTCCTCATCGGGATTTCTTTTTTGCCGACAGCCAATACACCAACACAACTTCGACAACTTTATCTACCAGGCGTGTTTATTTCCATCATGCTTTCTTTTTTAATAATAAAATTAGCTAGTTTCCATCTACAAAAATACAAGAAAACATTGCGTGTATTTTTTTGGATGGCTATTTCTTGCTATGTATTATTAAGTTCCTTCTATATTTACAATCAGAATTACAACTGGAAAATAGCTGGTCTTTATTCCAAGCAGATAGCTGACCAACTATTATTACTTTTAAAAGATATGCCAAGGACTATAGATAGAGTTTTTCTGATTAACATTCCAGATAGTATTAACGGGGCCATTATCTACAGGACTCACCTTAAGGAAGCAGTCGAGTTTATGGTAGGACAAGAACTTTTAAGCCAGATTATCTTAACACCAAGTCCAGTTGGAGTAAGCTCAAGTTACAGTTTTTTGAATGCTCGCAGTTTAAGCTTAGAAAGCGAATCTGGTTTTGTACTCTTTCATCCTCAGATCAACTCAAATGGACAAGCAGTGGTTAGTAATGAATATTTTACAGCCAGACTTTTAGACAAAAATACTCTAACAGTGGATTTTCTATCAGATTTTGTTTCCTCAAAAGATCTGATTTTAATTTATAAAAATGGTCAAATTACACAGGTTCAAAATTAACAAAGTTATATTGGCCATATTTTTTTGGTTTTTAATCTCCAGAATATGGGGGATTAATTTTGGTTTGCCTTTTATCTATCACCCTGATGAGGGCAAGCTAATCTATTCAGCCTTTTATGCAGCTTCCAACTTTCTTAAGCCTGATACCTACCTTCACCCGATCTTACTTTCATACCTTCTAATTCCCGTTTTTTTTATTCAATATATTTTAGGCTTGATCTTGGGGATTTATCACTCTCCTTTTAGTTTCTATGTGGCTTATCTTTCAGACCCAACCATTTTTATAATCCTGGGAAGGATTTTTTCACTTTTAGTAAGCTTAGGTTGTGCCAGTCTGGTTCTAGTGATTGGAAACCGTTTTTTCGGCCAAAAGACTGCTTTAACAGCCCTGTTTTTGTTATCTTCCAGTTTTTTATTTACTAAAGAATCTCATTATATAAAAGAAGAGACACTATCTTCATTATTCTTGCTGGTAACTTTTTATTTTGTTCTAAAAGTCTTTGAAACAGTCAAAGAAAGGAAACGTTCATTAATTTTTTTAGGAATATCTTTAGGTTTGGCTGTCTCAACTAAAATTATCTACTTTCCCATTAGTTTGATTGTTCTATTACTGTATTTTTTTAAAAAAATAAACATAAAAGAGTTAATTGGCGTACTGGTTTTGTCTATTCTAGCTTATATAGCTACTAATCCCTATATTATTTTAGACAGCCAAAGATTCATACAATCTAACATTGACTTAGTTTTGAAGCATAGAATGATTGGGCCAAGCCTAAATTATCAGCCGGTCTGGTTTGGCTATATTAAAGATCAGCTTTTCCCAGCCTTTGGTTTGAGTAGTTCATTTATTTACCTGTTAGCTTTAATCACTAGTATCTCAGGTAAACTAGGGAAAAAAGCGTTTATAGCTTCATTTTCAGTTTTAACTATTTTCTTGGGAATTATTTTAGCTGGAGGTAATTTTCCCAGATGGGCTGTGGCGATGATACCCTTTTTATCTTTAACTTCAGCAGTCTTTCTTTGGCGAATCGTTAAAAACTTTTATCTAATACTCATAATAATTATTCTAATAAGCAGTAATAACTTAATAAGAACCTTAAAGTTTGACTTTTTGATCTCCCAACCAGATACCAGGACTATTTCAAAGAACTGGATTGAAAAAAATATACCTGCAAATTCCAAAATAGTAGTTGAGGGAGCGGTCGGGGATAGCGTTCCATCTTTTGAAGGCCCGCCACTAGTTTTAAGTAAGTTCAGACTTTTAGCGCTTTACAATCAAGCTCAAAGTTTAGGCTTACCTGCCCAAAATTTACTGGCAACACTAGAAGTAAGTCAGGATAAGGTTGGTTATGATCTGATAGGAGTGCCAACTTTGGACCAAACCAGCAATCAAAAAATTGTTGATACAGACTCTTATCAAGTTCAAGGGGTAGAATATTTAATAGTCTCAAGCTGGGCTCATAGAGATAATCAAGGCTTTGATAAAACTTTTTTGAGCTCACTTAATAAAAATTACCTTTTAGTTAATCAGTTTACTCCGACATTTGTTTTTGATAATGATCCTCATGGATGGAGAGTTGACTATCAAGCTTTAGATAAAGTTAAGTTTTTAAAAGATATTCAATTTGGGCCAGTTATCAGTATTTATCAGCTAAAGCAGGAGGAGAAGTGAAGAATAGTCAGTGTATTGTTTGTGAGGGGAGTAAGATTTTGACAAAAAATCTTACTAATAAAGAGAAAATTAAAGTCTGTCAAAACTGCCATTTAGAGTGGAGAGATTCTCTTCCTAGTGATCAGCAGATTAAGAAAATCTATACAAGAGATTACTTTAGTCAAAAAGAAAGCCTGACTAAAGGTTACCCAGATTATGATTTGTTTCTAAGCTCCTTTGAAGTTTATTTTAGTGACCAATTAAGAAGATTAAATAAATATCTTCCCAATAGGGGGAGACTAATAGAAGTGGGTTGTGGTATAGGCGTATTTTTACATTTGGCTCGGAAAAATAATTACCAAGTTTTGGGCATAGATATAAATAAATCAGCAAAAAAAATGGCTTGGAAAAGATATCAAGTAAAAGTATTAATTGGGGAGGTCGGAGATGTTTCTCTTAAAGAGAAAAACTATGATGCTGTTGTCTTATTCCAAACAATTGAACATATAAAATATCCAATAACTTTTCTTAAAAATTTATCTAGAATTTTAAGACCAAATGGGATAGTGTTAATAACTACCCCAAACTCAGAAAGCTTGTGGAAAAAATTATTAAAGAATAACTGGTTTTCTTATAAACATCAGGAGCATTTAACCTTCTGGAACGAAAAGGCTCTTAAAATTGCTCTGTTAAAGTCTAACTTCAAGGATATAGATTTTTATTCTGATGATATTCGCTGGTATTCGCTTAAACAACTGATTACCTTGACTATCGCTTATGGTGGTAGAAAATTTGCCTATTTAAGATACTTAAGGTTTCCAAACTGGCTTGATTTTAAAATTCCATTCCCAGTCGGAAGTATTGGGCTCATAGCCAGGAATTCATAAGATGAAAAAAGCAATTATATTTGCAATAGTTTTAAAAGTTATTTTGCTGTCTATTACAGCTCATTCAGATTTATGGGATATAGTCATCGCCTCCCACTTATTTGCAGATAAGGGAATATTTAATATCTATGATTTTTACTTATCACTGCCTAAAGATCATAATTTAGTTAAAAGTTTTACCACTTCCTTTTTCCCATATCCGCCGTTAACTTTATATACTTTTGCAATCTGGACAAAGATAATTAGTCCATTTACAAGTCAAAGCTTTTTGGACAGTATGACTAATAACCTATTTGGAATTTATAATCGAACGGACGTTATCTGGCATATATTCTGGTACAAGCTCATATATTTATTTTTTGATTTAGGAACAGGATATTTAATTTGGAAATATTTTAAGAGCCTTGTTCAAAAGAGACTTGCTTTACTTCTTTGGCTGTTCAACCCATTATCTTATTATCTTTTGGCCTTGGGGAATTTGGACTTAATCCCCACTTTTTTTGCAGTTTTAGGACTATATCTTGCCAGTAGAAAAAGATTGGCGCTTGCCTGTTTGGCAATTGGGGTAGGCGGAGCATATAAATTTTTTGGTTTGCTCTTTTTGCCTTTAATGCTTCTAATCCCAGTTAAAAATAATTGGAATAAAATTTATTATCTATTTTTAGGTTTAGCCCCAATAGTATTCACTATTTGGCCTTTTTTAAATTCTGCTGGTTTTGAGCAGATGGTCCTATTTTCTCCTTATAATTTAAGAATTTTAGAAAGTAAGATTTTTCTTGCTGAAGACTTTGTGATCTTTCCTGTAATTACTATTCTTCTAATGTATTACCTGTTCTTCTTTTTTAAGGCTCAAACAGTTAAGCTTTGGCAAGGTTATTTAAGCACATTACTGATTTTGTTTAGCCTAATTAAGATCCATGTTCAGTGGTTTTTGTGGGTTACTCCATTTATAGTTATTGAGCTGGTTTTAAGTAAGTTGAAGAACTTTTATTTGCCAGCTATTTTATTTGGCTGCTGGTTGATAATTCTCATGTTTTCCTCAGCGGATCTTTCAGTTGGTTTATTTATTCCCCTTAAGACCTTAGGTTTGTTCCAGAATGTTACACCTCAAGTAACTCAAACTTTTACACCATCTTATATGATAAATCCCCAGCAGAAGCCTGGTATAGATCTTCAAAATCTAGCTAGAAGCTTATTTTTTGCAGCTACATCGATCTATCTTTTGATAATAAATAATTTACTAATCAAAAAAACGATATTTAAATAATGTATAAATCGCCTCAATGCCATGCCGCCAAGTCATTTTCTTACCCTCTTTCGGAGTTCGTGGTTTATATTCAATCGGAATTTCGACTATTTTATACCCACCCTTAAGAATTTTGGCTGTGACTTCTGCTTCGAAATCGAATTCGACACAGCGTAAGTTGACATCTTTTATTATAGAGCTTTTAAAAACTTTATAAGCGGTTTCCATATCTGTTAAATGACCCTTAAACAAAATATTAGTTAAAATGACCAGAAATTTATTTGCCAGGATTGTTCTAAGAGGAATATTTTCATTTTTAAAACCCTTAAACCTGCTGCCATAAACTACATCAGCTTGATTTTCAATAATTGGTGATATCAATTTGGGATATTCCGCTGGATTTAATTCTAAATCCGCATCCTGAATAATGATTATATCCCCAGTTGCATACTTTAAACCAAAGCGAACTGCCGCTCCTTTTCCCAGGTTAATTATAGAGATATAGACCTTAAGTGTATTGGGATTTAATTTTTTTTGTTCATTAATTATGCTTTTACTTTTGTCTGTAGAAGCATCGTCAACAACAATAATTTCTTTAGTAATTTTACCTAACTCTAACTTGCTGATTTTCGATATGACCTGACCAACGGTTTGTTCTTCGTTATAAACCGGAATTATTATAGAAAGCTTCATTCTATAGCCTGATTAATATAACTTGACTCTTAAGATTTGATCTTGTTATGGTATAACAACTGAAGAGGAAAATCTATCAAAACAATTATTTAATTAATTCTGTCTGATGAAAAGATTATCACAAGTAGTAGCAAGCGTTCTATTTCATTTGACAACTCATGTATCTGCTATTGCACTACTTGTATTTCTATTTTTACCTATTTCTAATTGGTACATCAATCATCCTGTTATTCTCGGAGTCGACTTTTATAACATGGTATCTAACGTAGCATATTATTCCCGTCATTTCGATGCTCGTTACTTAGGTTATAAACCAATTAATTGGGCTGGGTATCCGTATGCATACGATTACCCGTCCCTCCATTTTTACCTGAATGCTTTATTAGTACCATATTTTGGTGTTCAACAAGCAACTCTAATATATTCTGTGCTATCTCTATTTTCTTTTGGTCTAAGCAGTTACTTTTTATTCTGGGTCATTTCCAGAAATAAAGCATTATCTTTGGTTTTGGCGCTTTTTAGTATATATTCCAGAGCCAGTTGGGGTCCGATTATTTGGGGAGGTAACTTGCAATATGTTGGAACAATGACATTTTTACCGCTTTCGATTGCTTTTTTAGTTTTGTATACTCAAAGCACTACCAGAAAATTTTTAGTGCTTTCTGCTGCGGTCGCAGGACTTTCTACATTGGCTCACCCGCAGATATTGATTTCACACATCTTATTATTTGCTTTTCTAATTATTGCTTTTGGCTACTTTGAAAAAATTAAGGCGACAATTAAAAGAAGGCTTTTAGACCTAGGAATTTTTCTTGGCTTAGTTGTCCTAACATCCTATGTTCAGCTACAACAATTTTTTGGACAGAATATTCTGTTATTACCCAAATTTATTCTAAATCAAATTAATGCTGTCCTAACTAGATTTTCAGGATCTGTCAGTAATCCTGATTATGGTTCCGCAGTTACCAGTACTACTCCGATTGAAACCATTAAAGCAATCGCAGCCTATAACAGACAAGAGTTTTGGAGGTTTTTAGTTGAAGTAAATGAAATATTTTTTGCGTTTTTTGCAGTAGCAATTGCTTTAATGGTTATTGGTTTAGTTATAGCAAAGAAAAGATTTAGAGTATTGGGTGCGCTCCCTTTTTTAATGTTTTTGGGGTTTGCCTTTTTGTCAATTTACGGACTTTCTATAGGAATACCTTTCTTTCAGGGAGGATGGTATCGAGCTTTTTGGGCAATGCCTTTGGCATTTGGAGCATGTGTTGCTTATGGATACCGGATGTTTTGGGCTTCTTTAATAGAGCGGACCGGCCTCCTTGATAGTTTAGCTGCAAAAAGTATTCTGGCAATAGCATTCACAGCTGTAATTTTGGCATCAGGATATTTTTATTGGAGTAAACAGCAACCCCTGGAAGATTTTACTGATAGACAGTTAGATACTGTCAGGTTCAGGGAAAAATCTGGAGTTTACCCTGGCTTACTTAGTAAGCCGTTTAAGGACCGCAAGGAATTTGAAGGATTAAGCCAAAAACTAGTTCCAGCCTGGCTTCCAGTACGAGATTACCAATACCGTCTGTATAGCGCTGACCAGAAAGTCAATATTTGGTGGCCGACTTTTTATGAGATGCCACTGTTTAGAGGTTATACCGATTCTCCAATTGGCTCAGGTATGGCAGGGTCATTTTTTTGGACTGATATTGCTTTAGCTTCAAATCAGGGCAGGGATCCGATTGTTGATGATTTCAAGTACCCCAAAGATATTGCTAAAAACAACGCGCTATATTTAATTGATTGGTTCTCAATAGGCTTTTTCGAAGGTGGTCACGAGAGGAGTGACTCTTTCAACCCGCCATCCAGCTTCTTACTCGAGGATAAAAATATTTTTGAAAAAGAAGAGCAAACTCCTATCGCCGGAAGAGTTAAGGTTTACGATACCAAAGATGGCAAAATGGAATGGATTAATGATGATAGCGATGCGCTGAAATTTTATAAATTCAAAGAGGGTTTGGCTTCACCAGTTGCATCAGCTACCAACGCCTCGGTTGTTGGCATGATCGGCTCGTTTAGTAGCTTTGAAACTTTTAACAGAAGCTTAGCCATAACTAATACAAACTCACAGAAACTTGTTACAGTCTGGCTTTCCCCCTCACTTGCAAAAATTCCTAATTTAGAAAATCTTAATTTGGATGCTGTCATATTATACGGATATAAAGATGGAGATAATAATTCAGGGTGGGGTAAAATAGAAAAGTATCTCAAAAAAGGTGGCAAAGTTTTTGTAGAAACAGGCAGTGATGTTTTCCAAACTAAAAATACTCACCTGCCGAATTTTTTCCCAATAGAAGGCACAAAGAGGGAGGAGTTGGGGACAAGCTGGGATTTAAAAGATTTTGGACCACCAGTTATAGATGGTAAAGAGTGGAACTTTTCACTACCAACGAATTTAAAGAATAATACTGAGGTTATACTAAAAACCGGTAATACACCCTTGATTGTTAGTGGATCTTTTGAGGGTGGCAAAGTAATTTGGAGTGGAATGAACCTGTTCTATCATGCCAATGTCTATAAATCAATCAAGGAAGGAGAATTTGTCAGGTCATTAATCGCTCAGTTAGTTCCGCTGGAAAAAAATGATCCTCCGCCCTCGCAAGCCCAATTTATCAGCAACCGCAAGATTAAGATCAAAACACAAAATGCCAAAGCAGTGCTGTTAAGGCAAGAATTTTGGCCAGTCTGGACCGCTAAGATTAATGGTCAAAGTCAAAAAATCCTAGCTGCGGGCCCAACGGGTCCAGGATTTATGTACGTTCCGATTCCGACACAGCTTCGAGATAAACCAGTTGAGGTTGAATTCAACTACAAAGGAGATACCTTTACGCTGCTTTATTCAATCTTAACATCAGTAATCTTAATTCTGATATTAGATTACTTATTAGGAGGCAGGATTATGAGGTTAGTATTCTTTAAGAAGCTAAATAAGCTTAGCTTTAATATTGGTAAATGGTGGCAGAAAGAAGATGAGTAATACTACTGACTCTCTAAAACTAAATGAAGCAAAAATTCAGGAAGATGTTGAGAAACTATCTGGTGACGTTTTGAAGCTAGTTAAAAAAGAAGAAAAAATCCATATAAGAATACTCAGATGGATTTTATTCTCAGTCAGCGGACTGATAAATATTGCTGCAGCGGGAATAGTTTATAAAACTTTAGAACCTGTTATCAGCTGGTATCTAACAAAAAATCCAGTCAGAGGAATAGATTTATTTTTATCTGCAACTTATACCAGTTACATGATCAAGTGGCATGATTTCTTAAGGCCCTTTGCCTGGAAACATTTTTGGTTTGGAGGACAACCATTCTCTTTAGATTATCCATCGTTGTATTTTTTAGGGATGATTCCCTTTATAGAAAAGTTTGGACTAATTCAAGGAGTGATGCATTTTGCTGTGTTCTTTTTACTGATCTTTGCCATCTCTTGCTATTTTTTCTACAAGGAGCTTTCTTTTAACGCTGGTTTGTCTTTGGTTTTAACTATTGCGACTATTTTATCTGTAAATTTGTATCGGGCCTTAGTTTGGGCTGGCGGTATTCCTTTCTGGTCTACCCAAGCCTTCTACCCGTTAGTTGGTTTCTTACTAATCAGATTTTTGAATACATATAAAAAGAGATGGTTATATTTGGCCAGTATTGCAGCTGGACTCGGGTTATTGGGACACCCGCAAGCTTTTTTAAACGTTATTATTCCTTTAAGCATCCTGATTTTACTCTTTTACAGCGGTAGGGAAGGATTAAAATTCGGTCAAAGAATCAAAAATTTGATTGTCTTTGTTGTACTTTGGTTTTTAGTTGGTCTGCCTGGAGTTTTATCAAATTTTAGCAGCACACTACCTGCCACACTTTTTTCCTATCTAGGAAAGGTTGGTTCAATATTTTCTAATTCGTTAATAAATCGCCATACATTAGAAAGCGGTCCGGTAGAAGGATCAACTGCCGCCAATATTATTAAATGGAGCCATGACCAATTCAATTATGTATTAAATGATACGCAGCAGTTAATTTGGTATTTGGTAGGGATATTTGCTCTTTGCTTTGTTGTCACAATCATATTCCGCAAGCATCGTTTAAGAAGTATATTGTGTGTCTTGCCTTTTGCAATTTTTTTGATTTATCAGTTTATCACGATATTTTTGTTTTCAAGAGGCATAGATCTATTCATTACTGGTTGGTACAAAGCCTTTTGGCCTATACCGGTGGCTGCTGCTTCTTTAGCAGCAGTATTTTGGGGACAAATATCGCTAGCTTTTAACAGGTTTAGTGAGGTTAAATTTTTCAAGATAACTTCCTGGACAACTCTAGTTGTGGCAAATGTATTTTTTATAGTTTTTGGATATTTATATTTTACACCGGGTTTAACCAAGGCTTTAATCGCCCGGATAGATTTATTATCCACAGCATCTAGTCCATATCCTGATATTTTGAATGTTAAAACTTCCGATGCTGAAATGAAGGAAATAGCTCAAAAATTGACCCCTAAGTTTATAGATCCAAACGACAAGAATAAAAGACTTTATACAGTTGATGCCACGGTTAATTTATGGTGGCCAATGCTATATGATATGCCTTTGGCAAGAGGCTATGTAGACCCTCCGGTTAACACCCTTCAAAGATGGGGACTATTCTGGCTAGACTCTTTGATGGGGCCATCAGGCAAGGATGCCAAAGCCTCACTGATTATTGACTGGAAAACTCCTGAAAACGTGGCTTATGAAAATACCAAATTTCTTCTTGATTGGAATTCCGTATATTACTATTTAGGAAATTATGCCAGCAGCTCGCCCTCAGTATTGGCAGAACATGTCACAACCAAAGATTATGTAGCAGAAGAGGAAGAGGTAAAATCATTAGGAGTAATTAGGCGTTATGGTCCGAAACCAGAAGAAATAGGAAAGTTCTTTCCTGATTTAACCCAGACACTAAAATATTACCGTGTTAAACCTGAATTGGTTTCGCCAATACTGGCACCCAATAATGCTAGTCCGATATTACTAATTGGGGATGCAGTCGCTTATGACACAATCTACCGTTTTATCGGCATGCGCAATTTAAATAGCCAAAAGATTGTAATTGCTACAAAATCAAATTTTATCGATGATTATAGCCTGGGCGAGCTAAGGAAGTTTGATAAGGTGATACTGTACCGCTATGATTATAAAAATAAATCAAAAGCCTGGGGGACACTGTCAAAGTATCTAGAGAAAGGCGGGCGGATCTACATTGATACCGGACCTGAAGGAAAAGAAGCTGCCAGCAGTAATTTACCCGATATCTTACCAATTAAACATACTATCAGAAATAATATTGGGCGAGATTGGAAAGTCGAAACTGCAGATAGTAATCTAACTAAAGGGATATCTTTTGACAAGTTTTCTCCTTTAGATTTTGACGGAAAACCTTGGAATGTTTCACACCCAGATAGCGATAGCGCTGTTCAATCAGAAGCAAAAGTTATCTTAAAAAACAACGGCAAGGTTGTGGCTGCTTCAATCGATATCGGATCAGGTAATCTAATTTGGACCGGGTTTAATTTACCATATCATGCAATCCGGGATTATAACGAGGAAGAAACTAAATTTTTGATTAATATGCTTTTTTCCGGAGTCGATATTTCAGAAAAGAAAATTGGTAATTTCAACTATAGATTCATATCTCCTGAGAAAAGAGAAGTAGATTCAGCAGGAAGTAGAGGAGTGCTATTTAAAGAAGAGCTTTATGACAGCTGGAAAGCAAAATCTGAGAGTGGCAAGAGCTTGACTCTATACAAAGCTGGACCTACTTACCCGGGTTATATGTATGTTCCTTTCTCTCAAGATGTTAAACCTAAAGAAGTCAAATTTGAATTTGTTGGTGGTATCAGATGGAAAATATATCATTTGATCTCTTTGGCAACGATTTTAATTCTAATTGACTTAATCTTGTTTAGGGGATTTCTGATTGTTCGATTATCAAAGAAGGGATTAAGGTTAATTCATAAAAAAGCCTCAACTTGGTGGCAAAAAGAAGATGGGGAATAGCTACGGAAAAAAGTATTTTGATGACTTTTATAAGTTAGAAAGCAATGAGCGAGAGCAGATCTTAAAATATCATCTCAAGTTTCTGTTATCAAGAAAAAAACAGATAGGCAGTATTCTGGACGTTGGTTGCGCGCTTGGTGAGTTTTTAAGTTTCTGTGACCAGGCAAATATCGAAACCTTCGGTCTGGAAATTTCTGATTATGCTGTATCTCAGGCAAGAAAGAGAACCAAAGCTACTGTCAAAATTGTAGATGTGTCTAAGGATAGGTGGCCATTTAAAGGTAGTTTATTGGATGCAGTAACTGCTTTTGACCTGCTAGAACATACTCAGAACTCAGATTTTGTAATTGCTGAGGCTTTTAGGGTATTAAATAAGGGAGGGATATTCTTAGCCTCAACCCCTAATGGGGATCTAGAGGGTACTATACTAGGGAAAGTATTATTACCATATGATCCGACCCACATAAATGTTAAGGGCGCAAAATTTTGGAAAGAATCATTTCAAAGAGTTGGGTTTAAAGATATCAGGATTCAAGGATGTTTTTCCTTTGGTTTCCCTCCATCACCAAGATTAAGGAACCTTTTAAGTAAGGTTGGTATTAGAAGTACAATTAAGCCTATCTTCTGCCCAATTTTACAATTTTGTGGGACTTTATTTATAGTGGGATTTAAGAATTAAGATTTTTAATCAGGCTGTAGTATTTTTTGGCTGTTTCTTCCCACCTGAATAATTTTTGTGTGCGTTCTTTTGCAGCAAAACCCATGCTTAGTCTAAGTTTTACATTTGTTGCTAGTTCTGTCATTCTATTTCGTAACTCTGAATCAGAATTTACAACAAATCCAGTCTCGTTATTTTCTACTATCTCTCTTGCTGAACAGTAGTCCATCAGAATTGATGGAATTCCAAACTTCGCAGCCTCTAAGGGTGGTAGACCAAAAAAAAGATATCTGTCAGCACCTATGTAAATATTTGATTTGGAATAAAGAGTTATTAATTTTTTATCAGATATATCAGTAAAAAAATAAACATTTTTATCTCCTAACGCTTTTAAATAATCTAAATATCTTTTGCGTACAGACGAACCAACAATAATAAGTCTTCTTTTTATTTTATTTGGCTGTAGACCATTAAATGCTTTGATTAAAATATGGAAACCCTTGTATGGTGTAATACGGCTGACTGAGATAAAGGTAATTTGAGAATTTTTATTGACGACTTTTGATTTTAATGATCTTAAACTATCTGAATCAGCACCCTGATATATAAAACCGACTTTCCTTCTAAATAATTTATAGCATTCATCGCTACCATATTTAGTCATGGTTACCACCTTGTTGGATAAAAGTACTGGTACTGCTTGAAAGACATATATTGCTAAGTTTCCTAACTGATTTATTAATTTCTGGAAAAGAGAGATCTTTTCGTTAGGTAAGAACTTTTCCTCAAAAGCATTAAATTGTGTTCCATAGTAAGTAGTAATAATCGGCTTTTTAAACACTCTGGCAATCAAAAACATCGGTAGTGAACCATGGAATAAGATAGTATCAATTGAATTTTTTTTAAATATTTCAAAAAGCTTAAGGCTGGCTTTGAGTTTTGATAGAAAAGATAAGTTATTAACTCTTAAAATAAATATTTTTATATTCTGAGACTCTAATTTTTTCTTAAGCTTCTTATCTAGTTTGTAACTGAAACACACTAGATAAAGCTCGATTTTTTTAGAGTTTAGTTTGTTTAGGGCAAGAGATAGTTCAATTGGAGCTCTTGAGCCTGAATGAGTGTTTAAAACTTCAGTTAAGATAGCAATTGATATTTTTTTTCCCCTGTTCATTTATGCACACTATTTGACGCTAGCTTATACAACAGAGATTCAAATCCAACAGCTACTTTTTTCCAGTCGTGTTCTTTGCTTTCGATGATTGCTTGTTTTGATAAATATCCTAGCTTAGAGTTATTTTGCAGAAGTTCAACTGTTTTTAAGGCAAACTGGTTGTAATCAAAGGGCTTAATTTTGATAAAACCTTTTTTAAAGACATTTCCTAAGATTCCGATGTCCCAACCGATGACAGGTAGCCCAAGTGACATAGCCTCCAGTCCAGCAAGTCCAAATCCAGCTTCATGATCAGTGAAGTAAAAAAGTTTTGAACGGGTTAAATATTCTTGAACCTTATTATCTGACAGGGGTCCAAGAATTTGAACATTTTTCTTTAGGAAATTATATTCACTTGCTTGTTTATATAAGGATTGGGTTATAGCCGGATTTGACTGTCCGATAATTACCAATTTAGCCTCTGGTAATATTTTACAAACAGAGCTCCAAATTGGAATTAAATCTAGAATTCCTTTAGAAGGGTGCATTCTACCTAAAAATACTCCATCATAGGGTTTTGAGACTAGTTTGGAGGATTTCTTAAAATTTCTGCTTTTTATTCCGGCAGTGACTACAACCAATTTTTCCTTTCTAAAGCCGATTTTCAATAAATCAACTCTTAGCATAGGGTTTAGAGCTGCAACTAGATCTGCCTTATATTTTAGAGCAACCAGGGATATTTCTTGTAGCAAGTAAGAAGCGGTATTAATTAAAAAATTTCCAGGTCTTTTGTGAGGAGGAGGTGTCAGATGATGAATTCTAGCGAACCAACGAACTTTTGGGTTCATCAGTTTAAAAAGATAGGCTGGAATAACATCTGGAAAAACATTTGTTGAGGAATAAAGAATTTGTTTTGGCTGCAATTTGATTAATAATTTAATGGTTGACAGAATGCGAATAATATAAGTTGTAAAAACTGGAAAAGGGGAAGGGTTATTATCAAAAATAGTCTCTTTTAGAGTAATAATGTGAGCTTGTCTCCTTCTCCAATGCCAAGCAGCAATTTTTGGGATGATTACAGTTAGATCAATATTATGCGAAAAATAGACAGACATTTCTTCAAGCAGCTTGTCTCCTCCTGAGATAACAGTTCCTTGAGCATGTCCAGTTTCCAAAGCAACCACCTCTACTTTATTTAATGAGAAGCTGATTAGTCCTTCAAGCTGCTTGACATGATTTTGCCAAGATAAGCCGTTTTTGATAGTATTCCAGGCGTGCAAACCCATGGTTTTAGCAATATCAGGATGTGATATGAGATATTTAACAGGTTTTAAAAAGTCTTCGATAGTTACCTGATCCGGGAAAAAGCCGTCAACCCCATTTTTCAAGATTTGATTGAGGCCACTTCCTTTTGGCATAATTACCGGACATCCGCATGAGGCTGCTTCAAATCCTCCCAACCCAAATGCCTCAACATTAGGGTGAATCCAGACCAAGGCTTCAGAGTATATTCTGGTAAGTTGTTTTGGTGGTACATCTTTTTTGATAATTACTCTTTTTTCCAAGCTACTTTCTTTTATTTTTTGCTTAAACTCTGATAAATCAGAAGGGTTTGTCCAGTTACCAACGATTAAAAGCTTATTATTTGGTAAAAATTTCATTATTTCTAAAAGTAGCTGAGGATTTTTGCCTAATTCCCATCTGGAGGAGGCGACTAAATAGTTTTTTCTGACCTTTGGCAATCTAAGAAGTGGTTGTGCACCAAGAGTTAATACTTCTGGGTTGATTCCATAATTTTTTTGAATAAATGATGAGTGTTTTTCTGAGTCAACAATTACGGTCTTTGCATTTTTAATAATTTGCTTTTCAAGGTAAAAAAGTATCGGGGATATTAACCAAAAAAAGTACCTAAGAGGAGTATTAAAATAGACTTTTTTTAAGATGTACTCCATCGGATCATGAATAACTGCAATGTATGGAATACGGTGTTTCTTCCAGAGCGCCAGAGCTGTTAAACAAGTGGTGGTTCCGTGAGCAATGATTATATTGAAATCTTTTGGTTTGACGACCTGCGGAGCAAGAAAGGGTCCCAGCAAATGGAGCGTTGAAAAGAATGAGAAGATCGGAAATTTAATGGATTTTTTAAATATTTTAGGGTAATGATCAGATAAAAACTTGAACTTTGTTTTAGGGAAGTAATCGGTGAACTTTGTCTGAAAACCGCTTCTCATCAAAATTAATATTTTAGCTTTAGTACCAATTTTATTTAAAAGAAAAGCCTCAAAGAAAGCAGCTTTTTGGACTCCTCCAAGCACAAATTGGTCTATTAAAATTGCAATTTTTTTATTACGCTTATTCATTATTCAAATATTTCTAGGTTTATCTTTCCCAAAGAATGTTTCGCGGATTTATGTTTAATATTTACTAGGATAGTTCTAAGATTATCAAAGCTTTGTTTATCATAACGGTCATTTGCATATACCAAGACTATTTGTGAGCTTTCTTTCAATACTTTTTGATCAAGAATTTGGATATTAAGTGAATGTGACAATTGCTCAGGCAGAGATGGTTTTAAAACAGACTGGCGAGAGGTAGGGTAGTAGTACTTTGCAGGCAAATAGGTGTAGATATTTGCATGGATGATAGCAGTTTGAGGTCGGTCTAGCTGGGATAATTTGTCAGACATCTGCTTAAGTGGCTCTAAGTTAAAAAATGGTCTTTGGACAGTTATTATCAAGATGATTAGTAAAGTAACAAAGTATATTGATAATAATCTAAATCTTAAGTTTAGATAAATAAATTTACCCATCTTGTCAAGAGCTATGGCGATTACAATTAAGTAGATCGGAATAAGAAAAATCAAGCTTCTGACTGAAAAAATATTAAAAAAGAGAGATAAAACTAAGATCAATAATATTGAAGAAAAGATAATTAAGTAAAGCCACAGGACTTTTCTATTTGATAATTTTTTTAGCCCTCTAAAAAAAAGAAAAGTGGATATCGCAATAAATACACCTAAAAACAACTTAATAAAGAGTGGAGTTTGAACTTGGAAAAAATGCTTTAAATTAATCAATCCGCTACCTCCAATTGCAAAAAAACCGAAAGTAGCCAGTATCGCCGGTAACGGTGGTAAACAAAGACACTCTGGATGAGGTTTTAAGTAACTATAAAACCACCATGGACTTGAGGCTAAAATAATTATTGCTAAGGCAGAAAAAATATTCTCGAACTTTAGCTTTAAAAAAGAGGTAAATTTCGAGGAGGCAATTAGTGCCAAAATCAATAAAAGACCAAAGTAGTGGGTATAAATTGTCAAAATTGCAGAGATGACAAAAAGCAAATAGTTTATAAATGACTCTTTATCTCTTAACCTTAAGAACAGTAAAACTGTCAAACTGGTAAGGAGTGTAAATAGTGAATACGGTCGGTTTTCAGCTGAAAAGTAGACAAGAGCAGGTGAGACTGAGGCAAGAAGGATTGCAGCTAAGGCAATACTAACATTAAATAACTTTTTAGAAGTTTGATAGATAATTATTAACAGCAGAGATCCGAATATAACCGAGGGTAGTCTCAGCCAGAAGTAATTTTCTGAAATCTTTTGCCAGTAGTGCATAAAGAGTGAATAAAGAGGTGGCCAGTTATCAAAAGATAAAGCATAAATAATAGTTTTGGGTTCATTTTGAGAGATAAAGAAATTAAAGGCTTCGTCTAACCAAAAATCATGTGAATAAAGCGCATATAAAATCCTGATAGTAAAGGCAAAAACAACAATTAGTGTAGGAAGCCTGAGCATATTTAGGCTAAAAATACTTTAGTAATGGCTCGAAGTAAAGAACCAAAGCGATTCTGACGCCTTTTTACTAAAATGTACAAGTAAAATAAGCTTTTAAGCAAAATAATAAATGGTATCACCCAAAACCTAAAATGTTTTTTAATGACAAGCATCTTTCCTTGAATCCAAACATCATTCTGCCACTTTAGTGGCATAGTTGAGGCTGTAGAAGATTGTTTATGATACATAGTCGCTTGAGGAAAATAGATAATCTGATAGCCCAGTTTTTTAACCCTAAAGCAAAAATCCAAATCCTCAAAATAAAACTGGAACTTTGTATCAAATCCTTTAACTTTTTCAAAAATATCCTTTTTTACCAACATTCCCGCTCCGCTTATATAATCAACCTCCTGAGTTTTGTGATAGTTTTCAAGTCTTTTTAGTCCTGAAGTCGAATGGGAGACATTGACTGCTCCATCAAAATATTTTCCGTTCAGAGATTCTGTGACAATCTTGCCTCCGCAAACACCCAGTTTTGGGGTATTAATGGCAAAACTAAGTAATCTAGCTAGATATGTTTTTTTGAAGGAAACATCATTGTTGGTAATAAATAAGTATTCCCCAGTAGCTGCCTTGGAGGCAATATTAATCGCTTTAGCAAAACCCAGGTTTGATTTTTGAGAGAGAAGTATTATGTTAGGAAATAACTTTTTAATATTTTTAGCAGTATTATCTTTGGAGTTATTATCTATGATAATAATCTCAAGCTGACTTTTTGGATAATTAATTTGTCCAACGGATTTTAGGGTTCTAAGCGTTAGCTGCCAATTGTTATAGGTTGGAAATATAATGGTAAGTTTTGGCCACATCAGAATTTAGGATAAAGTTTTTTTCGCTCCGGGGGCGGTAGCAATATTAAAACTTCATCTTTAATCGGATAATTAACTTTGCACCTTTGGCATACCAAGCTTGAGCTAAATTTATTTAAGCCGGATTTTTTGCATACCGGGCATCGTAAAGATACGAATATATCTTTTTTAGATTTTGGTAAATTACCTTCCATTTTTGCAAGGAGAGTGATTCCGCCCCCCTCAAGCTCAATTAAAATACGGGTCAGTAGATTAATCGGCCAAGACTGATTGCGGGTGATAAAGGTCGATTTTGGACCCCAGAAAACAGGTTCAACGGTGACATCTGGTTTCTCGAATATAGCTAGAGCTTTTTGCCAGGTCGAAATAGGGAAGTCATTTTCTAAGACTCCGTATTTATTCTCAACGCCGCCAAGCCTAGACAGAAATGGTAAGATTAATAGGAGTTTCAGTAATTTCTCTACTAAATTTAAGTTGTAATCTCTTCGCCAAATTGTCAGATTAAACCTTTGGCTAATTGGTTCCTCTGAGAAGTAAACATGCCCACCTGGAGAACAGACCCTTTTCATCTCAGCAATTGCTAAATCTGGTTTAGGAAAATGATGAAGAGTTTCAAAAGCAAAGACAAATGGTATTGAGCTATCTGCAAATGGTAAATTTTCAGCATCTGCACAGATTAAAATAGGCAGTTTAATTAACCGCAACTTTTTAGCGAATATTTTTGTTGCACTCAAACTTTCAAATGACAGATCTAGAGCGAATCCTTGAGCATTAAATTTTGAGACTAGTAAAGCTGACCTTTGACCCTTTTCCGCCCCAATTTCCAAAAAGGGAGAGAGGGTAATCTTTTTATTAATCAATTCATTAAATATTTTTGTACTGTTTTTTACTCTTTCTTTGAGCAGTTGTAGTATCTGCCTAGCGTTTGGTGCTCCTTTGAAGGAAGTAGCTTCCCCAAGGTGTTGAAGAGTGAGTTTCTGTCTGAATTGAATCTCACCGATTTTAGCTTTCTGGGGTTGTTTGTACATATTGTTTAGGTTTAATGATTATAATTTTTTTACTTTAAAATCAGTATTATTCCTATATCTGATGATAGAAAAATGCCGAATGTTCCAATCTAATGCTTTGACAAAAGTAGTTAAGCTAGGTTGGTTTTTGATTATAGTCCAGTAAAGGCTAAAAAATCCTTGGAGAATAATTACAGTCAAGATTTGAAGTATGTTAGCATGCTTGATAACGTACTGAATCTTATTCTTGTGCCAAAAAAACCATTTTGTAGATAGGTTTACCACCTTGTCCATAGTATATGACTGGTAATGGTAAAAAATAGAGTTTGGGTTGATTACTGTTTTAAAGCCCGCTTCCTGGACCCTTTTACACAAGTCCAAATCTTCAAAATAAATTTTAGAAAAATTCTCATCAAACAAGCCCACTTCCTTAAAAACTGATCGGGGAATTAGCATTGCGCAGCCTTGTACCCACTGGACTTTGGTGATTCTTGCTATATCTTTCGAACCTATATCGATTTGGCCGGTATAATAGTTAAATGTTTGGTAACCGGAGGCAATTTTTGTATGATCTGTGCTTGAGATTATTTTCCCGCCTAAAATCCCGATTTCCGGGTGTTTTTGGATGTATTTAACCAATATTTTTATGCTGTTTGGATGAAAGAGCAGGTCGTTATTGGCTATAAATAGATAGTTGCCTGAAGACCTTTTGATCCCGATATTTGCTGCCGGACCATATCCGATGTTATCTTCTAATCGGATTAATTTAACACTGGGATAATATTTATTAATTAACGTGTTTGACCCATCAGTTGAGTGATTATCGATGACAATTATTTGGATCTTACTTTTTGGGTATTTGAGCTTTTTGGTAGAATTTAAAAATTCATTAATTAGCTCTTTACCGTTATAGTTTATGGCAATAATCGCTACTTTAGGGTACATCGTGAGGTAGTTTTTTTTCCATTAACATTGCCATAAGTCCTTCAGAAATATTTTTGGTTTGATAACCTAGCTTATTATTCAACTTCCAAGTTGAATAAATAGTTCTATGAGGTCTTGGGGCTATTTTGCCTGAAAAAAAGGAACTGGAGGTGGGGGAGATTAAACTTGAATCTAGTTGAAAAATTTGGGCAGTTTTTTTAGCCCAGTCGTATCTGCTTAAAGTTTCACTACCTGCTACATGCCAAATTCCTTCAGCCTGGCTATCTATTAACTTCCAGATGACCTGACCCCCGTCAAGATAATAAAGTGGATTTAGCCAAACATCGTCTACTACTTTAATAGAATGTTTGGCTTCGAGTTCACTTAATACCCAAGTCACAGGATTTAGACGGGCGTTTTCTGGCTGCCAGCCATACATAGTAATCAGCCGTAAAATAATCCATGGTACTTGACTTTTACGGACAATTTTTTCACCTTCAGCTTTTGTTTGACCATAAAAATTAAGAGGACTAACCTGGTCATCTTCCTTGTAGACTTCTTTTTTACCATCAAATACAGCATTGGTAGAAATAAAAATGATTGGAATATCTGATTGCTCGCATAATCTAACTAACTTAAAAGTACTCTGAACATTAGTCATCCAAGCTTCGTTCTGGTGTGACTCACAGTAATCTACGTTACTTAGGGCTGCTGCATGAATCAACAGATCTGGTTTTATCTTCTCCAGTGCTTTTTCCGTCTGGTAGTTATTAGATATATCCAATTTGTATGCTTTAACCCTTGCAGTGACTGGGATTTTATGATTACGATAACAGGCAACTAACTGGTAGTTATCTGGTAAAGATCTAATGATCCCTCTCCCTAGAAGCGAACTTGCTCCTGTCATCATGATAGTTTTTGCTTGTTTTGTTTGAAGATCCATGGTGCAATAATTTATACCTAAAATGCTCTAATTTGTAAATTTTAAAGTTGCAAACTCGAGCCAGACGAGTATATAACATAAAATATTAAATTAGGTATACAAAAAATATGAGAGTGCTTCTTATTAGCCCGATTGATCCTAGAGTACCAGGAGATTTAAAAAATCTGATGGGAGGCGAAAATACTTATACCCAAATTTTATTAAAATACCCGCCCCAAGGTGTTGAATATATTCACTTTAAAGATGCTTTGGAAAAAGGGGAAATTGAATATACAGCCTGGCAATCCAGACTGTCTATTCTAATGAAACTGAGGATTTTGCCTCTTGGAGCAGGTTTTATCTGTCTTAAGTTAAAGAGGAAATACGATTTGATACATAGCCATGCTTACAGCCTGAAACTAGATGGCAAAATTAAACCACCAGTTATTTTAAGTGATAGCTCTTCAAATTCACTTTTTTTGAAAGACTATTTGGGTTGGCCAAACTGGAGAATTAAAATCAACTACTTTATTAGGGGTCTAATAAGTAGAATATTTGGGATTTATGATCAGGAATTAAACATAAAACATGCTCAAAAGCTACTCGTTTTTTCAAAGTTTGCCAAAGATGTACATCAAAAATTGGGTGCAGATCCTAAAAAAATAGAAGTAATCTATCCAGGAATACCAAAAACCAGGTTCAAACAAAAAAAGACTAAGAAGAGAAATATTAATATTTTATTTGCTGGGGTTTGGTTTGAGCGAAAGGGAGGGCTTATTTTACTTCAGGCCTTTAATAAACTTATCAAGTTATATACAAATCTTAGGTTAACAATACTTGGGCCTGTGCCAAGTTACCTAGATATTTCAAATCCTTTGATAACCCATCAAGATTATGTTGATTATAAAACTTTACTAACTAGATATTATCCTCAAGCTGATATCTTTGTTTTAGTGCCTCCCAAGGCAGAAGGGTTTGGACTGGTGGTGCTTGAGGCTCAATCTTTTGGTATTCCTACCATTGTAAGCTCAGTTTATGCTTTGTCTGAGCTAGTGGAGGATCAAAAAACTGGTTTTGTTATAAAACCAAATAATACTAGCCAGCTTTATAAAACTTTGGAGATTTTAATTACTAGATCAGATATCAGAAGAAAGATGGGGAAAGAAGCAAGGAAAAGGTTTCTTAAGCTTTTTGAGGTAAATATTGCTCGTGAGAGGCTTAAAGCAGTTTATCTTAAGGTCCTAAGACTTAATTAATCTTTTGACAAACCCCAATTAAAGTTAGAGCTTGATCAAGTCCACCCTTCTTAATGTATATCTGATCTGGGCTGATTGCAGGAGCAACTTTGAAGAAAGCTTTATAAATTGAAGCCTTAAATTGAGGCGAAAATAGATTTAGCATTTTTTTCAAAGTTTTTTTGCCTCCTAATGTTAAGATTTGGTATCTTTTGAAATAGGTTGATTGCGCTTGTCTAAATTCTTTATTTCCAAAAAATTGCCCAAAGAGTCTAACTTTAAAGCCAGCCTTAGGCAGCAGTTTCTTAAGCTCTTGAGCACTGAACTCCTTAAAGTGGTAAGCTGATGTACCTTTTCTATATTGCTCTTTATTAGGAGTAGAAAAAATGAAGATACCTTGAGATTTCAAGACCCTAAAAACTTCTTTTAAATAGCTTTGGTAATCTTTAATATGCTCAATTACTTCAAAGGAAACAACTATCTCAAAGCTTTGATCTGGAAAAAGTAGGGAGGTAGCGCTAGCTTGTTGAAAAAAGAGGTTCTTAGCTTGAAAATGACGTTTAGCAAAACTGATAGCTTGTTTGTCAATATCAACTGCATAAACTTGTTTTGCACCTAAATTTATTAATTCAAAACTGCCATAACCCGTACCACAGCCTAAATCTAAAACCTTTTTATTTTTGATAAATGGTTTTGAGAATTGGTATCTTTGGATATGCTCCAAAAAAAATGGGTCGTCTTTTTGACCAGGAACATAACGTTCACCGTATAAATTAGACATATGGATAACCTAAGCGCAGTTTACTAACCTTTCCTCTGGCCTTAAAAGTGGCTGGCAAGTTTACTATGTTCCAGATTAGAGCTTTTATCATCGGCAGTAAAGTTTTTTTCCGAGATTGAAGATAACTAAAAAATGGTCCAAAAAATAACTGGATAGGTAAAAAGGTTAATATTTGTAAAATTGAAGCGTGAATTAGCATAAATTTAAATTTGCCTCGATAATGGGCAAAAAGCTGATTAAAGTTGTCTGTAGCTTTAGCTGAGCTTAAAAATCCATGCCAAACAATAGCTTTAGGACAATATAATATTTTAAAACCAGCTAATCTGACTCTAAAGCAAAAATCATAATCTTCGCCGCAGAAGAAGAAACCATCATCATACATTCCCGATTTATTTAGAATCGACCGTCTAATTAATGTACATCCGCCGGTAGTTATGTCGGTCTCTCTAACCTGATCTGCTCCCCTATAATCATAGGGGAAATAACCTAGCCATAAGTTAACCTTAAAGCCAGGTAAAGCCATAATCTCAGGCTGATCCTGAAAAAACATCTTTCCGCCAACTACACCGATTTTTTTATCTGTTTGTATTAAATTTATTAGCTCAGTTAGGCAATCTTTATGAAAGATTACATCATCGTTTGTAATAAAGACAAATTGCCCTTTACTATTTTTTATCCCCTGGTTTAAAGCTGGGGCAAAGCCAACATTGTGGCTGTTTTCGATCAGTTTAAATTTTGGATAATTTTTCCTTACTAGCTTAGATGTACCGTCAGAAGAGGCGTTATTAATAATCACTACATCATATCTTTTTTGAGGGTACTTTAAGAAACTAATAGATCTTAAAGTCCTAAGCAGTGAGTCTTTCCTATTCATTGTCGGGATAATGATTGAAACAGTTGGTAACTTAGTTTTCATTAAGCGTTTTCTGATTTTTTCCAATCGTACCAGACAAGGGTCTTTAAGAAAAGAAAGCCCAAGGAATGTAGGGGATCCCTCAGAAATAAAGTCCAGTTTTTTAAAAAAATACCTAACCTTATTTTTAGGCTGGATTTCAAGGTAAACTCTTCAGGATGTTTATTTTTAAATAATGAGATATTTCGGACATAATAGTTTTTCTTCCTAAGAAAAGAGCCTAAAGAACTAATATGTTCATAGTGCAAAATTTCTCTTTTGGTATAGATGAGCTTGTAGCCCAGTTTTTGCGCATTGATTGATAAATCCCAATCCTCTCCAGCCACTAACTTTTCATCAAACCCCCCCAGATCAAAAAATAGTTTTCTAGGATAAACCCTGGCTGCTGTAATGACTTGCTCATGTTTGTAGAGATTTCTTTCCAGGGCAATTGATTTTTCCCAAAAATTTGATCCAACAGATTGCTCAGGGAAAGCGATAATAAATTTACCCTGACTAGCAATTTTTGTAGCCTCAGCTAAAAGCTCGGGTGTGCTTAGTTTCATGTCAGCATCAATAAAAACTAAGTACTGGCCCACTGATGCCTTGGCGCCAATATTGCGCTGTTCTGACCTTTCAAATCCTCCTAAAATAACTTTTGTAGCCAATCTGCGGGCAATTTTAGCTGTTTGATCAGAAGAGTTACTGTCAACTACAATAGTTTCAATCCTTCCCGAATACTTTTGTCTTTTAACTGAGGCCAAGCACCTTAGAATGTTTTTCTGCTCATTTCTAGTCGGTATGATGATAGATAAAGAAGGGCTAGCGGGCATAAGCAACTCTTTCTATTAATTTTAAGCTTGATTTTTGAGATTTATTCCAGGAGGAGTGTTTCTTACCCCAAAGATATGCTCCTTTTTGTAGTTTAGAGTATCTAGCTTTATTGTTTAATATCTCTGTGACTTTTTCTGCAAGCTGTTGAGGAGTATTCTTTTGACAAATTATCCCTGTAACATTATCTTTGACGGAATCAACTAAACCAGGAGAGTTGTAGGCTACCACTGGGGTTCCTACCAGGTTTGCTTCTAGATTAACCAAACCCCAACCCTCACGAACAGAGGGATTTATTAGTAGATGTGATTTAGACAGCAATTTATACTTCATCTTGTCTGAGACATAACCCCAAAATTTAACTTTGTTTATAAGCCCTAATTTTTGTGCCATTTTTTCAATCCTTTTAGTATATGAGGCTGTTTCACTCTTGCCAATTACCCAATAATTAAAATTACCTGTTTTATTTAAGATCTCAAAACAATCTAATGCGTCCTCAATGCCTTTATCTTTGGAGAGTGTTCCTAAGTAGCTAATAGTTGGAGTTTTAGGTCTTTTAAGATTGAGCTGTCTATTTATACCCTTAAGACCATGAGGCACAATAATAATTTTTTTCGGAGATATACCCAATTTGATTAAATCATTATAGGTTGATTCAGAGGCCGTCATGAAGGTCACGTTTCTGTAGAGCTTAAAGATTAAAGGTTCAGTTAAAAAACCAATCAGTCCTACTATCCAGTTTAGAGGCCAAGGTAAAAAATTTAAGAACCAAACCTCTCTAGCAGTCTCCTGAATTATAGCCAGCTTTGGTTTCTTTACATATAATGGTGTAAAAAATGGCAATCCGTGAAACTGATCTACTACTAAATCAAACTGATTGCGATGCTTTAGATAATAAAGTATTCCAGCTAAATGGACACCCAAGACTTGCGACCCTTGACGGATTATTTGAACGTGTTCAATTTTTTCTGATCTTTTTGCCTGATAGAAGTTAGAAGAGAAAAGATAAACTTGGTGTCCTGCCTGAGCCCAACTTTTCATATGTTGGTGCATTACTTGTTCAGCGCCACCTGAAAGAGGATGTTTAGTGTCTTTCCATGATAAAACTAGGATGCGCATAAAAGTCTTAACCTGTATTAACTCTAAAATTAAGCTCGGGGTCAAATCTCCAGCGTCTATGGTTTTTATTGGAATAGTAGCCCAGGATCTTTAATCTATAAAAAACAGCTAGGGTATCCCAAAGCATATGAAAAAGAATCCTTAAATATTTCTGAGTTGTAATTGAAGAGGTAGCTTTTCTAAAGTTGAGTTCAACTGGTGCTTCAAAGATCCTTTTATAGCCTAGACTATGGGAAACAGCCAGAATTTCAATATCAAAGGCATATGTTTTTACCAGTAGTCTTGGTAAGATTTTTTCCAAGACCTCTCTTCTAAAAAACTTCATCCCAACTTGGGTATCCCTAATCTTAAGACCAAACAGAATTCTGGTTAGGAGTTGATAGCCAAGTGAGAGTACTCTTCTTTGCCAAGGGTATTTAACTTTAGAGACTGGATGTCTTTTTGATCCAATAATAATATCTGCTTTGTACCACTCAAAATGTTCCAAAAGCATAGATAAGCCATTGGGATTTAGATCCATCCCGGCATCAATAAAGCCGATGATCTCTCCTTTTGATTTGGCTATCCCAAACCTAACAGCATAGCCTTTACCTTTGTTGGTGTCATAGCCAACTACCTTAATATTTTTATATTTCTTAGCCACCTTTTGAGCCCGAGAGTAGCTTTGGTCAACTTGGCCATCCACCACACAAATTAGTTCAGTTTGATACCGCAACTTATCCAAAACCTGCTTAACTTTAAGTAAGTCGTAAGCAATTGTTTTTTCCTGCTGATAGACTGGTAAAATGACCGATACTAAAGGACTTCTCATCTGAAAGAACCTATCTCTTTCTAAACCCAATTTCTGTTTAGTATATTAGTATAAATACTGCTTTTAAAAGATATGCCTTTTGTTAGGAAAAAACATGATCTTTATCACTATTTAATAACTATCCTTATGACACTTATGGATCGGATAGTCAAGATAACTCTTGGTGTTTTCTTAGCGCTTTTGGGAGTGATGTTTTACAAGCCAGGCGCTAATACCCAAAATATTATATTATCTTACCCAACTTTTATTATTAGCGCAGGAATCTTAGTTAACTCTGTATTTTCAGTTTTCTTAGCTATATTTTCTCTTAAGTTTAATAAAGGAATGTGTCCTGTTTGTAACGGGTAAAGGTGTTCTCTTTGACACTAAAGACCCATAGTGTTATAATTTCCAAATTAATTATGTTAATTGAATTGGCCCAAGGATTTTCTTCAGATAAAACCCCTAGAAGACAGGCAGCTGAAAGATTAGTTAGAGTAGCAGGTACGCTAGCTTTAGCTGCAGCTTTAGGCAGGGAAGCTACCAGACCAGTTGTTGTTCGAGCTCAATCAGCTATGGTGGTAGGAAGAGACTTATGGCTTCCTCCTTGGTGGTTTTCTCACTTTGGCTATGGGGGACAACCTCAACTTCATGCTGATGGACAAGCAGCCTGGTGGCATGACCGCCTGACTGGAGGCAGAACCCATTTGCAAGAAGAGGCTGCTTATATTGCTAATTATATTATTAATACTTATGGTGGTGATCCGCAGAGAGTAGCCTCTGAAGGTTATTGTGCTCCAGTTGGTAACGCTGCAGCTTCGGAACCAGCTCCTTTTAGGTTTACTCCTGTTAGGGTAGGGATATTAGCACTCAAACATTCAGGAGATTTTCCTTACTACTATACTAACAGTGCTCAAGTAGCAGCAAATTTGGCAGCTGGAGCAGGAATAGTAGTTCAATACGCGCCCAACTGGTATGGAGGCCTTCGTAGGTTTAATCGCGCAACTGGTCAGTTTGAAGTAAATATTTTTAAGCCTGTTTCTTGGGCTTGGGTGAATGGCCGAACCAGCATTTCAGCCTACAGACCAAGCTTTGAAGAAAGATTTCGGCCAGATAATGAAAATCTAGACAGGGTCTTAAGAGAGTTAGATCCAGAAGCTGCCAATTATATGGCTTTTAACTCAGCAGAACCTTTTTAAAGTTATCCACAAAGCTTTTTTATTTGTGCAAAAGCGAAAATATCCTTCGTATTTAGATTGTTGTAGCAGTCTAAATTGAGCCTGATATCCTCTTTATAATACTCTAGGTTATAGAAAAAAACTGTTAGTTTATGCTATGGGTTTTTAAAATCTTGACAAATAGTTTTTGTTATGCTATGTTTTCAGAGAACCCAAAAATGATTAATTTAAACCTTAAAAAAGACAGTAGAAGACGAGAGAGCAGAAAAGTAGCTAGAGCTTCAGCTACTGATGCAGATGCTCAAGTTAAGAAGATTTTTTCCAATGCTGATCAAAGATTAATATTGATGGTCAGAAATTAAGCACAAAAAAGAGCATTACTACCGCAGACGGACTCGAATAGCAATGCCCTTTTTATTAATTACGAAAATATGATTTTAGAGCAGAAAAAATCATATTTTCACTATCTAGAATTTCATAAATTCTAGATCTTGTCAAGAGGTAATTTTATTGGAGGAATTAGTGGCTTGGATTGGTGATTGACATTGGAGACTAGTCTAGGGCAGGGACTAGTCTCCAATGTTGGTCATCAGTTTTCGGACAGATTCAGATATCACTTCAGTCTTTTACAATAAGTTTTTCTACGAAATAGTCCGGTTAAGCTTTATACTTTCCCATTAGATTTTATGTATAAGAGGTTTATCTTGCTACTTTTCCACCACTACTGATAGGTTATCCACAAAACTACATTTATATATATCCTCTAGTAATTTTGCTTTTCTATAGTAATTGTTGAAAATTTCTCATAGCATAATAATATATAGAAGAAAATGAAGCTAAAATAGACCATTGACAATTATATAAAAAGGACCTATAATACTGTACTGATTGAAAATCAGATTAGAGATTTTTCTTACATAGCTCTAATTTGACTTTTAAGATATCTCATAGTATAATTTGCAGTCAAAATCATATGACCGAAAGAACAGCCGCACAACCAATAACAGAGACAGAACTACAACCTTGGGATGCCCGTGTTGCAGAAAGGGCTTATCAAGCTTTAACCCCAGAACAAAAATTTGCCCAAGTATTAGATGATGTTATATCAGGCAGTGTAATAGTTGCTGCTCATGCCTCAGAACCAACTCCGATATCTATTAGAAGAAGACAAAGCAGAGGCAGATTTGCCAGAGTTGCAGGGACTTCTGTTGCTGCTGCAGGACTAGCTGCTTTATTCTTAGGATCACCTGATACTGTTTCAGCTCAAGCTGCTAAACAACCAGCTGCTCCAACTGCAGCCCCCACTAGAGCCCCATTAAATTTTAAAGAGCAATGTCCTTTACAGCTTGAATATAGAGTTAATGGTAATTGGAGAAGAGCATTTGTCAGCTTCCCAATGGATGTTGATGTTTATAAACAATCTCAAGAGGGTGGAAAAACAGTTTACAGAAAAGTAGGCTCTACCAGAGGATTGACCTTTGTCAGTAACCCACAAGGTCATGGAGTGGAAATGAGCTCTGGAGGGGAAATAGTTCAAGTTATGGCCAAAGCTAATAGTGCTGACGGCCGACACTTAGAAGGTGCTAGCGTTGAGTCTTTAGATAATGGTTATAACGCCAAGCTGAATCCTATGGAGTGTGCAAAGAAAACCAATGTAGCAGAGGTTATTCATCCTAAGGATCAACCTGTTAAACCTGAGCAAGCTCCTAAAGGTATGACCCCATTAAAATCAAATCCTCCAGCAGAGGCTACACCTTCTGCAGCTACTCAGGCTCTAAGAGACGCTGCTAATAAGCGCGCTCAAGAACTGGGTATGCCAGCCAGACCAACACCAACTGTTACTCCTCCAGGAGGAGGTACAGGTAGAGGTCCAGAAATTCCTGGTTGGGCTTGGGTTGCCGCTGGTGTAGCAGCCGTTGCTGCGGCTGGTGCAGCCGTTTGGGCTTTTATCAGACGAAGAAGGGCTACCCCTCCTTATTACCCTTAAGAGAAAAACCGCGATTGGTAACTCTTAACTTAAAGGAGCTAAAAACATATGAACTTCAGAACTCTTCTTACTAGTCTATATTGGAAAAGATTCAAAAACTACTTTTTAGTTGGTTTAACTATCCTAATGCTAACTTTTGGAACTCAGCAAGCTCTTATTGGGGGTTTTCTTCAAAAAGGACCTACCTCAGCTCATGCCCAAGAAGATGATTGGTGGAATCCAACTGATAGTAACAGCGGTAATAACTGGTATACAGGAGCAGATACAGGTCCGCAAGATAATCAATGGGAAAATACAGGTTCAGATTTTTCTCAGTCAACCCAAGGACCCACTACAGATTGGTGGAATCAAACAGCTGATGGTGACCAACCGGCAGGTTCAACCTGGGATTGGCAACCACCAATAGACTATCAAGGAGCAGATACTGGCCCACAAGATAATCAGTGGGAAAACACAGCCTCTGATTTCTTCCAGGGTGAGCAAAATCCAACTACAGATTGGTGGAATCAAACAGCAGGTGATGAGGCCTCTGATTTTTTCCAAGGCCAAACTGAACCCACTACAGATTGGTGGAATCAAACAGCTGATGGTGGCCCACAGCCTGGTTCAGGTCCATTTCCAGGAGGTTCTGGTCCAGCTGGAGGCGACTTTGATTTCCCAGGCAGGGGTTCATCTCAGACCTCACCTGTTCCACCAAGACCACAAGCTGGCCCACAGCCTGGTTCAGGTCCATTTCCAGGACAACCATCACAGCCAACTCAACCATCAAGACCTCAGCAAGCAGAGAGAGCTGGTAGTGGTCCTTTTCCACAGTCACAACCTATCAATATTGATGTCAGGGCAGAGGGTGGAAGAGCTAGCTCCTCAAGTAATAGTTCGAGCTCAAGCAGAAGTTCTGCTTCAGTCACCAATAATATAAGAAATAGCCAACGTCAAGAACAAACAATTAATTTCCCCCAGCCTTCACCGGAAACCGTGATAAGAGAGATCCCTGTTGTCAGGGAAACAGTTAGAGAGGTTCCTGTAGAGAGAGTAGTGACAACTCAAGCTCAACCAAGAGTAGTCATGGCAGCTGGCGATACTAAGGTTCAAGAACTTCCTAAAACTGGTTTACCTTTTGCCGGTGCCTTACTTGGAGGATTACTGCCTCTTGGTTTGAGGTTAAGAAAATTTGGTAGGTTAGACAAAGATTCTTTCACTGCCAATTTCATTTGGGAAGAGAGACAGTTCGCTCTTGACAGGTAAGAGATGGTATGGTTCAATTAGGCTACGTTAAACCTCTAACGTTTTCCCAAATCACGATCAAAAGGTAAAATATCAAAAATCAAAATAGACAGAACAAAATTCAAAAATAGTTAAATTTTCTAGATGTTTTTAATCTTTACTTTTTAATATTCCAAAACTATGGCAAATACACGCTCGTTTAAACCTAAAACTTCTTCAGATACAGATAGCACTAAAACCTTGGAGGCTGAGGATCTAGTGGGACAAAGATCAGAATCAGAAGATAGTGGAGATCAAGTACCTAGATACAGGAGACCAACCGAGCAGATGAGAGATGTACCGACTGAGGAAGTAGCAGGCTATTTGGATATTATGCCTGAAGGGCATGGGTTCTTAAGACCAAAATTTATCCCATCAGATAGAGATGTTTACATCTCAGCTAGCCAGATTAGACGATTCAACTTAAGAGAGGGAGATTTTATTGAAGGCGGAGCCAGGCAACCTAAAGAAAACGAGCGTTACTTTGGTCTGCTTCAGGTAAAAACTGTTAATGGTAAAGATGCTGAGAAGCTAGTTTCTGAAAACGGCGGTAGGGTTAAAAGGGTTAAGTTTGAAGATCTAACAGCGATCTATCCTAACAAACAGATTAAATTGGAGACTGGTAAGCACCCTCTCTCTCAAAGAGTAATTGATCTAGTAGCCCCAATTGGTTTTGGTCAAAGAGGTTTAGTAGTTTCTCCTCCCAAGGCTGGTAAAACTACTATCTTAAAAGATATTGCCTCAGGCATTGCTAAAAATCACCCTGATGTAATCTTAATGGCAGTTTTAGTAGGGGAAAGACCTGAGGAGGTAACTGATATCTCAAGAAGTATTAAAGGAGATGTAATTGCCTCTAACTTTGATGAACCAGCAGAAAATCAGACCAGAGCTGCAGAAATAGCCCTAGAAAGGGCAAAACGACTGGTAGAAGAGGGGAAAGATGTAGTTATCCTACTGGATTCTATCACCAGATTGGGCCGGGCTTATAACTTAGTAGTTCCACCCTCTGGCAGAACACTTTCAGGTGGTTTTGATCCTGTTGCTTTATATCCTCCTAAGCACTTTTTTGGGGCAGCCAGAAACTGTGAAGAAGGTGGATCGCTAACTATTATTGGTACAGCTTTAGTTGATACTGGTTCCAGAATGGATGATTTGATTTATGAGGAATTTAAAGGTACTGGCAATATGGAGCTTCATCTGGATAGGGGTCTGGCTGAGAGAAGAACCTATCCCGCAATTGATATAGAAGCCTCAAGTACCAGACAAGAGCAGTTGCTTTTCCCTGAGGAACTTTACAAACAGATAGTGATCATGAGAAGAATGCTCGGTATCTTAAATGATTCAGAAAGAACAGAGGTCTTTTTAGAAAGACTTTCTAAAACTGATAATAATTTAGAGTTCTTAACTTCGCTCAAAGACGTCAAGTAAGGACCTTTCAAAGAACCTTGCCTCACGCCATTGGCGGGGAAGTAAAATTTGACAGCCCCTGGAATTAATCTGTTAAAATAGTTGGTTGTGAATTCCGTCGCAGATGACTTCAAGTCTCTTTTTAAATTCTTAGTTATCTACCATTCCCGTAAGACAAAAAGAATTGTCTACAAGTTTGAACAGTTTAAGAACATTTCCGTTGAGCTTTTGATGTTGAAGCGAGGTAAGTTTCAAAAGAGCGTCTGGCATACTTCTATGGTTGGCTTAGCCTCTATAGGAATACTCACCTCGGGGGTATTTGGAGGTGAATCGGTTCTTTCCTCATCTTTTCCAGGGATTGGCGGACAGGATCCAAGGTTGATTCAAACTTTTGATCCTTATGCATCAGGGGTTAGTGTTAATTCTCTACAAGACTTACAAACCTTAGTGTCTCAAAAACCCCGCTCTGAAATTATTGAATATGAAGTAAAAAGCGGTGAAACAGCTTCTGAAATTGCTCAAAAATTTAATATCTCAATTGAAACATTAAAATGGGCAAATAACCTGCAGTCAGTTAACAATATAAAACCTGGGCAAAAACTCAAGATTCTGCCTGTATCAGGCGTAGCTCACACAGTGAAAGAAGGTGATACTTTAGAATCTGTAGCCAAAAAATATTCTGCTGAATCTCAAGGAATTGTAGATTTTCCATTTAACGATATTCCTGATGATTTTAAACTAAAAGTAGGTCAAGTTTTAATTGTTCCGGATGGTGTTCCTCCTGAAGTCAAAGCCCCACCCTCTAGAAGACCCCAGCCTCAATACTTAGCTCAAGGACCAACTTCACCTGCCTTTAGTGCCCCAGGTGGTGGCAGTTTTATTTGGCCTACCAGCGGGGGTCTCTCGCAGTATTTCTCCTGGTATCATCCTGGGATAGATATTCCTAATAAGTCTGCTCCAACAATAGTAGCAGCAGATAGTGGAACAGTAGTAGTGGCTGGTTGGCCTGATAACTATGGTTATGGAAATAGGGTAGTCATCGACCATGGCAATGGTTACAGAACCCTTTATGCTCATTTATCAAATATCTATGTTTCAAATGGTCAAACTGTTTCCCAGGGTCAAGCCATCGGTCAAATGGGCTCCTCTGGCCGCTCTACAGGTACTCATTTACACTTTGAAGTTCACTATAAGGACATAGCTGTAAATCCATTAGCAATCTTAAAGTAAAGACATTGCTGTTAACCCCTTGGTCATTCTCAAGTAATTCTAGTAATATAATTAAGACTGCTTAAGATGAAACACTCTGCTCAAGTTGCAACTATTGCTGTGCTTTTAGTAATCAACTTTGTAATCTATTCAAAACTGCTTTTAGAGTTTAATCTGCTGCCTAAATCAGCAGGCAGACTTGGGCTGGTTGGTTTTTTTGATTTCTCAAAATCCTTTAGTTTTAACTTTCAAGATCCAAAACTCGCCAGAATTATCAGACAAAAACTAGATGGTCAAGTGGGGGAATATGCAATAGTTGTAAAAGGATTAAGTTCAGGATCAAAGCTCCATTACTCGCTAAATGAAAAAAAGGTCCTACCTTCAGGCTCGCTTTATAAGCTTTTTCTGATGGCAGCAACACTTAAACAGGTTGAAGAGGGAAAACTTAGAGAGGATCAGGTTTTAACTTCCTCCATAAACCATCTTAAAGATGTGTTAGGTTTTGAGGAGTTTGGTTATGACAGTAGTGAAGGAGATGAAATTAGTTACTCAGTATCAGATGCTTTAACCCGTGTAGCAACCCTTTCAGATAATTATGCGTCTATTCTACTGGCAGAAAAAGTAGGCTGGGATAATATTCAAAAGCAGGCTAATATGATTGGCGCAGAGTCAACTACTATCAAGGACCCGATCTCAACCAACGCCTCAGATATTACACTCTTTTTTGAGAAGTTATACAAAAAAGAAATTGTTTCAGAAAAAACCTCTGAAAAATTAATAGAACTTTTATCTAGTTCTCGGCTTAACAATCGTATTCCCGCTAAACTACCCAAAGATATTAAAATTGCCCATAAAACTGCTGAACTATCTAAACTGAGACATGATGCAGGGATTGTTTTTTTGGATAATGAGCCTTATTTAATTGTTCTTATGAGTAGTAATGTTAAGTATGAGGATGAGGCAGTTGAGCTTTTAGCAGATATTTCTAAGGAAGTTTTTGACTACTTTTCTAAGACAAGATAACTTTCTTTTAGTATAATACCTTCAAAATGGGCCGGTAGCGTAACGGTAGCGCACCTCCATGGCATGGAGGGGGTTGAGAGTTCGAATCTCTTCCGGTCCACACAGTGGTTGAATCAAACGTAGCTTCTTATTGCAGATTCTATATAGTCAGACATGGAGAAAGCGAACTTAACTTAGCCGGTCTAATCGCTGGTCAGTTAGATTCTCCCTTAACAGAATCAGGTAGAGAGCAAGCCAAGAAAACTGGACAGCTTCTTCAAGCTGTTGACTTTAAGGCAGCCTTCTCTTCAGATTTAAAAAGAGCCAGAGAAACAGCAGAGATAATTCTTGAAGGTCAGAGTGATGTCCTTCCGCTTACTCTTACACCACTTTTGAGAGAGCGCCATTTTGGTCGGTTTCAGGGGACCGATAAACTCTCCTTCTATGATTTTTTTAATCAGCTTCCACCTAAAGAACAATTTAAATTTAAAGAAGAGAGTGGAGAGATGGAAAGTGAAGAAGACAGCTTGAATAGACTTTTGGAGTTTATTAATCAGACTGCACCTTTGTACTTAAATCAGGATATACTTGTTTCCTGCCATGGAGGATTGATGTATAACTTGCTTTATCATCTTGGTAAGCTAGACTATGGTTCTAAAAGAGAAGGTGGTAAAATTGCCAATGCTTCCTACTTACGACTATTAGCAAATGGTAAACAAATTCTTCTTCTAGAATAGGAGGGACTATGTCTGATGATGACCAACCAAATCAAATTACTAGTTCAACTCAATTGTTAGAGGAAGCTCAAGGTGGAGATGTCGCTTTGCCTCAAAGCCCGGTTAATAGGATCGTTGATATTAAGATAGTTAGAGGTATTGCTGAACATGATTTTGGTCAAACTCAGGTAACTTTAGAAGCCTACAACAAAGCTGGGATGAATCCTCAGGATATAGCTCATGGTTTAAATAGGGGCCATGGTTACCAAATTGAAAGAGTTCAAACAGTTCAAGCCTTCTACCCAGATCAAAAAATAGCTGGTATGCAAGCTTCTGAGAATCTGGCCATGGGTTATCAGATAAACCAAGCTGAAAAGGTTTCTGCTGAGGAGGTAGAGTTGAAGCTGGAACCCCCATCAGGACTAAACAATAACTCTTTAGTTTTTCAATCAAAAGCGCTAGAGACAGTAATTGTAGAAGAGGTGGTAGATATGGTAGTTGGGGTTAAGCAGCAATCTGAAAAAATTGATTCAACTCAAGAAACAAAGAGTTTACCTAAAGATCAAAATAACAGTTAGTCTGCCCTTGTCTCCGGCTTCGCCGGAGCAAGCGATCTCGGAAACTTTATAGGTTGCTACGCAACTACCAGTATTGAAGTTTCCTGCGATGGGCCTGTAGTTGAACGGCACAACACAGCATTCGCATTGCTGGGGTCCGGGTTCAATTCCCGGCAGGTCCACTAATTATCAGAATAATATACTTGATATTTAATTTTAGTGATTTTAAAATGGGTAGGATGAAAGATCAATCCATAGCGATAAAATTATTTTTCCTGTTTTGGCTAGGCTTAATAGGTTGGTTAGGTTTCTATTCTATCAATAAATCTAGTGATCCTCTAAAATTGTCTGACCAAAGCAGTAAAAGCGCAGATGAAGCCATTGACTGCAGCTTGACTCCTAAAGAAGTTAAAAAAGATAGCTCGCTACTTTCCTCTGCTTTGCAGGAAGACAATGAGAACTCTTGCCTTTTTGCTGGTTGTGCAGTAATCTTCTGATCACCAGCTTTAATGGAAAATACTTCCAGTAGTAATGACAAATTATCTCAAATTGGCATAAAGAAGATAATTGTTAAGATCCTTATATTAGGCTTAGTTATCTTCTCGCTTCTGCTGTTACACTTTCTTAGTAACCTTTACAGCCTGAGAGATTTAAATATTAGCTCACTTAAAATTGGGGATAGGCAATACAGTTTGGAAAAAGGACGGGTTAGCTCTTTTGACAAAAACTACCTTAAAGTCATAAATTTAGCTTCATTTTATATCTTAATAAAAGAAGACCCGCTTTTTATTCCAACCATTGATGACAATGAACTGAAAAAACTTGAAGAATCTATCCGCTCTTTAGATCAGACTCAAAATTTTGTCCTAAAAGAAAATCTATTAAGGGAAAAAGTTTTTCCTACAGATTTTTTACTCGAAGTTGTTAATGTAGGCCGTCAGACCAATCTTTTTTTAGAAAATCCATCAGATCAATCAGCTAAGGATCTAGTAGATTATTATAAAAAAACCATTTTAAAATACCAACAATCAATCGACAAACTATCAGAGTCAATAGACCAAGCTCCTAAAGAAAAATATTTAGAAAGACCTTATGTTTTTATAAATATTGCTCTAACTCCTCAAACTGTCAAGAAAGATTTAGAGACCATCAAAAAAAATGTCCAAGCTTTAAGTCAGGAGATAAACAGAAGAGAGGATTGTCTAAAAGGTAAAAGAGGCTGTAGAGTCCCTTCCAAGCAATTTGGTTCAGTGGCTGATCTAAGACTTTCAAAACTTACTCCACCTACAGCCTTACCCCCAGATATATTATTCGGTCCTGAATTTAAAATTTTTACCTTAAAAGGCCCTTATGGAGTAAAGTCAGCCTGTTGGGGGTTTGGAGACAGCTTTTCCAAAAAGATGAATTTTTTGTATATTACAAATTTAAATAATAGACTACCGATTGAAAAAATTCAGGAAGCTGAACAGCCTAAACTAATTAACTTAAGCTTTTATAGAAGACTTAATTTACAAGTTCCTGCTGATAAGCTGCTTATTGATCAAGGACTATCTTGGCAACACCAAACAGAAACAAATACTTATATGTGTCCTGATTTAAGTTATCAAACTATCCTGGCAACTATTGATCGGGTTGTCAAGGAAAAACCAATGCTATTTAAACAGCTTAAAAATCTTGATTTTAAGAAGACTCAGAAGTTAAGTGAGTTAATCAATAAAGGTCTAGAGGTAGAAGAGAACTTCTATAACTATCCCAACGAAGACAATTTGGAAGCATTAACCTCTTATTACTTAGCTACTTATAAAATTTTAAATAGTTATGGTACTAATTTAGCAGACCAAGCAGATAAGTTTCTGAAGATGCATCTTCTAATAAAAGGAAAGATAACCAATCTCAGTTCTCTTTTGAATAATTTAAACCATGACTTTCTAAGCATGGGACTGAGGGGAGTGACTGGTGATTACCACTATGACAGTTATTATATCTATGGATTAAGATCAGCTTACAGCCTAACTTATCTGTCTTTTTCTCCTTTTGTCTGGAAAGAGAAGAATCTACCAGAATATATGGATAAAAGGCTGGTTAAGAATGCTGTATCTGAAGAGAGTAACTACATGGAATACAGCCAGGCCAAAAATAAATATTCGGATAGCGACATTAAAACATGGTATCCAAGACAGGAACTAATGATCTATGATCTTTATCTTAAAAAATTATGATAACCCAACTCACTAAGCTAAAAAGTGTTTTGGAATTTGCTTTAAATAACAAATACTCCAGCTTCTATAGACTCAAATACCAAAAACATATACTCCCATCAAACCTTTCAAAGCTTAAATTAGAAGAGTTCAGACAGCTACCATATCTTTTAAGAGAGGAAATTGATAAGTCAAGCCCTTTTGAAAGGCTATTTGTGCCAGCTGATAAAATCCAGATTGTTAAAATTAGCTCAGGTACAACTACCAATAGCCCTTTAGTAGTTTTTCTTGATGAAGCTGATTCTATTACCCGGAAGATTCACCTAGATATTCTAAGATATAGCAAGATTAAAAATCTGCTTTATCTACTAAATCCTTACCAACTTCAACTGAGATGGTATGTTTATAAAGAGGCTATTTTAAAACCACCGCTAAAAACCATTGGAGATATTAATAATTTAAGTTTGTCTGCTAGGATTGCTTCAGTAGCTAAGATAGATGGGATTGAGACATCTCCCAGCTTGCTTTATTTTTTTACCCCACATCTCAAATCTAGTTATAACCTAGCAAAAATTAGCTTTATAACTCTGACTGGCGAGTACACTTCAGAGCTCAGATTAGCCTATTTTAAAAAAAATTTCCCAAATGCTTATTTTAATTTTTATTGTGGAGCTGCCGAAACCAACACATTTGGTTACCGCTGCAAGTTTCTCTCAAAAAGACCTGCCAGGTATTATCATTTTTTCCCAAGTTTTTACCCAGAGGTAGTAGAGGGGGAACTGGTTTTGACAACTTTGAAAAAAAGTGCCTTTCCTCTGATCAGATATAGAACAGGCAGCCAGGCAACTCTTTTTTTAGAAAGATGTCCTTGCGGACAGGATCTAATATTTGAGTTTTTAGGAAGAATAGCCAGGGATTTTGTTAAATTATCAGGTGGTGTCATTCATCCGAAGTTGCTCGAGCAAGCTCTTTTAAAGCTAAAGAGTTTAATAGAGCCTGACTTTCAACTTCATGTTTTTGAGCTTGTCCATCAAAATAAAATCCTGCCACTGCTTGAGCTTAAGTTAATTTCCAAGGTAAGATTTTTATCTAAAAAGGATAAAGAGGTGCTAAAAAAACAAATACAAAAAATAGTTTCAGATTCGCTCTTTCTTTCTCCAACTGTTAATTTATCAAAACTAGTGGAAGAGGGAATTTTTTTACCACTAAAAATCAGTTTTGTTGATAAAAATTTGATCGCTTCAGAAGGTAAAGATAGCCTGATAATTAGTCATATTAAATAAAATATTTTCTTATCCATTCAACTAACTCTGGAAGTGAATTTTTAACATTATATTTTGCCTCCCAGCCCAAAACTCTTTTTGTGTATAAATAATCAACTTTAAAATTAACTGTTCTAAAGTAAGTGCTTCTGCCAAACTCAACCTGTCTCTTTTGATTTAGAAAAATAATCTTATAAAGTTTCTTGGCAATCTCTCTTAGGGAAACAGATTCATTTGAGCCAATGTAAAAATCCCCATTTTTAGCAGATTTTTTCTCTAAAGCTAAAGTAACTGCATCTGCTAAATCATAAATATGTACCCAAGTCCTTTTTTGGTCAGGATTACCCTTAGCCTCAAGAGGAGACTTACCTTTAAGCATCTGGTGAATCAGATAAGTTATCTGAGATTTCCTAATCTCTTCTATGGGGGGATTTTTAGTTTCAGGTGGATAGCTAGGGCCATACAGGTGACCCATTGGCCGCAAAATCACATATTCTATTCCAAGTTCTTTGGCAACTGTCTTACAGAGGATTTCACCAGTCAGTTTTGAAAAATCATAACCATCTTCAGGTACTGGAATCTTTTTGATCTCTCCTCCTTTAAAATATTTAATCTTTAATGGGTGAAACAAATTAATAGTAGATAGGAAGATAATCCTTTTTACTTTAGCTTTTTGAATTTGACTAAAAACATTGGTATCAATTTTAAGATTGTTTAAAAGAACTGTTGCTGGTTTGTCTTGGAAATAATCTACTGTTTTAACCAAGCCTGCTAGATGAACAACTGCATCAAACTTAAGCTTAAATAACTTTTCAGTCTGAATCTGATTTGTTAAATCAACCCTTAGAAACCTGGCATACTTACTCCACTGCTTGTTAGGAGGTGGAGAAGAAGGGCGGGAAGTTGCATAGATCTGATAATTTCGAGTTTCTGACAGTCTTTTGATTATGCCACTGCTAATCCTACCTCTTCCACCTGTGACTAAAACCTTCATAAAGGTTTGTTGCTAGTTTTATCTAACTTTAGCATAAATAGCTCTTAACTCTTTTTCAGCTGCTGCAATTGCTTTTTCAATATCTTGAGTCTCATAAGCAGTTTGGAACATTTTGGGGATAACTGAGTAACCTTCTACTTCAGCTGCAGCAATATTGGTTGGCCCTGGATAGCCTGGGAAAAACAAATATTGCTCTATGCCTAGTAAAGAGGAAATAGCAGGGTCTGACCTAATAAAATCTAGAGGCTGATTATACATTCCTTTTAAAAATGGTAAGATATTGCCTTGGCTGACTTCAAAAATAGGTCCAAAACCCGAAGTAAAATCTCTAATAAAGGCTCTGGCCGCTTCAGGTTGCTTAGCAGCCTTTTCTACAGCAAATTGGATTGCTGAGGCTGAGGTAAATCTGCCAGCTGGTCCCTGAGGAGGTAGAGCTACACCAATTTTCTTAGCTTCCTCAGGAGTGTTTTTTTGCAAAGCTCTAAATAAACCAATAGTGTTATGTATCCAGGCCAAATCTCCTTTAACAAAGAGCAGATTGTTGGCATCATCGTTCCAAAGCGAAGCATTAAACGGTAAGCAGTCGATCAACTCGATCCCTGCTGTTAAGGCCTGTCTGGTTTGCTCGGAGTTAATTGTGACGGTTTTCCCGTCCTGAGAGATAAAGCTTGCGCCATATGCAAGAAGAAAAGAATTCCAGCTGATATTAGCATCATTTGAATTGGCACTGGTTGGGATGCCAACTTGTGGCAGGCCCGTATCTTTTAGTAATTTACCTGCACTGATTAAACTTTCCCAGGTTGTATCTGGTGAAGCTCCTACTTTGCCGAACAAATCTTTTTTAAAAAGTACTGCCCAAGGAGAGTAGTAAAGAGGAATTACCTTCCATCGGCCATTAACCTGGGCGATATTTGGTGCTTGGTCTATCCATCCCCCAAACTTATTTCCCAACTCATCTGCCAGTTGATCTAAATCTGCAAATTGTTCACCGAACCTATAAGCATAGCCTGCTCTGGTTGGAGTAACTATGTCAAATTCTTTTCTTACTCCATCAACTTTAATTCCATCTTGCATCTGTGATGGACCCATCCAGACAAAATCTACCACAATCTTGTTATCTAAACCCCATCTTTTAGACCAAATTTCAATCCATTCGTTAACTCCAGGAATTGTAGCAGTAGTCATCAGTATTTTTAATTCTCTGGGAGTTTTCTGAGCAGGTGCTGTTAATCTTTCCAGCGGCGAGCAAGCAGCCGCTAAAGTACCCAGCCCTAAAAGTTTTGTGGCATATAAAGCTTGTCTTAAGAATCCTCTTCTATTTAGATGGGTTGGTTGACTGGTTTGTAAAGATTCTGTGATTGCTTGTGCTTCAACTAAAGACATAGTGGTTTGATAAGATAATGAAAATTTAACTATTTGTCAATCGCAGCTTAAATTTTTCTGTTTAAAAAATTTATCAAGGGTCTAACTAGGGCTAGGTAAAGAAAAGAACCAACCAAAAGCAACATAGGAAGATTAAAGATATTGGGGAATATATTTAAAAGAGCAAAAGATATTTTTCCTTGAGAGATGTGTTCTATCAGTTGAGAAATATCATATCTATAGCGACCAGTATAGTTAGGAGAAAAATTGCTAATTTGACTCTCAAACGCAAAATAAACTGAAATAACTAAAGCTAAGATAAATAGTAGCCTTATATATCTATTATTTAAAGAATCTTTTAGGAAGATTAACCCCAACAGTAAGATTGGAACTAAGACTAAAAGATGTCTAGTATCATACATAGTTGGTGCCCAAAATAGTGTGTAAGTAGAAAATATAATAAATAAGCTTAGGAAGGTAAGTAAAGGAAATAAAATGTAGGTTTTTTTCAAACCCCTCTTTTTTTGGCTTTGAAAAAAAACAAACCATCCCCAAACAGCGAAGAAAAGTATCGGAGTCTGAACAAAAATTCCTTTAAATGGGACTATAGTTGCTTCATAAGTTTTGTATTTGTTGTAGACTTCTTTATTATTAAGCGCCCAATTGATAGCTTGAGGTGGAATCCGACCAAAGCTAAAGAGGTTTAAATAAACTCCCCATAAAAGAGGGGTTTTGAAGTTGTCCTCAATTTTAGTTTCAAATCTAAAGTAGCCTGAATATTGATGAGGATCAACTAGTGGTTTGCCAAAAGTAACTGAATTATAAAACATAGCAATAACCAAAAATGGAATTAAAGCTAAGAAATAAAATTTTAAAGTTGAAACTTTCCGCTCAAGAGTTACTAATAAAATACTTATTAAAGATATTGGTATTAAACTTAGGTAGTCACCGATTAAACTAATACCTAAAAAAACTGCCGCTAGAGCAAGAAAAAAATTTCTTTTAGTTTTATATGAGTAAAAAAATAAAATTAGTAAATTTGCTAAACAAAGACTCATTCCAATGAGCGGATGTCTGTAAAAAGATACTGAATATTTCCAGTTTAATGTAGCAAAGGCTAGACTAAATACAGTAATAATCGATAACCAGTTTGGAGTTGATAATTTCTTAAGAAGTAAAAATAACAAACTTAAACTACTGGCTACAAAAAAGATCGCTGATGTATAGGTCCATGTTTGTAGAATACTCTCTTGGTTTATTCCTCGGTTAAGACCTAGGTAGGGGAGAAAAGAATAGTTTTCCAGTAACTTTCCTATAAGATAAAAGGGAGTGGCAAGTAAACTTAAGCCTGGAGCCCGATTAGTTGCTAAGTGACCGCTGGGTGTAACAGCATAATCTCTGTCGAAGGTAAACTGTTTAAAATCATCAATAAAAACAGTTTGTTTCTCAACTAAAGCTTTAGTTAGAGCATAGTTTTCCTGATCTCCACTGTTTAAACCACCTATATTAGAAAGAGAGTAAATGATAAATACTAATATAAAGATTAAAAATTCCCAAGAAAATCGCCGCTTCATCTGATAGATTCGCAGAACTTCGCTTTCGTAGATATAGGTGGGCTCAATTTTTCAGGCCAGTTGATCTCATCAACTGAGTATCTTCTAGCTTTAAATAACAAATTGTTTTCAACGCTACCATAAGAAATAGCTGTATAAGGATTAATAAAATCCCATACCAGTTTTTTATCTGGAGTAATCTCAAGCAACCTTCCTTTAGTGCTTTCTGTAATCAGGATATTACCGCTAGGTAGTTTTTGAGCTCCACCAGCTACTGCAGAGAAAAATAAGACCTTTTGATTTCCAGTACCGCCATCAAATTGCCAAACTATCTGGTTGGTCTTAGGATCAACCTCAACAACTCTACTAAAAAGTCTTGGTTTAGGATTAGGTTCACTATAAAGACCATTATCAAAAACTAAAATGTTACCGTTTTTCAAAAGACTTGGATCATGCTGATGAGAAAACATACCTTTAGGAGACCTCCAAATGATCTGCTTATCCTTTTTTCCAATAATCATAACTGTATCTATCTCTCTAAGGCTGATTAGATAAGCTTGTTGGCCTGAAATAGGATCTTTCTCTAAATACTCAACTGAGTTAGCATGAGTCCATTGGTCTCTGGTATCTAGAGGACCAAGTTTATCTAGATCAGGATCTAAATACTCATCTGCATGCCACTCCCAAACCACTTGATTTTGCCTATTAAGCTCTAAGATAGCATCAGAATAAATATCTCCCTTAAACTCTGTATTAGATACCCCGCCTTGGATTCTTGTAGCTATCTCCGGAGGAGTCTTCTCTCTAACAATAACGGCAATATTCCCATTAGGTAGAAAGTTAAAGTCATGATGTAACATCCCATTCTTATATTCCCAGACAACTTTACCTTGCCAATCCAGCTCTTGGATTAAACCAGTCGGGATCTGTCCAGCGGTTGTTCCAGGATCAACAACCAGCTGGGCTGTCACCAAATTACCATTTGGTTTAAGCAAGGCATGGAAAGGTTGGTTATCTGTCTTCCATTGATGAACAACATTTCCATAGATATCCACCAAATAGACCCTGCCTTTAAGCTCCCACCTATTATTGAACTCAAAAGGAGATATGAGAGTATATCCTGGACTAGTCTTGCTTAAATCTTTGACAGGCGACTGTCCAAGGGTGCTTCTGGCCGGATTAGCCCCTTTACAGAAGCTTTCTTTTATAAATAAAAAAGAGGAGAAGATTATTAAGGAGACGGCAGAGATAGCTAAGGATAATTTGAACAGCGTTTTTTCTTTAAGTATAAACATAAATTTTTATGGTCTGATTCTATCAAAAATAAGGACCTGTTTGTCAAAGTAGCTAATTTTCCAATCTTTTGAACTTAAAAGGTAATCGATCATTTGTTTGTTTGTGCTATTGGGTCGCTCAAGTACCATTTTAGAAAACTGGTATTTTTCCAAGAAAGAATGAAAATTCTCAGTAGACCTAGCTAAATCTTTCATCTCACAGCATAAATAGACTTCAGCCCGGCTGTCTAAAAAGACTTGCTGCTTTGGATATAAGAAATAGATTAAAAAGCCACCCAAGCGAAAGTCATTATAGATCTTCTCATTTGAATTTTTTAATTGGCTAATAGCCTTTATAGGCAGGTTTGAATAAGCAATCTGAGTCTCAACTCTTTTTTGATAGATTAACCAAAAGGAAAGAAAAATGATAAATCCCAAAGCTAGTGCTTTGGGAAACTTTCTCTTAATACTCAGGTTTTCTATTAAAAACCCCAAGGTAAAAAAACCAGACACTAGCCCATAAGGTATATGTCTGACTGCCTGAAAAGGTAACAGCATTAAAACCAAAAGTGGTAGCAAAAAAATTACCAATCTTTTTTTAGAATATGCAAATATCCCAGCTAAAATTGTTAAAAAACTTAAGTAAGGTAGAAAATAAGTACTTTGGGTAACCGGCTTCCATTCATTAATAATTGAGGCTAAGGTGTTTGAGCCTTTAAAGAAGTCTATCAATAGCTGATAGGGCAAAAAAAATCTGGGTGGGAAGAGGCTAACCAAAATATTTAGAAGACCAAGCAGAAATAAATTTCTGCTTAACTTAGGATTTTTCCAAATGTAGACTATCCCATAGGCAAAAAGAAGCAAGGGAAGAAAGATAAAGCTAGCTTGAGAATTAACCCATAAAAAAGTAATGGGTAAAGTTAAAAGAAGGGGGTTTTTAAAAAAAGGTTGCTTATTTTTGTTATTCAAAAGTTGGCGGAAGATTAAATATAAACTTAAAGCAAGAAATAAATAGCTTAAAACTTGCGCTCGGGCAATAAAAAACTCGTAAAGGAAAGCATAAAGCAATAAAGCAAGGGAAAAACTGGTCCAAAAGGAGTTTCGAGTGATCCTTAAAAAAAAGCTGATAACTACAGTAAAAAAAAGCATAGAGATGATGGCTGTGAATATTTCAATTGCTAAAAAGCCTCCTACTGAGTAAAGCAGATATAAAATAGATTGAAATAACCACTGGTGGACATTCCAAAATCTGCCTTGAGCAGACCAAGAAAAAACATCCTGAATAGGTATTTGTTTATTTTGAACAATTAGCTCTCCAATTTTAATTCCCATAAAAGTATCAGGGTTTGTGACTGGCTTAAAAGAGAGGTAGAAAATTAGTAATCCAGATAAAAAAATTATTAATTTCTTAAAGTGCTTTTCTAAAAAAATCGTCATTTGTTAACTTCTTTTGGCTTATTATCCAAACCGAACTCTCACTTCGCAATAGGGGAAAGATACTCAAAGCTTGATAAAAGTGGTTTGAGTGTGTATCTTTAACCAGCTATGGCTAGGAAATTACATCTTGATGTAGATAGTGCTAGTTTTAGCTATTTAGATATAAACCATAACACGCATCAAATCTTTATAAACTTGAGCTTCAAAGTTTTCCAAGGAGAAGTAGTTGCGATAGTTGGGCCAAACGGTTGCGGTAAAACAACATTACTAAGTTGCATTGCCGGACTATTTAAGCTTGAAAGCGGCTCAATTAAACTTCAGTCCCACATTGTCAAAAAACCTACTAAAAGTTGTAGTCTAGTTTTTCAAAAATCTCTCTTAATTCCCTGGAGAACAGTTTATCAAAACATCACCTATGGTCTGGAGATTCAAAGTTTAAGTCGTCAAACTCAAGATAAGAGAGCAAATCAGCTTTTAAACCTACTCAAAATTAAAGAGTACAAAAACTTTTATCCCTATCAGCTTTCAGGTGGATTGCAGCAGAAGGTTAATATTGCTAGAAGCTTAGCCACAGATCCAAGATTGGTTTTGATGGATGAGCCTTTTTCCAGCTTGGATTCACAAACAAGAGATATTTTTCAACTTGAGCTTCTCAAGCTCTGGCAAAAAGAACACAAAACACTGCTTTTTGTAACTCATCAAATTGATGAAGCGATTTATCTATCTGATCGAGTCATTGTCCTGACTAAAAAACCAACTCAAGTCAAAGCAGAAATAAAGATTAACTTACCTAAACCAAGACCAATTTCCATCAAACTCTCTCCAAGTTTTTTAAAGATTCAAAGATATATTTGGAATTTAATTATATCAGAGGTAGAACCTGAGAAATCAAAAGCAGTTCAATGAAAATATTCAAAAGATATCAAAGAATATTACTAGGCATCATGGTAATACTTTTACTAGTAATTATCTGGCAATGGGCAGGCTCAAATAAAGTTATTAATCCACTTTTTATTAGTTTCCCTTCCAAAATTATCTCCTCAGGCTATGAATTATTTAGAACAGGTTTTATCTATAAGCATTTACTAATCAGTGGCCAAGAATTTTTTTTAGGTTATGGATTAGCTGTTGTTTTTGGAGTATTTATTGGTAGTTTGGTTGGCAGATTTTCTTTAATTGATAACTTACTAAATCCGATTCTTGTTATTCTTTATACCATCCCAATTATTGCTTTAATGCCGCTTCTTTTAATTTGGCTTGGTTTAAGTTTTGCAGCAAAAGTAGTCATAATAATGCTTGCTGCAATATTTCCAATCATCTTTAATGTCACAGCTGGAGTTAGAAATGTTGATTTAGATCTAGTAAAGTTAGCAAAATCTTTTGGAGCTAGTGAACCTCAAATTTTTAAAACTATCACCTTTCCATCTGCTTTACCTTTTATCCTGACAGGTTTAAGACTGGCTGTAGGTAGAGGTTTAATTGGATTAATTATTGCTGAGTTATATGGAGCACAATTTGGGATAGGTTACTTACTCTTTCTATATGGAGCAACCTTTCAAACAGATAAATTTATGGTCATGATTTTAATAATTGTGTTAGTAGGTGGGAGTCTGACTGAACTGCTGCATTTTATAGAAAAGAGGGTGGGTAAGTGGAGACAAACTTTAGTAGATTAAGCTTAGATCTCAAATATGAAATCTCCTGCCTTAAAGCTTTTAGCGGTCTCATCTTGAAGAGAGATAAATTCCAAAATCTTTTTAACTAACTCAACTCTGGGTTTAGGATCAAGATTGGTAGTTGCCGGCATAAAATTTTTATCATATATTTCTTCAGCTTCCTGACGGCTTAACTTGTAATCATTAATCAGGTAACCTAATACTTCTTCCCGGTTACTTCTGGCGTATTGAACCGATTCCTCTAAAGCTTTTGCTAATCTGTTAGAAGCGTCTTTTTTAGAGTTAAGTGTTTTATCCAAGGCTACTAATGCTGATGGGTAATAGGCATCTTTAGTTTCAGCCAGCTTAATTAAGACTGACACCCCATCTTTTTTAAATTGCTCTTCAAGTTTTAAAAATACAGGTAAAGGCGGGAAACCAACTGCATCAACTGATCCATTTAACAAACTTGGATACTTAGCCTCATAACTTCCTAATGGGACAAACTGTATAGTTTTTGGATCAATTCCAAATGCATCTAGTGTAACCATGGCATGGTAATTATCTTCACCAGCTATTCTTAAAACACCTACTTTTTTAATCTGGTCCTTAGGCTTTTTAGAAATTAGATAATAAGGTTCAACTTGTTCAACTGTTGCAAACCATTTAATACCAGATCCTTTTGTAGCAGAACTTAAGAAGGTTGAGATACCCTCAACAAAGTATTCAACTTTTCCAGAGATCAGGCTGTCAGCAATTGCTCCTGGTACTGCCTGTACCTCAACCTCTAAATCATGTTTCTCAAAGATTTTTTTCTTTTGAGCTATATCTATAGGTAGAGCAAAAACAGGATTAATGGACTTACCTAGTTTTATTTTTTCAGTAGTAGGTTGAGTTTTAGAGTTGGTTAAGCTAGGCTTTTGCTTTCCAGTCTGAGTAGCTAAGAAAAATACTCCCAGTAAAACTACTAAAGATATAAGGACTAACGAAAACCAAATTCTTCTCACTTTAAAGTTTAGAAGATACAGCAAACTAATTAACAAATCAATAGTCTACTTGATATAAGGCATAAGAGTGTGTATCTTAACCAGATAAATATGGATAAAAGTAGCTTTTTAAAAATCAAGAACTTGCTGAGTTATATTTGGGACTGGGAACAATCCTCCTTCTATAGAGAAAAATATAACCGTTTTGGTATAGATCTCAAAAAAGATGTCAACTCCTGGGAAAGCTTCTTTAAACTGCCATATCTTATAAAAACCGAAATAGTTAATACCCCCCCATTAAAAAGGCTTTATATAAAAGAGGAAGAAGTTATTTGCTGGGGTATAACCAGTGGTACAACCTCCGCTCCTTTAATGATACCCATGATGGTTTGGAATGATCCCTTTTTAGATCTTTTAGCTGATACTTTAGAAAATATTAAAGTCAGAAAAATAGTTGTTTTAGCATCTTTAACATATATTAATGCTCGGACAACTGACTGGGTTTACCATCCTAGGTTAGGAAAATATCCACTACTAATGGCAGATATTAACAATCTGTCCTTAGCCACCCAAATTTTTAAAAATACTTCTGCTGATGGTATTGAGACCACTGCTTCAGCCTTATATTACTTTATTCCTTTTCTAAAAGAAGTCTATGATTTAAAAAAGATAAAATATATCTTCTTGGGAGGCGAATTTACCTCTGAGGCTAAGCTTAGTTTTTTAAAGAGTTATTTCCCTAATGCTTATTTTGATTTCAGGTTTGGAGGAATGGAAAATCAGGTTAATAAAGGTATTAGGTGTCAAAAAATATCTAACCTGCCGCCCAGATTTTTTCATCCCAATACCAGCTTTTATCTTTTTGAAGTAATTGATGAAGCAGGAAAACCTATGATTGACGGTCAGCCTGGCGAACTGGTCTTAACAAATAAAAAAATTAGTGGCTTTCCATTAATTAGATACAAAACTGGTGATCTAGTAAGCATGACAGAGTATTCTTGTAGTTGTGGTATGAATGGGTTAATAGAGATTTTTGGAAGAATTGGTTATGACTGGATGAGAGTTGGAGGAATCACGCTTTACGTTGAGTTAGTTGATAAAGCAATTAATCAATCAATCAAAAATTTTAAAGGAGATTTTAGAATTCATGTTTTTGAAAAGATTTATAACAAAAAATTAGTCCCTCAGTTAATAATTGAAATAATTGGTGGTAATCATAAAATAACTCAAGCTGAGATTCTGGCTGAAAAAATTGCCAAAAATCTAAAGATTGCCAGTAATAAAACACTTAAGAATTTAATTGATGAGCAGTTATTTACGCCTTTAAAAGTAGAGTTTGCTAAAACAGGAAATCCAAAGTATAAAAACCTAAGAATGATCTCTCACCTTAGATAGAAGATTATTGAGACTGCTGTTTTATCGTTCTTGCTAGCTCTGAAACACCATCCATAAGCCTAACTCGTTGCTGCCAATTTATCAAGTTAGCGGATGAATCAGCGACTATAAAATCAGTCGACAACATCTTCATTTGAGGATTCCAGATAACCTCAGGAGTCTTTGTACCTGATATCTTTTGCGTCATTTTGATAAGTTCTGGTAATGTTACCAACTCTTGCGGTGGAATATTAACTATCTGATTTTCTGTTGCCTCAACAAGGCATGCTTTTAGAATAGCAGCACAGTCACGAAGGTGTAGAATACTGAATGGTTTCTTGCCAACCTCTGGTAAAGTCAGTGGAGATCTACTCAAAACAGTGTCTCTAATTGCTCTAGTCGGTGTAGTAATAAATTTATTTGTGTCATATATCTCTTGAACAAAGCCATATGGTATAGCAAAGATTCTGATTAAGCTAAAAGGTAACCCTTTTTCTTTGTGATAAAACCAGACTAATTGTTCTGCAGCTAATTTAGAAGCCAAATAGCCTTCTGTAGGAACATACATAGTCTCAAAAGCAAGACCCTTAATCACCGGTCTAGCTGAACCTGCTGAGAATAAACCAAAAGAAGATAGATAAAAGAACCTTCTGACTTCTTGATCAGAAGCTGCTTGAAGGACATTTTGATGAATTGCTAGATTCTCAAAATAGACTCCTCCTTGATCCCTTGAGCCAAGAAGATTAACCTTTGTGGCCAAATGAAAGCAATAATCAACACCCTCCATGACTGCCAAAGCTTTCTTTGGATCAGATAAATCAGCTTGAACACGGATAATGTTTTCACCCCTTGGAACAGAACTTGGGTTTGTATTATAGGTTGCGACTATTTGAAAGTCTTTATTTTGAGAAAGAGCTGTGACAAGGTACCTTCCCAAGATTCCTGAACCACCTGTTACTAAAATTCTTTCCATTTAAGATTAGCATTCTAAGGTAAAGTAATTTAAAAAGCTACATAGGGGTTGACATCTCAAAATTTTATGGTATCTTTGCTGCTTTATATGTCAGTAGAGGATAGATCTGAAGGTTATAAAAGTTTGGTAGATGAGATTATTACCAGAGATCATAGTCCTTTGTATAGAGATTTGTTAACATCCTCAGGTCCCCATGAACTTTTAAATCAACTTCATTTAGTTAGAGGTAGATATGCAACTGCAGAGAGAATGACTGTTAGAAGATATTTTGAAACCCCGGGTTTAAGAACTCCTAACAGAGATCTATTTTGGGCTAGGATGGGTGAGGCAAAAGAGTTGCAAGCAAGAGAAGCGATCAGAAAAACTGAAGTATATTTTAATGGTTTAGGAGTAGAATATGGCTATGGACCTTTGATGGCTGAAGCTCAAAAAGTCGTTGAGGAACTTGGACATGCTCAAGGTTTTTTTACTCTAGTATCAACTTTTAGCTACGGACGAACTAGGCCGAACTCTTTGAATTTATCAGATTATCCAATCCAAGTTGCGTTTGGTCAAGTCAGAAGAGATCTCTGGCAAAACTGGGATTTTGATTTAGGAAAAGCGGTGGCTGAAGATTTTGAGGGAGGTGGGGGAGCTCACATCTTAGCTTTAACTGAAGTTAGAGAAGGGCCTTTTACAGATGTAATAGCTAGAGTTGCTAGAAGTATTTATCGTCAAGAAATAGCTCATATGAATCGAGGAGGCGGAGCTCTGAAACGTTTTGCTCCAGATTTAACTGCTGATCAATGGGCTCATATCTTTGAGATGAATCATAGATCAGGCAGTTTAAGAGTTCCAGCAAGAGGAGAACAGTTTTCTTACCCCTGGAGCGTTGAAGAAGCCAGAAATCTAATAGCTGATGCTAGAGAGGGTAGATTAGAGCCTTTCATTCCAGTCAAAATTTGATATGGCAGAAACAGAACCAGTTGATAAAAATAATAGAGTATCTAGAAGACAGTTTTTGATAACAAGCGCTGGGACAGTAGGATTATCGCTCTTAACTGGCTGCGGTATTCCTTTACCTACCGTAGCTCCGGCTACCAGAATGAGGGAGGATTTATCACAAGAGATCAAGTTTTTTGCTGCTCAACGGCCAACAACTTATCTTCAAGCTATAGTAGCTGGGGAAAAAGGCATCTTTAGAGATCATGGAATAACCGTTGATAGGATTATTCAGACTAATCCTTTGCAAAATATGGCAACAGACCACATGGCACTTCGGGCAACAGTTGGAGTAGCTGGTTTAATTCCCTATATGCACGCATCAGCTGCTGGTGCTGATCTTGTTTGGTTTGGGAGTGAGTTTAATAACGCTCCATTTGTATTTCTAACCAGATTAGATCCAAATCAAACCACAGAGAAGCTTAAGGTTGGCATACAATCTACCGGTCATGATACTCATCTAATCACCGAGATGATCTTGCCACTTATAGGTATTCCTCGAGACAGAGTTATTTGGGAGCCAGGTGGAACTCCTCAAACTAGGCTAGAATTCTTAGGTGATGGCCGTTTGGATGCAGCAGTTTCAGATACAGGTTCCTGGAGGGTTTTTGAGCCCCGGTTGAGGCCTAGAGGAGTCAAACCTGTCTTTGATACTTACGACCCTAATAACCCTTTCACTAAGCAAGCTCATTTCCCAATTGCTCTTTTTGCTTCAAGAGCTTATTTGAAAGATAATTCGGACAAGATGCGTCGGTTGTTGATAGCTTTAGGAGAAGCAGGTGATCAGATTGTTAAAGATCCTCAAGGTGCAGCAGATGCCCTAGTTAAGAGTGGATCTGTTAACCCAGCCAGAGCTGCTATAGAGATCAAACTGTTTTCAGATGGCTATAGCAATCCTCTACAAGTTACTCCCAACAGACAAATAGTCGAGGCATTTTTATCAGTAATTAATACTAATAACGAGGAAGAAGGAAATGAGAGGTTGAAGTTAGATATTGACCATTTTGTTTACGCTGATATAGCTTCAAAAGTCAAATAACTTTATTTGTCTAATTAATGAGAAACCCGTTCAAAGTTATAACTAACTCCCGCTCTTCTAGTATAACGCCAAAAGGCATATTAAATCATATATTGATACTTTTCATGCCTTTTTTTTGGAAAAGAGGGATTT
>CAYOOO010000003.1:0-89591 GCA_964405655.1 uncultured Gammaproteobacteria bacterium | reverse complement strand
TCTTTAAAACTTTTTGGATCAACCAACACCAAAAGTTTTGCATCCTGACTGTGTATTTACCTTAGTCTTCCATCAGGAGAAGAATTAACTAAAGCAGGCGCTTAAGCGTAGACTACTGCAGCTTTCGCTGGAGTAAACATTGACCCAACGAGTTGTTGAGCCATAGCATAAGCGTCACGGACAAGTTTATTGCCGTTTAGATTTTGAAACAATAGTTTAACGAGTACATGTTTCCTACTCGGCTTGCAGTTTTTAAAGTGCTACTCCGTCGAATCTATACGTCCCCGTAGGAAGTATTATATCAAATCAAAGCTGTCAATTCAAATTTATTAACGCTGCTCTTGCTCGTCTTTAAGCTCGTGTTCGATCTTTCTTAGCTGGTCCCGTTCCTTAATAGCCCGTCTTTTATCATACTTTTTTTTTGAAGCTGCTAAAGCCAGTTCAACTTTAATTAAATTTCTTTTGGTATATAAAGAGACTGGGATTAAGGTAGTAGCTGAGCCTGAGATTTTACCCAGCAAACGTTTAATCTCCTCTTTATGCAAAAGCAGCTTCCTGTCTCTTTTTGGATCATACTCTTTACCTTGCCCGTTATAAGGAAAAATGTAGGCATTTTTCAAAAAGACTTCTTCATTTTGGACTCTAGCAAAACTTTCTGATAAATCTACCTTACCAGCCCGAATTGATTTTACTTCTGGACCTGACAAAACTATCCCTGCTTCCAGGGTTTCTAATAGGTGGTAATTGGCTCTAGCCCGGCGATTAAATATCTTCATGTCTATTTTGATTCTATCAAAGAAAATACTTTATTTCGCTCTTGCGATCCGGCTTTGCTGGAGAAGCAAGGAAGAAAGAAGCCGAGACGGATTCACTTAAGTTCTGTTGTTTGAATCTTGCCACTCTCTAGAAGATAAAGCCGATGGTTTTTAGCCTCATAAACTAAATCTGAAGCACTGGCAAACTTATCTGATTGATATTGAGATAGGTATTGACCGTTCTTTTTGACTATCACAAGACGAGAGTTAGCAGAATCCAAAAGTAGCACCTTGTCTTCATCTTCAGGGACAAAAAAAGCTGAGATTTTACTAATCGGCTTATCCAAACCTCCAAAGGAGAAAAAGTCCTCTTGGCCAGCTGTGAATTTGGTAATCTCATTCTCTCCTTTTAAAACCCAAACTGAATAATCAATTCTTAGACTTTTACCTTCAGCTAAGTTATTTTTTTGCCCCTTTAGATAAGTATTTTTAGATGAATAGCCAGAAACAATTGGCACATATTTCCAAATTTGGTTGTTCTTACTATCTAGTAAATAGATATTACCTGAAAATCCGAAGATATCAGCAATCTTACCCCACTGGGAATCACTTTTGGCAACAACAGATACTTTTTTGCTCTGAGCATCAATTTTTAGAAGTCCTTTGTCAGAAGAGTAAACAAAAATATTATCACCATTAATTGAGGCAAATTCAGCACTACCTAGCTGGGCACTGCCTGAAAGAATCTGTGAGTTTTTATTTTGCAGATCAACTGAGACTAAAGTTTTTTCTTTATCATCCAGAAGAAGTATCTTTCCTAATGAGTAGGACATCTTTTTGGCTGAAAAATCTTTTTTAATCAAATCCAAACTTAGAAAGGTTGACCAATTATTTATTTGATTAACATTTAGTATTGAACCAGAGCTCTTTTCTATCTCAGACTTTAAGTTCTGGGCCTCTTTATTCTTTGGGTTTAAAGCGAGAGCCTGATTAATCTTCTTCTGAGCTTCTTCTAGACTCTCTTTGGATTTTTGAGGATCTGAATCTTTGAGACTTTGAGCTTCTTGATATTTTTGTTTGGAGTCACTGATCAGAACTGCTATCTTTTTTTGACTTTCTGATTTTGTTCGGTTAAGAAATGAGTAAATACTGCCAGCAACCAAAACTAAGACTATTAAAACTAGTAATACTAACCAGACCCTTCTACTGACAGACTTAACTCTAGCTAAACTTTGGATTACTCTGTTCAAAAGCTTATTATCCGTACTCTGATATGGGCTATTGTCAGCCTGATACTTTAAACCAAAGTCAGTATCAGGCTTTTCTTCTCTGGTCAAAAAAACCTCATCTTTATCTATCTCAAGGTGTGGAATTTGTGGAGGGGTTGGTGATATCTCCTCCCTCTCCGAGCTAATATTTTCAGCTAAAATTACAGCTACTGGATCTGGCTTATCCAAACTTTGATTAACTGATTCGAGTTCATCTTCAAGTTGATCCAAATCAGCCTTTATCAACCTTTGAGTAATTTTCTCATCCCATTCTACCGAATAGTTTTGGCCTTCAGCTATGTTGTTGTCGATTTTGGATGTTAGTAAAAGCAATCTGTCGTTTTCTTTAAAGTAGCCTGAGATCAACTGTCCTTGGGCTGCTGAATCAGTCAGATCAATTAACTGGCTATCTCGGAGAATAAAAGCTTTGTGATTTCCTAAAGATTTTAGATATAAAACATTATCTTTGAGTAAAACTATAATTAGCTTTAGCTCCTCTGCCTCCTTTAAAGTGTCCTGAAGGTTTCTTTGAAGCTCATCAAATCTTTCCTCGACTGTTGCTGCTGATTCAAAAAACAGCTCCTCTAAAGACAAAACTCCCTGTCTGACTTTGGCAAAAATATCCTCTCCTGAAGCAGAAACTAGAATAGCTAAATATTGATTATCTTCAGAAAAGAAGAATGCTTGGGCAGTAAGTAGGTCTGTATTGGCGCCAATTGCTTTGGCTAGCCTAATCATAATAGTCCAATTAACAGTATTATAAGCCCTAATGCCAAACCGGCATGAAAAATACTTAAAGCTCGGAGGATCGGTCCACCCTCAGTCATAACAGTTTCAGCCATTAAAGAAACCTGTCTGATGATAACCAAACTAAAGATAAAGTAAAGAATGGAAAAAATAATAAAACCGATCTTAAAAATTTCCCAGAAGTTGGTTAGGTTGATTATGCTTAAGATAGGATTATCTGTAACCATTTTTAGATTGATTTTTTTGATATGTAAACTTCCCGTAGATCCTGTATTCGATCTGCGACAAAATCAGGTCTGGGAACGTTTGTAAAATCAATCATCTCCCGATCAGCTGCAGTTTTAATAATAACTGAGCCAAAATTAAACAGTGAGGCAAAAATACCTTTAATATCAGAAGTAATGTTTTGGATATCATCTAGCTCGATTTCTGAGATATCTCTAGACAGAAGCGATAAAAAATTAATATCGACAAGATGCAAGTTAGTCACAATATAAATGTTGTAGTACCAAAATAAAAATCTTTCTAAAACAAAAGCAAAAATTAACATATAATAGATGATCAAAGCTCCTAAAATTACATCACTGGGAACCTGGGTAATTATATTCAAGTTTAGCCTGCTGTCCAGCAGAACAAGAACAAAGGGTAAAAAAAAGGCAATAACTGCAGCAACAATCCAAGGCACATTAACTATTGGGTGTCGTCTTAAAAAAAGCTCAATTTGCTCATCAACTTCTTGGTTCTCAAATTTAATCTTCCTTGGCTTATCAAATAGTGCTGGAAAGAACTTAAACTCCATTATGGGGCGATAATATCACAAGTTAATATCTAGCGTATAGCCTCGAGTGATATTACTTTTTCTCAATATTAAACAAGGGTGATTTTATAGAGATATAGCCTGGAGCCCGTAAATTAAAAATGGTTTTAAAATCAGAGCCTGAGATAGAGATTGAACCCCGGTTAGTTGAGAAGGTGACTGAGGAGGTAGTACCATTATCCGCATAAACTACAGACGCACCAGAGACTGAGGTGACTGCTCCACCATTACCATTGGCCCTATCCCTCATCTCAGAGATGGAAAATGGATTACCGCTCCAGCAACTAGTATCAACTGGCGAGATCCGATCCCGATCCGAACCTGATTGATAAACTATCCAGGCATTTAAGACATCAGACATCTCCTCAGTGTTAAGCCAAGGGTGAGATCTGCCACAACTAGCCCCTGATCTGTCCCGATACCAACCTTTATAAAACCAAGGTGAACCAGCTAATTTCTCATAAGCATCAACTGTCCAGCAAGTTCGATTGCCACATTTGGTATCCCATCCAGAATTATTTCCATAACCGCCGGTGGTAGAAGAATACTGAGCATTTGACCCGCCTTCTAAAACCCAACCGCGGGTTTCATTAACCGCTTCTTCCCAGGCTCCGCCTTTATTACTGTCTTTATAAACTTGGCAGGATTCAGTCGGGCAGATCGATCCTCCTCTTCTGACAGCATAAGTTCTAGCTGCCACAGCCTGGGCTTTAAGCGCTTCTTTAGGAAAAGAATTAGGCATCTCATAAATTCTTTTCATATACTCATCCTCAAAGTTTTTGCTGCCGTAGCCGTCAACATTAATCGTTGCTGGAACGCTGTAACTTTTGTTTAAGGTAGCTCCAGGATAATACGCCTGGAGAATCTGCTCGGCGTTTTGACCAGATTCTGCCCGGCCTTTGGCTCCATACTGACTCATACCATTTCTGTGAGTATAGCCTCCAAAAGAAAAGGCTGCAAAAGCTGGAGCAAAACCTGGATTAAAATTGGGCCTGGCATTTTCATCATCAGCCAGTGGCACATCTCCAACTGAGGTGGTAAAAGTTCCGGACTTGGCTGCCAAAATTGCTTGCTGCTTAGCAGTTAGATCAGCAATCTTGCCAGAGATATCAGCCTGGAAATCCTTGGCTTTTTTTATCTCTGTTCCCAAAAGGTTAGCATTATTATCAACCTGTTTTTGCAAACTTGCCAAACTGACTTTATCTTTTTCTAACTTCTCCTTTTGGGTCAAAAGATCAGTTACCTCCTCTGTAATTGAGGTAATCACCTTTTTATCTTCTTTGGTGGCAGCTAGTCTATAAGACAGCTCTCTAAAGATACCTGAAGAGTCTTGGGAAGAAAGAATAATAGTCAAAGGGTCAGTTAAATAAGAACGGATGTAGTAGGAGCGGACCCTTTTTTCCAGTAAGGCCTGCTGGAGTGCAATCTTTTCTGTTCTGGCATCCAAATCTTTTTCCTTTTGGGCAATTTTATAGGAAAGATTTTGCAAATTAACCTGAATTTGGGCTAGTTGGCGTCTCAATGCATCTAACTGACCTTCCAAAGGCTTGGTAGCAGCAATAGATTGTTCTCTGGATTTGTTAAGTTCATCAATCTGTTTTTGTAAATCTTCAACTTCGTCAGCAAAGCTAGGGGTGAGGGTAAACACGCCCCTCCAATGGAGGTAGGGTATAGGGTATAGAAGAAAAATAAAAGCTAAAAGCAGGAAAAAAAATAGGGCGAGTTTTTTCATAACTTGTAGAAGTAATCCAATTTTAGCACAACTCGATCTCTTACTTATGCTATAATTCTCGGGTATGATCAAGCGCTCAAAAGATGTCTCTGAATACGAGCTTCCGATAAAATTAGAGCTACAAAAAGACGGAGGCTATGTTGCTATCTCCCCAGTTTGGAGTGATTGTTATGCCCAAGGAGATACAATAGATGAAGCAATATTAGAAATTACTGCAGTAGCACAATCATTAATTGAGTTATATAAAGAAGAAGGGCTAGAAATTCCCTTGAAATTACAGAAGAAAAAAGAATCAGGGAATAACTCATTTTCTGTACCAGTCTTTGTAGCTTCATGAACTTTAAACCACTAACCTACAGGGAGGTTATTAAAAAAGTTAGGAAAGCAGGATTTGGCTTTAGAAGAAATACTGGAGGGACTCACGAAATTTGGTGGAATGAGGCTAAGAAGAAAACCTGTGTTATTCCTCATCATAAAGAAATTAAACCAGGAACTATTAAGAGTATTGCGCGACAAATGAATTTAACTTTAGAAGAGTTTTATAAACTTTAACCCCAAACCCTAGGCTCTCTCATTCAAGTTGCAAACAAATCCTCTGTTGGGATAAGCTGAAGATAATGCTCAAAAGATTACCACTTCTTCTTATTGGCTTACTTTTAACATCTCTTTTTAGCTCAGCTTTTAGCTCAACAGTTAAAGCTGCAGAGTGGACTCCATGTTCTATTCTAAGTGGGCCTCCTTCCTATAGTGATAAAGGCTATTTTACTCATACAGATATGGAGATTGTATTAAATTTTAATTGGGATAAAACGGATCCTAATTGGGAATATTTCATTATGATAGATGATCACGGTATCCCAGCTGCTACAAGGAGAACTGACCGTCGAAAAATAACCCAGAATACTTTGAGACAGTCTTTTGTAATCCCTGGGGGAATAGATAGGAATGCAAAATATAATGTCTATTTGAAACATAATGAAGGCAACTTACAAGTTAATGAGAGCCCTGACTTATGTGGAGGAGCTTTAGGACAAATAACTGTTTTTAGTAAGGAATTTGGTCAGATAGATGAAAACGCTTGTAAAATAGAGATGCCTGATAATGTAGAATTTGAAAAACCTTTTCCACTAAGTATCACAACAAAAAAAATCGATAACCTTGTTTATAGTTTTAAAATACTCGATCGACAATTTGCTTCTACTTTAAAGTATGGAATACCTTATGATCAGTTCCACTCGATTCCATCTGATAAACAGATTTTAAATTATCTTTTAAAAGTAAACTCTCTTAGTTTTACCTACAAAAACGATGATAGTATAGAGAATGCGCCTGACAAAACAGCAAGTACCACAATAATTCATAAAAAACTTAATTTAGGAAATTACACAGCTGTTTTAATGGCCCAAAATCCTGGTAGTGCTGGCTATAGAGTATATTGTGCGAAAAAAGACTTTGATGTTACTAAAATACCTGTATCAAGCCCCACTTCGGGGATTGGTATACCAGCCCCAGGTGCTTCTGGCAATCCTTTAACTGCTGCAGGCTCTCCAGTGATTAGACAACAGTGTACCCCTGATGACTTAAGAGCTGGTAAATGTACTTCTTCAGCTGGTAAATATTGCAATCCTGGTGATAAAACTCCAACAGATGATCCAGATGCAAAAGGAGTTTATACCTCAATTGGTTGTATCCCAACTGACCCTCTTTTACTAATCCAAAGTTTAATTAAGTTCTCAACCTTTGGAGCAGGCGGTATAGCCTTAATCCTAATGATAGTTGGCTCTTTGAGAATGATTATGTCAGCCGGTAATGCAGATAACTTAAAAAATGGCAGGGACCAATTTATCTCAGCTGTCATCGGGCTTTTGTTTATTATCTTTGCCATTTTATTACTCCAAATTATCGGAGTAGACTTATTAGATATACCAGGATTTCCAGACTGATGAGAATTAACCTAATAAAATTGTTCATTTTAGATTTATTGCTTTTATTGATATTTTTTCTGAATCCTAATGCAGTCTTGGCTGCTAGTAATATTTGTTGCTCAAAAGGAGAAATATTATCTTCAGATCAAAAATATTGTTTTGATGGTATTAACACATCTACCCCAGTAACAGTCTGTCAGACTAATGAGACTTGTGATGGCTCAACAAAACCGCCAACCTGTATACCTCCAGCTCCTTTAGCTGCTCCTACAGGACTGAAGGTTACAAGCACAACTAAAGATTCTATCAATATAGCCTGGAATAAAATCCCTGGTGCAACAAGCTATAAAGTTTGGCTTAGTTATAAAGATAGTAACGGACAGGAACAATTTGTGCCTTATGAATTTGGGGATACAGCTAGTGCAGGACTGCTAAAGATATCTTCTGGTATTACTTATAAAATTCATATGAAAGCTTGTGATAGTAGTGGTTGTGGTCCTGACTCTAATGAGGTTTCAGCTTCATTAGGAGGGGCTCGACAGGGAATAAAAGCTGTTCCTATAGGTGATCAACTTAAATCTTTATTCAGCTCTAGTGATGAATTTAATAATGCCACCGGAAAGTTTAAATCCTTACCTGGGATGATTAGTATGCTGGCTAACGTAGCCATTTATGTCTCAGGCTTTTTAACACTTTACTGGCTGCTTTGGGGAGTTTTTGCCTATATTGCAGCTGGCGGAGATAAAGAGAGGCTGGCTAAAGCCCGCTCCAGAATTCAATGGGCAATTATTGGCTTTTTAGTAGTTATTATCTCTTTTGCAGTCTCCCAATATGCTGAATCAATTTATACCAGAACTACTAAATTAACACCTGTTAGCACACCTACATCAGTTACTAAACCATGATAAAAAGACTGACTATTATATCAATACTTACTTTAAACTTTTTACCAATTAAAACTGTTTACGCTGTTGATTTATCAGAACAATTCCCTTTTGGAAAATACTTAACATTAGGCCAGGGTACTCAGCCTCTAATTGGACCAATCTTTAACTTAGCTGCAATTATGGTAATTTTCTATTTTTTAATTGCCGCTGTAAGATATATCTTAGCAGGCGGAGATAAGGAAAATTTAGCTAAGGCTCGCGCTATGATGTACCATGCTTTTATTGGTTTTTTACTTTTAATTTTGATATTTTTAGTGCTTCAGTTTATTCCCCAAGCCTTGGGACTAAACTTTAGGGTAATAGAATAATTATGAAATCAAAGATTTTTTTAGCAATCTTGTTTTTATTTTTGCTTTTTCCTTCAAATATTTTTGCTCAAGAACTAACCACTTGTGTAGAAAATAGCTACCCAGAAAACGGGTTTTGGATGAAAAAAACTGGCTGTTACTCAAACCAAAACACTAAAGAGCAGTGTTTTTTAAAAAACGGTCAAAACTCTCCCAAATGCCAAGGTGATTTAGCTGAAATCTGTTTTTGTGACATTGTCAATACAAATCAAAAGGTAAGCGACAACCCCTCAGGACCAAATAATTTAGACAGTTTTTTTGGCCGAGTTGAACCCCCACCAGCTATCTCAAGCATTGGTTTTGGCAGTAGCGGACTGGGTAAATTTTTTGGAAATATTATTAAAATAATTTATGCTGTAGCTGGAATTGCTTTTATCTTTATGATTGTTTGGGGAGCATTCCAGTGGATTATCTCTGGAGGAGATAAAGAATCTATCGCTAAAGCTAGGGCTAGAATTATGCAGGCAATTGTTGGAATAGTTATCCTGGCTCTGGCTGCTTTAATTATTACTATTTTTGGTAACCTGACTGGCTTTAAATTCTTCAATACAGCCTCTCCTCCCACTGCAACTAGTCTTTGTAGCAAGAAAGAGATTGAGGAATGTGCAAAAAAAGAAGGATTTAGTACATGTATTAGAAAAGATGGTAAACCAGTCTGTCTGGGTGATACTAACTAATGGTCGCTTGACAACTGTTTAAAAATCTATATATGATGAGTTTAATGAGAAAAGTTATTTCTATAGTTTCATCTGCAGCGCTAGTTTATGCCTTAACTATCTCTACAGCTTTTGCCCAGGGAGCACCAGTTAATGTTAATATCCCCCCTCCCGGCGCAGGAGTCTCCCCGTCTGCTAATATAGGTAAAGTTTTAGCCAATGCTTTTACGATTATTGTTTTTATTGCCGCGCTGTCGGTTTTGGTGATGCTTATTTGGGGAGCATTCCAGTGGATAGTTTCAGGTGGGGATAAGGAAAATGTTGCCAAAGCCCGAGGTAGAATTTTAGCAGCACTTATTGGTTTGGCTGTTTTGGCTGTTGCCTTTTTAATCGCGCGGGTAGTTGGCCAGCTATCAGGTGTCAATATAACACAATTTAATCTTCCTTGGCTGGGACAATAGTTTGACCCAAACTCCTCTTCATGCTAACTTTGAATTAGGGACTAGTTACTAGCAACTAGATTCTAGTTATGAAAAAACTCCTGCTAATAATATTTAACATCTTTGCCTTCCTATACCCTATTCCCTACACCCTATACCCTATCTATGCTCAAGATGTTGGACCAGCTGGAGTTAAACAGCTTGAGGAGATGATCATTCGAATCATTAATATCTCGGTCTCACTAGGCTTTCTGGCTATGACTGCTTTCTTAGTTTGGGGAGGGATTAAATACCTAACATCTGGCGGAGAACAAAAAAGTTTATCTGCTGCCCATCAAACTGTTACCTGGGCTTTACTTGGGATAGTATTTTTAGTGATAGCAGCAGTTATTTTAAAACTAATCGAGGAGCTGACTGGAGTCAAAATCTATAGCCAATTTACCCTCTGTACACTTTTTCCAGGTGGAAAATGCCCATGAATAAGTTCTTAGTTATTTTCTTTCTGTTATTACTACCAACTACCAACTATCCTGTTTATGCTCAGGAACTTAGTCCTTGTCCTGTAAATAGAGAGGAGGCTGCCCCTTGTAATTTAGTCAATCGACTTGAGCCAAAAGAAGCTGTCAGGGTAGTTGAGAATGATCGAAACCTGTTTCAAAAAGTAGTCGATGCTTTTAATAGAGTCAGGGAGCTTTTTTGGGGTGGAAGCTTCTTTCAGCAACAAAATGCAGATGAGTTATTTGGCAGATCAGAAGCAGTCCATCAAGCCTATTTACCTTCTGAGCTTAAACCAAAAACAGCTGATCCTGTAGCTAGCATTAGCGCATATTTAGGTGAAAAGGCCAGTCCTCAAAAAGGTTTTTACTGCATTGATCTGCCAGAATTTCCAAATGTAACTTCGATGAAAATTAAGGATTGCGAGAGAAGTTTTGAAAAAGCAGTTTTCCCAACTGGTATCTGCCCTATTACTGCCCAACAAACTGGACAATGCCCTTAAGCTTGTGTCAATATTAAATTATGTCTGCTGCCCAAAGTCTGTCTAAGTATTTAGTACTCTCTCTGCTTTCTCTTATACTTTTTTCAAAACCTGTTTTTGCTCAAGATTCCACCACAAATCCAAATATTGGCGAGCCTGTAGGTCCTAACAACTACGGCATGCTTCAACACGCATCTGGTTTTGAAAATTCCCTCACAGCTGGAACTTTATGTCTACTGGACAACTTTAATGGCTTCAAAAACGGTTGCAGCAGGATTAATGTTGATACTGAAGGCAACCCTAAGTTTCTGGTTTATACTGGCACTCCAGGCAGTGGCGGTTTAATTGGTGGACTTAATACTATGACGCTTGCCCTTTACTCTCATCCACCTACTTCAACTACCTATTACTTGGCTAAAGCAGCAAAAAACTTTGGGCTAGTCACACCCGTCTATGCTCAATCTGTGAGTGGCTCAGGGGCTGGCATCTTAACCCCTGTTAGTAAGCTATGGGAGGTTTTCAGAAATATCTCTTATGTTGCCTATATTTTTGTATTTATAGCAACAGGATTTTTAGTCATGTTTAGAAGAAGGCTTAATCCACAAACAATTATCAGTGTCCAAGCAGCCCTGCCTGGTCTAATTATAGGCCTGCTTTTAATTACTTTTAGCTATTTAATTGCTGCCCTGTTTATCGACCTTGGGTTTGTTAGCATCCAGCTCTTGGGAAACCTGTTCTCTCAGATCACCAGGGACAATGGCTCAATCTTAAATGCTTTTGACCCCCAAAAACTAGCCACCCAGTCAAATGTTCTTGAACTGTTCAATTCCTCTGTTCAGGGTTGGCAAAACCATAAAAGTGTGGAAGAAGGTCTGACAGGAGTCCTAGATTCTATTAGATCAGGTTTCCCTTTAGGCGGAGGTGTTGGTTTAACATTAATCTCTACGGTGATTGGAGCTATCGTTGGTTTTTTAATTTTAGGACCTTTGGGCTTAGCGGTTGCTGGAGTAGTTGGGGGTGTCGGAGGGTTTGCAGCCAGTTCTAATCTTGGTCCATTTGTAGCCAGTTTAATTGTTCCTCTAATTTTAATTATTGCTCTAACTGTCCAGTTTTTTAAACTGTTTTTTAAGCTTTTAACAGCTTATGCCATGCTCCTAATTATTACTGTTTTGGGACCTTTACTAATTCTAATTGGAACTGTACCAGGCAGAGGCAATATAATCTCATTCTGGTGGAAAAACTTACTGGGCAATGCCTTAGTTTTTCCAGCTGTTTTTGGGGTATTTCTTTTTGCAGGAATGATTTTAGCAACAGAACCTTGGGTTGCTAGTCCGCCTTTATTTGGAGGTTTAGATACTCGGCTTTTACAAGTTATTGTGGCTTATGTGATTATCTTAGGCTCACCAGCCATCGTTGATGTAACTAAGAAGTTAATTGGAGCTCAAGACTTGGGTGATATTGCTAAGACAGGACTGGTTGGTTTTGCTACAGGAGCAGGTGCCGTGGGAATTGCTGGGGGCCGGGCCTGGAAGGGAGCAACTGCACCTTTGGAGAGGTTAAGAGAATCTTATTGGAGAAGGAAAGGTGAGGCTTGGGCTGCAGGACAAACTTTCCATGATCCGTTCTTGGAGCATTGGGATGAAAAAGCAGCTAAATATGTACCTGGAGCTAAAGCTGTACCTGGTAGAGGAATCTGGAGAATACCTCTTTTGAGCGCGCTAAGAAATGCCCTTATTAAAAGAGGCTAGGCTGCAGCTTGTTGTATCTCCCTTATTGCCAATCCTGATTTTATAATGCCATAAATTAAATTGAGGAAAAACTGCAACAAGAACTTATTAGGCCTAAAAGCAGCATAACCTGCTTTAAGCTCTTTCAAAAGAAATCCTCCTAAAGCATTTTCTAACATTTTATTTAGTTCTCCAGAGGTAAGATTGAAGTTCCGCCCAACATTGACTAAAGCTGTTTCTACCATTAAAGGATCAGCCTTCTCTCCAAATTCTCTTTTATGTTCTTTTGATCTAATATGGTGAACAAAGTTATTTAATAGAGTCCCGAGTGATTTATATTGATCAGCTGATTGATAGACAAAAACGTCTTTTAGTCTCGTAAGACTTTCTGTGGTAGGATGATTCAAAAATTTATCTTTTCCTTCAGAAGATAGTTCTGATCTAGCTGCTTCTGGTAAAACTAAATGAAAGATTGTCCAGTAAGACATCGGGTATTCTCCTTGAGCATTTAGATGCTCTGAAAGCATATCCCAGTCAATATTGGCAACAATTCCTGAGTAGTCTTTCTCTTTATCAGACTGGTCTTCTCTTTGGTTATAAAGGGAATCCTCCTCATCTGCATCTCTTAAAAATTTAGGCCATTCTAAGTCATCTAGATTATAGAATTTACCTTCACCTATTTCAATCTTTTCTCGCCTCACTTGTTCCAAACTAACATGCCTCTTGTCAGCCTCTTGCTCTAAATCTGCAAGCGATTGGGCTTCTTTCCCCTTTTTAGGAATCTTCTCAAGTCCTCCAAACATTTTGCTAACTGCAACCGATGCACCTGCTCTTGCTCTAGCCATTGAAGCTTCTTTGTTTCCTTGAAGGCCGGCTACTACTTCTTCTCTTCCTGTTAGGTAAGGATCTGCTCTGCCGGAGTGGAGATACCTTAAATAAAGCTTACTTATATAAAGACGTTCTACTTGTGCTGCCATAAAACTGATGTAATCCCTTGTCCCAAAATCAAAACCTTCTAATAATTCTGTGTGAATACGGTATACATTGATATTGGTTTCTGCCCAACCGTTAAATCGCAGAACCCTTCGTGCGTAATACATTCCCCCCAGGGAATAAGTGCCTGCTTTAAACCTAGTTGTTATTCTATTCTCGTTGATCTCTCTTGACACAAACTGCGCTACACTCATTCCCGCCCTCTCTGCCATTCCTATAACAGTTTTTTGATCAATTATTTCCCCAGCATGTGGTCCCCCAACTCTGTAATATTGAACCCTATCCCTAACAGCTTTTCTGCCCATTACCTCCCAAAGTCTTTCTGCCAGCCTAATTGCCCATTGCTCATCTAATTTTTGTTTGGGCCTAGGATTACCTTCTAAATCAAGGTCATTGGGATCTAGATCTTTGGGATCTCCCACCTTAGGCATATATTTAAGTCTAGTTTCTAATCTTAAGCTCTCTTTAAACTGCTGAGCTGTTACACCCTCTCTTTGCAATTTTTCTCTAAGGTTATCAGGTAATTCTTCAGGAATTTGAGCAATAGCTTTCCTCCTAAAATTATCTAGATCTCCTGAGGCTTGAGCATCTAGATATTCATCTGCGTGCACCTCTAAATAGGCTAAAGCTGCCTGAACCTCTCTAATTGTTAACATGGTCCTTAAATGCTTATGTCTCAGACGTGTTAGAGTATTTTGAACTTGTTCTTTACCGCCTGCCTGGTCAAAAGCTGTATAGATTTGATTGAATGAGTTTCTAGCAATTAACTCCTCATAGAAGCGTTCACCTAAATTTCTATACCTATTTGGATCCTCTCTTCTTAGATCGGGGTCTTCTCTTCTTTGAATTTCATCCCTTCTTCTGGTTGGATCATACTCAGGCCGGGTCAGGTAAGACTCGATGACTTGCTGCATATCATTAGCCCTTTGTCTGACAGCCAAACCTCCTTGCTCTTCTTTAGTCTCTTCAATCCTACCTAAAAGATCTCTAAAATATTTAACCTTTTCCCTGTCGTCTTTAGGCATTAAGACATCTCTAGTATAACCAACTTCTGTCCTAACCTTAACAACTTCCCAGCCTCCACCAGGGGCTACCAACTCTTGTTGTCTTCTAACAGTTTCTGGATCTTCACCTCGTCTTGCTGCTAGCTCTTCTAACTCTCTATTAGGCTCATTAGCCCCAGCTGTTGAGAGAAAATCGTGTCTAAGCCCATCTCGTGTTTGGCTATTTAAGCTTTGGTAAAACCTGTTATACTCTTCTCTGGCTTCTCTACTAACTTCAGGATCAGTACTCCCTATCCGTTCGTATAACTCATTCAGTCGGCTAGCAACGGCTGGATCTGCCATAAGTGTTGCCATTCTTTGAGGAAAGTGATGGGCAATGTAATCTTCAGCTCTTTGATCAGCTAGGGAACCCCTTTGATTAGGATCAGGAGGTCGTTCCCGACCTTCAGCTCCTCCCCTGTCTCCAGATTCATCACTAGGAGGTCTTCCTCCATCACCTGGGGGAGCATCATCTCTACCTCTATCCGCTCCACCTGTTGGTGGGGCTTCATGTGGCCCTGCATCTGCTTCTGGCATATGTCTATGGTAAGCCTTGAGCCTATTGGGTGTCAACTTAGGCTGCTTGAGCTTCACAGCTTGTGCAGAAGTTGCAACTGCCTACCTCAACATTGCTGGCCTGACAACCATGACAACTTCCCTTCCTAATTAAACCTACCCTTGGACCAATTGAATCAACTTTGGTTCTACCTAGAATAGAGCTTCCTCCCCCATTACAACCTGGAATGGATCTTAGATATTTTAGTTCCTCCATAAATTTGTCTGAAACTTGACTTAGAAGCTCTGGTGTTTTCAAAGATAAATTATTGATATTAAAATCATTTCCTCTTGAAAGGCGGGCAATTTTCAAAATAGATAAGTCTATCTCTTGGGCAATCCTTCTTTGGACAAAGGAGTTATCAATTTTAGGCAAGTTGCGATCCAAAAAGATTTGTAAATCAGTCAAAACCCTTTGACAGTCTTGATCTACTCTTAAAAGCTTTTCCCCTTGAGAAAGATTTTGATAAACTTCCCCAAAGCTTCTTTCTCCCTTAGCTTTATCAGATAACTTTAAGCTTTGGGCAATCCTTATTACATCTTCAAACCTGAAACCTCCACTACCATTTGATTCAATCAAAGCTACATTTTTGACTACATTGGCTAAATCTGCCTGCTCAGTAAGCCAGGGCATATCTAAAGCTGTCTTTGGTAGACCTAACAGTCTTAAAAGCAGTTTTGATCTTTTAATATCAAAGTTATCCAAAACTAGGGTATAAGCTTGAGGTTTTCGACCTTCTCCGACTCTAAATAGATAGACTTGGGTATCAGGATAAACAATTGATCTGCCTCGTCTGTCAGTCAAACCAGATGGACCCTCAGGGCTAACAATGACTGCCATTGACCCCCTTTTTGCTTTCAGCAAAAAGTCCTCAACTAAGGTAAAAGCTTCTTTAACAGATCCATCTCTTTCTTTATTTGAGATGGCATCTAAAACTGGTAGCTTAGAGAACCTGTTGACTATTCTTTCCCTACCCCTAACAACCCTTCTTGATAAAGGATTTACAAGAAGTGGGTCATTTCTAATGTACTCTCCTAAAAATCCATAGACATTGCCAATAACTTCTCCTGAGGTAATGGCTATTGCTTCTTTTTCAGTCTTTCTTTCTGCTAAAGCCTGACGGTAGTTTTTTTTAGCCGCTTGAAGTTCTAAAAAGGTATTAAAACCGGTGTCCGACAACAAACCTAGTTCATTCTCCATATTAAAGTTAATTTAACGAGAAAGAGGAAAACTAATCTCTTTGCTCGAAGAGCACCTAAACATAAGGTTAGGTTAGAAAGAATTCAGGCAGCCCGGCTTTATCCTTCGACTTCGCTCAGGATTATAACGGTTACGGCATAGCCTCTGAAATTCTCAGAGTTCCCCTGATCCGCCAGCTGGCGGAAGCTGATCTGAACCAGCTATTCTTTAACAGATTACAACTTGAGACTATCTAAATAGCAAAAAATAGTCAATATAGTATTTTTTTGATCAACTTTGTACCTCTAGACAGTACCCTTTTCACGCGGTAACCTGAACTTTGATTAAGTTTCAAGCTTATGGAAGCTCACCCTATTCCACAAAATGTCACTAACTTTGAGTTCCACCTAGTTGGTGATATGACTCTAAAACAATTCGGCTATTTGGCTGCTGGAGTGGTATTTGCTTATTTGGTCTTTGTGATTGCCGGAACCAGCTACCCATTTATTGCCTGGCCATTAATTTTAAGCTCATCCCTATCTGGCATAGCCTTTGCCTTCTTGCCTATTGGGGAAAGACCTTTAGATCACTGGTTAGGAGCTTTCTTAGCAGCTATCTTTAGACCGACCCAGCTAAAATTTAAATCAGAATTTATCAAAACTGATTCTGAAGAGTTTAAAAGAAGGTTAGAAATTTTTCTGGCCTTTTTAAACCATCCACCAGTTGCGGCAGAAGCTACACAAGCAGCTGTCACCAAACCTACAGTCAATTTTCCAGCTTCGCCTTTATTTAACAGTGGTCAAAACATGATCAGCGCTGATTCCAACCAAAGAATCTTAAATCAACCAACCTTTTTTGGTGCTGCATCTCCTGCTCCTCAACCGACTCAAAAGCCACCACAACCTACCCAACCGGTTGCTCAACCTGAACCAATCAAAAAAGACCAACCTCTTCCCAGCTCAGAAGAACTCAAAAAAACAGTGGAGCTGGCCAAAGAAGCCCAAACTATTCAAACCAAGATTATTGAAACAGAACAACAATTAAATCAAATCAAAGCTGAGGCTGCTAAACCAGGGGCTAACCCAAAACAATATATTAGCCAATTTGAATCACTTATCAACAACTTACAGCAGCTAAACCAACAAGCCAGTAACATCTCTAGACAACTGGCTATTTACTCAAAAACAACTCAGCCTAGCCAAGTAATATCATCAGCTGCAACTTCTCAACCTACCCCACAAATTAAAACAGCCCCTAAGATTGCACCTAGTCTGGTTTTAACCTCCACTCCCAATATTATTAATGGAATTATTACTGACACTAACGGAAACTATTTGGAAGAGGCAATTATTGTAACCCACGATAAACAGGGCTTGCCAGTCCGAGCTTTAAAAACTAATAAGCTGGGTCAGTTCATCGCTGCCACCCCCCTACCCAATAGCACTTATACTATTAATGTTGAAAAAGACGGCCTACTGTTTGATGTTGTTGAGGTAGAGTTAAAAGGAGAAATTTTAAAACCAGTTATCATCTCAGCTAAAAAAATGGGGGTTAGTGTATGAGCAATACTACTCAAGAGCATTTAAATATCAAAGAGATTAAAAATGATCTGGTTGTTTTAAAAGATGGTAGCGTGGCTGTTATCTTACAAACCTCAGCTGTCAACTTTGACCTATTATCAGAAAATGAACAGCTGGCAATCATTGCTACCTTTGCTGCCCTTCTGAATTCCTTGTCTTTCCCAATTCAAATTGTAATCCGCTCTAAAAGGCTGGATATCTCAAACTACTTAAAGATTTTAGCCAAGGCTCAAAGCAAACAGGCTAATCCTCTTCTGAAACAGATGATTGAACGCTATCGGGTTTTTGTTGAAACCATTATCAGAGAAAACGAGGTCCTGGATAAACAGTTCTTTGTGGTAATTACTGTTTCTTACTTGGAGTTAGGAATCATTAACGATATTAATAAACACTTTCAAAAAGCTTTAACTATTCTAATACCCAGACGAGATCACATCATTAGACAACTTGGCAGAATTGGATTAAAAGCTGCTCAACTTAATACCGAGAACTTAATTAAGCTTTTTTATGATATTTATAATGGGAGTCCTGTTCAAAATATCATCACCGCTCAAGACGCTCAGCAGGCAGACTTGACTAAACCAACCCAGCCTGCTAACGACCAAATTCTACTGATGAAACAAGATCAGCAACAAACAACTACTAACGCACCTATTCCTCAGGCCTTGCAAAAACCCCAGGCTGTTACACAGGTGCAAAATCAACCAGCTATTATACCCCAAGCAACAGCACCTACCCGTCCTATCTCGCCACAACCCTCATACCCAACTAGCAACTCACCATTTGTAGTCGAGGAACTACCTGACGATTATGGGACTGTTTAGTAAAAAATCTAAAGATCAAAAACTAACTAGTACCACTGCCCCCAAAGCTGTTACTGGTATGTTGCCTGGCGGGCTGGCTGGACAGCTTAGCTTGGCTGATGTGATTGCACCGTCGGAAATTGAAATTGATTTTGGTCATTTGCGGATTGGCAATATGTACTACAAATCTTTCTTTGTCTCAAATTATCCAAGATATGTTGAACCTAATTGGCTCGAGCCTCTGATTAACTTTGAACATACGTTAAATATCTCGATGTTTATCTACCCTTCTACTTCAAAAAATGTTTTAGATGATCTAAAAAGAAAGATCGCTGAGATGGAGGCTACTATTCAAACTGATTTAGAGCGAGGCCGGGCAGTCAATCCAGCTGTCCAGGTAGCACTTGATGATGCCAGAGGATTACAGGAACAGCTGGTTAAAGGCGCAGAGAGATTTTTTAAACTAGGACTTTATCTGACTGTACCCTCCCAAACCAAAGAAGAACTGGAAAATGCTTCCAAGCTGGTTGAGTCAACCCTAGGCTCAATTTCGATTACTGCCCGCCAAACTACTCTGCAGATGGAAGAAGGTTTCCTCTCTACCTTAGCGCTAGGTCAAGACATACTCGAGCTAAACCACAACATGGACACCACCTCACTTGCCACCACCTTTCCTTTTACCACCTCAGAGCTGACTGCTAATGAGGGAATTATGTATGGGATCAATCAACATAACGATTCTTTAATTATCTTTGACAGGTTCACTCTGGAAAATGCCAACTCAGTGGTCTTTGCCAAATCAGGTGCTGGAAAATCCTATTTTGTTAAACTTGAGGCACTGCGCTCTTTAATGTTTGATACCCAGGTTATAGTCATCGACCCTGAGCAAGAATATCTAAAACTGACCCAGGCTGTGGGGGGAGAGTATATAAATTTTTCCTCAGACTCACCTGTTAAAATTAACCCTTTTGATCTTTCCCAGGTTTCAGAATCCGGGGAAAACGAACTGGGAAGAAAAATCCTGACTTTAACAGGATTTTTAAGACTGGTACTGGGAAATCTCGATGCTGCCCAATCAGCTACTTTAGACAGGGCATTAACCTCAACTTACCGCCTTAAAGGTATTACAGCTGATCCTAAAACTCAAAAACTGCCTCCTCCTTTAATGGAAGACCTTTATAAGGTTTTAGTCGGGATGGAGGATAAAACAGCTCAAGAACTTTCGTTTAGACTAGAAAGATTCATCAAAGGCTCTTTAGCCGGAATCTTTTCCGCTCCTTCCAACATTAGTCTTAATAGTCAGTTAGTGGTTTTTTCAGTCCGGGACCTGGCTGACCAACTTAGACCTCTGGCTATGTATCTAATCCTAGACTATATCTGGACCAAAGTTAGAACAAGTTTGGCAAAGCGTCTCTTAATTGTTGATGAAGCTTGGTATATGATGAGAAATCAGGACTCAGGTGAGTTTTTAGTCGATATTGCCAAGAGAGCCAGGAAATATTATTTAGGAGTCACTACTATAACTCAAGATGTTGAAGATTTCTTAGCCACTGACCGAGGCAAAGAGATTATCTCTAACTCTTCTATTCAAATACTACTCAAACAATCACCATCAGCCATTGATAAAGTAGCTGAAGTATTTAATTTGTCTGAGGGAGAAAAAAGACTACTCTTATCAGCAGGGGTTGGCCAAGGCCTTTTTTTTGCTGGACCAACCCATGTGGCCATGCAAGTAGTGGGTTCTCCTGAGGAACACCAGCTAATCACCTCTAATCCTCAGGAGTTGATTAGGGCTACTCAAAATGCCCAGGCTAGTTTTTAGTAATCTGTAGCACTAAGATTACAGTTGTATTAAACTAGTAGCTATTAACATGGCTGCCCCAGATAAGTCTATCTCCTTAACTGATATTCGCGACTTTGCCTGGGCCTTCTCTGCTGCTCCTTCTCAAGGGCTACACAATAGCAAAGAGTTCTATATTAAGAATGGGTTTAAGGGCAAGGCTGTTAAAGACTACATTAAGGCAATCATTGACAGAAATCCTAAAAAGTACTCAGATAAGTTTCCTGGTATTAATTACTTAGCTGTTGCTAAAGACACAGATCAACTCAACTCCTTCTTCAGTTTCTTCTTTGCCATTACCCCGGGCGAGAAAAGCGAATGGGAAATTTTAAACGAGGAGATTAAACAGCAAGAGGCTAAACAAAAGGCTACCGAGGAGGAAAAAGGCACTGAAAAGAAAGAAGGCGAAGATAAGAGAAAAGCTGCTGTAGCTACTGCCCCAGTCTTACCTCTTGCTAAAGGAATTCCTATGCAACAACCTCCTTTTCCAGCCAAACAACCACCCCAACCTCCACAACCTCCTCAAGCTGGAACCCAACCAGCTGAGACAGTTTACCCGACAGGACCCCAACCCCCCCCTACCCAAAGACAGATGACAGTATTGATTGAAAGACCAGCTGAATATACTCAACCCAGAAGTATAGCTGAACAGCTTGGTGAAAGGATCCCCAGAGCAGGACCTGTTAGTGCAGGATCCACCCCCTCTGCACCTGCCTCTCCAGCCATTACTTCACCAAGTGGGAGCGGAGGTGGTGTACCTAGCCCAGGTGGAGCTGCCAGAGGAATACCAAGAATACCACTGTCATCCCTGGGAAGAGGGCTTCCTGCCCTAGGCAGAGGAATCCCAGCTGCAGCTTCTCTTGCTGCCCGGGCTGGAGGAATTTTTGCAGCTTTAGGATCTTTAGGCTGGCTAATAGGAATAGTTTTAATTGTCACCATAGGAATTTTTATCTTTTGGGACCAAATCAAAAACACTGCTCTATTACCAATTCCTGGCCAACTTCCTCCTACCACTCAAGCTTGTTTTCCAGCAGGAGCTGGAGGAGCCAGCACTGGTTCAGGAGGTTGCCCATCTTTGGATGCGATTGCAGCCAACAGAAAAACTACTCCAGAAACATGTAGATATTTTGATCCAACTGTGCCGCTTTTTACTAATAAATTCAGCTCTTCTTATCCTTACGGCGATTTAACTGATGCTCAGATGACCAAATTTGTTGAAAGGTTTTGGCCTGAAGCTCAAGGAAAGTATTCATCTAAAGATGAATTTATCAGGCGGGCTAACTATATAAAAGAAAAAGCTGAGTCAAAAGGCATTAACCCGGTTATTGGTCTGGCTTACTGGAGATCAGAATCAAAATTTGGTGAATCATTAGGCTGTGTTTTTGTACCAAATAACTTCAACGATCAGGTTGAGTGCGCATTAGGTTTAAGTGACGGACCAGGGGTGAGCCCTGCCAAATGTCTTGTCAGCAGAGACGCAAGTAGTCCCTCCTGTAAATTTTATTCTGAGAATAGAAATAATAAAACGCCTCAATACTCTTACCAAGGTCAAACACTCTCAAATTATGACATCTATAAAGATCAGCCAATAACTCTGCCTTTACAAACACTTGATGACTTTGCGGAAGTTTTTGGATCAAGATCACCTTTGCTTGAGGCAGCTGAGCAAAATGATAATGTCTCTCAAAACAACAACTGTATTCACTCCTATAATGATATTGTAGAACTGGCGGTAGAGGTAAACGCATGTGATCCTAAAGGTACACCAATTCTACAATCTAGCCAACCAGTTGCTGCTCAAACAGGCACATTGGCAGCTTGTAAATTTACTAAAAGTGACCAGGGCGCCAGAGCCTCTCTCCCTTACCAAAGCAGCAAGCTATTAAGCTATTTCCAAGAAGCCTCACAAAAGTCAACTGTTCCAGCATCAGTTTTAGCAGGAATTGCCAGAGTTGAATCTACAACCGGTACCTATACTATTTCAGATTATACTGACGAAGATATTAGCTATATTGAAAACCGTAGTATCCCGAATGTAGTTTTGACAGATAGTAACTCTGCCTCAGAGATTGCTAAGATAAAATCTCTTAAGATCCCGGGGACTGAAAAAGCAGTTTGCCCAGTTAGCTCAAATAATGCGCTTGGGGTTATGCAGATTCAACCACCTGGTACAAATGGACATGCTAAAGATGCAGTTCAAAAAGGAGCTGAGCTGATTGGTAAAAGTGTTAATAACCTAACACTTAAAGATTACTGTGATCCAAGGAAAAATATTACCATGGCTGGTGGTTTTATCTTAGCTAAGATGGGTGCTAGTAGCTGGAATCCCCAATGGACAAATGATAAAACTAAAGTCTCACAGCTTGCCAGAAGCTATTATGGAGGATTGATTTATGGTGACGCAGATCAATACAACTATGGTGATGACCTGTTCGAAAGTATTTCAAGCTGTAGCGCTGGTCAAGTAAGTTCTAGCTTGCTTCAAAGAACTGTGACAAAACCACCTATTGTTGTTTTAGATCCTGGTCACTGTTCAAATGATAAGTATAAAGAAAATAAAGCAGCTGAAAATAAACTAAATATCGAACAGGCTAAAAAATTGGCAAGTCTTTTACAAAAAAATGGCATTGATGCTAAAGTTTATAACCCTAATAGTGACGGTAGTTGTGAGGAGGTTGATTACTATGAAAATTTACAAAAAAGGGTTGATTTTGCCAATTCAAATAATACAGCAGCCTTTATCTCAATCCATGCTGATGCTGGAGTCCAAACAAATTCTTTTGGGCCGATCTATTCTGAGAAAGGACCCTTCTCTTCAGAGAGTAAACGTTTAGGTGAAACGATGGGACAAGCAGTTACAAAGCAGCTAAAGAACAAGGTCAGCGGAATTACCTTTAAAGTTGATGAGAGTACAAAAGTAGGTACAGATCAAGGAACAGATGACCAAGAAGGCTTGGAGTACTATGTTCTGGGACCTCAGGGTGCAAAGACCGGCGGCTATTATGGAGGAAAGGTCCCATCTATCCAGCGTAAGAGAAAAATGCCTGGAATAATAATGAAAAATTATATGAAGACAAAATCTGACTATAGCGATCTCTATGCTTATACAGATGATATTGCTTTAGGATATTGTAATGGAATTTCAAATTTTCTTGGTGGTCAACCATGTAAGCCAGGCGGCGGAGGCGGCTTACCATCATCAGGATTAGGATCCGCAGGTCTACTACCGGTTTGTAGTGCTCCACCCTCGGTGGTTTTGGGTAAAGCTACTTGCCCAATTCCAGGAGGTAAGATTATTTGCTCATCGTATGGATCTGAGGCTACCTGGTCTGGATTTGATGGTGTTTGTGCTTTAGGGTCAAATAGTTCAACAGGAGAAAATAACATTGGGGGCCATTGTAGCCCCAAATACCGTGCTGCTTATCCTGGACTTTGCGATGACAAAAACTATATCTCAGGAGGCAATCTTAAAAGGACAGCTAAATCTATTGATATTGGTGGAAAAGTTGGGGAAAATGTTTATATCCCAACAATTAATGGCCAAGTTTTGAAGTGGAACTTTATAAATGACTTTCCCGACGGCATCGGTGCAACCTTGAGGGTCTTTCAGTCTGAGCAAACAGCCCAAGGCAAATGGACTATGCACTTTATTCACGCTATTGCCGAACCATCCTTTACTCCTGGGCAAGGCGTTGATACTACCAAACCTATCGCTCAAATTTCATCGGCCAGTGGCCCAGGTTACCATATTCATGTTACAGTTGGGCTAAATATCGCTGAACCGATAACAGCCAATAATCTACAGCTTTATGATCCGGGATGGAAATACCCTGATCGTGATTTGGGAATGTGTACACAATGAAATATTTAAACCCTAAGACTGTAATTTTAATAATAGTCTTATTAATATTGTTAATTGTGCTTACATTTAGTAAGGCCTTACTGCCAAAAAATACACAAAACTCTGCTCCTAAACAGCCTGCTGGTACTAGCCCGCAAACAAATCTTAGTGTAACAAGTACAAGCTTTGACAAATCCTTGGTTAACGTCTCTGATAAAATTACCTTCAAATTTAGTAAACCAGTAGACGAAAGAACAATTAAAGTATCAATCGAACCTGAAACAGATTTCGATCTTATGCTTGAGCCTGATGGTCAGACTATTCAAATAGCCCCTAAAAAGATCTGGAAGTTTGAAACTAAATACAAGTTAACTATTGATGGTGTTTTAACAGGAACCGATGGAGAAAAAATTCCTGAAAATATTATAATGGATTTTAGAACAGCTCCTTATTCTGGAACATGACCAACTTATCTTTAAAACAAAAGATTATGATTGCAGTAGCGATCATTGGTGCAGCCTTGATTGCTATTTTTAGATTTGGTTTTTATACCCCACCTAAAACTGCTCCTATTGTTGATAAGGTCACCCAAAATACTGCAGTTGTCTCAACTGATCCATCACCCCTGGAGGATGCCACAATCTTACCCACTCAAACCATTAGTGTTAGTTTTAATCTACCCCTGGAAGGCAGTGCTGAACTAAAGCTGGTGGTTGAGCCAGAAGCAAAAATTAAAGTTGAGTTAAGCGATGACCGAAAAACAGCTAAAATCACTCCAATTAATCCCTACAGTCTTGGTCAGGGTTATACCCTAAAGATCTTGCCTGATACCAAATTTGATGGTAAAAAAAGGCTTGAGGTAGAAAAGATCTTTCACTTCAAAACCATTCAATATCGGGGTGCTTAATTTAGGCGGATTGGCATAACTACATACTCCAAACCCTCTTCTCCCAGAGGCTTAATTAGTGCTGGTGAAAGGCTGCCAGAAAATTCAATTCTAATTTGACTGCTTTGACAGGCAGATAAAGCATCTATTAAAAATTTGGAGTTAAAAGCAACAACAAGTTCTACCCCCTCTGTTTGAGCCTCCACCTCATTCTCCTGCCCCCCTAACTCTTTAGCCTCTGAAGTTAATTTCAGCTTACCATCTGATGTGGCAATTTTAACGATATTAGCATCACCCTTGGCAAAAACCGAAGCAAGCTTGACTGCTTTTAAAAGCTCTGTCCTGTCAATAATCGTTCTATTTTCAAATTTAGTTGGGATGATCTTTTCCCAGGCTGGAAACTGGCCTTCAATTAAACGTGTTGAGACTAAGGTTTGGCCTATCTTAAAGATCATCTGATTTTGACTGTCCGCCATTGAGATCTCTACCTTCTCTTTCTGCTCTTCCCCAATCTCCTCTGCTATTAGCCTAACCACTTCCTCAAATGTCCGACGGGGAATCAGGCAGCGAAGGTTTTTGTCTGCATCTCCCTCAATCTTGGCTGTTTTATGAGCTAATCTAAAACCATCAGTTGCCACTAGCTCCAAACTGTCTTTTTTTATCTCTGTTAGAATACCAGTTAGAATCGGCCTACCTTCATCACTAGCTGCCGCAAAGGTAATTTGCGGGATAGTTGATTTTAAAATTTGACCCTCTATATGAACAGTATTTTCACTAACTATCGGGATAGTCGGAAATTCACTGGCTGAGATCCCGTTTAGGATTGCATTAAAGTTATCAGTTGAGATCTTGAGCTGATCTGAGGAGGTTTCAAAAGTCAGTTTGGCACTGGTTAATGAGCTGACTATTTCTAGCAGCGTCCTAGCTGGAACAGTTATCTCTCCTTCCTCAATAACCTGAGCCTTAACTGTTTTGATAACTCCGACTTCTAAATTGGTAGCTGATAATTTTAAGTTACCATCTTCTGTTCTGATTAAAATATTTGCTAAAACCGGTAAAGAGCTTTTAACCCCAACTGAGCGAGAAACTGATTGCAAGGGAGCTATTAAATCCTGCTGAAGCAGTGTTACCTTCACAAACTTTACCCTTCCTTTCTGGCAGCCACAAACCTATGAACCTCTTCTTCGCTGACTTTAATTAATCTAAAACTAACTCTTCCTGTTAATATTAGGTTTTTAATCTCTTTCTCCTGATCTGTCAAGATGTAATTATTACCTGATTTTACCTCAATGAAATCGATCCGCTCATTATTTTTAATACCAATAAAGTCTATTGGCCAACCCAAAGGAATTATCCGATCATAATCATACCTAAGTTCAGCATAGGTTAAAAGTTCTGCCATCTTCCCTTTCTGCGGATTAATCGAACCTTGAATTGTTTGAAGAATTCTTAAAGGTAACCCATCAACTTGCCTATAAAGATCAATGAAATCTTGGGGGATATCACTGAGGCTACTTTTAGATTTTGAATGAAGTCTTCCTAAAAGATATGCAATAACTAAAGCTAAAGCTACGAATCCTAAAACTACCCAATTAATCTTATCCATTTAGCAGTTTAGATATTATACTACTTTAAAAATTTTGTTAGACTTCTCCACCAAAGAATGAGAATATTTATAAATATTTAAAATAGTAACCATAATATTAAGGTTGGTGTATATGTTAATAATTCAAAAAACCAAAGTTTATTTTCGTAGTTATTTCGTGTTGAAAAAGAGTAAATTTTTGTGGATAACTTTGTGGATAAGCTGTTAATAATTTGTGGATAAGTTAAAAGGCTATGTACTTAACTGTTGTCTGACCTCTATTACCAGTCTTTGAACTTCCCGATCCCTTGTGACAGCCTCACGTATTTTCTCAATTCCATGCAAGACTGTAGTATGATCTCTTCCTCCCAAAATCTGACCAATTTTTTCCATTGGTAACTTGCAATCCTCGTACATTAAAAACATGGCAATCTGTCTCGGTAAGACTAGTTCTTTTTGGCGCCTAGGTCCAGCCAGATCCGAAAACTTAACATTAAAATATTGATTAATGCCAGATAAAACCTTCTTGTGATCAATAGACTGACTGATTGTAGCAAGGCTTTTTCCAATCATTTTTTTAACCGTCTCTAAGTCAGGTGGTTGATTTGAAAGTTTGAAGAGCTGAAGAATTTGTACCAGCTTTCCCTCTAATTCACGAGTGTTAGATTCAATATTTTCAGCAACTAACCTTAAAAACTCCTCTGGTAACTGTTCCCCTCTTTCTTTTAGCTTGGCTTTGAGTATTGCCACCCTGGTATCAAAGTCAGGTAGTTGAATATCAACCATTAACCCTCCTTGAAATCTGGAAAGAAGTCTTGATTCAAGCTTCTGCATCTCATTAGGTGGTCGGTCTGAAGTTAGAACAATCTGGCTGTTTCTTGAGTGTAGTTCATTAAAGGTGTGAAAAAACTCCTCCTGAGTCGAGTCTTTGCCAGCTATAAACTGGATGTCATCAATTAGTAATACTGAGCACTGCCTGTATCTTTGCCTAAAGTCACCTGTTTTCTTAGTTTGGATAGAGTCAATAAAGTCATTCATAAACCTTTCAGAGGAAACAAAAACCACCTTCGAGTACGGATCTTTACTGACAAGGGCACTGCCAATAGCTTGCATCAGGTGGGTCTTGCCTACTCCAGAGGGTCCATAAATAAATAGTGGGTTGTAGGATGTTCCTGGGTTTTGAGAAACAGCTTGAGCTGCTGCATAAGCTAAATTATTAGTAAAACCAACGACAAAGTTTTGAAGGGTATATTTTGGATTAAGTAAACTGGTAGTATTTTGAGTAGAGTTAGGTGTACTTTCGTAAAAAAAGATCTGTTCGCTTGCCTCTTCAACCCTCTTTTTTGGCAGATAAGCCTTTCTAGCATCTATTTGATAAGAAATAGCTAAGTCTTTACCCAGTACTTTTTGAATTGAATCTTTAATTAATCCCTCGTACCTAGCAATTAACTGGCCTTTGATAAAGGCTGAGGGGACGACAATAGTTAAGCCCTTTTCAGATATCTCTCCTAAACTGGCTTGAGAGAACCATGTCCTGAAATTCGCAGCCGAGATTTGATCTTTAATCAAATTTAGGATTTTTTGCCAACTGTTTTCCTCTGTCCCCATGGCCTAGATCATAGTGGATAACTTATCAACCCGTAAAGAGAGAGTAACTGTTTATTAATAGATCAACTTTTGTTATACTACTTGGAATATTAACTTAGAAGATGAGTACTAAAAGAACTTACCAACCAAAAAAGCTCAAAAGAGTCAAAAAGCATGGTTTCTTACAGAGAATGGCCTCCTCTGGTGGACGAAAAGTTTTAAGCAGAAGAAGGAATAGGGGTGTTAAAAGGCTAACAGTTTAGTTTTAGTTGGTAATTCATACAATAACTTACCATGCTACCTAAATCCCAAAGATTAAATCTTAAAACAGACTTTAAATGGGTGGTTAATGGTCAAAAACTTGAAACTAAAAATTTTAAGATCTTCTTAAGACAGGGAGAAAACGATGTTCCTAGGATTGGAATTGCACTTTCTAGCCAGGTATTTAAAAAGGCTACTCTAAGAAGTAAAGCTAAGCGGTTGACATCAAGAGCAGTTGAACAGATCTATTCTTCCTTGAAAAGGAATTTAAATTTAGTTATCATGCCTAAAGGTAGTTGTTTAACCAGCCAGCCAGACCAGTTAGTTGAAGAGTTAAAATATGTCAAAAATCTTTCTTTCGACTAAAAAAGAAGCCGATATACTAAAAGAGGAAATTCCGCCCTCCATGGGTTTAAGAAGCTTCATTTGGATAATTGATTTTTATCAGAAATTTCTTTCCTTTGATAGGGGAATACTAATGTTTTTAGCGCCAGGTGGTGCTTGTAAGTACGACCTGTCTTGTTCTGAATACACTAAGCAAGCAGTTAAACAAAAAGGCTTGATAAGAGGCATTTATTTAGGCACAAAAAGAATACTATCATGCAGATAATTGGTGATATTTTTAATTTTTTATTTTTTCAACCAATTGTTAATTTATTGGTATTTATTATTCGGATATTAGATTCAGTTGGTATTCCCGGATCTTTGGGTTTATCAATAATTCTTTTGACAGTTGTGATCAGGCTTTTAATCTGGCCATTAATGAGTTCTCAGCTAAGATCTGCCAAAAAAATGGCTGAGCTAAAACCACATCTGGATGCTTTAAAAGAAAAACACGGTAAAGATCGCCAAGCTTTAGCCAAAGCACAGATGGAGCTTTACAAGCAACAAGGTATTAATCCAGCAGCTGGTTGTTTACCAGCCTTAATCCAAATTCCGATACTAATTGCCTTATACCAGACAATCTTAGCGGTGGTTGGAGAAGCAGGTGGTTTGTCAAAAATTAACCAAGCTCTTTATATCCCTTCGTGGGGTTTAAATTCTTCACCTGATCTCTATTTTCTAGGTTTAAATCTGGCAGATAAACCAGCCAGTTATCTAACTAAATTATTTAGCTCCCCATCCCTGGAGGCTGTAGTTGTCATTCTAGTCCCAATTTTAACTGCACTTCTGCAATTTATTCAATCAAAAATGATGTATCCTAAGCCAGTTAAAAAATATCCTTCAGATTCTCCAAAGGAGAAAAAAGAAAAAGCATCAACCGAGGATGCAATGGTAGCTGTTCAAGGGCAGATGATGTACCTTATGCCCCTGATGATTGGTTATTTTGCCTTCTCATTTCCGATTGGACTAGCTCTTTACTGGAATACCTTTACTTTGTTTGGGATTTGGCAGCAATATCTAATCTCGGGATTGGGTGGAGCAGCTGACTTACTGTTAGTATTTAAAAGTAAGAAGTAACAATTTCCCTTAAGCTTTTTCTGATTGACTCGCAAGTCTCATTTATTTATACTAACGACTTAAATTAACTTATGGAAGCTAAGGTTTCGGAAATACTGGAAAATATCTTAAGTCTACTGGCCCTGGAAGGATCGTTTGAGGTTGAGGAGAAGGAAGATGGTGTCTTTGTCTCGATTGACACAGAGGAGGCAGGTAAATTAATAGGACACCAAGGTGAGACTCTGACAGCCTTGCAGCTTTTAGTCAATTTAATAGTTTCAAAACAGGAGGGTTTTGGAAAACGGATTATTATTGATGTTTCAGGTTGGAGAAAGAATAAAGAAGAAGAGGTTGCCCATAAAGCTAGAGAATGGGCCCAAAAGGTTTTGGAAGAGGGTCAACCTTTAGAGCTCTTACCTATGCCAGCCTGGCAAAGGCGGATAGTTCATGTGACTATCCAGCAAACTCCTGGCGTCAGCTCTGAAAGTACAGGCGAAGGACCTGACAGACATCTAGTAATTAGTCCTGAGAAGTAGTTAAGTAAGTTTTAAGTGAAAAAGTTTAGGCAGGTTTCTAGTTCTTTTGAGAAATATTTTTTTATACTTATCCTTCTTTTTTTACCCACTCAGCTAGGTAAACACTTTTGGCCAGATTTTGCCTATATCTTCTCTTTAAAAATTGACTATCTCGCCCCGACAGTCTATTTGTGGGATATTTTACTAATTGGTTTAATCATAAGCTGGTTTTTAAATGAATCTATCCAGGACCTAGCGGTCGGGGTATCTTCTCTCGATCGGACTTTGTCCGATGTTGGGAAACCCTCGGCTTCACAGTCGGGGTTTTATCGAGATAAACCTCGAATTAATAGTTTAAGCCTAACTTTATTACTAGGCTTTTTGCTTAGTCAATTACCCTCTCTTTTAGGTGCAGTTAACCTAGGAGCCGGTCTTTTCAGATTTGAGCAGCTTGTTTTAATGGGCGCATTTGGTGTTTATCTATCTAGCATTAACCTGACAAAATTTAAAAATTTAATCATCAATTGTTTAAGCGTCACTATTATTATTGAAAGCCTTATTGCTATCGCTCAGTTTATTAAAGGTGGTTCTATAGGGCTTTGGATTTTAGGCGAAAGAACTTTTAGTCTGTCTACCCTATCAATTGCTAAATTTAATTGGTATGGAGAGATCTTTTTGAGACCTTACGCCACTTTTCCCCATCCTAATCTGCTCGCTTCCTATTTAGTATTAGGTTTGCTTTTAGTAACTTTTTTGTTAAGGCATCGTTTAAGTCTTTTGAGCTCTCATATGGTCAAATATAAATTCTCATTAGTTTTAGGATCTATAGCTATACTTTTAAGCTTTTCCAGAGTGGCTATATCCATGCTCATCTTAACAACAATATTTTTTTTAAAAAGATATCTTAGGTTTTTATTAATAATTTTTTTTGTTGCTGCCCCATTTCTTCTAATAAGATTTAGCAGCGCTTTTAATTTTGATAATTTGTCGATAATTAGAAGACAAGAGCTTTTTGAATACGCTTGGAGCTTTTTTACTAATTCCCCTTTTTTTGGTGTTGGGCTTAATAACTTTATTAACAACCTAGCACTGTCAAATTTGATTCCCGGACCAAGTAGGTTTTTGCAGCCAGCTCATAATATCTTTTTACTTTCTTTAGCAGAAACAGGCTTAATTGGCGCTTTAGGTTTTTTATTGTTTGTATTGACACCTATTTTAATAATTTTTAAAAAGAGGCAGAATCCTTTTTTCAAAGGGCTCCTGTTTATATGGATAGCTATATTCATTTTTGGCAGTTTTGATCACTACTTTTTAACTTTGGCCCAAGGTCAGAGACTGCTATTTTTAATTTGGGGTATTAGTTTGAATCAAACCTTGTCTTTAAACTTGTCTGGGTATAATAATCAGTCTAAAATAATCTGGTGGAAACTGTTTTAAGGGTTTTTAGACAGACATTTTGGCAACTTTTGGGAAAGTTTATAACTGCTCTTTCAACGATTTTGATTTTGGCTCTAATTAGCCGCCAATTTGGAGAAACAGGTACAGGTATCTTTACCTTAGCTCTAACTTATCTGGCTTTTTTTACTATTGCAGTAGATTTTAGTCTAAATGCTTATCTTATTCCCTCATTGCTTAAAGATGGCTTGTTGGCTGACTGGCGAAAATTATTTGGTTTGAGATTAATCCTAGCAGCTCCTTTGATAATTATTGCTCTTGCTATAGCTTTAATAGGGCCTTTTCCGCCTATCTTCAAACAGATCATTATATTTGGTTCTTTGATGGCAATATTAGAGCCAGCCATTTTTATCACCTGTAATGCTATTTTTCAAATTAGACTACGCTACGACTTGTCCGTTATTGCTTGGTCAACGGGTGCTTTGGTGACTTTGGGATTAATTTTTTTACAAGTTAGACTGGGTGGTCTGCTATCGAACTTGATTTGGGCGTATATTGCTGGTTGGATAGTAACCTCAATCTTTGCTTTAATCTTTGTTAAAAAATTTATTAAGGACATCAAGCCAATCTTTGATTTTAAATTTATTAGAAATGTATTGACTGGTGCTTGGCCGATTTCTACAACCTTAGTTTTAAATGTTTTGTATTTTCGTTTAGATGCTTTTATACTCTCCCAAGTCTACTCCTTTAAAGAAGTGGGAATTTATAATTTAGCGTATCAGTTTTTTCAGTCTGGACTGGTTTTACCAACCTTTATAATGAACAGTTACTTTCCATTGATGGTTCAAAACTTAAGTAATAATGTTTTATTAAGTAGTAATAAAGAGCGCTTTAAAAGCAATCTTATTAAAACTTGTTTAATTATGTTGTTAATTTCAGTTTTGGGTTTAGGCCTCACCTATTTTTATGGAGGGTTTTTCATAGAATTAGTAACTGGCGGGAAAGGATTTATTGGCTCATTTAAATCCCTCCAAATCCTTTCTTTATCATTTCCTGCCTATTTTGTCTCAGCGGTTTTAATGTGGGCAATGGTAGCTCTTAAGAAATATAAAACCATCTTGTTAATTTATCTGATTGGGCTTTTAACTAATTTTATTTTTAATCTTTACTTAATCCCTCGGTTTTCTTATCTTGGAGCAGCTGCTGTTACTGGCATTTCAGAATACTTGATTTTAGCTTTGCAAATAACTATCCTCTATCAATACTTCAAATCAAAATAATTTTATGGAAGTAGTTATCAATACAGACGGTGCATCAAGAGGTAATCCAGGTCCTTCATCGTATGGTTATATTATCAAGTCAGTTTCTGGTGTCATGTTACATCAGGAAAGTAAAAAAATTGGCCTTGCTACTAATAATATTGCAGAATACACTGCAGTTTTGTTTTCCTTGAAATATTTAAAAGATCATTATGTTCATAAAGCTCCTCATCAGGTCCAAGTCTTATCTGATTCTAAACTGATAACAGAACAGTTAAAGGGAAACTTCAAAATTAAAAATCTCAAGCTAAAGGAGATCTACCAAAAAATTAAAATCTTAGAGTTTGAGCTAGGGATGGTTTTTTATAAGCATGTACCAAGGTCCAAGAATTTTTTAGCTGATCGACTGGCTAATAAGGCACTTGATGAAAGAATCTAGACTTTATCTGAATTTTTTCCGAAAAAATTTTCTAATAATTTTTGTAGCTGTCTTGCTTTTTTCAGCTGCAGGATTATTTTACCAATCTAGTAAGCAAGTAAATAAGAAAGTCTCTTCGCTCTGGCAAATGAACTATCAAGAAAGTAGTGTCTCTGAGAAAATTAGCCTGACTGATCAAGCAGTAACAATTCTCAGATCACAAAACTTATCTCCTGAGATTAATAGTCAAAAAAAGAAGGGCGAAACAACCATCTTTAAACCAGGGCCCTTAGCTATTCAAATTGAGACAAAAGGAGCTGATTTAGATTCAGCCAAATATTTAAATGGACAGGCTAGTAAGTACCTGGTTGAAAATTATAAGGTTTCAAAAATAGGGAATGATTATTACTCAGAAGAAAATGCTAATGTTTATCTTGGATTATTAATCGGGTTTATTACTGGCGTGTTTATAGGTATTATAATTGCCTTAGTAAGGTCCTATTTTAAAAACTACTGAAACTTATTCAAAAAAGCAATATTAAGATACCTTAAAAATATATTGAGTTTCTTAAGTCTGAAGACTAACATTTACCCATGGGGGAAATAAACGTAAATAGCATTGAGAACAATAGAATTTTAGTTTCGCGAAACACTCCGATTGCTTTAGTTGTGGGGGTTGCCGGTTTTCTAGGTTCTTATATAGCTGAGATTTTAATTGAGAGTGGAATTCAAGTAATTGGTATAGATGACTTTTCAACTGGCCAAAAAATTAACTTAGAAAAAGTTATCAGGGATAAAAGATTCCACCTTGTCAACAGATCAATTACTGAAAGAATATCAATTGAGCTGCCAAGGTTAGATTATGCAATTTTTGCAGCTGATAACCAAAACCCACATCCTTTATTTACAACAGGACTTGCTAATTTTTTAAAGTTTATCAAAGATTTCAAACCGAAAGTTGTTTTGACTTCCTCAATCCTGCTTTATGATAATAAAGTTTCTGCTGATCTCAAGGCGCTTAAAACAGCAGAGATCTATTTTGCTAAATATTCAAAATATCATAAGTTAAACTCCCGGATAGTCAGATTAGCCTGCCTATTTGGACCAAGAATGCATTTTAGAATAAACGATCCAGTCATCAGGCTTATTCAAGCCTCACTGCTTGGTAGTTTGCATGATGAAACAACCTCTTTGGATTTTGGCAGTCGGGCCCTATATATAGAGGATGCAGCTAAGTTGGTAGTTAAGTCTATTTTTTCAGGATCGACTGCTCATAAGATCTATGATGGTACAAACCCTCAGCCTATCAAAGTTGCAGAGATTAAACAGATTTTACTAGACCCAGTTTGGTATGAGCTGAAGGGATTTAAACCAACTGAACTGCCGCCTTGGTCAACGCCTAATCTTTTAAGAACTATTAAGGAGTTATCTTGGATACCCTCAGTTAGTCTAATCCAATCACTCAAAAGAACTATTGCCTATTTTAAGGATAATAATATTCATGTTCCAGAAATTGAGGAAGATATTTGGCAAAAAAATGTTAAAAAATGGACTTTTAATCAACCGGGTGAAGTTTTAGAGCAGTCACAATCTGAAGAAACAGATGAAGAGGCTAAAGCTGCCAGTTCAGATAAAAGATTTACACAAAAAAAAGACATAAGACAGGGGAGAGTCAAAAGGATTCTGACTCGGCTTAAAAGTAGTTTAGCCTACTTTGTAGTTTTAGCTCTGATTTTCTATGGATTAATTTTTCCAATTTTTCAACTTGGATTTGGGGCCTTAAATATCAGAAATAACCTTAAGGCATCAGCTTTAGATATTAGCCATGGTAACTTTAAAGGGGCAGAGCAAAAGATTCAGGCAGCTCTTAAATCGCTTGGCGAGCTAAAAGAGATAACAAATTCTTTAGCTATACTCAAGCGTCTAAAGCTATTTAACCAGGAGATTGAGGGAATGGAAAATATATTGGCTATAGCTGAGGAGGGGATTAGAGGAGTTGATCATGCTACGCGAGGTACCCAGTCACTCTATCAAGCCTCTAAAATCATCTCAGGCGAGGTAGCAGAAGATCCTAAACCGTTATATCAAAAAGCTCAGACTGAACTGGGAATAGCCTCTCTCAAAATAGCCAAAGTCAAAGCTAGTCTAGAAGATAGTAGTCTTTTAAAGTCTTTGCCGTTTGGTTTAGACAAAAGAGTGAGAGACTTGTCAACCAAACTCGATTTCTACTCTAATTTGGTAGAAAAGGCGACAGCAGCAAGCTATTTAATACCCCAAATTACAGCAGTTGATGGTAAAAAAAGCTATTTGGTTTTACTTCAAAACAACTTAGAGCTTCGAGCAACCGGCGGTTTTATTGGTTCTTATGGCAGACTCGACTTTCAAAATGGCAGGATAGTAAATATTAAGGTTGATGATATCTATAATCTTGATGGTCAACTCAAAGATGTTATAGAGCCACCACCCGAGTTTAAGAGTGATATGGGTCATAACAGACTCTTTTTAAGAGATGCTAACTTTGACCCAGATTTTCCCACCTCAGCCAGGTTAGCTGAATTTTTATATAAAAAAGAATCATCAGGTGAGATAGTTAACGGGGTTATCGCCATGGATTTGACAGCCTCGTCAAAGCTTATCAGTGCAGTGGGTGGTTTGGATCTATCTGATTACGGAGAAAAAATTAACGCCGATAATTTATTTCAAAAGGTCATTAGCTATGCTGAAGTCAATTTTTTCCCTGGATCACAGGCTAAACGCAGCTTCTTAATAGCCCTACAAACCCAGCTTTTTAATAAGGTGTTTTATCTATCAAAGCAGAACTGGCCAAGCATCATCCAATCTCTGTCTGATTCTTTAGAACAAAAACACCTGTTAATTTATCTATCAGATCAGGAGCTCTTTTCCTATGCTATCGCTCAAAACTGGGCAGGGGTAATGCCCCGGGCAGTAGCTGCTAGTCAGGGGCAGACCTCAGACTTTCTGTCAACTAATGAGTCAAATATGGGTGCCAACAAATCTAACTATTATCTTGAAAGGAAATACTCGCTTGAGACTACGGTTGGTAAAGAAGGTCAAATCAGCCATAAACTAACAATAAGCTACAAAAACAATAGCCCTTCAGAAGCTTTTCCAGCTGGTCCTTATAAAAATAGGTTTAAGATCTATCTACCCCTAGGAGCAAAAATTCAAAAGGCTGTTTTTGGAGAAAATGATATTACTACCCAAATGTCCAGTTTTTCAGACTTTGGCCGGACTGGCTTTTCAGTTTTAATTACCCTTCAACCAAAAGAACAAAAAAACTTAGTATTAGATTATAACTTAGATAAACCAACACAATTTATGAATAAGGAAAATCTCTATAGGTTGGATGTAATTAAACAACCAGGAACAGAGAAGGATCCATTTGAGTGGACTTTAACCTTCCCAATTAATATTACTGTAGAGTCTGCCCAAAAAAACTCAAGTTCTTTTCGACCTCAAGAGATTCACATCTCAACAGATTTATCAAAAGATAGATCTTTCTTAGTTAAATTTAAACAAATTAACTAGGATCAATTTTTTGGGATATGTCCGGCCCAATTTGCACGTTGCCTGAGGCTTGAAAAAGCCTTAGTTTGTCTATATACTTACACTTTACTATGGATCGTTTAGCACTTAATGCTCAAGAGAGAGACATCTTAGGAAAAAAGGTTAAAAAGTTAAGAAGAGAAGGGATTATCCCAGGCCATGTTTATGGTAAAAAACAAGAGACTGAACATGTTTCAGTCAAACTAGCTGATTTTTTACCAGTCCTACATCAGGCTGGAGAAACTGGTTTAATTGATTTAAAGATTGGCCAGGAAAAAATTAGACCAGTTTTAATCCGAGATATTCAATACGATCCTGTTAAAGGTGGAGTTTTACATATTGATTTCTACCAGGTTAATTTAAAAGAAAAAGTTACAGTTCCCATTCCAATAGTTCTAAAAGGAGAGGAGTCGGAGTTAGTTCATATGGGTGAAGCAGTGGTTCTGCAAACCATCAACGAGGTTGAAGTGGAAGCTTTACCAACTGATTTAGTAGAAAATATTGAAGTAGATGTCACTCCACTTCAAAAAATTAACGATGCCATTACAATCGGTCAGTTAAGTTATGATCGGGAAAAGCTAACAGTTTTGGCTGATCTAGAAGAAATAGTGGTTAAGCTGGCACCAGCTGTTACAGAAGAGATGAAGCAGCTTCTAGAGGAACAAGAAGCTGAGGCTGCTGCAGCTGCTGAAGCAGCCGCTGCAGAAGAAGGCGCAGTAGCTGAAGAAGGTGAGGAAGAAGTGAAAGTAGAGGGTGAGGAGGTTGCTGAAGGCGGGGAAGGGGCTGAAGGACAAGAGGTAGGGGAACAAGAAGTTGAAGGTCAGGATAATAAAGAGGAGCAATCTTCAAAGGAAAATAGTTAAGATAAAATTAACCAGCAAGCAATGGTAGAGCGGCAACTATCATCAGAAATATCAGTTCAGCGTTCTGAACCGATTTATCCTCAGGAGTTAATTGAAGCCAGACCAAGAAGAAGGATTTTAAAACCTATTAAGCCAAAAATTATCCCAGTTCCCAGAGTAATTCCAATTATAAAACCTATTACTAGACCAGAGAATCCACTTAAGATAGCAGCCTAAAAAACTTTTGCGTCAAATTTGAGTTAATTTTGCGTTAAATTTAAACATAACTATTCTGAAAACGTCTATAAAAGAAATAGAGAAAAAACTTCGAGCTATAGAAAGGCGCAATAAAAAAGTTGAGGCTGATAAAAGCTTGGGAGACATTTCTCAGTAGAAGAATACTACTGGCAATTTTTACCTATTTAGCGATTAGTCTCTATATGTATTCTGTAGGTATAGATAAGCCTTGGATTAATGCAGTCATTCCGACAGTAGGTTTCTTACTCTCAACCTTGCGCTGCCTTTATTTAAGAGACTTTGGATAGAATACTTCTATAAGAAATAGCTGTCTATTTTTCCTGGCTATGTGTAGGCCAACTAGTTGTCATAATACTTTGCTTTGTATGTGGCAAGCGCTGCCATAATTCCTCGGTGATAAAGGGCATAAACGGGTGGAGGAGTTCAAGCGAGGTCTTGAGAACGTGCTCTAACGTAGGTTGGGCTTCAGAGCGTCTTTTTTTAGACTCCTCGATATACTTATCTGCAAATTCATGCCAGACAAACTCATAAAGCTTTTCTACAGCCAGATGCAAATTAAAGGTTTCAAGATCATGAGTAACTTCTCTAATAAGCTGATTAAGTTTTTCTAAGATTGCTTTATCTTCTTTTGGAGAGGAGATTTTTTTAGAAGTATCTTTTGGTTTTAGGTCAATTACAAACTTAGTCATATTTCTTAGTTTAGTTCCAAAGTTCCTGAAGTTTTTACACCTTTCATCGATTGTTTGTCTAGACATCTTCCCATCCCTACCTGGAGCAGAGTAGGTTAAGAGTGCCACTCTGGTTGCATCAGTACCCCACTTTGATCTTAGATCATTGGGGTCGATGCCGTTGCCTAAGGACTTTGAAAATTTCCTGCCTGATAAATCTCTTAGGGTTCCATGGAAGAACATATTTTTAAAGGGAATATCATCTCCAAACCATAGCCCAAGCATTATCATCCGGGCAATCCAAAGATAGCGAATACCAGGATCAGTGATTTCAAAATCCCAAGGATAATATCTATTAAGCTCTTTTGTCTCCTCAGGCCAACCAAGTGTGGCTAAAGGCCACATACCTGACGAAAACCAAGTATCTAAAACCTGATCATCTTGGATCCAATGATGCTGCCCACAAGTTTGACAGTTTACCTTAGGTTCATCTAAAGAAATAATCATATCTTTATCCTTACCGACCTCATGGGTTGGATTGCATTTTTGACAGTACCAGACAGGGATGCGGTGTCCCCACCAAAGAGGTCTTGAGATACACCAATCATGAATCTCCTTCATCCAATCAGACAAAATCTTTTGGAAGTTTTTAGGGACGAAATTAATTTTACCAATATTTTTTAGGGCTTTCTCAGCTAGTGGTTTCATCTTGACAAACCACTCCTCAGAAATTAATGGCTCAATAGTTGTTTTACACCTTTCACAAACTGGTACTGAGTGAGTTAACTCTTCAACCTTAACTAATGCGCCACTTTTCTCTAATTTTTCTTTAGCTTTTTGTTCTGCCTCAGTAATCTTTAATCCTGTTAGATCATTTGCTAGATCTGTCATCCTGCCTGTTTTATCAACGACATGTAAGATAGGCAGGTTATGAGTCTGTCCGATTTGATAATCAAGCGGATCATGGCCCGGCGTAATCTTCAAAGCACCTGTGCCAAACTCCTTGTCTACTCTTTTATCCTCAAAGATAGGTATTTTATTACCATTAAGTGGGTTAAGAGCGTTCTCACCAATAAACTTTTTAAATTTAGGGTGATTGGGATAAACTGCAATTCCAGTATCGGCATAGATTGTTTCAGGACGGGTGGTAGCAATTATGATAGATTCGTCAGAATTCTCAATTTTATAGTTGACAAAATATAGATTTTCCTTCCTCTTATGGTATTCCATCTCTAAATCTTCAATAGCTGTTTGGTCCTTAGGGCACCACTGAACAATATAGGCTCCTTTATAAAGTAGCTCTTGGTCCCAAAAGATTTTAAACTCTTTCAAAACTGCTTTTTGAACCTTTTCTTCTAAAGTAAAAACCTCTCTTGACCAATCTGCAGATAGACCAAAAACGGTCCAAGTATCCTTAAAAGATTTATAGATCTCTTCGCGAAAGAGCCAAGCTCTTTTTAGCCACTCTTCTCGCCCTAACTTTTGTTTCGAGAGACCTTCCTTCTCAATCATTTTATTAAAGCCACTTTCAAATTGAATCCCGGCATGGTCCACTCCTGGTAAAAGTAGCACATCAAAGCCTTGCATTCTTTTGAAGCGGGTAATGCTATCCATGATAGAGTGTTGCATGGCATGACCTAGGTGTAGCTCACCTGTTAAATTAGGCGGAGGCATTAAAAGAGAATATGGAGTTTTTTTAGACGCAGGGTCTGCTTTAAAAAAGCCGTTCTTCTCCCAAAATTTGTACCAGTCTTGTTCAGTTTTTTTAGACTGATTATTTACCTTGTTCATCTTAAGATATAAAAAAGCTCCTCCCTTATATTATATTCTTGGGACGAGCTTATATTCTAGCGGACAAGCCGTGGTACCACCCAAACTTTATTCTCATGGTTTGTTTTGCGCAGGTCCTGCGGGAAGATCTAATTTCCAAATCTGGATTTCTTCTTCCAATTTACTCAGGTGACGTTAACCCCTAAGTTTTTACAAGTATAAGCAAAATAAATCAAAAATCAAGTTTCTAACCTGATTTTAGTTGCTGAACCATTGGGTCCTGTCTTATTTTATCCAACCCTCTGTTAATTCTGGATTTAACAGTACCAGCGGGGATGCCTAACTGTCCAGCAATCTCCTGATAAGAAAAACCCTCCATTTGAAGAAGTAGAGGATTACGAAAGTCAGGAGTTAAGTTGCCCAAGGCATTAGCCAGTAGTTGTTTAGTTACGACTGCATCTTCAAAACCTGCGTAATAAGCAACATGATCAATTTTAGGATGACTATAGCTATCAACCTCGTCTAAAGAATGCTCGACCAATTTTGATTCAGGTTTTTTTCTCTGGTCCATCAATGTATAGCGGGTAAGGAAAAATAACCAGGCAGTAAAATTAGTTCCTGGTCGATAAGCAGAAAATTCGCGGTGTACCCTCCAAAATACTTCTTGAGCAGTATCCTCAGCTTTTTGAAAATCTCTTAACCAGTAATAAGCCATCCATGTAACTCGGGCATGAGTCTGTCGATAAAGACCATTCCAGGCTTGTTCATCTCCTGCTTTGGCATTTGCCACTACTGTTTCATCAACGATTTCTCTTAGAGACATAATTTAGAATTTAGGCGTGTTTAATCCTAGTTTCTAGAGGGGATCTTTGCAAGGTTAACTTGTCAATTTTATCTAGGCAGTAAGTAGATTTTAGAACATCATGATTTTCATCTGACCAGAAAAAAGTAATTGTTCGCCTTTGTTGATCAGAAATAATTGAGGTGAGTTTGGTTAATTCAAAGGTAGTTTCTCTCCCAGCATTCCTGACAACTATAGCTTGGTAGCCTGCTCTTTTAATAGTTTGGGGGGAGAAGACAAAAGAGCTGGGTTGATCAGGTAGATGATTTCTAATATCTGTCCATAAAGCAGTAGTTTGAAAATCAATAGCTTGATTGTTAGTTGTTGACTCTAGACTTCTTTTTAAAGAGTATCCTGCATAAGTTTCAGTAAATACAGAATGGTTCTTTCTCTCCATACTTTAATACGCTAGAGACAGATTTGGATCTGCCTGCAATTTTAAAGGATCAATAGTTTTATCTGTAAAGAAGGCAGCTGAGGCAATCATAGCAGCATTATCTGTACAAAGATAGGGAGGAGGGATAGATAATTGATAATTGTTAATTGATAACTGACAATTTTTCTCAAGCTCTACTCTGAGTTTTTGATTGGCTGCTACACCTCCAGCCATAATAATTTGATTAATATTAAATCTTTTGGCAGCCTGAATAGTCTTGCTAATTAGTGGATCAATAATAGCTTGTTCGATTGAGGCACAAAGATGGCTAAGCTCGTCTGCTTTGACTAATTCAGACTTTGCCATGCTTTTTACTAAGTTTAAAACTGCTGTTTTTAAACCAGAATAAGAGAAATCAAAATTGCGGGAGTTAATCATTGGTCTTGGTAAACTATAGGACTTAGGATCTCCTTTTTGAGCAAGTTTGCTAATTTGCGGGCCTCCTGGGTAAGGTAAGCTTAATATTCTAGCGCACTTATCAAAACATTCACCAGCAGCATCATCTCTGGTTCCGCCTAAGTATTTAAATTTACCATGACTTTCAAATAAAACTAAATCAGTATGTCCACCAGAGGCAAGTAAACCAATACAAGGAAAGCTTGGATTAGAATCAATCCAATTGGCATAAAAATGGCCAATTAAATGATTTACAGGAATCAAGGGTTTATTCCAAACTAGGGATAAGGTTTTAGCTGTCTCCACCCCTACCAATAGAGAACCTATTAACCCAGGGCCTTGAGTGACAGCTAGTGCATCTAAATCTTCTGGGTCCAGCTCTGCTTGTTCTAAAGCTTCTTTAATAACAGGGATAATAGCTTTAACCTGTTCTCTGGCAGCCTGTTCAGGAATGATCCCTCCATACTTGGCTTGAATATGAGAAGACGAAGCCACGATATTGGACACAAGATTTATTCTATCGTTTTGTTTTAATAAGATGGCTGAAGCTGTTTCATCACAGCTGGTTTCTATTCCCAGGATAATGGTTTTGTGGGATGCCATTTTAGTTATTGATTTTGAACTGCTAAAGGAATTTCTGCTAGGGTATTGTGTTGATGGAAACCATGGTTGGGTATAGACTCAAAAAGTTTGACTGCAGAAACCTCAATAGGATCAAAGTCTCTAGACATGATTACAGTTAGCTGATTCTCCTGAGACTTAGTCAAGTGAAGGTTTGCAACCTTAGCAATTGCAATATGAGGCACATAACGTCTTTCGTCTACCTCAAGATTCAGTTCTGTCAGCTGGTCTTTGATTCTATGTCTTAACAGGTAGAGTTTGTCGATGTCATCTTTAACTCCAACCCAAATAATATTGGCAGTGTGGAAGTGAGGAAAGCCATCGATGTATGAAGGGGTGACTTCAAAAGGAGAAATCCCGCTGGCAGCCTGTTTCATAATCTTAGCTAATGGTTCTTTCAGCTTTTCATCTTGTTCACCAATAAAAGCAATAGTCAGATGGAGTTTGTCATTATCTGTCAGTTTAGCTTCTGGAATAACTGCTTTGAGCTGTTGTTGAACAACTAACAGCTGCTCGCGATTGGTTTCAGATAACTCCAAAGCAATAAAAAACCTCATAATTATTGTTAATTTAACTTAAAAACTCATATTATTGGTTAATCTGATTAATTCTCCTTAGTCCCTACTAGAAAAACAGCTTGCCAAGGGCGAAAGTTAGATCTGAAAGTATCCTTACTTAATAATTGGCCTGCCTTAGTAACAGTTCTGATAAATACAACATTAGCTCCCCAAGCTGCCCAGTCCACCTGTTTAACTGTTCCCTTAGGTAAAGTTGGGTCATCTTGTCTGAGCTCAGGTGGTGGAGGAGTTTGGTTTGTCACTACTGGGGTGGAAATATTAACAACTCTACCATCCAAGGTTCCGTAAAAGTCTACATACAGAGAGGTTCCAACAACATAGGCTTGGATTAAAATATGGGAGGTGGTGTCGTTTTTAAATTTAAAATCAACAGATGGGTAGAAAATAGTTGCATCAAGTCCTGGTGGAAAACCCAGTTCATAATAACCAACTCGATAAGCATGAGCAGTTCTAGCAGTTACCGGTAGACCCGAATTTAAGACTGCTCTAAATAGGGTAGTTGAAACTTGACAGATTCCTCCACCGTCATCTAAGACAGTTCGGCCTGATTTAATAACATAAGCTTGTTTAAAACCAGTGCTGGCTGAAATATCACCGACTGCTTTATTGAACGAAAACTCTTCTCCTGGTCCAACCAAAAGACCGTTGATTTTAGAAGCTCCTAATTTAATATTATAGATACGATTCTCAATTGACCCAGAGAAGTTAGAAATTCCTCTACCAATCAACTCTTTAATACCAAGTTCATTGGTCAGTTTATTTTTAGGTGAGATTACAGCTACAGGTAGATTAACAATTTTTTGATCATGACTCAAAAGAGCATTGGTTAATCTGTCAGTAGCTTTGTTAATATCCAAACTATAACCCTCTTGAGGCGGTTTAAACTCAATCACCCGACTGCCATCAAAAGAAAAGAGCGGTTCCTCAACTGGTCTATCAATCTGTTTTGAAATCTCCTTGAGGTAGTTTTTAATTTGATCTTTTTGCAAAGTTAGTTTAGTGTCAGCCAGTTCAGTCTGTCCAACTGAAACAGAAGAGATATTAACTTTTTGATCAAGTAAGTTAGCACTAACAAAAAAACTTTCGGTATTTTCCAAATCTATTAGAGAAAGAAGACGATCTAAATCCAATATAAATGTTTGGTCCCCAAAAGTAAGCTTTAACGGCTCAAGTTTAATAGCATCAAGTCTTTTTTTAATTTTTAAGGCTGTTTCGTACCCTAGCTTAGGAGAGACTTTCTTGATAGGTAGTCGGTTATTTAATAGTTTACCTGTGTTAACATAGTCAGCAAGCTGCACCTTTAAAAGTTGTCTATCTAACACCATACCTTCCTGAGAAGCAGTGACATTGATACTATCATCAACAATTTTTATTTGAGCATCAATTGCTTTCTGATCAACTAGTTGAGCGATCTCATCAATCTGTTTTTCACTCTCTTGATCAAACACCAAGTCAACACTGATCCGCTCAGGTGGTAAGTAAAATCTTTTATGCCCTAACTGATATGCATCTAAAACAGCCTGATGGATTTTAAGATTTGATTGGTTTGATGATAGATTAACCACAAAGCGGGAGGAGATAGAAGCTTCTTGAAACTCAAATTGAAGAGATTGGTTAAGTCTGACTTGGAGTGTGGATTTAAGCTCTTGTTCAGCCTGTTCCAGTCTCTTACCGGATAAGTTAAGGTTAGCCACATAAACAGCTGGATAGATTCTGTTTAAAAATAGCAACCAAAAACCAACAATAATTAAAAAAAGTATAGTTAAAATAATTGACCCCAGCATTAAAAAACGCCTTAACAGTAAAATAACAAAACTAGTGTTAGTTGCTAGTGGAATCTTTTTGACTTTCTTTTCAGCCATAGCAGTAATTTTAACTGGCAACGCTCTCTTAGGCAAGACTAGCAGTCTTTAGGATATAATTTATCTAATGCGTTTGATTATTATTGTAGTTTTAGCTTTGGCTGTTATTTTAGGCTATCTATTTTGGAGATTTTCCCCCTCTCTATTTAAAAAACAACCAGCTGAGGTTAAAGATGTTAATTTAGTAATTTACGGTCTTTGGGAAGAAGAAGATTTAATAAAACCGGCGATTGAGGATTATCAGAAAGTTAAACCAAAGGTCCATATTAAATACAACTTCCAGAATATCGACAACTACCGAACTAGAATTCAGACCTTTATCACTGGAAATGAACAAGTTGATGTCTTTGCGATTCATAACAGCTGGTTACCAATGTTTTTAAATAGTAACCTGCTGGCACCTTTACCAAATGAGATAATGAGCAATACAGACTACTCAAAAGCTTTTTATCCAGTGGCTATTCAAACTCTTTCCAAAGATAGCAAGATCTATGCTATGCCCAGAGGAATTGATGGTTTAGCGCTTTACTATAACGAAGATATTTTAAAGGCTGCTGGGGTTGATGTACCTCAAACCTGGGATCAGTTTGTGTCAGCAGCTGTTAAAACTACAGTCGCTGATTCAAAGGGTAACATTCAAACAGCTGGTGCAGCTTTAGGGACTACCTCAAATGTTGATCACTGGCAAGATATTGTCGGGCTTTTACTGATGCAACAATCTGCTGGTAAAATTGATACGCTTGATGATCAGTCTAAGGCCGAAGTATTAAAGTTTTATAGCGAGTTTGTGACTGATCCAGCTAAAAAAGTTTGGGATCAGACAATGCCATCATCAACTCAAGCTTTTAGTGAGGGAAAGCTAGCTTTCTACTTTGGTCCTTCTTGGAGAGCCCAACAATTTACTTCCAGTCAAAACCTTAACTTTAAAACCGCCCCAGTGCCACAGCTGCCTGGGAAAAATATCACTTGGGGTACTTTTTGGGCTTATGCAGTCTCTTCTAAGTCTACTAATTCAACTGAGGCATGGGAGTTTATTAAGTTTTTAACCTCAGCTGAGCAGCAAAAAAAACTTTATCAAGAAGCCTCTAAAGTCAGGTTATTTGGTCTGCCTTACTCCAGAGTTGAACTGCAAAAGGAAATTGCCTCAGATCCAATTGTTGGCGCTTTTGTTATTCAAGCCCCAACCTATAAATCCTGGTATCTTTCATCCAGAACCTTTGATCAGGGGATCAATGATGAAATGAGTAAGTATTTTGAAGATGCTATTAACTCAATATTGAAAGGTTCGGATGCAATTTCAGTGGTTGAGACTGTGGATAAAGGTATTGATCAGATCTATAAAACTTACGGTATAAGTTCGCCCAATCCTTCTGCAGATCGCTAAAAAATCAAAGACTATTTACAAAAAACCAGAAATTATCTATTCTCCTCCTAAAATAGTATGAAACTAGTAGTTGCTTCAGATGAAAAGACTTATCTAACGGATGAAGTGATTAAATATTTAAGAAAAAAAGGTCATCAAACAATTTTAATTGGTGCTTTAAAAGAAAAGAATGATCATTGGGTAGAAATTGGTCAACAATCAGCTAAAAAAATCTTAAAAGGGGAGGCGAAGCAGGGGATATTGTTTTGCTTCAGTGGAACTGGAATAGCTATGGCTGCAAATAGGTTCAAAGGAATCAGAGCTGCTTTGTGTTGGGATGCCCAGACAGCCAGATTAGCCAGGAAGTGGGATAATGCTAATGTGTTAGTTTTAAGTTTAAGATTTACCTCGTCCGACTTGGCTAAGGAAATTATCGATGCTTTCTTTTCGACCAAATTTGACGAAGAAGGTTTTAATGAAGCTCACAAATTAGATGAATAAGAGAGTAGTGATTGTTCATTGTTGGGATGGTTACCCTGAGTACTGTTGGTATCCTCAAACTAAAAAAGAGTTAGAGGAGAAAAATTTTGAGGTTATAATTCCTCAAATGCCAGAAACTAACTTACCAAGACTGTCTTTATGGCTGCCTAAATTAAGAGAGGTGATTGGTCAAACTGATGAAGACTTATCTTTAGTAGGCCACAGTTCAGGCTGTATTACTATCTTAAGATACTTAGAGACTTTAGAAGATAATCAAAGAGTGGATAAGGTTATTTTAGTAGCTGGTTTTACAGATGATTTAGGTTATGAGGAGCTTAAAAACTTTTTTGAAAAGCCAATTGATTTTGAAAAGATTAGAAAAAAAGCTAATAAGTTTATAGCAATTCACTCTGATAATGATCCTTTTGTTTCTTTAAAGTATGGAGATATTTTTAAAGACCAGTTAGGAGCAAAGTTAATTGTTAAACATCAGATGGGGCATTTTTCTGGACCTGTGGATGAGACTGAGAGCATAACTAACCTAGAAGAAGTTTCTCAAGAGATTGTAAAAGAGACATAATTAAGCCCCTCTCGCTATTAATCATCTTATGATTCTTTCTGTAATTTTTTGTTCCATTAAACTTTGGGCTCTCTTAAATTGTCTAGGTGGAAGTTGATCAAGGTGATTTCTTAAAACACCTGCTTTATTTTCTGGATCCATAGCTTGGTAAATTTGGATCAGATCATCTGAAAATCTTGTCACAGCCCTAACTATTATCGGGTCATCTAGAAAATCAGTGAGATGATTTGCTAACCCATTCAGTCTGTCAGACGATGATGGTTTTCTATAAATATAACTTGGATCACCATAAGAAAGTTCTGGACCAACTCTCTCTTCGGGTGAGTACGGGGTGTCTTCTCCAATGATGAATCCTTTAGATTCTTTCATAACGGCATAGTTTAGCAGATTACTTTACTTTATAGTAGGCAAGTTAATCAGTTGAACTTCAGGTTCAAGTTCAATTCCAAACTTTTCTTTGACTTTTTGGTAGTATTTTTTAGCCAGATTATAAAAATCCGAAGCTCCCCCTTTTCCTAAATTGATAAATAGATTACCATGAAAATCTGCTATCTCAATCTGTCCTAACCTGTCTCCTTTGGCCCCAACTTCATCTAGAAAAAACCAAGCTGGTACTTTCCCAAAGTAATCCCTTTCTTTGGGGATTAACTTTTTTGTTTGTTTTGGAATATTTTTCATTAGGATATTTTTAAAAAAACTACCCGGACAAAGTACACCTGGTTTATATTTTTTAATCCTTTTTTCCAAAACTTCCTTAGCCTCTTTTTTAAGCTGATTTTGGTCAGCTTTAATTAGCTCAAAAGTTACTTCAAGGATAATTAACTTATTTTTCCTAAAACCACTAGCTCTATAGCCAAACTGACACTCCTTTTTAGATAGTGAAATAGTTTTTAAAGTTTCGGGGTCTAAACAGCTAACCTGTCCTAAAAAATCACTAATTGTTTGGCCGTATGCTCCAGCATTACCAAAGATTGCTCCACCAACTGTTCCAGGAACACCAGTTAGCCTCTCAAGCCCTCCCAAGCCTTGAGAAATTGTGTAATTAACTAATTCTTGAAGATCTGTTCCTGTTTGAGCTTTTACTAGATGAGTCGCTCGTAACCGTTTTTGTCCTCCTGCACTCGTTTGTGTGGGCGAGAAGGATTGCTCACTCCTTTGATCACTAATCCCTGAAATAGTATTTTTTATGACCAGCCCTTTAAAACCTTGATCAGACACCAATAAATTACTACCTGAACCTATTATTAAAAAGGGGATGTTTTTCTCTTTAGCCCATTTTACAGCTTCAGTTAGTTCTTGTTCTGAATTTACTTCGAGAAAATATTTAATTGGGCCACCAATTTTTAAGGTTGTTAAGCTTGAGAAAAGAATATCTTTTTTTAAATTTGGTAGGTCCATAGCTTGCCCATTATATGATAAATTACCCTTGTGGAAAAAGCGATCTTGAAAACTTTAATTTACTCAAGTTTGTTTGATTATCCTTTAAAGGCTTGGGAGATTCATAAATGGTTAATTGGTCAGAAGCTCACTTTAAGGCAAGTTGAAAAAGGCCTGCTAATTCTAATAAAAAAAGGAAAAGTTAAAACTAGATCTGGATATTACTTTCTACCAGATAAAAAAAGGCTAGTTGAAAAAAGAATCAATAGACAGCATTTTTCAAATTCACTTCTTAAAAAGGCTGAGAAGGTTGCAAAACTTTTAAAAATTATCCCTTGGATAAAACTGGTTGGAATTTCAGGAAATCTGGCAATGGATAATGCCAGTAAAAATGATGATATCGACTTTTTTATAATCACTGCTAAGAATCGACTTTGGACATCCAGGTTAATGATCTTAGGTTTACTGGATATCCTAAGAATCAGACGTAAAAAGGGGGAGAAGGGTAGAAAAATTGCTCAAAAAATTTGTGTTAATTTATTACTCGAAGAAGATAGTTTAGGCCAATCTAACAAAGATATCTATCTTGCGCATGAAGTTCTTCAGATGAAGGTCTTATGGCAAAAAGATGATATGTATAAAAAGTACCTAGAAGAAAACTCTTGGGCTTTTAATTTTTTACCAAACTGGTCAACTGTTCAAAGTTTCAGTAGTAAAACTAAAAATAAAAGAAAATTTTGGGATTTTAATAGTAAAAATTTTATTAACCCCATTGAAAAGATATTTAAAAAACTCCAACTTTCACATATGGGAAAACCTAAAGGTTTAGAAAAAATCTCAAACAATGCTCTTTATTTGCACCCTCAAGATTACCGTCCTTTTATACTACAAGAATATTTGCAAAGATGCCGCTTAGAAAAAATAGTATAGCATTTAGGCTTACTAGATTGCCTTTTTGCTCAAAACTTATGTAGAATGGAGTTAAAGTTGAAAGAAAAAACATCTGCCTATGTCATTATTTGATAGTCTATTTCCAGCTAAAACTAACCAAACTGTAACGTCCGAAAAAGATCAGTCCTCTGAAAAATCTTCAGATAAACAAGCTCAAAATTTGGTTAACTCGAATATTAATCCAATTTTAAAACATGATATTAATGCGCTTTCTCATCTTGATGCCAGGGCTACCCAGATCATCACCCAAGCTTATGAGGAGGCAAAGAAGTTAAGAGCGGCTTTTATTGAACCAGACCAGCTCTTACTGGCCTTAATATCTGATCGGGAAATTTTTAATACTTTACAAGAGTTTTCAGTCGATGTGGCCAATTTAACCCGTGAGCTTCAAGCCAAACAGCAACCAGGCAATTTTAGCGCTGATCCAACCTTGTCTGAGACCTCCAAGCAGATTTTAGAGTCTGCCTACAGTAGTGCTAAAGGTAGGGGAGTGGATTTTGTCACACCTGAAGATATGCTTTTGGCTCTTTTTTCAGCCAGCTCAACAGCCAGTGAGGCTCTTAAAGCCAAGGGTTTAGATAAATCTAAAGTAGAAGAAAAGTTTTCTAAAAACACTGAGTTTCAAAGCGGCAAGAAGAGTGCTTTAAAGCAGTTTGGGATAGATTTGACTGAGGCAGCTGCTCAGGGTAAGTTAGATCCGGTTGCCGGGCGGGATATTGAGATGCGCCGGATGGTTCATATTCTGCTTAGACGAACCAAGAATAATCCGGTTATTATTGGTGAGGCTGGGACTGGAAAGACCGCTATAGTTGAGGGGTTAGCTCAGATGATTATTCAAAAAAGAGTTCCTTCTGAGCTACAAAATCGAAAAATCATTCAACTAGAAGTTTCCTCACTGGTCGCCGGTGCCTCACATCGAGGTGAGTTTGAGGAAAGATTACAACAGGTTATTAAAGAGACAATGGCTTCAAATGGCCAAATAATCCTGTTTATTGACGAAATACACACTATTATTGGAGCAGGTGAAACAGGTGGTGCACTAGATGCCTCAAACATCTTAAAACCATACTTGGCCAGAGGGCAGATTCAAGTCATTGGTGCAACTACTACGGCTGAGTATCGAAGATATTTGGAAAAAGATAAGGCTTTTCAAAGAAGATTCCAGCCAGTTGTAGCTGAGGAGCCAAATGAGCAGCTAGCGATTGAGATGCTGAAGATTCTTCAGCCCAAGTATGAAAAGTTTCACCGGGTGACCTTTGCCCCGGAGAGTTTGATAGCAGCAGTCAAGTTATCGAAAAGGTACATTGGCGAGAGGTTTTTACCGGATAAGGCCATCGATCTTTTAGACGAGTCAGCCTCTGAAATAAGGCTCCAACAAGCTAATGGCAAAAGACAGGATTCTACTATCAAGGAAGCTGATATCCAAAATATTGTTTCTGCTCAAACAGGCATCCCGATTGCTAAATTGACTGAAAAAGAGTCTGATAAGCTGCTGCATCTGGAGGAGCTAATTCATAAAAAATATATTGATCACGACCGGGCTGTCAAGGCTGTGGCTGAGGCAGTCAGAAGAGGTAGAATTGGTTTGGCTAATCTCAATCGACCGATTGCCTCCTTTATCTTTCTAGGCCCAACTGGAACCGGTAAAACCGAGATTGCTAAAATTTTGGCAGAAATTATGTTTGGTGCTCAAACTTCTATGATCAGACTGGATATGTCTGAATATATGGAAAAGCATGAGGTGGCCAAACTAATTGGCGCACCACCTGGTTATGTTGGTTATGAGGAGGGAGGTCAGTTGACCGAGGCAGTCAGGAAAAAACCTTATTCAATTGTACTTTTAGATGAGATTGAGAAAGCTCATCCAGATGTTTTTAATATTATGCTCCAGCTTCTGGAGGATGGCAGGTTAACTGATAATAAAGGCAATACAGTCTCTTTTAAAAACACCATTGTGATAGCAACTTCTAATGTTGGTAGTAATTTAATTAGGGATTTCATAATCCAATCTCAAGCTGCTAAAAATGCCAAATCAACTACTGCTGAAGATAAAAAAGTTGAAGCTGCCAAAGAGCAAACTCCAGGCTATTATATGGGAGTTGCCGCAGCAGACAAACCTAACCCATCAAACGAAGTTCAGGCGAAAAAAGATGATGGTATCCCAGCTCAATTTATGGCTTCACCAACTGATTCAACTGAGGATGATAACAACTTTAGGAAGTTATCTAAGCTGGTTTTAGATGAGTTAAATAAACACTTTAGGCCAGAGTTTTTAAACCGTTTCGATGAGATAGTCATCTTTGAGCCACTAACCCAACAACATATGACCCAAATTGCCAAGCTTGGTATTGAAAATACTAGGAAGATGCTTAAAGAGCAGCAGGTAGGGCTACAGATCTCTCAAACTGCCCTTAATCAACTGGCTAAAGAGGGTTATGATCCAGTTTACGGAGCCAGGCCCTTAAGAAGGTTAATCCAAAGAGTTATAGAGAACCCAATTGCGATTTATCTAATCAACAAAAGCATTGTCGCTTCGGATACAGTCATTGTTGACTATAATCCAACCCAAGATAAGTTCACCTTTAATAAGCAGAGCTTTTCTACCAATAGAATGCACAACCCAGTTGCTGTTCACGCTTCTGCACAACCAGCCAAGCCGGCTGAAAATCAATCAAATACTCCATCTTCAATGATGACTGCGTCTACTAATCCTCAAACTCCTACTCAGCCAAACTTTGGTGGACAGCAACCGTCGCTAGCTTCTTCTTCAGCCCCAGCTGATCCTGAATCTGGCGGTATTCAGCCTTTAGGAGATCCCACAGTCATGATTAACAATAGCACTGTATCCTCAACTGACTAGCATGAATAACTTGGCTCTGCAAATTCCTACCTCATCTGGCGGAACTCAAGAATTACCTCCTCCTTCTGGGTTACCCAGCCAGTTAACAGGGGATATAAATACTAGTGGTTTACCAGTTTTACTGACTGGTTATAACCTCCTTTTTTTAGGAGCAATTGTTTTGATAGTAGTTATGATGATGGTCTCAGGTATTCAGATGATTACTTCAGGCGGGGATAGCGATAAACTACAAAAAGCTAGAAAGAGACTGATGTATTCAATCTTAGGATTAATTCTGGTAGTTGGAGCATTTGCCATTGTTTCATTAGTTATTAAAGTAACTGGCGGAAAACCTTCAGATCTTCTCAAGATTAAAAAGTAATTTACTACTGAGAGCAGGTAAAAGGAGAAAGAGAGTCAGTTTTAACTAGCCCGCCCCATTCTACTAGACTAAATCCACTTTTTTGAGGAGTGATTAAAATTGGCAGGCTTACTTGAATTTGGCTATCTAAAGCTTGAAAGTACAACCTGACTCTAATAACAGTGTCTGGTTTTGGAGAAACCTCAAGCGGTTCAATTTGATCTACCTCATTTTGACTCATGACACCAACAAAATAGTAAGGAGAATAAGCTAAAGCTTTAGTCCAGTAATCCTTAAAGTCCTTAGTTTGGTTTGGATCTAATCCAAGTTTGGGTAAGAGAAAATCAAAAGTTTCTGCTAATTTATCAAATTTGACTACAAACCCTTGATCAGGTTTTTTAATAAACTTATCCTCAACTTTAGATTCATAATATAAATAAGGGTAAGTTTTTTGATTGGTTTCTATTTTGCCATCTGGGTAAGCAGTTGCGATCCAGCCTGTTTCTTTTGGATAAATTGGATCAGTATAAGTTAAGTAACCTAAAGTTTTGACCCTAACATTAACCCTCTGTTTTTGCTGAGGATACAAGTAAATTGCAGGTTTACATAAAGGACTCCAACCACCTCCAGAGATAATAGCTCCTGAACTACTGGCATTATCTAAAACAAAGTATTCAAGCTGAAGTTGTTTCTGATCTTGGCTTTTACCTTGATTGGGGAAAATAATTCTGGATTGATTTCCGTCTTCACTCGGGTCAACCGAACTAGAACTTTTACAACCAAAGGCATCAGTAGGTAGAACATTCGATTCCCCGCTGTCTTGATAGATATCAGTCAGGTAAAAAGTTGCTTGTCTGTTTCTATCATCCGGTCCAGTCATGATAATTGGTTGGCCATTTTTAAGTTGGACTAAAAAGATTAGATGAAAGTCAGTAAAGTAAAGAAGATCTCTTTTATCACCCGGATGTCTGTACTTGCTGACAATCCCTTGAGGCCAACGGATTTCTCCTGCTCCGTTGGGTTTATTAGGATAGTAAACATCATAACTTTTACCATTAATAGTCCTATTTGGTTGTTTAACTATAAAATGTCTATCAGTATTATAAAACTGAATATTGACTGGAACATTTAAACGGACAGGTTTGTATACTCTATCAGCTCCTTCTGAGTCTTCGTTATCCTTGGTAGGGTAAGGCGGAGCAAGGATATTGGCTGATTGGCTGGCACTGTTTTGATTGCAAGGATTAGCTAGAGTTGAGGTGTCATTGGTGCTAGTGGACTGGTTAGAAAACTTGATTGGCCAGAGAGCGAGGACTACTAAAGCTAAAAGTAAGATTAGGATAAACTCTATATAGCCTTTTTCTTTTGGACTAATTCGGTCATAACTATTTCTGTTGCAGTAGTTTCTATAGCCGAATTGTCCACGATGGAGCTTATTGGTTCCCATAATTTTAAATATTTTTGAGTACTCTACTTGTGATGGCTTTCTGGTAGTACTTCCAATATAGCAGTTTTACATCTGTCCAGAAAGCCAAGATCTATTGACAAAAAATTGAAAGTGTGATGACATAAATGGTAATGCCCAGAATATCTAGTTTAGTTAAAAAAGGAACCGCGTTTCTCTTAACCGAAGCCACCTTTCTTCTTGTGACTACCTCAACTTTTGCTCAAGGCAGCGGGGCTAACTTTGGTCCTCCAAAAGGATCAGTTGGTGCAGATGTTGATGCTGAAGCTATTCCTCAATTGATTGTTAACCTAATCTTTGCCCTAGCCATCTTTTTGGCTGTAGTTTATTTGATGTATGGAGGAATTAGATGGATGACCTCAAGGGGGGATAAAGTCGCTGTCGAGTCAGCCCGCAAACACGTAATCTCAGCTGTAATTGGATTAGTGGTGGTGGCTGGAACCTTTTTTATTTTAAATGTGGTTTTTAACATATTAGGAGCTGATAATCCGCTTAAAGAGGGTTTTAAGTTGCCAACCCTCAAAAACGTCAAACCATAGTTTTTAGACTCTTCTACACTAGATTTAATTGATTACCCAAGTTATGTCGAAAAAACCAAATATGTGATACCCTAATTCTATATGCCCCTAGAACTCATTAATTTGAGAAAAAAGAGCCTACTCTTTTTAATATCGCTGCTAGCTTATTTCAATCTTTATAAACATGTCTCCGCTGATGAGGGTTTATTACAAGGCTGCATTGATAATCAGGGCATTGCTACCCTAAAGTGTATCCCAGTTTTTTTAAACAACATCAACGGTTTTATCTTAGGTTTTTCAGCAGTAGTGACAGTTTTTTTTATTACCTTCTCAGGAATTAAATTCTTAACCTCCGGGGGAGATCAGGATAGGGTCAGGGATGCCAGAAAAACCATGACCTTTGCAATTGTCGGGCTAGTAATTATTTTACTGGCTTTTTTCCTAATTAAAATAGTTGCTAAGATTGCCAATATAGATTGCACAATCTTAGGATTAACTGGTTGTTAATTTAAAATGAATAAATTCCTGCTCAAATACTTAAAATTTGTAATTATTTTAGTTATCTTTTTAACTCCACAGTCTATTCTGGCTGAGAGCCCAAGTCCTAATCCATCTCCTACTTGTGCACCCACCGAGCTTGGTTGTATTCCCCAAGACCCATTTGGTTTTACCAGTACTATTTATGGAATTGGTCTGGGATTTATTGGTACTGTAGCTTTATTTTTTATTATCTATGGTGGCTACTTAATACTTACTTCAAAAGGGGACTCAACTCAGCTTGCCAGAGGTCGAAGCTATATTATCTCAGCTATTATCGGTATTATCATGGCGGTTTCAGGCTTTGCCATCTATCGGATAGTGGCAGTTGATGTAGTTAAGCTGCCGGGATTTAAGTAGGCGTAATGTTTAAAAGATATTTAATTTTTCTTGTTATCTTTTCTGTAACATTGTTACCCCTGTTGGGTTTGGGAGGAGCGGTTCATACTGCTTGGGGTGCTAATAATACCACCAACAATACAACAAACAATACAACCACCTCGGATGATGATTATGATGAGGGATCAGGGGATTGGGTTTTAGATAAGGAAGTTACCTATGCTGGTAAACTGGCCGCCCGTTCCGCAGACCTTCTGAATTGGGTTGTTGCTAACTACGGCTGGTCTTTTGTTGATCAAGGTAAGGACAATCCGTTTTCTAATATTTGGAAAACAGTCAGGACGATTGTTTATGCTATTTTGGCTCTATTTATTTTAGCAGGAGCCTTTCTTTTGATTGTCAGCCGGGGATCATCTTTAACAGTCAAAAAGTTTATACCCCGTTTTGTTTTAGCAATTGTGCTAGTAACCTTGTCTTTTTACCTGATCCAATTTATCTATCTGATATTTGATATTGTTCAAAGATTTTTTCTTATTAAACCCGATGGTAATCCGATCTCATCAAGAGATCTACTTAATGTAGCTTTTGATTATAAAAACTTTATTGGTTATAGAAGATTTGGTGATGTTTACGACGAATCAGCAATAGTTTCGCTGCTTTTAGTTAAGTTAACAGCCGCAACTTATTACGTGATGTTTGCTATATTGATCATGAGAAAAGTCATCCTCTGGTTTTTCTTGGTAGTTTCTCCTATTTTTCCCCTACTAATTCTTTTTTCGCCACTTCGAAACAGCGCTAAGATTTGGATAGGTGAGTTTTTCCGCTGGCTTTTATACGGGCCACTCTTTGCAGTCTTTTTGGCAGGGCTTGTGACTATGTGGCAGCTCTATATTCCTATTAGCACTCCTAACTTGCCATGTAAAAATGAAGTTGATAAGACAAAAAATGAGTATCCAACCTCAATTAATATTCTTTTGGGCGGTCCCTGTCAGGATATTAAATTCCACAATAACTTAAATCTACCTGATTCATTTATCCAATATGTGATTGCACTGCTGATGCTTTGGATGGTTATTATTATGCCCTTTATCTTACTTAAGATCTTTTTGGATTACTTTAACAATATCAATTTACCTGAGAACCGTTTAGTCAGGTATATTCTTAATGCCAGTAAACCTCAACCTTCAACTTCTCCACCGCCTCCCAGGTCTTCCTTGCCTAAGCCACCACCTTTCCCGCCAGTCTTTACCCCACCACCAATCCCACCTTTGCCTCCTTCTAAAGGGGCAGCTGCCTCTAGGGCTTTAGAGCTACCTAAAGATTTAGGTTTAGCCAGAAGTCTACCTTTTAGTAAACCTAATTTGATTGGTAATATCGAAAGTCAGCAAACAGCCTCAAAAGTTTTAGATTTGGCCAATCTTTCCATACCGACTATTCAAGACATCTCCCGTTTCGAAACTGCTCTGCTATCCCACTCAGCTACTGGTCAGGAAGAGATACATCGATTAAATGAGTCACTTAAAAGACTGACTGGGGCAAGCCCGCTTGCCTCCCCAGCTGAAAAAGAAGAATTTGCCTCGATTATGACTAAAGTTATGCAGGAGGCAAATAGAGGTAATGCCGTAGCCCAAACGATTGTCAAAGCCACGAAGGCTGATCAGGAAGAGTTACCAGAGCAGAATCAGGTTCAAAAAGTCAGCTTAGAAGACTATGAAGAAATTAAAAAGACTTGGCAGGAAAACTACCAACGACTTGAGCCTCCCTTGGGGCCTGATGGCAGGCCCAGAAGCAGAAGAGAATGGCTGCTTGAAGAAATTAAGCAAATACCAAAAGCTATCGACCTACTTCTCTCTGGTGATCCAGAAAAAGTGAGACTTGGCAAAGAAATGGTCTCCAAGATCTTGCCATTCTTACTACTGGGAGGATTTTCCAAGGATGAAATTATTGCCTACTTAAAGGCTAAACTGGAGGCAGCTAAACAAGTCGTGCAGGAGATTATGCAAGCTGAGGAAGAGGAAGAGCAAACAGTTTATGTTGAGACTAAACAGGAGGAGAAGCCTAAAACTATGGAGGCTCAAGCTGAAATTCCACCAGAAGAAGCAGGAAGTTCAAATCCTGAGAAAAATATTTTGGGTGAAGAGGTAGTTCAACTATATCCTGATCAAGATAAAAATCCCAAGCCAGCTAGCATTGAAGGTTTACCAGTTGAGAAAACTCCAGAACCAGAGGATCAAAATAAAAACAGTAAATAAATGATCACTATTTTAACAACTTGAGCTATTGATGGACAATTTGGCAATGCCGACTCCATAACAAAAGTAAGTTATGTCCAAATTTGTCCAAATAGTTAGCAGGTCTTGACAACAACTGCTAAGATTCGTAAAATACTTTACGATTCTGCCTTCAGACCTCTCAAATTTAATAAAAGTTTAATATGGCAAAGACAAAAGTTAATAAAACTAGTAGCAGCTCCTCTTTAAATCTAAAGCCTTTAATGGGTTATGTCTTAATTGAACCAGATCAGGCAGACACTGCCACCTCTTCCGGGATATATTTACCAGAGAGTGTCCAGGAAAAACCAGCTCAGGGAAAAGTTTTAGCAGTTGGTGATGATTTAATCCTGGAGAACGGCAAGGTGATGGTTTGTCCGGTCAAAGTTGGGGATAAAGTCATCTTTAAAAAATGGGGCGGAGATGAAATAAAACTTGGTGGTATTGAATACAAACTTGTTAAGTTTGATGATTTAATGGCAATTTTAGAATAACTAATAAAATATGGCAGGAAAAATATGCATGATTAGAAATCATCGTAATTTTTATCAGAAAGGATTTATAAAATAAAGGTATGCCAAAAATTATAAAATTTGATGGTGAAGCCAGGGAAAAACTACTTAAGGGTATAAATATCCTAACTGATGCAGTGGCTTCAACTTTGGGGCCTAAAGGTAGAAACGTGGCAATTGATAAAAAATGGGGTGCTCCGCAGGTTGTGCATGATGGGGTGACTGTTGCTAAAGAGATTGATTTAGAAGATCCGTTTGAAAATATGGGAGCACAGCTTATAAAAGAGGCTGCCTCTAAAACTAATGATGTAGCTGGAGATGGGACGACAACGGCTACAATCTTGGCCCAAGCCATAGTTTCTGAGGGGCTTAAAAACATCCAGGCAGGTTCAAATCCAATGATTCTAAGACGAGGTATTGAAAAAGCTATCAACACACTTGTTGAACAGCTAAAAAATATGAGCAAAAAATTAACCACTCCTGAGGAAACAGTTCAGGTAGCAACTATCTCTGCCCAGGATGAGGAAATTGGCAAAATTATTTCTGAGGCTTTGGCGAAAGTTGGTAAGGATGGAGTAGTCACAGTTGAAGAGGGTAAGACACTGGATATGAGTGTGGATTATAAAGAAGGGATGGAGTTTGATAAAGGATTTGCCTCACCCTATTTTGTAACAGATACAGATAAGATGGAGGCAAATTTGGAAGATCCATTTATTTTAATTACTGATAAAAAGATTTCTTCAATGCAGGATTTACTACCTTTCTTAGAAAAATTTGTCCAAGTCTCCAAAACTTTGGTGATTATTGCTGAAGAGGTGGAAGGAGAGGCGTTGGCTACTTTAGTTGTCAATAAATTAAGAGGCTCCTTTAATGTATTGGCAGTTGGCGCGCCAGGTTTTGGTGATCGAAGAAAAGAGATGCTACACGACATCGCCATACTCACTGGTGGAACTGTTATCTCTGAAGATACTGGTAGAAAGCTTGAGTCAGTTGAAGTAGATGATTTAGGCAGAGCAGGTCGGGTTATCTCAACTAAAGATGCCACATTAATAGTTGATGGTAAGGGTGAGAAGGGCAAGATTCAAGCTAGGATCGCTCAAATTAGGAGAGAGATAGAAGCCTCAGACTCTGATTTTGACAGGGAAAAGTTACAGGAAAGACTAGCCAAACTGACAGGTGGTGTAGCAGTTATCAATGTTGGAGCTGCAACTGAGGTTGAGATGAAGGAGAAAAAGGAGCGGGTAACAGATGCAGTTGAAGCAACTAAATCTGCTATTGCTGAAGGAATTGTACCGGGTGGAGAGGTGACACTGCTTAAGGCTGCTAGGTTATCTTTAGACAAGATGAAACTTGACGGTGAGGAACAGATAGGTGTCCATATTGTTCTTAAAGCCTGCGAAGCACCCTTAAGAAGGCTAGTTCAAAACGCTGGAGTTGATGATGGCTGGGTAGTTAGAACAATTACTGATAAATTTGAGGCTTCAGGTAGAAAAGATTTTAACTTTGGTTACGATGTCTTGAAAGATGAGTTTGGGGATTTGGTTCAAAGAGGAATTATCGATCCAGTTAAAGTCACAAGAAGCGCACTTCAAAATGCTGCATCTGTTGCGATTATGGTCATGACTACCCATGTTTTAGTAACTGATGCTCCTGAGAAAGAACAGACTCCAGCTATGCCAGCGGGTATGCCAGGCGGCATGGGCGAATATTAGTTATTTGGACAGATTCGGACAAGCTAACTTTGTTAAAAAACTTTGTACTGCCGAATCGTCCAACATAAGCTTTATCGATTAAACCTCATTTAAGTCTCCACCTAATACTTGTAGTATGATTTAGGTATGGGTAAGTCTAAGTACTCTGAGGGTGCGTCTTTAAAAGATAAGAAATCATTTGCTCATTTTTTATCTGAGGATGAGGAGTTAGTGATCGCAACTGGCTTTGGCAAAACTTATTTAAGACAACACTTTATTCTCCAAATTTTTTGGCCAGGAATGATTTTCATATTAGGTGGATTTGCCTACGCCTATTTCACAAAAGCTATAGCTTTAGGATATGGATTGTTAATTGGTTTACTAATTGCCATCGTTTTCTCTTATCTGAAAACTCTATGGACCTATCATGCTAACAGGTATTTATTGACAACAAGAAGAGTTATTCTCAAAAAAGGTATTCTAGCAGTTAAACTAACCTCTGCTTTATACGATAAGATTACTCATATCGAAATGGACCAATCCCTTTATGATAGGTTATTTTTACATCATGGTATGATTAAAGTTCATACTGCTGGGTCAGATAAGGATGAGATAATTTTAAAATATGTAGAAAGCCCAATTGAATTTAAAAATGTTTTAGAAAGACTGATCAATAGAGAAAGAGAGCATCAAGGAAGGGGAACCGGACCAGTTGTAGCAGTAGAGGGAGAGTTAGTAGAATGAAGGTATGGTCTCTTCCTTAAAGGATGCAGCAACTTTTCTTTTAGCTGCACTGCTAGCAGGTGGTATTGTCTATTACCGTTTGCCAGTAACTGCTATTCAGCAAGCAGTAATTGTCCTTCTTTTAATTCTACTTTTTTTCTTAAACAAGTTTGTTTTTAAAAAAGTTAGTATTATCTCCTCAGGTTTTTATCGGGCAGGTTTTTTATTCATCTCCAGTTTGTTTGTTCAGTTTTTAATTCTTTCATCAGGTGGTTTTTACAGTCCATTTTTTATACTGATTCACCTTTTTACCTTAGGTGCAAGTTTTTTACTAAGCAGGTTACCCGCCTTAACCTTTCTAATTTCTGCTTTAATAACAGTTGGAGTATATACCTGGTTTAACCCAGCTGTTAAAAGTATGCTGCTACTGGATCCTGGTCCGGTTCTGCTCTACGTTTCATCTTTGGTTGTGATCATACCTTTGGTCATCTACCTATCTCGTTACTATCATCTTAAAGACAAGCTTTTAAAGATAATTAGCCAGGAGATGCGGATTAGTAAGCTACAACAACAGTCACTCTTAAGAGGAGTTAGTGAGTTTGTGCTGGTGACTGATCAAAATTTAAAAGTTGTATCAGTTGGGGAAGCAGTCGAAAGATCCTTAGACGTACTTAGTAGCGAAATTGTCGGCAAAAACTTGCTTGAAGTAATTCATATTCAGGATGAGAGCACTTTACCAGTCAGCATCAGCTCACTTTCAATCGACCGGGTTTTGATCGAAAAAACTAGCCGGATTATTAAGGGTTATTATGTTCAACTAAGACCGGGTGCTAAAGCTTCTAAGGTTAGTATTCAAATTAGACCAATTGCAGACGAGCAAGGGATAGTTACCCATCTAATTTTTGTGATTAGTCCTGATCAAGCAATTGTCGAAGAGCAGCAACACAGCAAGCTTGAGCAAGTTTTAATGAGGCATACTGCCATGACAGACAATATTAAAAAAGAATTATCTTCCTTAAATTTGCCTTTGCTTCAAACTGAGTTGGAATTTTTAACCAAAACTGAACAAGACCTATTTACCTCCTTTGAACTTGAAGATCATCCAATTAAAGAAGTAAAAACTATGACTGATACTGCCTATATTTGTCAGCAGATAATTAATTTAAAGCAATCTTTAGCGAAAAGCATTGGCGTCAGGTTAAAATTAACCCTTCCTAAAGAAGAGGTTTTTGAGATTGAAACTTTAAAGATGCCTTTGACAGAGCACACTAAAAAGGAGTTAGATCAAAATTCAGCCTTTTCTGCTGCAGTAGATATCCGCTGGTTTAGTATCCTAATCTCCAAGTTAGTAGATTTAGCTATTCTACTATCTTCTGAAAAAAATGACTCAGTAGCTGAACTTAGTTTAGCTAAGGTAAATCCGCAAACTGTTGATATAACGATTTCAGCTAACTGCACCCCCCTGCCGGCTGATGGTATTCAACAGATCTTTACGGAATATTACGGAGACTTATCTAATAGGAGTAACTTAAGGTTAGGAAGTGGTTTGGAGGGCTATATGGCAAAGGTTATTTCTGAACAACTGGAAGTTCCTCTAACTGCTGAAAACACCCTCAATCCTCCAGGTTTATTATTTAGACTGAGGATCAATAGAAACGCTGGATAAACTTTACTGACTAATAGAGATTGGACCGCCTTTGGCAGTTACTGGTATAAAATCAGCCTCTGTAGGTATTTCCCGGATTTTAGGTAGCAGCGCCACTGGATCAACCTTTTTGCTATCTTTGGTTATCTCTAAATGAGTATGGGGTCCTGATGTATGTCCGGTTAAGCCAACCTCGCCGATATAATTGCTAACATCAACAACCTGACCTTTCTTGACATATATTTTGCCAAGATGTCCATAAGTTGAGATGTAGCCTTGGTCGTGCTTAATAACCACCATTAATCCTAACCCCCAAAAATTATAACCTTCTTCAATAACCTCTCCTTTGGCAATTGGCTTAATTGGCATACCTAAACCAGTCGCCATATCAATACCAGGATGATAAGAAGAGAATGGAGTGCTTAGATAACCTGGGTGGGGTAGCTGGAAAACAATTGGATTTTCCTGAGGATTAATAGTTTGCGATTGCTCGGCTTGGGCTCTGACCACTGCTTTTCTAATAGGTGGAATACCTAAAACTGGTTGATAATCTAGAAAAAAGAGTAAACAAATAACCCCCAAAGCGATTTTAGAAGAAAGCTTCATTTTTAAAAAAAACTTACTGTGGATAAGCTTTTTTGAAATGATTTTTTTGGGAAAATGAATTTTGGGCAGACCCGCCTGCAACGAATTTATAATCAATGCAAGCAGGAACAGTGATAGCTGTCCTTTTAACATTAAAATCCTGCCATTAAGGCAGGACAAATGCATATTCTAACAGAAAGTTTGGCCCCAGTCAAATTAAAGGGTAGGCTGATTCAAATTTGGGAGGGGTTTTTTGAACCTTCTTCAGTCTTGATCTGAAGAGAACTTAAACCTTGCCTGGACCCCTTATGGGCGTAATATAATATAGTACCCATGAAGAAAGCTCTGCTTGGTTTATTAGCTTTTTTAAGTATAATTGCCCTACTTCTAAGGTTTGGTTATGAGCCACTAATCAAAACTTTAGGTATAAAGACCAGAGCGGGTGTTAGGGTAACTGTTAATGATAAAGCTAAAGTTTACCTAAATAATAAAGAAGTAGGGACTACTCCTTACTTAAATGAGGATTTAACTCAAGGTGAGTATTTAGTTAAAGTTGAACCAACCACTGAGGCTACCTCTTCAGCTAAAGCTTTTTGGCAAGGATATGTCGATTTGAATAATGGCACTTTGACTGTAGTCAATAGAGAACTGGCCTCAACCAAAGCTGCTTCTTCTGGAGAAGTAATTACCCTCAGTAAAGGGGCTGCAGTCACAGTGGTCTCCCAGCCATCAGCTGCAGAAGTTACAGCCAATGGTAAATCTTATGGCCGAACACCGCTGTCAATAAAAGATTTACCCTCTGCTGAGCATCAATTTATTATTTCAAAAGATGGTTACTTAAAAAGAAGTATCAGAGCAACAGTGATTGACGGTTTTAATTTAACTTTAAATGTTGATCTGGCAATTTCAGAGCCAGATTTGAGCAAAAACCCAACTATCCCCATCTCACAAACTGCGCAGGTGATAGTTAAGTCTACCCCAACTGGGTTCCTAAGAGTCCGCAGCTCTCCTTCAACTAATGCTCAAGAGATAGCTCGTGTTAACAGCGGGGAGACTTTAACTTTGCTTGAGGAGATTCCAAATTGGAACAGGGTTAGATTATCTGATGGCAAAGAAGGTTACGTTTCTAGCGTTTATACCGAGAAGAAAAATCCCTAGGTGTCTAGCTAACCCACACCGGGTGTGGGTAATAATATTATTTTCACTTAAGCGCCTAAGTAATAGATTATTCCAACAACCATTAATAGCCAAAGTATGACAGTTAGTAGTAGAGGCTTATCAGTTAGTAAAACCCGCTCAGGTGACTCACCCTCTTTTTTCTCATAAATGATATAAAGGTATCTCATCACTCCATAAATTACTAAGGGGACAGTTGCCATTAAGTATTTAGCTTTGGCAAAAGGTAGAGAGAAGCTATCTAAAAGATCTGTAAAGCTGCTTCTAGCTGAGATTGGTGGTTGAAGAAAAGCAAAAAAAGCATAGGAGAGCCAGGTTGAGTTGGCGAACATACTAGTCAAAATGTCTAAAAGATTTTCAGGGTAATGAAGTAAAGTTTCTCTGTGTTTTGAAGCTTGGGCTTGAAGCAAAGTTAACTCTGACCTTCTTTTTCCAATAGCCAAGAAGAGAGCAAATGAGATAACTGTTAATAAAAACCAAACATTTAAGTGAGCATCGATTACCCAAACCCCAGCATAGATTCTTAAGACAAACCCAGCAGCGATTGCCATAACGTCAAGCAAGATAACTGACTTTAGGTAAAATGAATAAGACAATTGTAATATTAGATAGATCATTACAGCTAGGAAGAAAGCTGGGGATAGTCGGTAAGAAAAAGGTAGAATCAGTAGTATCAACCCTAGTGCAATGGCAATAGCTTGAGGCACAGAGATTAGACCGGCTGCAATCGGGCGTTTATTCTTAAATGGATGTAACCGATCTCTTTCAATATCAAAAATATCGTTTAGAAGATAGGTAGCGGACGCTGCTCCGCAAAAGATTAAAAAGGCATTGAAAACTAGTGTTTGGGAAAGCGGGTTAGTCAGTTGTCCCGAGAAGATTAACCCGGCAAAGAGAGCAAAATTTTTTATCCATTGTCTTGGTCTGACTGCTCGAATGAGTGCCCAAAGGAATTTAACCATAAAATAGTTCCTAATATAATTACTCCAACTGCCAGAGCGATAAATAATTTACCCTCAGTTGATAGGCTGGTTGCAAGCAAACCCAGAATAGCACAGGAAGATATGTAAAACAAGGAAATTCTCTGGTGAGACCAACCAGCTTTAAGAAGCAGATGATGAAGATGTTGTTGATCACCTAGGAAGGGGGATTTACCTGAAGCAATCCGTCTAAAAAATGTATAGAGAAAGTCGACCGAGGGTATAAGCATCACCAGCAGGGCAGTTGCCAGTTTTGCCCCAGATAAGATTGATAAAACAGCAATCATCAAACCTAAGATACTTGAACCTGAAAAGGCTGGCATAATCTTTGAAGGGAACCAATTAAAGATTAGAAAACCCAAGGAGACACCTGAGGTGATAAAAGCCAAAAGAGCAATCGCTAGTTGATTAGGATCACCTTGATTAAAAAGCTTAATGGATAAAAAGCCAATAGTCAAAGCTGCGACAGCAACGATACCAGCCATTTGCCCATCAACTCCTTTTGACCAGTTGATCATGTTCATCATCCAGACGATCCAAATAAATGCCAGCAAATCTGCAAGTAGTATTATGTTATGGGTCCCAAAAAATTCAACTGGAAAAACAAACTGATCTAATCTGAGGATTCCTCCAAACGGGTTAGTTACAAAGGTAATGCCAGTTCCTGAGATGACTATTATACCAGCAGCAATAATTTGCATCAGTAGACGCGGATAAGGGCTAAAATTTTTTAGTACATCATCAATTAAGCCGATAACTAAAAGTAATGTAGCTGCTAAGATGATTCCTAGGATATGTTTATCCATTGGGATAAAAAGCAAGATAGATATTATCAAGCCTATGTATATAGGTAGTCCACCAGCTCTTGGTATTATCCTTTTTTGGACATGAGCAGGATGAGGTCTGACTCTTGGGTTATCAACCAGTTTATATTTTTTAGCAAAGATAATCGCCAGCGGGGTGGAGACAATAGTAATTAAAAGACTTATTAAAAAAGGCAATATAACTTTATCCATTAGCCCAAATTTAAGTTTAAGCTGAGTAATCTCAGATAAAAGTATAAATAATATTCCAAGTAGTAACTAGTGTAAGGAGCGCCACAATGGCTGTGGTGATATGAAGTAGGATTTTAACTATCAGTTGAGATGGATGTAAAAGCAGCGAAATTATCAAATTAATAAGCCCAATCAATATTACTATAGCGGGCAGAATAACAAACTGTAAAGCAGAAACAAGCTGTTGTTCGCCCCAGGGGAGTGAGTAAAAAAGAGGGATCTTAGGAGGCAAGCTCTTTAGATTAATAGCCCAAATGATAAGCATTATTATAATAGAAATTAAGGTGATGGTGACTGAAATAAAAACTAAAGGATGAGTTCGGTCGTAAATGTTTTTAAGGTTTTGACCAAAATCTCTTTTTTCAGTTTGATTGTTCATTTGACCGCTTCTGTGGTTAACCTTGCTTTATTGGTAGTACGAAATTCTAAATATCGACCAAACATCAACGAAGTCTGTGCATCAATTGCTGGCAATGTTGAAATTGTTACAATCACAATTGGCACCAGTAAAAATTGGATATAAGACCAAAATTTAGTAAAAAGTGACCAATTACTGGGTCGCTTGGGAACAGTTTTTTCATGGACATAAATAGTTGCAAATAAGCCCAAAAAAGCGGCTGTTAGGATCCAGCTTGAAATAATTGGTAAGTTTATGGCAACAGCGGATTCATTATAAGTAGAATTAATCAGTGGAATAATAAAGCCAGCAAACGTTACAAAAAGGGCAAGCGAACCCCACTTTAAGTTTGACCAAATTACAAAGAGTAACTTATCTGTCTTATCCCAAAAGTCAATATCAGTCCTTTGAAAATATTGTTTAAAAACAAATGGGATATGTTCGACTCCATAGGCCCAGCGTTTAAGTTGAAGATATTGGTTTTGAAAAGTTTTAAATAAAGAGACATCTAAGACTGAGTCTGCACTAATAGGCATAAAGTGAGGAATGACCTTATAATCTCCTTTAAAGTGGAAATAAGCTTTCCAGTAAAAACCTGAATCATCGTTAACTTTATTGGGTATCCAGCCGCCAATATCCATAAGCGATTTTAGATTAATAGATAAAGAGGAAAAGTTCATATATTTATCCGATCCGACCATTTCTGCCAGTTGCCAAAGGGCAGTGCCGGTTGCAATTAGTCTCATAGGTGCTGGGGATTGCCAGTAGTTATTATGATACAAAAATACTCCAGTATAGCTTCTTTTATCTCGAACCTCTTTGGCAGTTGAAAGGTACTTATGTAGGGCTCCGGCTAGAAATTGAGTGTGGATGACAAAATCAGCATCAAGTGTGGTAACGATTACTTTATCAAAATCAATTCCTCTTTGTTCAAACTCTAAAACTGCGTTTTTAACGATCCAGTTTCTGTTAGTACCAGGTCCTTTGATCTCATTAGGTTGAATTATATGAACAGTAGTAAAGACTCCGCCAATGTGCTTTTGATACTTATTCAGATATTTTTTAATCTCACTAACTTGCTGCTTTGGAGCAAACTCCTCAAAACCAACTGCTAAAAAGATCTTTCCTTTATCGTAATTTGAGGAGGCAATTGCCTCAAAAGCTGGGGCCAGTACCTCTAAGCTTTCTTTATAGGTAGGTAAGATGATGAGATGATAATAGTTATCCCAAACTTTGGGGAAATCTTTTTTCAGGTCTTCAAACCAAGATTGTTTTTTAGCCCACTCCATTTTGTGATATCCGATTAAAATTAGAACTGCAATTCTTAAGGCTGAGATCAACCAATAGATGTCAGCAATGATAATAAGATATGCCACAGCAAAAGGTAAGGTTAGTGAGAGCCAAAGTGGCGAAGTTAAAGCTAGCCAGGTTAAAGTTCCAGGTAGAATCTCTAAAGTCCTTTCAAAAAGAGTCTCGTGACGCCTGACAAAATCTTTTTCGATCCTTTCTGAGATAAGATAACGCTGTGATAGCAGGTGGTGGGAAGTCAAACCAATACCTGCACCCAGTAAAAATACTCCCATTAAAATATCGAGCGGTGGGGTAAAGAACATTTCTCCCCAAAGCCCAATAAAAAAGCCCAGGACTATTAGTAGTAGACCTGGAATGCTGTGAAGAGGCTTTCTAAAGATTCTATTGATGAGCTCTCCAAAGAAAAAGAAGGCGATCACGCCAATTAAGAAAGCTAGTATGATACGCATATAGAAACACTGCCGCCTTGGCGGTAGTTAGTGTTAATTTTAGAAACTTTAAGGGTAGAAAGCAACTTCAACTTAGCTTAAGCAATGCTTTGACATTTAAGCTTGTTTGTTCAGCCAGCTTCTGTTTAGTAATAGATTTAAGCTCAGCTAAAACTTGAGCAGTTTCTAAGATAAAACTAGGTTCGTTTCTCTGACCTCTTTGAGATTGGGGAGGCAAGAAAGGACTGTCGGTTTCCAGGGCAATCTTTTCCAAAGGGATAGTTTTGGCAGCTTCCTTAAGGTAATCATTTTTAGGATAAGTCAGATTACCGGCAAAAGAGATTAAAAAATCTAAACTTAAGGCTTTGGCGGTCACCTCTGGCATACCAGAATAGCAGTGTAAGATGCCTTTTGAGTTTTTAACCATATCTAAAACTTCCAACCAACACTCAATATTATTGGCAATTTTGGATCGATCGTCGCGGCAATGAACCAGAAGAGGCAGATCTAGTTTATTAGCCAGATTAATTTGGGCTTTAAATAACTGTCTTTGTAGGTTTTTAATTTGATCTAAGGGTAAGTTAGATTCCTTGCCCCCCGTAGCTACAGCGGAGGAGGGAAAAAGGTAGTCTAGACCGCATTCTCCTACAGCAACCACCTTGGTTGGGCTTTGATGATAGATCTCCTCCAACTGATCGATATCAAGCTGGATTAGCTGATCAGGGTTTTTATGGTATTTAACTGCCTCATGGGGATGAATTCCAATTGTTGAATAGACTGCCAGTTGCTTAATTTCTTCTGCCTGTTTTAAAGCCTGCTCGCTTAAGTTTGTATCTACTCCAACATTAATTATGGTAATTATCCCTAGCTCATTTGCTCTTTGTAAAACCTCATCAAAATCCTCCTTGTATGAATCCCAAAACAAATGAGCATGAGTATCAATTAACATAAGGTTTATTTTATTTCCTTTTTAAATATTTTAAAAAAGGGAGGGAATTGAGAATGAAGAGGGTTTGGTAAATTATCAAGATTAAACCAGCCTATCTCATCCATGTAATCAGGCTCACCAATTCTAACCTGCTTAGGATCAACTTTAGCTGAAAAGAGCAGTGCCAGCCAGTGAGTTTTGGTACCTTGATGATCACGTAAGACATTATGGACTCCTAAGAACTTTAAATCTATAACATTACAGCAGTACTCCTCTTTAATTTCTCTTAAAACAGCCTCTTCAAAGGTCTCACCAAATTCCATACTGCCTCCGCCTGGGTCCCATTTACCTTGTTCATCCCGACAGTTTTTGCTTCTTTTGTGCAAAAGCAGCTTACCTTTACCATCATGGCAATAAAAAACACAAGTTACACCAATATAATCTACACCTCTTTTAAGCTCTTTTTTAATTTTAGTCATATTAAATTCTAGGAAAAAGAGCTGGGGCTGATTTTATTTTTCCTGAAAACTGTTTCAGAATCTTTTCTGCAGTTTCTGGTAGAAACGGCTGCAGATTAAAGGCTATTCTTTGAATTAATCTAACTAGCTCATCTAAATCTTCCTTTAATTCCAAACCATCTTTTTCCCAAGGCCTAGTTTCATTGACTCTTCTATCTGTGATAGAGATGATCTCCCAAATCCAATTTAGTGCCTCATTAAATTTAAATTCTTTAATAAGCTTTTCGACCTCTGGATCAAATTTTTCTTCAAGCTTAGGAGCTTCAAAATTTATTTTCTCACAAAGCTTAGAAACCCGAGCTACTAAATTTCCCAGTCCATTGGCTAAATTAGCAGTGTAGCTTTTATTTAGCCTTTCCATGGTTATGTCCGAGTCTTCAAAAGTATTTAGTTCATAACCAATTAAAAATCTGGTTGCCTCTGTTCCATATTTTTGAACCAGATCAAATGGGTGAATAACATTACCTAAAGACTTGCTCATTTTCTGGCCATTATTAGTTATAAATCCATGGATTATGATCTGCTTACTATTTGGCAATCCAGCTGACATAAGCATGGCTTGCCACATGGCTGACTGTTGTCTTAAATTGTCTTTGCCTGCCACCTGAACCCCAGGCCAAAAAGCATTGAATTTTTCCAGATCTTCGGGCCATCCTAAAGTTGAGATGTAATTTACTAAAGCGTCAAACCAAACATACATAACCTGATTTGAGTCATTAGGGACTTCTACTCCCCAAGGAAGTTTTGTTTTGAGACGGGAGATGCTAAAATCTTGCAGGCCTTTTTCAACGAACTGTTTAATTTCGTTAAATCTGAAATTTGGCAAAACGAATTCAGGGTTCTTTTTGTAGAATTCTAAGAGCGGTTTTTGATAGTTTGACCATTTAAAGAAATAATTTTCTTCCTCCATTGTTTCTATTTCTATATTTGGATGAATAGGACATTTGCCATCTATTAATTCTGACTCCGTCTTTTCCAACTCACAACCAACGCAGTATTTAATTGAGTACTTATCTTTATAAATATCACCCCTTTCTAAACATCTAACCCAAAACTGCTGAGCTGACTTTTTATGAGCAGGGTTTGAGGTTCTAATAAAATTTGTATAGCTTAAGTTTAAAAGTTTTTTCAAATCATCGAACTTTGCTGCATACTCATCTACGTAGGCTTGGGGATCTTTTTTTTGCTCTAGAGCAGCCCGATAAATTTTAGTTCCATGCTCGTCTGTACCAGTATTAAAGACTACCTCTTCATTATTTAGTCTGTGAAAACGTGCGACTATATCAGCCTGTACTATCTCCATTGCAAAGCCGATATGCGGTTCGGCATTAACATAAGGCAGCGTGGTGGTGATGTAAAATTTTTTTATCTCTCTTCTCTCCTTCTAAATCTGGGCAATTTACGTCCGCCAGCTGGCGGAAACAAGCTAAGCTTACTCTGATTCTGGCTTTCGGTCAATCGTAATCTTTTGGCTCTTAGACCTTTAATAGCTCTTGTTTTGGGAACAATATAAAGTAGAAGTCCAGTAATCAGACCAGTCAGTAAGAGGCTAACTATATTAAAATAGTCAACAGCCCAAAGAACAATTACTACTTCAAGTCCTAAAGCTAAAGAGAAACTTCTAGCTAGATGATTTAAGACTAAGTTTAAAAGTAGAGTAAATAGTAGCAGTAGAGGAATAAAAAAGATTAAGATCTGAAAGATGCTAGCTTGAGTCCAAGACTTAGGTGGTTCAATAAAATAAATTATTGCTGAAAAAGTGACTAGAGATAGTAAAAACTCTAATAAGCGCTTGATAAACGACATCAAGATAAATTCTAAGTTGTTTTAAAAGACTTGACAACCTTAGATACTTTTCCTCAGAGCGTTAAACGCCGACTATTTCAAATGTTGATCCTGATGCATTTTTGGAAACTTCAATTCTAACTGGAAACTCCTCTTTTAGCTCATCCAAATGAGTAATAATTAAAATTTTTTCAAAATCATCTTTGATAGAATCTATTACCTCCACAATTCTTGATCTCCCTTGAGCATCCTGAGTCCCAAAGCCCTCATCAATGACCAAAAACTGCAGTTTTGCCCCAGCCCGATTGGTTAACAGCTTTGAAATTGCCAGTCTGAGCGCAAAGTTTACTCTAAAAGCTTCACCCCCTGAATATAGCTCATATTCTCTCTCACCCATCTCATCAGAGATGATAATATCTAAGGTTTCCACAGTGGCCCGTTCCTTAGCGCCCTCAATAGTGGTTACTTTGGTCTTGGTTTCCCGCTGGGTTTCCAGCCTGATTTTCATTCTCCCTTCAGTTAGTCTTTCAAGTAATCTATTGGCTTCATCCTCAATTTCCGGAATAGCTGCCTCAATAATCATGGCTTGGATGCCTTTTTTACCAAAAGCCAGAGCAAGTTCCTCAAAAACCTGTTTTTCTTTTTCTAAAGCTTGCCTCTCCTCTTTTCTGGTAATGAATAAATTTTCTAACTGTTTTTGGCGGGAAATAAGTTGAAAAACTTGCCCCAAAGTGTTCCTGGTCTCTTTTTCCTCGCCCCGCAAACTGCTTAAGTTTATCTCTTTTTCAGCAATCTGTTTTTGCAAAAGATTGAGGTGAGAATCAAGATTGGGTAAGCTTTTAACCTCTTTCTCGAGCTTATCAATTTGGGTTTTTTTACTGCTAAAAAGTCCTCTTAACTCTAAAACAACTTTTTTCTCAGATTCCAAGGTTGCTTGAGCTGCAATTAATCTCTCTTTCTTCTTTTGTAAGGAAGACAGCTCGTTTAAGTCCTTAATAATTTGCTGGTGTTTTTGGGGATCAAGTTTTATGAAGTTAATCTCTGATTGGATTTTTTCAATTTCTTTTTCTTCAGCCGCGGTTTTTATTTGAGAGAGTTGCTGCTTTATTTTTTCTACCTCCAGCAAATATTCTGTTTTTACTTTTTGTTTTTGATCAAGATCAATTAACTGCTTGCAAGTGGGACATCTGGCAGCATCTTTTTTTAAACTTTCAAGGTGAGTTTTAATCTCTGTTAATTTTTCCTCTAGAGTTTGTTTTTCCTGATTTTTTAGGGCTAGTTGAGACTTTACCTGAGACAGAGCATTTTCCATTTCCAGTTTTTTCTGTAAGGCTATTAAATATTCCTCTTTGTGTTTTTCTAATGTTTTTAACTGTGCTAATTTCTCATCAAGTAGGGGAAGCTTAACTAAACTTTCCTCAAGTTCTTTTATTTTCTCAGCTCTATTTTTGCCCTGCGTTAAGATATCAGTTAATTCTGATTGCAAAGCTGTAAGGGTTTGAGTTAATTTTTGATGCTGCTCAAGCGTGGCAGCAAGGGTTGCTTTTTCTTGAGATAAACTTTTCAACTCTTTTTCTAAAATCTCAATTTTGCCCTCAATCTCAGTTATTTTTTTCTCAGCCAGTATTTTTTTTGCCTGGTTATCTTCTTTTTGAGATAATTCTGCCTCAATCTCCAGTAGTTGATATTCCAAAAGCTGTAGCTTAGTTTGTACCTCTTTTATTTTTTCTTTGGCTTTTTCTTCTAACTTATCATAATGATCCAGGCCCAAAATATCTGCCAGGATTCTTTTTCGATCAGTTGGGCCATGGGTGGTGAACTCATCAGCATGGCCTTGACGAAGAAATGCAGAGTTGGTAAAAGTTTCAAAGCTTAAGTGCAAAGTAGTGATAATTTTTTCCTGGGTCATCTTAATAGTCCCTTCTGTTAGGTTATGAGAACCAGACCAAAACTCCAAAGAAGTTGATCCTCCAGATTTTAAGTTTCTGATTCTTTTGACAATAAACTCATGCTTATCCAGCTCAAAGGAGAACTCGACATTCATTGAGCTTGCTCCAAGATGGACTAGTTGGTCTGAGGAATCCCCAGCCCGGGATGAGCCCCATAAACACCAGGTAATTGCATCAAGTAGGGATGATTTGCCTGCTCCATTAGGACCTGAGATAGCAGCCATTTTAAATTTAGTAAAATCAAGCTCAGGAGGGTTTTCTCCATAAGAGGTAAAGTTAGATAATTTTAGATTTACTGGAACCATAGCGTGTAGGCAAGTATAACCAATTAAAACCTAATTTGACAAATGGCCTATAAGTAGATAATATAAGCAACCATATGGTGGAAAATGAGCCCAGAATAATTTTAGTTGGTGAAGATAATGGATTGGTTGAGCTAAAACCCAGTGCTAATCTTGGTGCAAGCCGACTTTTAGCTGGCATAAGAGCTACTTTAGTGGCAGGAGTAGAAAGCGGTTTACTAGAAAGTAATCCATTTTTTGTTCCACAACCTGAGGTAGCCTTAACAGCTCAGCAGGAGTTAGTAGAAAGTTTATCTTCTGAGCGTGCTTCTAGAGTAGAGCCTCCTAAATTTTATCCGGAAATTTCCCTAGAAGATGAACTGGAAAGACAAAGAGTAGAGCTTGTAGAAAGAATGGCTGTTCCTTTAGGAATAGATAAGGATCAGTTTCTTGCCAAGCTGCCAACAAGATTTCCAGAAAGAGGTGCAAATTATGACGAACTTGCCCTAAATGTGCCTTTAATTGTTCCTGATTTAACATCTTTTGGGGTTAACTGGTTTCAAATGACTGTGTCTTCTCTATTTTATGATCCAGATGGTTTAGATACTGTCTTAGAGCCTTATATATCCTCTGGATTAAAAAATATAGAAGTTTGGCAAGATCCAAGAAAAGTAGTTAAACCATTTCCTCAAGTCCCTCATGCTGTTTGGGTTCAGGATGGATCAAGGTATGTTAATAGAAAATCAAGAGATGTGAGAAAAGAGTTGAAGCGGGAAGAACGGGCAGGAGATCAGTTTAAAGGTGTCGGCTTAGCTTTGCTTCGTCCTGACATGGTGAAGACGATGTACTGGGATTTAATAGGTGGAATACTTGGGTTTGATGGCGTGCCCTTTGTCGACTGGCTTGGCAGGCCGCTTTTCGACTGCCACTTTGTTGGCCATGCCAATCCGGGCTTCCGGGCTCTTGTTTGCGGGAGTGAGTTTAGTGTAGCTTGAATTTTGAATTCTTAGAATTTTTGACTTCTTGATTTTTGGTTTCCAATTTTGATAAATTTATCTTGAGAGTAGGTTAATGAATTCAGGTTTAAGTAACCAGGATCACCGAAATTATTGTTTTTCAATTGGAATGTAGCTTTACACACCGGATGTGTAATCCCAAAGTTTATTTATGATTGTTTAACTTTTCTGTTTCTCCACTAATTAATGTTAGTTTGCCAAGTAAAGATTTCTTGGAAGATTTATTTAAAAGGGCAGTAAGTTTCTTATCGATGTCTTCCAAAGACATGTTAGCAGAAACACCAATAACACCTGTTTTATTGCTAAGTGGGGCTAGGGGTTTAAAGTCTTTAATGTTGAAGGTGATTATTATTCTTTCTTGCTCAATTGCATATTTGTGTACGTCGGGATCTTTTAATCCAATTTGTTTTAAATCTTGAGAAAGATGTTTAATATCAAACCTACTGTTTAAATGGGGAAAGAATTTCCGGCTATCAAAATTTTCATCAAGTAGGAGTTTATGCTTGTGAAATTTTTTGACCATAAAATTTGGTCTCTACTTTTTGGGCCAGCTCATTTATTACTCCTCTGAGGGTTTCCAAGCTGACATGGGGATAATGCTCCTGAATTTGCTCTAAAGTTAGTCCATCTTTTATAAGATAAAGAATTCTAGCAATAGGTACTCTAGTACCAGCTACAACTGGAGCACCGCCTACAATATCAGGAGTAGAGGTAATATATTTTTTCATGCTACTATTATACAACTTTTTCTAAGTTTCTAAAAGCTTTGTTGCATATTCTTCTAGCTGTTTTTGTTTTTCTTTAGAATATTTTTTGGCTTCAAAGTATTTTCTTAGGGCATCTATGGGGGTGAGTCTTTCAACCTCTTGGGCTCCTTCAAGGCGTAGCCTCTCTCTTCTTTCGACATTTCTGGAGATCCCGGCTATCACATGAGCATCTGATAAGGGCTTTTTAATTTTATCCATTTCCAAAGCTTGCTCTAAATCTGCCGGGATATTTATTATGACCCTGATAATTTTATCTTTAACATCATGTTTTGCTATTTCATCTAAAACAGTCTTGGTGGGACTCGAGTCAGACCCTTTGAGGTTGACGGTAATGGTCAGAAACTTTCTAGCATTGGTGGGAATGAACTGGAAGCCTGTGGTTTTGCCATTTATTTCCACCAAGCAAATCCCTTTTTCTTCTTTTTCCTCACCAAAATCAATTCTTTGGGGTGAACCGGAGTAAACTATTAAAGGAGTATCACCCGGTTTTGAGAGAACTTGATGTTTGTGAATATGACCTAGGGCACAATAAGAGATTCTTCTATCCTGGATCAGTGATAAGGGGATAGTGACATCATTGGCAATTGCCATGCCCTTTTCGCTGCCATATTGGCTACCGACTACCTCGCAATGAGACAAAAATATAGCAGGTCCGCTAACTTGTGGATCTTTAATTTTCTCATACAGCAGCTGTAATTTTTCCGCAACTTGCTTGTAATCATTTTTATGAAGCCAGGGGAGAGTCACTACTTGTAAGGTTCCAGACTTGGTGGGGATTTCTAAAAGTTCAGGGGATCGGGAGACCCAAACATTGTCAATCTCCAAAGCAGAGTAGATATCCAAGGTGTTAGCTTTACCTTCTGCATTAGGGGTATCATGATTGCCAACAACCAAAACAACCGGAATTTTTTTGGCAATTTTTCTGATTCTTTCTCCAAAACCCCGCTGTTGAGTGGGATTTGGATCCCTGGTTTTATAAGCATCCCCAGCAAAGATAACTGCATCAACCTCTTCAGCAAATGCCTTATCAACTATAAAATCAAAAGTTTCAAAAAAATCCAACAGCCTTGTTGAAAGCCCACTCTTGGGATCAAGCTTACTATAATTCTCCATGCCAATATGAAGATCAGAAAAATGGAGAAGCTTCATAGAACTATTGTCGCTAAAGGATTGTAACACGAAAAGATCAAATTTAGGGTTGCAATTTTTGACCTATTTGTATAATCTAAACTATCACATGTTTAAACTGCCTGGTAGATTAGTTATTCAGATAGTTGTTTTGCTAGCTTGCTCGCTTTTTGTGGTTTTACCTTTTTCAGTTTTAGCTCAAACTGCCTCACCTTCGGCCTCACCAAATATTAGTCCCTCACCATCACCCTCAGCTTCAGCTAGTCCTTCTCCTTCGCCCAGTGCCTCTGCCTCACCTTCTCCTTTAACTTCACCTTCACCATCTGCTGCCTCATCCTCTGCCAAGCAAGAAGTCTTAGGTGCTACCAAAGTCCTGGGGGCAACAGGAGGGGGTAGAGATTTTATCAAATTTGGTTTAATTGGCTTGCTGGGTCTAGCAGTATTTCTTGGTGCTTTAAAGATTTCTCGTTCTCATGCAGAGGAGTGAACTGCCGCTACAAATTTTCGTTTTTGGAATGACTGCCTGTCTGGTTAGTTTGCTGGTGGTCAAGATTTATCCTTCAAAGATTTTTGCCTTATCAACAGCTGAAAATACTAAGCTTGTGTCACCAGTTGTCTACAGTTACACCGACTCTAAAATTAGTTCGCCAGAAAAAATTATAATTCCTTCTTTATTGATTGACCTGCCGATTGCCGAAGGAGTCATTTCTGATAACAAATGGACCCTTTTTGAAGATAAAGTTTCCTGGTTGTCAACCTCAAAACCGGCTGGTTTTGGTAATGTGATTTTATATGCCCATAATAAAGAACAGCTTTTGGGTAAACTAAAAAATATTAAATTAGGCGAGGAAATTAAGATTATTCAAGAGGGTAAAACCTACTTCTATATAGTCTCGGAAAAGAAAAAGATTTCACCTGAAGATATTGATGCTATTTTGACAGAAAGAGATCAGCTAACAATCTATACCTGTGATGGTAGTTTTGACCAAAGAAGATTAGTGGTCGTAGCCCTACCTAAGGCTTAGATCTAAAATTCTTGCTTAATCCTTACACCATTATTGCTTGGCTATTAAATAGAGACTTTAATATGCAATATGCAATCAGGTTTGGGGGTAGGTAAATCCGCCAGCTGGCGGATCAAGAAGATCTGTAGAGGACTGCTCACAAAGAGTATTTTTATATAGCTGTCCAAGACTTCTCGGACCTACCCTTCAACTGATCACCCATCAGACTAAGCGGTAAAAACGAAAATCACCTAACTTTCTAAAAGCCTTCCATTTTTTGAAGTGATACTTTTGTGTTATTATTAGCGCATCTTTTTTAAGTTCCTGTTGTAGTTTTTTCTCAAGTTTCTGGGTTCCCTGAGGTAGTAAATAAATATAGACAACATCAGCTGGGAAATATTGTCGATCAAAGATGTTGCCATGATAAAATTGGATTTTTTTAAGGTGTTGTCTGAAGGCTTTAAATCTTGAATACCAAACTCTTAGCCAGGATTGTTCTATACCATAGGCTTCAGCCCCAAGTTTAGCAGCTTCAATCACCACTCTACCATCGCCAGAACCTAGTTCATAAAATATCTTATCTTTTTTTAGACCAGCCAACTTTAGAATAGGCCTGATTTTTGAAATCGAAGTTGGAATATAAGGAGCATCGCTGCCTGCAAACCAGGACATGCCAATTAAAGATAAGATTAACAAAAGAAATATTAAAATTACTAAAAGATCAATCATTTAGTGACCTATTAATTTCAAAAGAGTAACTTTTAAGCTAGTAAACTTGTCAATAAAAGTAAACGCCCAGTACAATGGATCGTTAAACACTAAATCGTATGTACCCAAGTATTTTACTAACCTTCCACCATAACCTGCCTTAAATCTGTGGAAGCCTTGCCAAGGATCATTAATTGAAGCTTCAGGCCCCAAAGCTCCCCACATATCAAAAGTTTGACACTTGAGTTTTTTCCCCAGTTTGATAGCTTCCCAGGCTACTAAGTTATTTGCCATAACCTCCCTATACTCTGATGAGGATCCTCCATATGGATAATAGAGTGTATGCTTAAAATTATAGATCATCCATGCAGAGAGGGGTTTCTGGCGATAGAAACCAATTAAGATTCTGGCCATACCACCTTTTTTCAAAGTTCGCCAGGCCTGCTGGTGATAGAATTTGTTATGACTAAAAAAACCCTGCCTGTAAGTGGTTTGGAAATGCAATTTTAAAAAGATTTCGAAAGCTTGGTCGTCCTTCCGCTCCTCAACTACGACTCCCTTTTTCTCTGCCAATCTGATATTATAGCGGGTTTTCGGATGCATATTTTTTAAAAGTTCTTCCTCGTTTTTGTCTAAATCTAAAATAAAGTTGTATTTGGTAAATAAAGGTTTAGGGGAAGGCAAGAACTTGGGATAGACCACAAAAGGAGTATTAGAAGACTCAATATTAGGTTCAACTTTAATGAAAGCACAACTGTACTGTTTACCAATAACTTCCAGCGCTTGAGCCAACTGTTTATCTGGCAGGGGTCCTTTAGGTAAATAACCAACATATTGAGAAGTCAGGGGAATTTTATGGAGAGTTAACTCAAAGACAGTCTTAAGTTTACCCTTTTCAAAAATCCCATACCTTAAAACAGGTAAGCCTAAATTTTTCCTAAAGTCTCCCCATTCCCAAGATTGAATAATGTGACTAACTAGTTTGTTATAAGAATCTTTTTGCTCCAGATCAAGCTGTCTTAAATCCATTAGCACATTATACTTAAGGCTACTTTTTGTCGCTAGTAATCAGTCTTTCCCTATCCTAACAGCAAGCTGTAGGTGTCGCTGAAAGCTTAGCCTATAGACGTTGTAATTTGACCTAGTTTGTGCTATATAGTCAGATTATGACAGATCAGCAAAGATCGCTTTTGGCAACCGGTATTGTTTTAGTTGTCATACTAACAATCATCATCGGTTCAATCTACTTTGTTTTTCAGATGTTTCAAGGTAAAAAGGTCACTAAGGCATCAGTTGCACCTAGTGCATCAGTTGCTCCAATAAAAGTTGCGGAGTCAACCCCTTCGGCTAGCGCTAGACCATCAACCCCCCCTAATACTAAGAGCTATAAAATTAATAGTTTGCAGATCCATTATCCCAAATCTTGGGGACTTTTAACCTGCCGAAACTCGAAAAACATTGAGTTTGATCCGACTAATTCCACTGATCAACTAAATGTTTTATGTGATGTGGCACTTAAACCAATTACAATCTTAGTTGGATCAAGTAATTGCCAAGGTCAAACTATCGATCTATCTGGCGTTTCAGTTGTTAAATCCAAAACTACCTCTAGTAACGGAGTAAGCTACAAGTGGTGCACCAAAACCAATCCAGCCTTGGAGATCTCCCACCGGGTTTCCTCGACTGGTTCCAGAGCTGCCAGCATCCAAGATTTTTCAGCTCAGATCGAGCAGATGATAGTTAACAGTTTTGCAGGATCTAATACTAAATAATCCTCCCTCCTAGAATTTGCTAAGATAAACTTAATGCAAAAAGGATTTGCTTGGCTAATATTATTAATAATCGGGTTATTAGTAATAGGGGGGATAGGCTTTTGGGCCTATCAAAATAATTTTCAAAATTTCCGTCAGATTAAATCTTTTGAAGATTGTGCTAAAGCAGGTTACCCAGTAATGAAGTCCTATCCTGCTCAATGTAATACTCCTGATAATAGACATTTTGTTCAACAGCTTTCTGATGAGGAGAAGGAAAAACTCAAACCACCAAAAGATAATCAAGTATGTATTCAAGTAATCACTCCTGCTAAAAACCCCAAAACAGGTGAGTGCAAGGATTTTCCAACACCCTGTGATGTACCAGAAGGTTGGGACAAGGTGGAAAGTTGTCAGAGTAGATAAATATCAATGTATCGCGCCTTCCAACCCGCTGTTCTGGCATCATCAAAGCCAAGATCAATCATATTCCCCTTGATTGCACCACCTGTATCCCCGGCTATAGCTTGCCCGTAACCTGGAATATAGACTTTGCTTCGAAGTTTAATAACTGATGGATCAACTGCAATCACCCCTTTTCCTGCCCGCAAACCTATGGCAGTAGTTTCATTACAGCCCGGACATCTTGAGTCATAGTGGGTGGCATAAACTCGCATTTTTTTCCAATACTTAATTTCTCCATCAGGAGTCTCTAAGGTTTTCCAAACAATCTTTGTTCCTCTTAGAATGACTTTATCCTTTGGTTCAATAATTTGTGTTGAGACTAAGTCTTTACCATACTCTTCACCGTTATAAAAGGTGAGTTTAAAAGTAGTAATCTTTTGACCGTTTTCGCCCTCCTCAACAGTTCGCTCTTCACCTAACTCTGTTTCGAGATCGTCTTTATAAGTAGTTTTTTTCTCAATCACTGCAGATTCAGTTGCCAGCTTTTCCTCAAAAAGAGAAGTGGTTTTAATTGGCTGGCTAACTGAGACAACTTGGACAGGATCAATTTCCTTAAAAGCTGAAGCTTTTTTCTCAGGTATAAAGGGGATTAGAAGATAAAGTAGGACAGCTAAAGATACAACTGCTCCAAAAACTTTTTTCATCTTTAGAAATTTAACCAATCGTCCTCATCAACCTTGCTAACGTCATCCTGGAAGTCTTCTAAATGGGATAGTCTCTCATCAGGATCGATCAATTTTGAAGAGTATTTTTGATCTAATAAGTGCTCAGGGATAGAGGATAAGAATCTTGAGACTAAGTTATTGCTGCGGCTTCCGAAATAAAGCCTGGTTCGAGCATGAGTTAAAAAGAGCTTAAACTTGGCCCTGGTAATACCAACATAAGCCAGCCTTCTTTCCTCTTCCATCTGATTAGGGTCAAGCATAGAGCGGGAGTGAGGGAATAAACCTTCTTCCATTCCGACTATGAAAACAACTGGGAATTCCAATCCTTTGGCAGCATGAATAGTCATTAAAGTGACAGCTTCTTTTTGATTACTTTCCAACTTTGAGTCAGGCATCTGATTATCTTGGATAAGTGCGACATTTTCTAAAAACTGATCTAAATCAGGGAACTCTTCAGCAACGCTTCTAAGTTCCTTGACATTTTCTACCCTAGCTTTACCTTGTTCAGTCCCGTCATCTAAATATTCTAAATAGCCAATTTTTTCTAAGATTTGGTCCATTAGTTCTAAGGTTTTATACTGCTCGATATCTTTAAAGAGCTCATAAAATTTTTGAGCTCTGCCTTTGCCAATTTTTTCAACTCTTTTTTTAGAGACTGAGTCTTTAGGGTTAGCAACTAAGCGAAGGTAGGATAAAACATCTTTAATCTCACGCCTCTCATAAAACTGAACCCCGCCGACTAAACGGTAAGGCAAACCAGCCTTTAAAAAGACCTCTTCAATTGATCGGGACTGAGCGTTGGTTCGGTATAAAATGGCAAATGAGTTTAAATTAAGAGATTTATCCTCCTTTATTAAAGAGTTAATCTGATCCAGCAAAAAAAGAGCCTCTTCAACTTCAGACCTGGCCTGAAAAATAGAGATTTTTGCCCCCTCTTTTTTATCTGTCCAAAGCTTTAAAATTGGGTGGGTTCTGTTTTCTGAGATGACTGCCTGGGCAGCATCCAAAATAACTTGAGTAGAACGGTAATTTTGTTCCAAATTGAAAACTTTAGCCTCAGGATAATCGTTTTTAAAATTAACAATATTTCTAAAATCTGCACCTCTAAAGCCATAGATAGCTTGAGAAGCATCGCCTACGACACAAAGATTCCGATGACGTGAGGCTAAAAGTTTAATTAGCTGGTATTGAGCAGCATTTGTATCTTGATATTCATCAACTAAAATATATTGAAACTGGATTTGATAACGGGTTAGAATTTTAGGAATTACCTGAAAAAGTTGAATGGTATGCATCAGTAGATCGTCAAAGTCTAAAGCTTGATTCTCCTTTAAAATCTTTTGATATTCAATATAAACTCTGGCGGCAGTTTCTTGGAAAAAACCCCGAGCATATTGAGGATACTCAAGTTCTGAGATAACCTCATTTTTAGCAGAGGAAATAATGTTTCTGATCGCACCAGGGTTAACTTGCTTGATAGAGATATTTAACTTAGCCATTGCCTCCTTAACTACAGTTAAAGCATCGACTTCATCGTAAATGGAAAATCCAGGAGCAAGTCCTATATTATGTCCTTCTTTTCGTAAAATTTTAGCACAGATAGAATGGAAAGTGCCCATGAGAGGTTGGGTAGAGGTCTGACCAATTAGTTTAATAATCCGCTCTTTCATCTCTCCAGCTGCCTTATTAGTAAAGGTGACTGTCAGGATATTTGAAGGATTAACTTTCTTTTCCCCAATAAGATAAGCCACTTTGTAGGTTAAAACCCGGGTTTTTCCAGAACCTGCTCCTGCCAAGATTAGGATTGGTCCTTCTGTAGCTTTTACAGCTTCTTGCTGAGTAGGATTAAGGTCAAAAAGAAGATCCTTGGGCATGATGGTGCATATATTAACACAATAGTCTCTTGGTGATAATTTCCTTTTTGTAACTACTTTTCATAAAAAAAATTTGTGATAGAATAATTATCCTATGGCAAAGGCAAAACTTTTAGATTTCTGGGCCCAGTGGTGTGGACCTTGTAAAATTATGGATCCAGTCCTAGAAGAATTAGTTAAAGAACATGGAGACAAATTTGAACTTGAGAAGATTAATGTTGATGAGGATCCTCAAAAAGCTTCCCAGTTTGGAGTGATGAGCATTCCTACCTACGTGGTTTTAAAAGACGGTAAAGAAGTGTCAAGGAGAATTGGCGTAACTAGTAAGGCAGATATGGTTAAGCTGATTAATGCCTAAACTCTCCCAACTTTCTTTTAAAGAAAGAGTTATTCAGATAGTTAAAAAAATTCCCCAGGGTTGCGTTACAACATATGGAACAGTGGCTACTTTGGCAGGACTACCAAGAGGTGCTAGATTAGTGGGGGGTATTTTGCATTATAATTCAGATGTATTTGATCTACCTTGGCAAAGAGTCATTAATAGACATGGTTTTATCTCAACAAACTGCCAAGAGCATATGAAGAAATTACAAAAAGCACTGCTTGAGCAAGAGGGTATAGAGGTCTCTGATGATTTCATGATAGACTTAAAAAAATATGGTTGGTTTGGCGACCAGCCTTAATGAGTTCGCTCGTTGGTACACAAAGTACCGCTCAGCTAGTAAGGTTTAAAGAAATGTTTTAATACTCTGGCCTCGCTGATTGAAAGTTTTATAAACTAGATCTGCATATAAAACTTTCAGACTACTTTGTTGTACTCAACTTCGCTCGCTTTTACTTGTTAATTTTATGAAAAATTTGTGGATTGTGGCTAACTGGAAAAGTAATAAGACTATTGAAGAGGCTTTGGAGTGGGTTGGAAAGGTAGGGCCAAAAATTAAAAAAGAAGACTTCCTAAAAGTAGTAGTTTGCCCAACCTTTAGTGTTCTATCGGAGGTTAAGAAAGCTATCCAAGTGGGTAACTTTCCACTTTTAGTAGGCTGCCAGGATCTATCACCTTTTGATAAAGGAGCCTATACAGGGGAGGAGTCAGCCTCCTTGCTTAAGCAATTAGTTGACCTGGCCATTATTGGCCATAGTGAGAGACGCTATAACTTTGGTGAAACTGATCAACAGATAGAGAATAAGTTGACCAGAGCGAGTCAAGCAGACATTATAGGGTTACTTTGCGTTCAAGGAAATGAAACGCCAGTTCCTAAAGGTTGCCAATTGATAGCTTATGAACCAATCTCAGCTATCAGTACTGGGCTTGATAACACTCCAGGATCTGGTCAGCCAGAAGATCCCCTTAACGCCAGTAGTATTGCTACCTTTTTTAAGCAGCAGCATGGGCAAGATTTAGAAGTTTTGTATGGTGGCAGTGTAACTGGGAAAAATGTTAAGCAGTTTATCAGTCAAAAAGAAATCAATGGAGTCTTGGTAGGTAATGCATCTTTGGATGCGACTGAGTTTATAAAGATCGTTGAGGAAGCAATAAATGGAGCTTAAGCCAATAAATTTACATCGAAGGCAAACCAAGAAAAACTTCTTTAAAAGATATAAACTGATTCTTTTTATTGCCGCAATCGTTATTGCTCTAACTCTAATCTGGTCACTTTTCTCTTCTTCCTCCTCAGTTTTTCAATTTGTCTTTCCGCTGGGAAGTAAACTTAAATCAACCAGTGACAGAGTCAATATCTTACTTTTAGGCAATGCCGGTGGTAGTCATGCTGGTGCTTCTTTAACTGACTCAATTATTATCGCTTCCTATCAACTTAAAACTAATAAAGTAACACTTATCTCTATTCCTAGGGATTTGTGGATTGAGGGAGCAAAAGCCAAGGTTAATACTGTCTATGAGAATGGTGGATTAAAGTACGCCGAGGATAAAATTGACGATATTTTAGGACTGCCGATTCACTATGGAGTTAGAATGGACTTTAATGGTTTTGCCAAGGCGATTGACCTGGTTGATGGAATTGATATAGATGTTCCAAAAACTTTTGATGACTATAACTATCCAATTGAAGGCAAAGAAGATGATCTGTGTGGACTTTTAGAAAAAGAGGTTGAGCTAACCGAAGATCAGATCAAAGCCTTTAATCTACAACCAGGTGGAATTACCCTAAAACCCGGTAAGAGCAAAGTCTTAGTTGATTCTCAAGATAAGATAGCTACCCAAGCCGCTGATTTTTCCTGCCGTTTCGAACATATTAGCTTTGTCAAAGGTAAAACTCATATGGACGGTACAACTGCCTTGAAGTTTGTCAGATCAAGAATGGGTACCAATGGTGAAGGTTCAGACTTTGCCCGCAGTCGCCGCCAACAACTTGTCCTCCAGGCCTTTAGGAATAAAGTTTTATCTTTTGAGACCTTAATTAATCCTCAAAAGATTACTGGACTAGTTGATACTTTTGGTAAAAGTTTTGAAACTGATATTGAGCTTGATAGATTTTTAGAGCTTTACTCATTGATGAAGAAAATTAAACAGGTTAATAATTTAGTTCTAGGAGATTTAGGCAGCGGTAAGTCAATTTTTTCCTCACCATCCTCTTCAAACTATGGAGGTGCTTATGTTTTAATTCCACCTGATGGGGATTTTAAACCTGTCAAAGATTTTATCAAAAGCGAGCTGGACAAACAGGCAGCTGATGATAGCAAATGACTAATCTGATATTAATCCACGGTAATGGTTTAACTGCTATTTTGAGTAAAATCTCTTCACTCAAAAAAAATTTTGATCCACTTTCCGTCAGGATAATCAGCAAAGAGGAAGTGGAATGGGATCAGGCAGTTATCAATCTTTCCACCAATGGTTTATTTAGTGAAAAAATTTTAGCTATTTTAGATGGTTTCGATGAAAAGATCGATCTTAGTAAAATCCCCGAAAATCAAAATTTAACTCTAGTTATTAAAATAACCAAGCCTTTAACTACTACAAGCAGTCTGGTAAAACAAGTCCTGAAACTAAAGGGTCAGGTAATTAGTTTGACTGAAAAAGATGAGGTAAATATTTTTCCTTTTTTAGACAAGCTATCGGAGAAAAACCCAACAGCTTTAGCTGAGCTTGACAAACTTCTTAAGGAGTATGGAGGGCAGTATCTTTTAGCTATGCTTTTTTATATGTTTAGGAGACTATTAACGCCCACTAAAAGATTACCAGAATTCATAGCTAAAAAAATTAACAAGCAAAAACAAAACTTCAATCAAGAGAAGTTGAGAAAGCTTTATAAACTAGCAATTGAAACAGATTTTAAGATTAAAACTGGTTTGCTCGAGGAAAAAATTGGAATTAACTTACTTGTTGGTAAAATCTTAACTATTTGAGTGCATTCCTCATTAATTCAACATCTTTTTGGTCAACCCGACCGTCTCTATTTAAATCAGCATTAGGATCCTTTGATTTTTTACCTAAGTTATCTACTACGATTGACAGATCAATTGAATTGACCTGACCATCGTGATTCAAGTCAAACTCTAAAGTTTGCTGCTCCTGTCTTAACTTGGCTGAAGGTGAGGCTAAGGATTCTCTAAGATCATATGATTGACCCAATTTAACAGCTGGTAAAGAACTTTCCTCTAGGGGAATAAGAACTTTGACTTCTGATAAAGAATTACCAGAGAAAACTGTTAAGATCGCGTGGGTTTTAGGTTTAAGATCAAAGAGATCCTGAAGATCATCTTTAAGAATCTTAGTTAAGGGTAAAATAAAATTTCCTGAATTTGTCGAGAATGTTGCTAGTTGGGATACTCCTTCAATTTTTAAAAGAACAATCGCCTCGTCAATTGGGCTAAAGTTGTTATCAATAATGCTACCTCTTAAAGGTGGATTTAATAATAGGGGAGAGTTAGAAAAAGATGGTAGACTAGTCAGCTTTTTGGCAGTTTTAAAATTTAGAGGAGTTTGAGGGTAGAGAAATTGAGAAACCTTAATTTGGTAATTGTAGTTGGTTTCAGCCTTTAAGTTTTTCAAAGTTACAAAATGAGTTAGCCTGGCTTGTTTACTACGATTATCCCGTTCGTCATAAGCGTTGCTGCCTAAATTAGTCTTTTTTCCAAATAAAACATGACTACTCACGGGGAGATCTGTTTGCCAAAGTATAGTTACTGAGTTATCTGTGATATTGGCAATTTGAATATTTTTGGGAGTGTTAATTTTTTTCAGTTGGTTGAGGAGAATTTGCCTTTGATAAAAAAAGACACCAGCTATAACTACAGACATTAGAAGCAACGCTAAGCCCAGTATTGTTGGAATTCTCATAAATTTGTTTCAGCTGTTGCTGATCTGGTTGAAAGATCAAACTGGGACGAGCCAACCTTAAACTGTTTCAGGATCGATTCATCAAAATTAGGATTGATCGGCTCAAGCAGTTTCTCCAACTCCGGGTCTTTTAAGACACTTGGTTTTGTTAGATAAATATCTGTTGCTAGCCAGACCATAATTACTACAAAAGTTATTATTAAAACAACAATAAATTCTTTTCTATTCATAAACTAAAGGGCGATAAAATAAGCTTTGGCATTAATCGATACCGTTAAATTTCCACCAGCTGGTTTATTAAAGCCAACAGACTTAATTGTGATTAACCTATTTAATTTAGTTAAGGAGTTAATATAATCTGTAAGTTGAGGGTATGAACCCTGCAGATTAATAGTAAATTCAATGTTTTGTAGTTTGGCTTCTTTGGAGAGTTCTTTAGAGATTGATTTTAAGTCGACAGGTTGAAATTGTAATCCGGAAATTGAGGCCTGTTTTTCCAAAGCTAGCGCTGAGAGTTCGTCAACTAGGGTGGGCAATGAAGTGGAATTTGGCAGAAGTGTAAAAATCTTTGTTTTAGATTCTGGACTTAGGTTTTCAAAGTTTTTTTTGCCCAAAGAGAGAGTCTCAATCTTGCCGTTCAACTTATCTAGAACTGCTTGTTGTTCCTTGATGCTTCTTTGGAGAGCAATAATAGTAGTTAAGGTTGGGCGAATAGCAAATAAACCAAACATAGTGATAGTGAACAGACTAAATACTAACGTTCCGTAAGTCTTGACCACCTTACTTTGAAAAACTGGTTTGATATAGATGTAGTATCTTGAGTATTGCGGTACCATTTTTTAAAAAATTATTTTGTTAAACCGGTTATGGTAAAAACTACCTGTTCTTGATCATAGTTAACGCTAGCCAGCGAGACATCTTTAAAGGTCGGCTCGTTTTTAAGTCCCCCTAGAAAAACAGCCAAGCTGTTATTAGAGTTAGTGCTAGCTGTTAGCTTAAACTTAAAACTGCTGGGTGGATCATTATCTAAGCTTAGTGTCAGTACCTTTACCCCAACTGGTGTCTGGTCACTAATTTTGGTTAATAATTCGAGCCATCTTGGCGAGAGTAAAGTACCTTCTTTGATAGTAGTGAATCTAAGTTGAGTTTGTCTAATCAAAGCTTCATCCAATGATAAATTTTGCAGAAGTGGTTTCAAGTTGGTGAGCTGTTCCTTAATCTTAGCTAAGTCATTATCAAGTTTAAACCTCATAGCAAAGGTAGCCAACACTAAAATTTCTACCGCTACTACAATAAACCTACCATAAGAGATCAACCATCTTAAGAAACGCAGTGGCCATTTCTGAATGTTTCCTTGGGGATAGAGCAGATTTAAATGAAGCCTAGAATATGATTTTTGGTTTGATTTAGCCATGGGTAGCTTACTACTAATTTAGAATATTGTAAAACAATGGCTATAAATTACCAAGTTGAGATAGGGATTAATAAGCTTCCGTGGACTGAAAGTCCGCG
>CAYOOO010000002.1:0-97643 GCA_964405655.1 uncultured Gammaproteobacteria bacterium | reverse complement strand
GATTAGAGTTAAGCCATTTTTTAGAATATTCAATTTGTACATATGTGATGGATAGAATAGCAAATTTTTCTTACCTAAAACAAGTAAGTTTTAGCCAAAAGTATTTCTAAAGTTATCAATTAGGATAGCAACTGTTTGCTCAACAGTTTTTTTAGAGGTATCAATGACCACCGCGCCTTTTGGAATTCTCATGGGAGAGGCTTTTCTGGTGGTATCCTTTTTATCTCTTTCAAGCATTTGGTCCAGAACATCGTTTAATTTAACTGAAAGGTCTTTTTTGACAAGCTGGTCATATCTTCTTTTGGCTCTAACTTCCGCAGAGGCTGTGATAAAGAATTTAAGTTTACTGTCAGGGAAAATCTCTGAGCCAATATCCCTTCCAACCATAACAGTATTTTGTCTAAGACCTATCTTTCTTTGAAGTTTCTTGCACTCATTTCTAACTTTGGCATAAGAGGCAACTGTTGCGACAATTGAGGTGATCTCTGGATTATGAAGTATATCAGTCACATCTTCTTTATCTAAAAAAATTCTAGACTGCCCATCAACACCTTTGAAACTAACTTCTAAGTTTTTAAAGATATCTGCTAAACTTTCTTCATCAGATAAAAGCACTCCTTTTCTAAGAGCAACTAAACTACCAATTCTATAAATTGCGCCAGTGTCTATGAAGCGATAATTAATTTTTTGGGAAAACAGATGACCAATCGAAGATTTACCTGAAGAAGTTGGTCCGTCTATTGTAATTATGTTTGGCATGAGGTTTTGCCTAAAAAAAATGCCTTACGGCTATTGCTCATATTTTATCACAACTAGTTTGCTCGAGCGCTTGATTGTAACCATTAAATTAAGTCTTTAGAATTCTTTACTTTTGGGCCATTAGGAGAATCTTCAACATTAAACCCCAGTTTATTAATCTGATTTCTTAGCTGATCAGCCCTTTTAAAGTCCTTCTTTTCCCTAGCTAACTCCCTTTGATTAACTAAGTCTTGTACTTCTTTTGGGATAATTACTTTTTTACCTATGTATTCTTCTAATCCTAGGCCCAAAACTTGATCCATTTTTAAAATTGAAGCAGATTTGGCACTAGTTGGGTACTGACCGCTTTTGACCATCTCCCACAAAACAGCTAAAGCTTTAGGCGTATTTAAATCGTTATTAACTGCTTCCATAAAATCTTGTTCAAAACCTGCACAACCTATCTTAGGTTGATCCCAATCTCTTATATCCTCTCTTAAATTATTTAAAGCATTTTGAGCAGCCTCCAAAGATTGCCAAGTAAAGTTAAGTTTGTCCCGGTAATGAGCTGTTAAAACTAAGTACCTATATGAAAGAGCCTCAAACCCCTTATCCTCCAGATCTTTTAGTCTAAAAAAGTTATTTAGTGATTTGCTCATTTTTTGTCCATCAACTAAAAGATGCTCGCCATGAACAAAAAAATTAACAAAAGTCTTACCAGTTTTGCCTTCTGACTGGGCAATCTCATTTTCGTGATGAGGAAACAACAGATCTATCCCACCACCATGAATATCAAAAGTCTCGCCCAAATACTTTTGGCTCATTACTGAGCATTCAATATGCCAACCAGGTCTACCTTTACCCCAAGGAGAATCCCAACCCACTTCTTCTGATTCAACTACTTTCCAAAGAGCAAAATCCGAAACATCATCTTTGGTGTAGTTATCCGATAAAGTTCTGGTGCCGCTTTTTAACTCTCTTTTTTCAATCTGGGAAAGTTTCCCATAATCGGGGAACTTGGAAATATCAAAATAGACAGAGCCATCTTTTTCAACATAAGCTAATCCTTTATCCAGGAGCTTCTGAATATATTTAATCATTTCTCCGATATGCTCAGTAGCTTTTGGTTGAACATCAGAAAAAATAATATTTAATTTGCTGATATCTTCTAAGAAATACTTAGTAAACTCATCTGCTAAATCTTTAATTGTTATCTGTCTTTCCTCAGCTCGGGCAATAATTTTGTCATCAATATCAGTAATATTTTGGACATACTTAACTTCGAAACCCGCTAACTTTAGGGTCCTATACAAAATATCAGCCATAATAAACGTCCTTAAATTACCAATATGCATATAGTCATAGACTGTTGGTCCGCAGGTATACATCCCAACTTGCCCCCTCTTAATAGGTTTAAACTGCTCAACTTTTCTTGTTAAGGAATTAAATAATTTAAGCATGAACTGATTTTAATGATTTAAGATTTATGATTCAAGATTTATGATGACTAAGTTAGTTTTAAGAGCGAGCGAAGTCAGATGCATACAAAGTATTCTGAAAGTTTTGTTGCAGAGATTTGGTACAAAACTTTCACAAAGCGAGGCTAGAAAGAAAGTTAAGTCATTATTCACTAACTAAACGAGCGGTACTTTGTGCACTGACGAGCGAAGCATCACCCACCGACACCACGCTTTATCTCTGCCTTACCTTTGGCAGCAACATCTGGATGGAGGGTAGCTTTCTTCTGCTCCTCTAAAGCCTTTTTATTTTCATCTTTTTGCTTTTTCTCTTGTTCTTCCTGCATCCTCCTTTGCTCTTCTTTTTGCTTTCTGGCTAGATATCTTTGTTCCTCTGTTTGGTATCTTTGCAAATACATATGAATGTTTCTAATTTTCATCTGGTCTTGCTGTTTGACTTGAGCTTCTTGTTGTTTAATTTGCTGATACTGTTGCTGGCTTTGTTGTTTATTTTGAGATTGCTGTCCTGAATCCGGAGAAGAATCATCAAAAACTTGTTTGGAAGCATCTTCTATGGCCTGACCAACTTGATCCTTAACAGGTTTAGCTACTGCCTCCGCCATCTCGCCAAACATACCTTTCATCCCATCAGCCATAATCTAATTGTTAATTGTTAACTGCCAATTGTCAATTGCCTAGTATTCTTTTCTACCTTCCAAAGCGCGAGAAAGTGTAGTTTCATCTGCATATTCTAAGTCCCCACCTACAGGTAAACCTCTGGCAATTCGGGTAACTTTAATTCCAAGCGGTCTAATTAATCTATCTATGTACATGGCAGTGGCCTCTCCTTCCATGGTTGGATTGGTTGCCAAAATCACCTCTTTGACTGTACCGTCTTTTAACCTTGGTAAAAGTTCCCTGATATGCAGCTCATCTGGTCCAATATTTTCCAAAGGAGAAATTGTTCCATGAAGAACATGGTAAAGCCCTTTAAAGTTTGCCCGTTCTAAAGCCAATACATCTAGCGGATCCTCAACTACTGCTATGACAGATTTATCACGGGTTGGATCTGTATCAATCTCACAAGGATCTTTCTCAGAGATATTAAAACAAATTGAACAAATAACAGTTTTTTCCTTTAAAGCCAGGGCGGCTTCAGATAAACTTTTGGCTTCCTCTTTTGGTGCATGCAGAAGGTAGTAAGTTAACCTTTGAGCAGTCTTAGGCCCAATACCAGGTAGCCTTTCAAATGCCTCAATTAAATCCCTCACAACTTTAGGAATGGTAGCCATACCGATGTATTATGTATTATGAATTAAGTATTATGCAAGACGATAAGAAATTGGTAATAAAATTATTTACTGATCTTAATACTTGGACAATGATGAGTTCAACAAAATAGCTTCACAAACTGTTGCGGTGAGTAAACTAATAAATGGGTTGATAAAAAGTCTTAAAATCCATAATACTTAATACGTTCTGCCTAATACAAATTACATCCCGGGCAGACCCATACCTCCCATGACTGATTTCATCTCTTCAGCAGCAACTTTTTGAGACTGTTTGAGCGCCTCATTAACTGCCTCAGTGATTTTATCAAAATCATTTTCTCCAGAGATTGAGACTACCTTTTGATCCCCTGTCATAATGACTGTTACCCCTCTATGCTCCACAGTAATTTTAATTCCTCCCAGTTTTTTCTGCACTTCCATAGCCTGGTCTCTCATCTTTTTTAGATCACCCAGTTGTTTTATAGAATCCATGAAACCCATTTTCTAATGTCTCCTTTCAGCAGATTTTACTACATTTTCCATCAGAGAAACAACTGTAATTGGACCTACCCCGCCTGGTACTGGAGTAATTTTAAAAGCTTTTGGAGCAACGCTCTCAAAGTCAACATCACCCAGGACAGTAGTGTCAGTATGGTCGGTATTATCAGTATTTACTGACCTACCGGCTTTACCGATTTTACTACCATCACTGGTTTCTACTGCGCTACCAGGAGCTTCGCTCACTGACTCACTGATGACCATTACTCCCACATCAATCACAACTACCCCAGTCTTGACCAAGTCCCCTTTTATCAAATGGGGTGTGCCTGTTGCAGAGACTAAGATATCTGCTTTCTCTGTAAAGACTTTAATGTCTGGAGTTTGACTATCACAAATTTTGACCATTGCTCCTCTTTTTTTTAACTCATTTGCAATGGGTAAACCAATCAATTCACTGGCTCCCACCATGACTACATACTTGGCTTTTACTTCTATCTTTTCCTCCTCAAGGATTGTTAAAACTGCCTCAACAGCTGCTGTTAAAAAAGGGCTATCTTGAGTTAACCCATCAACGTCTTTTTCTTTTTTTATTAGTTCCAAAAGTTCTGAAGTTTTGTGAGAAGCTAAGAAATTTTTAGGCAGGGGAAGTTGCATCATAATTCCATCAACAGATTTGTCTTCATTTAGGGAGATTATCAGTTGGGAAATTTGGTAAAAGGAAACATCCTCAGGCAGTTTAATTGCCTCAAAGGTAATCCCCAACTCCTCTGCTTTTTTTTGCTTAATTTGGGTATATAAAACAGAGGGTGGATCATCACCAATTAAAATTGAGACCACCTTTGGCTTAAACTCCAATCTCTCAATTTTCTCCTTTAATTTTTTCTCCCTGACTTCAGCAATTTTCTTGCCATCAATTATATTGCTCATTTGGAAGAAATTATACTTTATCTGAAGCTAAAAAGCAGTTTTTATCTTATGCCAGGGACTGGAAACTTGCTAGCAAAGCTTGATACTTCTTTTTGAATCTTAATTAGATCTTTATTAACCTGAATTTTCCTCCTAAAGTCTTTTATAAAGGCTCCCCTTGTTTTCTGATCTCTTGGTAAATCATAACCTCTTATCAGATCAAGGACTCTTTTTATCCAGCTTGCTACTTTTTTCATATCTTTTTCCTTCATTCCTCTGGTAGTTAGAGCCGGAGTTCCTATTCTTAGCCCTGAAGGATAAAAAGGAGACGAAGGCTCGTTTCTAACTGTATTTCTATTAGTGGCAATATTAGCTCTTTCTAAAGCAAGTTGTGCCTGGTAACCCATTCCGAAGCCATAACTCCTTAAGTCTAAATTAATCAAATGGGTTTCGGTTTTAGTAGCAAGTCCTTCCGCTAGAACTTTGGCATTTTTAACAATTTGAGCAGCATATTTTTTAAACGAGGGCTTGAGTGCTTCCTCCAAAGCAACAGCAATTGCAGCAGTTTGATGGTTGTGTGGACCACCTTGTAAACCAGGAAAGACAGCTTTTTCTAATTTGCTTGGCAGATCAGGATCCTTTTTTAGACCTTTCTTGGTTACCAAGATCATCGCACCTCTAGGACCCCTGAGGGTTTTATGGGTAGTTGTAGTGATTACATCAACATAAGGAACTGGAGTTGGGTGCACTCCTCCAACAATTAATCCGGCTATATGCGCAATATCAGCCACCAGATATGCCCCAACTTCCTCAGCAATACTGGCAAATCCTTTATAGTCCAAAACATAAGGATAGGCAGTTGTTCCTACCCAAATCATCTTAGGTCTGTGTTTCTTTGCCAGACTTTGGACTTCTTCAAGATTGATCTTCCCATTTTCCCCTGTCATATAGGAAATAGAATTAAAAAGTTTACCAGTAAAACTTACTTCTGCTCCATGAGTTAAATGACCCCCAGAGGTAAGTTTTAGACCCAAAGTAGTTCCACCTGGTTCAACCAAAGCTAAAGTTGTTGCCAAATTGGCAGGGGAACCTGAATATGGCTGAACTATTGAGTATTCGCTGCCAAAAGCTTTATTTGCCAAATCTTTAGCATATATCTCTAGCTCATCGACCACTTCATTACCTGCGTAATACCTGCTGCCAGCATATCCTTCTGAATATTTATTAGTAAAAATTGATCCTAAAGCTTTTAAAACATCTAAGGAGACATAGTTTTCTGATGGGATCATTTCCAGACCATATTTTTGGCGACGAGTTTCTTTTTTGATGAATTCAAAAACTTTAGAAGGCATTCTAGCAAAACACTCTACCTAAATTGCAACTTAATTGTCAACCCCGCTGGGCTTATATCAAGAGAAATTAAGAATTGAAGATCTCGGCAGCAATTTTAATGATATCATCATCAGCTGCAACCTCAACATTAGCCAGCTCCTCAACCCTAACCGGGCGTGTGCCCAAAACTGTTCTGACTCTAACTTCTTTTCCTAAAACATCTGATAAAATAGACTCAAGTAAATTCCTGGACTTTGGTGCTTCTAGGATTCTTTGGTGAAAGGAGTAAGGCACCTCAAGCAGTAATTGATTGTCTTCAAGACTAGCTATCTTAACTTGTTTTAAAAGTGCTTCCAAAGAATAATTATAGGGCTTAATTGTTTCTAAAATATAGTTCCATCTATCTTGGAGTAAACTCATATCCTCAGAGGTAACCTCCTTAGTTGCCTCAGGAACAACAGCGTCATTAACAGAATCACTTTTTAGCTGGGGGATCTCCTCTTTACTTAACGGTTGTTCTTCCGTTTGCTTCTGTTTAATCTCAGGAAAGACAGCTTGGGTCATATCCATCTTTAAGCTACTTCCCTCAATAACAGCTATCTCCAAAGGAAGTGACTGGATGCTTGCAAATTTTAATTTCTCTAGAGAATACTGAAACAGGTCAATCAGCTTAATTAGTTGCTCTGATGTAAACTGCCCAGATAAAACAGAGAGAGATGGATAGTTATTTGAACCGATATCTTCCTTGGCATCCTCTTCCAGATTATATTTGATCAGTAATAACACTCTAAGTGTATCCATAATTGTCAAGGTATACTCACGGACATTAACTCCTTCTTTAAGGTCTTTTTCTAAAGAAGCTAGCGCTTTTCGGTTCTCTCCTTTCGAGATGGTTTCTAAAAGTTTTATAACCTTATCAAGACTATTTGTGCCGATACATTCTTCAACCATCTTCAAACTGATTTTTTCTTCTTTAGCTGCCAACTGTTCTAACAGCTTAAGTGAGTCTCTAAATGAGCCGTCGCTTTTTTTAGCAATCATTAAAAGTGCATCATCATCAGCCTTAAGTTTTTCCTGATCTAAGACTTTTTTTAGCGCATCTAATAGGTTCTCAGTACTGGCGGCTTGAAAGTTTAATTTGGTAGTTCTTGAGATAATAGTTTGAGGAAGTTTAGCAAGTTCAGTAGTAGCCAAGATAAATAAAACATGTTCAGGCGGTTCTTCTAAAGTCTTAAGTAACGCATTAAAAGCCTCTTGAGTCAACATATGCACCTCGTCAATAATATAGACTTTTTTGTTGCTACTATTTGGAGACAATCCAATTGTTTCGCGAAGAGCCCGAATATCATCAATTCCTCTATTAGAAGCAGCATCAATTTCAATCAAATCAAGATTTGATCCATCTGCTATAGATTTGCAACTTAAGCATTTGTTACATGGGATAGTCTCATCTTTCTCTGTTATGTTTTGACAGTTAACTATCTTTGCCAAGATTCTGGCAGCTGAGGTTTTACCCGTTCCTTTTGGACCAAAAAAAAGGTAAGCATGAGAGAGTTTATTACTTTTGTATGCATTAAGAAGAGTTTGTTTAACCTGGTCTTGCCCAATTAGTTCGTTAATAGTTTGAGGACGGTATTTTCTATAGTACACCATATAATTTTATTTGGATAATTTCGACTTAACTCATCCTGTTACAAAAGTCCAACTGCGAAATTATCCAGTCTAAGTTTATGTCTTCTCATTAAATTAATAATAAATAAACAGTAATAAGATAGTAAATGGCTTTTTTGTAGAGAATCTAGATGGGCAGAATATAGGTTGTCCAAAAAAGCCAAATCATCCGTCGTGATGAATCCCCAAAAGGTGCTTGGTACCATGTTCGACCAAAAACCTAATCTCTTCCTCTACCGAAACACCCTCTAAAACAGCATCTTTAACAGCTTGAGGGTAGGAGATTAAGATATCTCCAAGTCTTAATACTTTGTCAGGAGATTTAACAAATCCAACTCTCGGGATGTGTTGAAGTTGACTGGTGGAAACTGGGTCTTCCAAGGCAAATGATAGGATATTTGTTGTTGAGTCAATACCCCGATACCTTCTGTTGATCTCATGCATCTTGCGATCGCCAACAATCGAGATGCCAATCTCAACATTACCACCAATCCTATGTCTTCTTAAAACCTCTGCAACTGTGGTTTGAATCGCAAGTTTATTCACAGAATATCTGGAGTCATAATTAACTATGATATTAATCATAAATTTTAAGAATTAGTAAGCTTTTCTCTAACTAGCTGACTAACTGTCCCTCCATCTGCCCTGCCTTTAACTTTACCCATCACTGCTTCCATCACCTTACCCATTTCAGCTAAATTTTTTGCTCCTACATCATTTATTGCATCTTCTACAATTTTAGTCAACTCCTCAGATGAAAGCTCTTCAGGTAAATAGCTTTCCAAAATCTTAAGCTCTGATTCCTCTTTTTGAGCTAGCTCCTCTCTGTCACCTTTTCTAAAACCTTCAATCGCTTCTCTCCTCTTTTTAGCTTCCCTCTGGATTACTGAAACAATCTCATCCTCAGTTAGATCCGAGCCTTTTTGAATTTTGGCATTATTTATCTCTGAAATTAGCAGTCTTAAAGTTAAGACCTCAACTTCAAATCTTTTAAGCTGAGCTTGCTTTAAATTTTCTTGTATTTTATCTAACATTTAATACTCCTTTTTGACTGATATCTCTTGCTATTAACATTTGAGCAAGAGTATTAATATCAACTCGAGCTTGATGAATTGAAGAATCTTTTCTTCTAATAGGTCTGATAATTTTTACTCCTCCAATACGAGCGCCAAATACGCCAGTTAAGTCGGCTCTACCATTTAAAGAAAAAAGTAGACTGCTTCCTAATCTATCTGTATCCCCTGAAATAATTCCAGTGTCAGGGTTTATATACCCCCACCCCCTATAATAATCTGTGTTGTGCATTCTTGATATAGTTGCTACATCGAAACCGATATTTCTTATATTAAGTATTCTCCTAACTCCTCCAAGTGAACTACCAAATGCCATATTCTCAGTCACCACTAGGGCGCGTACACCTTCACTTAAGCGTACTTCATGAAATTTCTCCCAGCGTTCAAATTGTTCTTGAACTTCTAAACAATCTGCTTCTTTTCCATCATTGATGAAAATAATTGGAATTTTTCCTCTGCCTAAAGATTCATTAATAGCATTAATCCATTTCCAAATAGGCCAAGCTACACATCTAGCGCTAATACCATCAACAGCCACCAGGTTATATCTACCTTCCAAAATAGCTGGTCTTAATCTTTCAGCCAGTAGTAAAAGGGGGTCTTGAAGCTTTGCTAAAACCCGGTGATTAAACTCTACCATAGGTGTTTTAGCTCATCCTTTTTGCACGCATGATTTTTCGGCGTTTTTCAGCCAGTCTTTCCTGCCTAATCTCAGATTCTTTTTTATGGAAAGAGCGGTCGCGGTATTCTTGAACAACTTTTTCCATAACAACTCTTTTTTGAAACTTGCGGATGACTGAGTCTGACGACTCGCCTGGGCCCGCCTTGACAACTATTGATGACATAAAAAATAAAAACACCTCCTCAGTAAGTATTGTACTACAAACTTTTTTTGCTAACAATTTGGAAAAATTTTGTTACACCCCGGGTGTGTGATTCTTAATTTAGCTTGACAACCCGGGGTTGGAAGTTTATTGACAAGTCGGTATATTGTAAATTTATCCTACTAGAGTTTTGAGAAGATTTAAGGTTTTGGTTTGGCGTAAGGCGTGACGCAAGTGCATCCTTGGCTCTTGAGCCTGGAACTGAGCTTTAACTCTTTGATCCTGAATTTTATCTATCTCTGCTTGCAGCTCCTCATCCAAGATATTTACCCCCTCTGCTCTAGCAACCTCAGATAGTCCAAGCTCCATCCTGACATTTTTCTCAGCTTGGGGTCTCCATTCAGCTTTGAGTTGTTCAACTGTCTTATTTTGACTCTTTAAATATTCATCTATCAAAAGACCTCTATCTGTAACTGATCTTTGCAGCGAAACTAGCATTCTATTTAGCTCATCTTGAATTAAGATATCAGGAATATCTACTTGAGTGATTTTCTCAATCTCTTGTAAGATAGCCTCTTCATAATCCAGCTCGTTGTTATATTTAGCCTCATTTTCCAAATCCTGTCTAATCTTTATTTTTAGATCAGCTAAACTTTGAGCACCAACACCTTTGGCAAAGTCATCGTTAGGAATGTCTATACTTTGCTGTTGGCCACCTTGTGCTGATCCGCCAGCTGGCGGAGAAGCATTAAAACTCATGCTGCCAGAAGCTCCCTGATTTGTATTTGCTGGTGGTTGGCTTTGAGGATTCCTCAGCTTCCACCTTCTAAAAAGCTCATCAATTATTTTATTAACTTCCTCATCAGTCACTTGCTTTAAAGGGGGTCTTTGAACCTTAATTCCCTTATAGTTTCCAACAGCAATTACTGGTCGCTCAGTCACCATGGCGCTAAATTGGAGCTGGTTACCTTTTTGAAATGAGGTAATCTGGTATCTGGGATAATCAATCGGTACAATATTAGTCCCTTGCAAAGCATCAATTAAAGCTTGAGGCATGGCAACCCTAAAAACCTCATCCTCCAGCTTCTTACCTAAATTTTGCTCCACTAAATTTAAGGGGGCTTGTCCTTTTCTAAAGCCTGCAACTTCCACATCTTGAGCCATTTTAGAAAGAGTTTCGTTCCATTTAGCTTCCAAATCTACCCATGGGACACTGATCTGGACTTCAACCTGGGCTTTGGGGTGTTTAATGATATTTTTTGTAATCATATTGCCTTAATTTAACAATGGGTTAGCTTACCAAAATTGTGCCTTAAAATCAACGATCAGTTAGCTCAAATATCAAAGTCTCAAGACTTATAAACTTTGTTTCCTGACTATTTCTCCTTTTTATCTCAAGCTTGTCCCCAGTTTTTTTTGACATAACTACCCTTAAGGGATTACCAATTAGGTCCGCATCTGCAAACTTTTCTCCAGCAGATGCTTCCTCCCGGCCATCATACAAAACCTCTATTCCTTTTGCTTGAAGCTTTTTATAAACCTCTTCTAATTGATTTTTAACTGACTCTTCTTCAAGATCCAAACCTACAAGATGCACCTGAAATGGAGCTACACTCTCTGGCCAGATAATCCCTCTCTCATCATGAAATACTTCCACTAAAGTCCCCATAACTCTGGAAGGACCCCAGCCATAACTCCCCATGATTACCTCAACCAACTTACCCTTCTCATCTTTGACCTTTAAATTAGCTGCATTTGAAAACCTGGTTCCTAGATGGAAAATATTCCCTACCTCTATAGCGTTTGAGACCTTCACCTTCCCACCGCATCTTGGACAAACATCTCCTTCTTTTTGATCATTAATCTCTCTATTTTGAGCAAAATCGCAGCTTGGACAATAAACAATTTCATCCTCGCCAGATTCTGTTAACACTTGAAACTCATGAGAATACTCCTTACTAAAAACTCCCCCTGAAGCCTCTACTACCTTTACATCCAAACCAACTCTTTTAAAAGCTTTTAGATAAGCCTGCCAACAGGCTTTGTAAAACTGATCATGCTCCTCTTTTGTCAGATTAAAAGAGTATAAGTCTTTCATGATAAACTCCCGGCCTCTAACAAGACCAAACCTGGGTCTGGCTTCATCTCTAAATTTTGTCTGGATTTGATAAAGATAAAGGGGTAAATCTTTATAAGATGAGATTACCTTACTGGCTATTTCAGTAATAACTTCTTCATGGGTTATACCCAAACCTGTCTCGTAGCCTGAAACACTTTTAAACTGATACATGACATCTTTGCCCAAACTTTCCCAGCGTCCAGATCTTTCCCAGACTTCTTTGGACTGAAGAGCTGACATTAGCAGCTCTTGCCCATCGATTGCATCCATCTCTTCCCTAATAATTTGACAGATCTTGTTTAGTACTCGCAAGCCTAAAGGCAAGTAGTTGTAAACTCCAGCCATCTGTTTGCGGACAAACCCGGCCTGTTCTAAAAGCTTGGCATTAGCAGATTGCTCATCTGCAGGAGGTTTTCTCAAAGTTTTGGGAAAAAGTGTTGAATATCTCATACTTATTTAATTTTACCTCCAATTTTGCCTTCTTTAAATGGTGTAAGAACAATCCAGTTGCTAGTATCTTCTGTATCATCCTGAACACCTAAAGTCAGAACTTCTGACAGAAAGGGTCCGACCCTTTTTGGTTCGAAGTTAATTACGCAAACTACCTGCCTTCCTAATAAATCTTTTTTAGTTTGGTTTTTAACTATTTGAGCACTTGATGTTTTAGTGCCAAACTTGATACCAAAATCAATCCATAGTTTAAAGGAAGGGTTACGAGCCTCAGGAAAATCTTCTACCCTGACAATCTTCCCAACTCTCATATCTATCTTCTCGAAATCTTCAAAAGAGACTGTTTTATCCATAAAAAAACCTCCATCACCTGCACAAAGTGCAAGGACGAAGGTGCAAGCTTCGTGGTACCACCTTGGTTGCTTCTTAATTATGCGTTTTACGTCACAAACGGGTATGCTTATCGCATCCAGCTTGTCCCGCATAGCCTTGGCGACGTGGGACGAAGGAGCGGGAAACTCCTTCAAAGCTTTGAAAAATTATATCAGATATAAAAATCTAGTTCAACTCATTCAAGACTCTTGGTAACCAGCTTCAAGCATCTGTCTCCTTCATCAAAAGCGTAACACCAATTACTGGATCCAGAGTCTACTTTCACATCTGTAGTATTTTGAGGACAGTCAGCATTGATAGCGCAGATTTTGTTGCAGTAAGCCTTCCAGTAGTAAACAAAATCAGAACTGTTTGAAGGTGGAGGATCCTCTGGATTATCCCGGCAGGGGTTTGTTACAGGGGAACTTTGTTGGGAGACTGTGGGCCGGCGGGGTGGGCTTGGACTGGGTGAAGGAAGGGGGTCGCTATAAGAGCGTGTACCCATAGGAGATGGACTTGGTGATGGTGATGGCGAAGGAGATGGGCTAACCCTGGGACTTGGCGATGGCGAAGGAGAAGCTGAGGCAGAGGGTGAAGGACTGGGGGTTGGCGAAGATTTTTGATCTCTTTGTTTGGCTAATTCCTCCTCAGCTCTTCGTCTTTCCTCTTCTGCTTTCCTCCTTAATTCTTCTAATCTTCTAATTGTCTCCTCAAGTTGTCTGATTTGCTCAGCTGATAAGTTTGATGGTCCTGATGAACTAGTGTTTTGATTTCGAGAAGAAGATGTCGTATTAGTTTTTTGAGAAAGCGCTGATTTAGCTGCCTCTAAATCTTTGTTATATAGTTGAATTGATGAGGAAAGCTTATCAGCTATCTCTTCTTTCTGGTTTAGATTATTTAAGGAACTTACTTGTGATAAAGCTGTATCTGTTTGAGTAATCAACTCATTTAAGATATCTTTGGCATTCTTACCGCTTTCAATAAGAGCTTTAGCCTCCTCAAACCTTCTATTTGATCTTGTTACAGAAAACCATGCTTTAGTGACCGGGTTAATTGATGCTATCAGTAAAATCCCATCTTCTAACTTTCTTTTTATAGGGTAAGTTGCATCCCCAGGAACTGCGTTTTGAGAGACATATGCAAGCAGTGCCGGGGGAAACAAAAGAACAGCAAGTATCAAAACCAAGGTAGCAATAATCTTGGGCATCAGTATAAGTATATACACAGACACTCTCTAGATGAAACTTGCTCTTTTCCCTCAAGATAAGTATAATATCCCATAATATTATGATAGCTGAACAATTAATTCGAGAAGGCCTGTTGTTCCGAGCAGAAGTTACAGATCAATCAACCACCCGAGATGGAGCAAATCCCTTTCAAACCCTTAAATTATACATCGAGGGACAAACCGATCCTGTTATAACTCACACCTTTACCCAACGAGCTGGGGTAAGTTCAGAGAATGCCACCAGAGGCGCCTTTGAAACTTTTGTGTCAAGAAGAGGCAGCAGAGGTATTTTAGGCTTAAGTGTCATTGAACCCTTCTTCACCATCTACGACACAGACAAAAGACGTTTACTTAGTGATTTACTTAGAGAGCCTAGCGGTACCCAAAGGTATGAGCTGCTTAGGGCAACTCCAGCTGAAATTGCTGCCTCCAAGGATAAATTCATTGCTGGAGACCCTAATCTAACTTTCATACTGACAAGAGGTGATAGTGCCAAGGCTGATTCTCAACCGGAACTTGTTCAATCTCAAACTTTTAAACTTGGGGAACAAACCATCGAAGAAAGAGACAGGCTATTTTTGGAAAGCTTAGCTGATGCAGGAGTTATTCATATCTTTTTTGACCTTGATTCTAATCCAGCTTCTGCCTTAGTAGATACCAAACCCACTAGATATCAGTTTAATGGCAGGATGAAAGGAGTTGAAAGAGCTGTCCTTTGGAACTTAGTCCGACCTTCAAAACTGACACTTTCTGGAAAGGAATTCTTTTCCTTATTAATAAGAGCAGGTCTTGTTTCCCCCACCGAAGCACAAACTTTTTTTGAGAACCCTCCTGAAGATTTTGACCCCACCACCTGGACTGATCTTAAACCTTGGCCAAAATTTGATCCTTCGGGTAGAGGCCTGGCCAACCTGGCAAGGATTTTAGAAAAAAGCGGTGTTCAAACATATATGACTACCAGCGTAGATGGGGATTTGAGTAAATCTTATGCAACAGGATTTGTGACAAGTGACGGAACATTAGCCAGGGCACGCTGGTCGGATTTGGAGACAGCTACTTCAGAAGATTAACTTTTTAATATCAGAAACTGTCACTAAAAATATTAATGCCAGAAGTACTGCTAAACCAACAGCATGAATGTACTTTTCGACTGTGGCATGTACCCTTTTTTTGGTCACAGCCTCAAATAATAAAAAGAAAAACCTACCTCCGTCCAGTCCAGGGAAAGGTAATATATTAACGATGGCTAAATTTAGTGACAACATAGCCATAAAATCTAGGTAAGGGATAAGCGGGTTGCTAACAGATAAAATCTCTTTGACTACAGCTGTAATACCAACTGGCCCAGCAACAGATTGAGAGATAGGTGTGAAGTCACGCTTTTGGAAAGATGTGGCAATCATCGAAGAAAAGATTTTTACTGAGTAAACTGTAATATTTAAGCTATGAACTGGCCCGGCTAAAAGTTTCTGCCAACCTTCTTTATATTCAATATTGGCCACCTCAACTCCACTTAAAGCTACTCCCAAAGGTCCTTCGCCTAAAGGTGGATTCTCCCTGGGAGTAAGTTCAACTTGTCTTTGGTTATTTTTAGAAATATCTGAGATTGTTAAAGTGATTTTCTTACCAACATTGGCTTTGGTTAAATCTATTAACTCTTGTGAATCTTTAAGAGACTGATCATTAATAGCTAAAATCCTATCTCCTACTTTAAGACCTATCTTATCTGCTGGAGAAGAATCAGACACTTTGGAAACCAAGACTAGTTTTTCGTTCTGTTGACTAACACCAATAAAGTTATGGGAGACAAGAAGAGGCAGTTGTGCTTTAAACCCTTGGGAAAAAAGCACTAAATAAAATAGTAGTGCTGCCAAAAATAAATTCATTCCCACTCCAGCCACTACTACTAGAATTCTTTTATTAACACTTTGTACAGCAAATGAGTGTTTATTCCAAAGCTTTTTATCGTCCTCAGACGACAAGCTTTGCTTATCTACCTCGTCTTCTCCTAAAAGCCTAACGAATCCCCCAAACGGTAACCAGTTTAAAGAGAAAACAGTCTCTCCAATCTTTTTTCCAAAGATTTTTGGAGGAATTCCAAAACCAAACTCTAAGACTTTAATCTTAAATTTCTTGGCTGCCAGAAAGTGACCCAACTCATGAATCAAAACTAGAATTAAAATAGTAATAATAAAAACCAAAATGAACATGAATTCTGGATAGTATACCAAAAATTAAACCTGCCTGAGGTCTTCTTCTTTGTTTTTAATTAACTCATCAATCGAAGAAGATGACTTATCAACCATTTCTTGCAAGTTCTTATCAAGCCTGAACCAATCATCTTCAGTTATCTCCCCAGCTTCTTTTTGCTTATGAAGCGTCTCTCTGACATCTTGCCTAATTTGCCTGATTTCAATCTTAGCTTCTTCACCTTTTTGATGTGTAATTTTGACAAACTCTTCCCGTCTCTCCTCAGTTAATGGCGGGATTGGTAACCGGACAATAGTACCATCAATTGATGGAGTTAAACCTAAATTAGCTTCAAGAATAGCTTTCTCAACATCTTTAACAATTGAGGGATCCCAAACTTGAATAATCAAAAGAGATGGCTGGGGAGCACTGATTGTACCAACCTCCATCAGCTTCATCTTAGATCCATAAGCATTAACCCCGACCTCTTCAACTAAACTGGGATTAGCCCGGCCAGCCCGAATATTACTAAGCTCTCTTTTTAAATGCTCAAGAGCATTGTTGATTCTTTGAGTAGCCTCAGACAGGTAGTTTTGATCCATTATTACTTCTGCTCACCTAGAGCGATTCGTTCGAATCTACCAACGCGAATATTTTCCCCTAATTTAGAGATAACTCCTTTAATTAAATCTTCTACTTTCTGATCGGGTTCTCTGACATATTCTTGATTCATTAAGTCTTCTACAGATGAGGGATTCATTGAGGCAATTTGCAAAGCCAGCTCATGAGCTAAGTTCTTAAAGTCATCAGTTCTTGCCACAAAATCAGTCTCGCATAAAAGTTCAACTAAAACTCCTACCCTGCCACCGTGGGAATAAGTTTCTACCAAACCACTACCGACATCCCGATCCGTCTTAGAAGAAGCTTTATCAAGTCCCTTCTTTTTTAAGTACTTTTTAGCTTTATCAAAATCGCCATCTGAGTTTTCTAATGCTTCACGGCAATCGGCTATACCAGCTCCAGTTTCCTTTCTTAGTTTTTTAATATCCTCTACAGAAATGTTGCTCATAATCTTATACTTCCTTCTCTGACTCCTCGACTATTTCTTTCTCTATCTTTTCCTCGAGTGCAGCAGTTTCTTGATCTACCTCTTTGGACTCGTCAGAAGGAGGTTCTTTTGTGGATTTAGATTTAGAGGCTGACTCGTCCATTTTTTGCTTTTTTGTTTTAACTGTAGGTTTTTCTGCCTCTTTTATTTCTTGGCTAGACTCATGAATCTGAACCCCTGACTCTTTTTTACCCTGTGCATAAGACTTGATAATTGTCTCGCTAATCATCTTAATAGACTTTATCCCATCATCATTTCCCGGGATTGGATAGTCATACCAATTTGGATCAGCATTGGTATCACAAATACCAATTAGGCTAATACCAGTTTTATTTGCTTCTCTAATCGCAGTCAACTCCGATACCCCATCAACAATAAACATTGCATCTGGCACTTTTTCAAGTTTAGCAACTCCTCCAAAGACTGCCTCAAACTTAGATAATTTCCTTGAGATTAGCAATTGTTCCTTTTTGGTGTAATGAGTAAGTTGGCCTTTCTCCTGTTCTTCCTGAAGCTTAGACAACTTTTGGATATTTTTTTTAATCTCGTCAAAGTTAGTCAGTAATCCTCCAATCCATCGCTCAGTCAAAAATGGGGCATCTGCTTCTTTGGCTAAACTTTTGATAATATCCCTGGCCTGTTTCTTAACCCCCACAATCAGCATAACTGCCCCTCTTTTTCCAATTTCATAAGCTGCCTGAGAAGCTATTTTTAATTTTTCTTCTGAAGCTGCCAGATCAATAATATGAACTCCATCCCTGGCTCCAAAAATATATTGCTGCATCTTAGGATGACCGCGACGAACTTGATGTCCGAAATGGACACCTGCAGAGAGTAGATCTTGCATTGAAGGTACTGAGATCTGCATACGTTTCCTTTGCCCTCTCTATCAGTATGAATCCAGGAAACTAAACTGATAGATGTGTGATCCTGAGTATTTTACGCCTAAGAGTAATATAAGTCAATCAGACAATTAGCTTGACACCTCGGAGGTGGGAGTCTATTTCATACTCTCTCCAACTCAAAAAAGGTGAATTTTAAACCATTTGCTTCTTTGGGTTCACTCTGGACTTTATTAAACTCAGAATAATCAGGAAAATAAACATCACCTTCAAAATCTTTATCCACCAAGGTTAAATAAAGTTTATCTGTCAGTGGTAAAGCTAGCTGGTAGATCTCTCCTCCGCCAATAACGAAGATTTCCTCTGAGCCTTCACTTTTTTTAGCAATTTCAATGGCCTGATCTAAAGAATTGGTAACTATTGCTCCTGCTGATCCCTGATAGCTTTTATCTCTAGTAATAACAATATTTGTTCTACCAGGTAAAGATTTGCCTATCGACTCGTGGGTTTTCCTGCCCATAATAATTGGATGGCCCATGGTAATTTTTTTAAACCTCTTAAGTTCCTCGGGTATGTACCAAGGCAATCTACCCCTCGTACCAATCACCTTATTTTTGGAAGTAGCCACAATAATAGAGATTATAGAAGATTTTGGAGGCATTGTGTAAGCTATCCTGCCATTTTACCAGTAACTGGATCGAAAAGACCACCTGTGACAGTGAGCTCTGCTTTAAGAGTGGGGTAAGGATCATAATCCTCTAAAGTAACTAGCTCAGGTTTAAAGTCTTCTAAACTTTTAACATTTGGATCAATTTTAACTTGAGGGAAAGGTCTGGGGGTTCTGGTTAATTGCTCTTTAACTTGGTCAATATGATTGCCATAAATATGGACATCTCCAAAAGTATGAATAAACTCACCTGGTTCATAGCCTGAGATCTGAGCTAAAACTATAGTCAGCAGAGCATAACTGGCAATATTAAAAGGCACGCCTAAAAACAGATCTGCTGATCTTTGATATAAATGAAGCGATAGCTTTCCATCCCTTTGGCTGATTTGATACATATTGTGACAAATTGGGAATCTGGCAGCATCTTCAAAAGTAGCCATAGTGTAGAGATACTCAGGGTTCCAAGAGTTGACGATCAAATTCTTAGCATCTGGATCATCTTTTAGTTCCTGTAAGACCCAGGCAAGTTGATCAATAGTTCTGCCCGCAGTTCTGGTTGGCCATTTTCGCCACATCTCTCCATAAATTCTTGGCAAGTTTCCCCATCTTTTGGCAAACTTCTCATCTGATCCAATCCTACTAACAAACTCTTTCTTACTTAAAATAGGTAAAACATTATCTTCAGCAAATTTTTTGTAGATCTTATAAGGATAGTCGTCCCAGATATGGACGTCTTCATCTACTAAGTAGACAATATTGGTTTGTCCGGACATAAACCAGTAAAGCTCATGCAAAACTCCTTTCCAATAAACCTTTTTGGTTGTTAAAAGCGGGAATCCCTCAGACAGATCATAACGGGTTTGCCTACCAAACAAGCTTCGCAACACTGCATCTGTTCCTCGATCAACTTTAATGCTGCCATGTTCTAAAGCTTCTTTCAGTAAATCTAAGTATTGGTACTCGGGATGAGAGCGGTCCGCTTTCTGAGCAATGCCATTAGATTTCGGAGTTTTAATTGGTGTAATTTGTTGTTTGGTAATGTCTGATTTGGCCATTTTAGACTTGTTGCTCTTCTTCATGGATTGCAACCCTGCCACCTTGGTGTTGTCCGCGGTAGGCAGATGTTTTCCCTTCGATTTTATGAAAAACAATATTACAAAATCTAGCCCCCAACTGGATCTTGACTGGGAATTTTGAAAAATTATACAAACCAAATCCCAAAAATCCCTTGTATCCTGGATCAGTTTTAGTGGCAAACAGGAAACAACCTGATTTGGCCAAAGAACCACGACCATCTACAACCGGCATCAAATCCAGTGCCACATTCAAACTTTCTATTGTTTTAACCAGATAGTATTCACCGGGCTCTAACATTGCGACAGGTTGCTCTTTTTCGTTTGGATCATACTCAGCAATTAGTTCTGATTTAACACCTTTTCTTTTGCCCAAACCCGCTGGACCATCAGCTTCTATAAAAGCCCCACCTTCAGCTATTTTATAAACAGCTCCAAGTCTTAAATCTAAGCCCACGCCCTCTGGGTTATTTAATTCACGCTCCGAAAGATTTTCAATTAAATTTTCCTCTCTAACTCTTCTGTGTACCTCGTCATGACCAATAACCGACATTTGAATGAACCCCCTTATTTATGAATTACTTTTTTTCTTTAAACCATTTTTAGTAGTAGAAGCATACAGTGAGATGTGGGATACCTCAGGGTTAACACTCCCACCATATGAGCGGGGGTTTTGGCTGTGAGATCTATCAACAGGGTGAGCCAGTCTTTCAAAAGAGAATGCACAAATTGGACTGCCTTCATAGATCACAATTTTTTTGCCCTTAAGAAAAGTTCCAAACTCTAAAACCGGGCATCCATCCCAACCTGGATCAAATCTGGCAGCAGTTGAATGAACAACAATTCCCAAACGAGCCAAAGAACTTTTACCATGTAAATGACCTACTATATCATTAGGTAACGACAATCTTTCTTTGGTAGTGGCAATAATGAAATCATTCTCAGTTAAGATAAAGGGCTGGCCCCCTTTTAGCTCAACAATCCTCATCATTGATTCCATCTCTTCTTTAGTGGTGAAGCGAGTGTCAATAGTATTTAATCCCTCAAGAGTAAAAACCCTTAGTTTGTTACCAAGGTGAAAATCTATTGTCACCTCATCGACTTTTTCCTCCCAGTCCTGGGGAAGTGGATCAATTTTAATTACTCCATCCTTGATATGCTGCTTAATTGCCCAATCTGGCAAAGTTCCAACAAAGCTGTAAGCATCTCTACTTTGAGTGGTTTGATCTTCCTTATACTCTAAAAAGGCATCTTTGATCATCTGCTTTAAAAGTTGTTGAGCAGAAGAAGACTTATTAGGTTGAGGACTGACTTGAAGAGGGATCTCTTTGGCTAAAATTTTTCTTCCTCTTTTTTTTGTTGGCATAAAAGTAGTTAAGCTAAGTTAAACAAAATAGCCCTTTTTTTCAAGAGGGGGAAATTTAAACTTATTGACTCACTTGTAATGATTGCCCTTGAGCTTCTAAATAACATCTCTTAAAAGATGGCGGGACTAAATCTGCCACTCTCTTTACTACCTCAGTATGGAACTGTTTTAGACTTAGATCCTCTCCCCGTTGGTTTCTAATCTGTTGATAAGTAAATGGTTCCCCAATATTTACAACAAATCCTCTAGGTTTACTTCCAACCCAACTTTCAAAAGATAAACCAGTCGGCATTATTGGTACGTCAGGGGCTTTCATACCAAAAAAGGCTGCTCCTGGCCTGGCTGCCAAAAAATCATTATCAGGATTTCTTGTCTCAAATAGAAAAATTACCAACATTTCATTATTTCTTAATACATCCAGGCTCATTCTAATCATTTCTCTGTCCGATTCACCTCTTCTAACAGCAATAGCGCCACAGTTTCTAAGTAAAGCAGCCCTTAACTTCCTTAAGTGCATAGGCCCTTTTGCCAACTCATCCCCTTCCTTACCAGTTCTCCTTAAAACATCATCTCGCTCTAGTTTATGCGGATACAAAATAGTATCTCGGGTCACAGCACGTCCTAATCTTCCAGCAGTCCTTCTTGCAACACATAGCATCATTGGACCATCTATGGTGGTTAGGTGATTAGCTGTAATAATAGCCGGACCCAAAGCTGGATATGCCCCATGGTAGGTAAGTCCCACTTTCTTGACTGTCATCTCAGAGTGTAGGCTAACAAGAGCTAATGCAGTTGGACTAACCTCAGGGGACTCAATTCTAAATCCACTAATTTTATCAATAAAAGGTATTTCAACTAACATTATAGCCTGGCAGCTTAACAAACCAAAACTCAAAAAGCAATTAACTGCGCGAGCTTGCTGCTTTAATGAAACCCATAAACAGCGGGTGAGGCGAAAGCGGGCGGGATTTAAGCTCTGGGTGAAATTGAGTGCCTATAAAAAACGGATGATCTTTTAGCTCGATGATCTCAACTAACTTTCCATCTGGAGAGGTCCCAGAAATAAACATTCCATTAACTTCAAAATTTCTCTTAAAGTCATTATTGAACTCAAATCTGTGTCTATGGCGTTCTGATATTTTAGATTTTCCATAAAGTTTTCTAACCAAACTTCCCTCTAGTAAAACACAATCCCATGCCCCAAGTCTCATAGTTCCCCCATAATCTCTTTCTAGTAGCTTTTTAGCTTGATCAGGCATGATATGGATTACTGGATATTTTGATTTTGCATCAATCTCAGTAGTGTGGGCTCCTTTCAAAGATAAAACATTTCTGGCATACTCTATAACTGCCATCTGCATCCCATAGCAAAGTCCCAAATAAGGCAGCTTATTAACTCTGGCAAACCTAATTGCTTCAATCTTTCCCTCAACATCCCTTGAACCAAAACCCCCTGGTACAATAATTCCTTGGTAGTCTTTAAGTTTGTTGATATCACTTAAAAGTTTGCCTGAGTCTACCCAATCAACTTCACTCTTAAACCCTTGAGTAAAACTAGCATGTTTTAGCGCTTCAATAACTGAGATATATGAATCTGTTAAAACGCCAGAACCCGAGGTAAAGTACTTGCCAACAATACCAATTCTGACAGTTTTTTGGGCGTTTTTGGCTTTACTGACAAACTCCCGCCACTTATCTAGATCCTTGTTTTTCCTTTTTAGTTTTAGCTTTTGAAGTATTCTATCTGTTAATTTGCTGGCCTCAAAATTAAGAGGAATTTCGTAAACATTATCTACATCTGGAGCAGGGATAATATCTTCTGGTTCAATACCAGTATTTATTGAAAGCCTATTCCTTCTAGGAGCATCTATTGGGATTGCAGCCCGGGCTAACAGGATATCTGGTTGGATACCAACAGAGTTTAAATCCCTAACAGACATCTGGACAGGTTTACTTTTCATCTCGCCTAAAGTTTGAGGGATGGGTAGGTAACTAATATGGATATGGATGACATCATCGTGTTTTTTTAGTTTTAGTAATCTATTAGCTTCCAAAAATAAGACATTTTGATACTCACCAGCTGTCCCACCAATTTCTATCAAAACAATATCTGCATCTTTTGCCCTACCTGCCTGCTGGATTCTTTCAATAATCTCCTGAGTTACATTGTGGATATCGACATAGTCGCCGTCATATTCCAGGTTTCTCTCCTTTTGAATAACTGATAAGTAGATACTGCCTTGAGTGGCAATATTAGTAGAGTTTAGACTCTCATCTAAAAATCTTTCATAATGACCCAAATCTTGATCAGTCTCTCTGCCATCATCTAAAACAAATGTCTCTCCGTGGGCCAAGGGATTCATCGTACCTGCATCTACATTTAAATAAGGATCCATTTTAAGAGGAGCTACTTTAAAGCCCGCGGCTTTTAAAAGTAGGGCGATTGAGGCTGTAGCAATACCTTTACCAATACCACTTATCACACCACCTGAAACAAAGATATACTTCATAAAGTTAAATGGGAGACTTTTGAGGAGCCCCTAATATATTACCAGACTCAAATTTTTTGTCAATTGCTTATCCATTCAGTGAAAAAGACCAGGCAGATTTTGAGGCTAAGATAAACAAAACTGCTAACCTCAGACCCCGTGAATAAGCAGATTATTTAGGCTTTGTCCAGGAGGCGTATTTGCAGTTTGGGTAATTTTTGCAACCATAAAAGATTCTGCCTTTTTTGGTCCTTCTGACAACAATTTCTCCTCCATCATTTGGACACTTAACATTAACTACCTCTTCTAAACCTTCAGTATGCTTGCAATCTGGAAACCCGCTGCAAGCCAAAAATTTTCCAAACCTACCAATTCTGATAACCAAATCCTTACCGCACTCAGGACACTTTTTATCTACTTTTTCTAGCTCAAGTTTTACTCTCTCAGATTTTTCTAAAGTAGTCTCAACCTTTTGTTCAAAAGGTTTATAAAAATTTGAGATAGTATCCTGCCAGACTCTCTCACCCCTTGAGATATCATCAAGTGAGTTTTCCATCGAAGCTGTAAATTCATAATCAAAAACATCTGGAAAATATTTAACTAAGTAATCCACCACCGCAATTCCCAAAGCAGTTGGTTTAAATTTCCGCTCTTCTTTTTCTACATAATATCTTTCTTGGATTGTAGAAAGAATTGGCGCATAAGTAGAAGGCCTACCTATCCCAAGCTCCTCCAATCTTTTAACCAGAGAGGCTTCTGTGTATCTGGGAGGAGGTTGGGTAAAATGCTGTGTAGGTTCAATTCCAAGCTGGTTAAGCTTTTCATTTTCAGTTAGTTCTGGTAAAACTTGTTTTCTAGAACTTGTCTCAGTTTGCTCCTCTTCTTCAACAATTTGAGTGACACCATATAGTTTCAACCAGCCATCAAATTTTAGAATACTGCCTGTGGCTCTCAAAAGGTAGTTAATGTTTTCCATATTTGCTGTTACATCTACTGAGGTTTGATCCAAGATTGCATCAGCCATCTGTGAGGCCACCATTCTTTTGAAGATCAGATCATAAAGTCTTTTGTGATCCCTACCTAAATCCCCGGACAAATTATCTGCATTAATATTTAAATTAGTCGGCCTGATCGCTTCATGAGCTTCTTGGGCATTTTTAGATTGGGATTTAAAAAACTTCGGTGAAGCCGGCAAATATTTTTTGCCAAAATTTTTCTCTACTGCGCTTCTGGCTTGAGCTACAGCTTGGGTTGAAAGATTAACTGAATCTGTTCTCATATAAGTTATAAACCCTCGCTCATACAAATTTTGAGCAAGCATCATAGTTTTTTTAGCAGTAAATCTTAGTTTATTACCTGCAGCTTGTTGCAAAGTTGAGGTAGTAAAAGGAGGAGCGCTGGTTCTTTTAACCTGTTTTTTAGTGACTTTGGAAATAAAATAGCTTGCTCCTTTTAGGTTTTCAACATGAGCCTTGGCCTCCGCTTCATTTTTTATCTCAATCTTTTTGCCATCTTGTTCTATTAAAGAAATAAAAAACTTAGCTTCTTCTCCTTTACCCGGGGGTTGAACTACTACCTCTATTGTCCAATATTCCTGAGGTTTAAATTTTTGAATCTCTTTTTCTCTCTCAACTACTAGCCTTAAAGCAACTGTTTGAACCCTACCTGCTGATAAACCTCTTTTAACTTTTTTCCAAAGGAGCGGGGATAACTTATAACCCACTAACCTATCAAGAACTCTTCTGGCTTGTTGAGCATCTATTAATTTATAGTCTAGATTTCTAGGCTGCGAAAAAGCATGCTTGATAGCATCTTCTGTAATTTCATGAAAGACTACCCTTTTAAATTTTTGATCATTTTTTTTGCCATCAACTAACTGCTCTATATGCCAGGCAATAGCTTCACCCTCTCGATCAGGATCTGTAGCGAGAAACACATTATCTGCTTTAGAAACGATCTTTTTTAGCTCATTAACCCTTTTTTTCTTATCTCTTGGGATGATATATTTAGGTTCAAAATTATGTTCTGTATCTACCCCTAATTCAGACTTAGGCAGATCCCTAACATGTCCCATAGAAGCTTCAATACTATATTTACTCCCTAAAAAGCGGGATAAAGTTCTGGCTTTGGTTGGCGACTCAACTATGACAAGGTTACTACTCATTTGCTTACCTCTAACACAATACAGGAAATTATAGGACCTGTGTCAAGACCCAACTGAAGTTTGTGGACTTAGCCTGTGACTATGCTGGCATCAGCTATGTAAGACTCACCTTTAACAAGTTTGTTTTCTAAAATCATCTTAGACAGGTTAGCCTCTAGGGTATCTTGAATTAATCTTCTTAAGGGCCTGGCTCCCAAGATTGGATCAAAGCCTTTTTTAACCAGAGCAGTTAATAGCCCTGGGCTAAATCCTAAATCATAACCCTCCTGCCTCATCTTATCTGCTAGAGCTTTAAGTTTTAGATCAACAATCCTTTTTAGATCGTTTTCAGATAAAGTTTTGAAGGTAACTACACCATCAAAGCGGTTAACAAGCTCAGGCTTAAATACCCTGAGCAGCTCATCTTTAACCTCTTTGTCTAAGTCTTTTAAACTTAGTCCGTTTTTTAACCCATCGGCTATCACGACTGAGGCCACGTTAGAAGTTGCAATGATAATAGTATTTGTAAAATCACTGGTGTGACCACTGGCATCAGTTAATCTGCCATCCTCTAAAACCTGAAGAAATAGGTTTAAAATTGCTGGATTAGCTTTCTCAAACTCGTCTAAAAGGAGCAGGCTATAAGGTCGGTTTTTAACAGCCTCTGTTAGCTCACCAGGGTTTTCAAGTGTCCCTATTAATCTATTGACTGCCTCCTCAGTCTGATACTCTGACATATCAAAGCGGACAAAAGCTTGCTCGTCTTTAAAATATACCCGAGCTAGGATTTTAGCCAGTTCTGTTTTACCAACCCCGGTTGGGCCAACAAACAAAAATGATCCAATTGGCCGTTCATTCTCTCTTAAGGCAGTCGCGCTGCGTCTTAGAGAATCCGCTACAGCTTTAACTGCTTCCTCTTGATCAATCAGCTTTTCATGAATAAATGCCTCCAAATTTAACAGCAGCTGTTTCTGCTGCTCATTAAGATCCAAAACAGGCACCTTTGACCTGGCCTCAAATAGCTCTTTAACTACTTGAGAGCTAATTTTTCCATCTTTTTGATGGGTCTCTGCCTCCTGAAGCATAAACAAAGCGCTATCAGGCAAAACCCGGTCATGAATTAACTTTGAGGAAAGTTGAACTAACTCTTTTATGGCCAAATAGCTTAAGTGGATCTTTTGATAGCGCGCGAGATCAATACTTCGATCCTTGATAATTTCTTCTGTTTCATCTGTGCTAGCCGGTGGTAGCTCAACTTTATGAAAGATTCTGGCAAAATCTCCTCTTTTCTCAATAATCCTGGCATAGTTTCCTTCTTCAGTAGCGGCAATAAACTGAAAATCTCCAGACTCTAAATATGGCAAAAGCAAGCCAAATAGATTAAAGTTATCTCCAACCTCGCCTAGCCCTAAGTTGTGAACTTCATCAATAAAAATAATTATTTCCTGAACAAATCTAACCTCTTCAAAAACTGCTTTAACTTTCTCAGCCAGCTCTCCTACCTCTCTAACCCCTGAAAGAAGCTGGGTAATATCCAAAGAAACTAGTCTTTTTGTGGCTAAAGCGTCTGGCGCATCCCCGGCTACGATTAACTTTGCCAAGTAGTTAACCAGTGCACTTTTACCAGTCCCAGGTGGACCAACCAGCAAAATATTTCGATCTGCTACCTGGGAAAGGATTGAAACTATTTGGCTAACAACCGATCCTCGTCCAATAAAGTCAGGTAAGACTCTGCGGGAGGCTTCCTTTGTTAGGTCATGAGAAACAGAATCCAAATATGGAGTAGGTGCTCCCAGCCAACCACGGTTAATACCTTTTAGGTGCTTGACAGCAAAGTCCTCATCCCAAAGGTAAATATGTCTCCATTTGTTTCTTTTGTGCTCTAAGTACGATAAGGCTTTGACAAAGTCATCAATTGTCAGGTTTAACTTAAGTAGATGTTGATTAATACCTGGGATTGAGGAAATCATACCTACCCAGAAATAGTCTTCAGTCAGGTATTTAGCCTGGGTAAACTTAGCCAGTTTAGTTATTTCCTCAATCATATTGTCTGAAAATTCTATTCTTAAAAACCCAACTTGATCTTTTGTTAACTCAAGACTCTCAAGCAGACTAGTAACCTCTGGACTCTCAAGTAAGTTCTGCCAAGTTAAATTGTTTTTTTTGAGTTTGGTTGCTTGCCAAAGATCTGTTAAAGATCTAATCTTCGCAGCCTCAAGAGGAGGATTGCGGCTAAGTGAATCTAAAAATAAGGCCACTCCCATAAGAATCAGAATGTAAAAAACTGGACTAAATAATTTAATTGGAGCAACAAGCAAGCTCAAGAAGGCTAACCCAGGCAAGAGAAACCATGTCAAACCAATCAACAGAACAATCACTGTTGCAAAGGCAAAAGCCACCAAACCTGCCAATATTCTAATACTTCTAAAGATTAAGCTTAAAACTCGGCCAATAAAAGTTGAATCATGAAAGAGGGGGACAAAAATAAGTTTAATCATTAACCCGACTGCCAGATCTTCTTCTAAAACATTAAGTAGGTTTACCCAGCTTCTGATAAAAAGATTTAGCGCATCAGGATACCAAAACTTAATTAATCGGGCAGGAAAGTTCATATTTATCTCACTCTGACAACATTACCATCTAAATCCAATTCTACAAAATGCTTGGCTCTTCCTTCCAGATAAGCTTGGCACTGGTTTTCTGAAAGATCATCAATTGACTCCCTTGGGCTGTGAACTATATCCGCTACCCATTCTGGAAGCAGGTCATTTGTTAGACAAGGACCGTTGGAGAAATCCACACCTAATTTTTTCTTAGCCCGATAGACTGATTGAGCATAATAAACAGCCTGATCGTACTGTTTTGATAGACCTGGTCTGTAAGAACTACCTCGTTTGTCAACCATTGCTGTCAAAAGAGAAACTACTGCTATAAAAATTAAAAAAGCTAAAAAAAGATAAACTTTTTTATTTACCATATATAAGGTAATTGTTACATACTTTTGACATAATTTCCTCCTCCTAAGCCCTTAATCACTCCTAAAATCTCCAGCCTGATCAGTGCACCACTAACCTCTGCAACTGGTTTTTTTAGCTGGCGGGAAATTTCATCAATATGCATAGTCTCATTTTCTAAACAGGTTAGTATTAATAGCTCAACTTCTCCTAAACCTAGCTTAACTTCAGTTTTAGGCTGGGGCTTAACTCTATCTAAGCCAAGCTGATCTAGAATGTCATTAGTATTGAAAACAAGCTTAGCACCTTCCTTAATTAGTTCAGCAGGCCCTTTAGAGAGACTTGAGGTAATTGGGCCAGGAACTGCAAAAACCTCCCTGCCTTCTTCCAAAGCAATCCTGGCAGTAATTAGTGAGCCTGAATCTTCAGCTGCCTCAGTAACTAAAACAGCTTTGGAAAGCCCAGCAATAATTCTGTTTCTGGAAGGAAAATTACCAGATAAAGCAGGGTGGTCAGGCGGGTATTCAGACAGAACTGCTCCAAAACCAGAAGAGATCTTGTCTACTAGTTTATAATTTTCAGGGGGAAATATTTTATTTAATCCCCCGCCTAAAACTGCCAGAGTTCTACCTCCTGCCTCAATTGCGCTGTTGTGAGCAACTGTATCCACCCCTCTGGCAAGTCCTGAGATAATAGTAAATCCACGCTGGGAAATCTCAGTAGAAAGTTGGGCTGTGACTGTCTTACCATAACCTGTGACGCGCCTTGTACCAACTATCCCTAAAGCAAAGTTGTCTTGAGGCAAAATCTCTCCTCGGTAAAAGATGACTATTGGCGGATCATAGATCTGTTTTAAAAGCTCAGGATAACGCTTATCAAAAATTGTTAAAACTTTTGTATTTGATTTTAAGATCCTCTCTGCATACTCCTCTGGAATCAAACTTTTTCTCAACTGCTGCAGCCTTTCAAGAACTGACTGAGGAATACCTAAAGTTCTTAGCTCTTTTAGGCTAGCTTCCCAGGCTGACTTTGAGTCACCGAAATAATCCAGGATTTTTTTAAGTCTGACGGGACCCAGCCCATCTACAGAATGAAGTGCAAGTAAATAAGGCAGGCTTTTCTGTGAGTGAGGTAAATTATCCATCATTAATTACTAATATCGTCCATTAATAATATTTTTAATGCTTATCACAAATAATTGCGATAGCAACTTTATTTGCTACATCATATCTGGAAGTATTTTTTTACTTTTTCTTCTTGATCAAATGCTTTGGCATAAACTAAATTAACATGATCCCCAACCTGATAATAATGTTTTACAAAATCAACCTCATCTTTACACTCCCAGGGAGTGACTAAAACAGACTTTTGTAAGGGATAAAAGCCAAACTCTTTCATCTTTTTTCTTAAAAACTCCCGGGCAACCTTCTTATGCTCAGGAATATCAAAAATAACTATTCTCCATATACCATCCCATTTAGTCTTCTTTAAACTCATCTCACCTAATTTATAAGATAAAATCCGCTTCCTACCTTTATCAGTTAGTTCAATTTTGACCTGATCGCCATATTCACTAAGAGAAATCAGTTGCTGTTTCTCTAAACGTCTCATAGTTTGATTAATCCGAAAGGGGCGATAATTTTTAAATCTTTTTTTATTAATTTCTTTAAGGAGATATCCAAAACCAGGAGAGGTTGCAGCTAAAACAACTACACCACTAACACCTAATGTTAATAAAATTACCTTCCCAATATCTTTTGCTGTAGCTTTAATAGTTTCTTTATCAGGCATTATCACAATTTTATGCTATAGCAATTTTTTGTGCAATGAATAATTGTATTTGTTATACTTCCCTTCTAAAATCTAGAATATGAATATCACAAATTTAATTAGATTTTTAAAACAAGTTGGTAAGCTAAAAAGCTTAAAAAGAAGTGGCTGGATTAAAAATAAAATAAAAAAACCTGATACCTCTGCAGAACATTCTTTTAGACTAGCAATTATGGCTATGATGCTCTCACCTAAACTAAAGGTAAACCAACTGAAGTCTGTTAAGATGGCTTTGATTCACGATCTCGGTGAGTCTGTCATTGGTGATATTATTACTTACAGAGGTTCAAAAATAGTCTCAGATCCGAAGATTAAATCTGAAAAAGAGATTAAAGCAATTGAACAGATTTTTTCTTTAATAAATGGTAAAGAATATATCAAGCTTTTTAAAGAATATGAGGAAAATGAAACAAAAGAGGCCAAGTTTGTTAAACAGCTGGATAAGCTGGAAACTATCCTACAGGCTTTAGAATATCAACAGACTGATGGGAAAAATCTTCAGGAATTCTTTGAATGGGCAGAAAATAACCTAACTGATAAGTACTTTAAAAAGCTTCTTGAAGAAATTGAGCAAGAAAGAAAATACTATTAACTATTGAAATATGATAGAGGACTTGGAACTAACGAATAAATATTTAGGCTTATCGCTCCCTGAGAAAAGGGATTTAGCCAGAATAGCTTTGCTTGGCTCGAAACTGAATCGTTTTTACCTTAGAGCACCTAGAGGCCCGATTTCCTGGGTGGATTTTACCTCTCCCCTAACTTCTCAACCTTCACAGCTGCCTGAAAGCATCCTATATATAAAAGACTTGGGTTTTTACCATCGAGTCTACGATGGTGATACTACGGCTGTGACCTGGCTGGAGATTTTAAATTTAGTTGGATCCAGAGGGTTAAGTATCCGGAAGTTTTTAACAGCCTTTCATCCTGCTCAAAACCGCTTTAGAGATCATCCAGCAATAAAAAATCTCATAGGGGATGTCTGGGAGGAGATTCGTGACCGTGGTCCAACGAATGCAGATCTGACTCAACTACCAGGGCAATTGGTAGAAAACCATCGTCAAGTTATTGCTACCTTAATGAAAGATGCCTTCCAGGCAGCTGATGTTGAAGATTTTGACAAAGCCAGGAAGTTTGCGCTTAAGGCTGGTAATCTCACTAGGCTAATCTCAACTGATTCAGAAGAAGGAAGAGCAGGACTTGTCCAAATTGATCGGATTTATAACCGTTATCTCAAAAAAACGGCTTTAGATAGGGCCCAAACTTTTTTGGAGGCAGGACAGCCAATACTCCAGGTAATGAACGAGGTAAATCAAGCAATTACTGCTGCCAGATTCTTGGGAGAGGATCTGGAATTTGCCTTTCCATATATTGATAGGGTCGCACCTAGCTTTTTACACGAGCTAAGAAAAGATATCAGTTCTTGTTTGGCACACCCTGATTATTTGGATCCGCGCTATCCAGAAGGAGTACAGAATATTCAAGACTTAAAAGCACGTATAGAAAAGATCAAAACTTGGTCAGAAATCCGAGGTGTAGATATTTCTCAAGACTTATCCAGATTCCAAATCTTGTTGGCAGAAGCTATGAAACTGGCCCAAATGCCAGATTTTAGGAGAGGGTTAGTTGCTGTGGGTTATAGGTTAGGGGTTATTCACCCAAAGTTCTAGCAGATTCTGTTGCTACTATATAGATATCTTTAATCAAGTTAGCTTTATTGTCTGAAAAATACCATCTGTAAATCTCTTTAGAGATTGAACCTGCTATTGTTGATCCCTCTCCTCCGGCTTCAACTAAAACAGTTAAGGTTATTCTGGGATTATCTTCAGGTGCGAAAGAAGTATACCAAGCATGAGTCCTTCCTTTAGGATCACCAAACTCAGCTGTACCAGTTTTTCCTGCTGTTTTTATAGGAAAGGTGAAAAACGGCCAGGCAGTTCCCCCTTCTTTGGTGACCTGGGATAATCCTTGCTTAATAATAGCTAAATTATCCTTTTTAAACTCTTTGCTGGTTAAAGAGTCATATTTAAAATCCTTTAAATTTTTACTAAAAGGATCAGTAATTTTTAAAGCAAGATGAGGAGGAAATTGCTTTCCCTCTGCAGCCACTGTTGATGTTAAATAAGAGATTTGCAAAGGTGTGGTTAAAACAAACCCCTGGCCAATAGACATATGTAGCGTATCACCTGGAAACCAGATTTCGCCCAAATTTTTAACTTTCCAATCATTATCAGGTATCACTCCCTCTGCTTCTCCGGGAATATCTATTCCCAGTCTTTTGCCAAGTCCTAAATTTTTAGCCACATCTGCTAGAGTTTTTTCGCCCACCAATCTACCAAGATTGTAAAAATAGATATCATTTGAGCGCTTAAGGGCCTTGACAATATCTACCATACCTTCTTTCCTACCATACTGGGAAAAGTACCAGTTAGAGAAGGTAGACGTACCCAAAGTCATGACACCGGTATCCTCAAACTGGGTACTGGACGTAATCTTTCCAGAATTTAAACCAGCCAAAGCTGAGGCAATTTTAAAGGTTGAGCCAGGAGGGTAGCTACCAGCAATTACCCTGTTTAAAAATGGTGAATCCGGTGCTTCTAAGCTTTGAGTTAGGCTGCTTGGATCGAATGCGGGGATAGAGACAAGTGCGTAAATCTGCCCTGAATGGGGATCTATTGCCACGGCTGCACCGCAACAACTACCAACTTTTTTAATACCCTCAGATAATTTTTCAAAAACTACTTTTTGTAGATCGCTATCAATTGTTAGATAAAGGTTTTGTCCTGGAACTGCCTCTTTCTTATTTAATGTCCTAATTTTCTTACCTTTACTATCAACTTCAATAACTTCTCCGCCATCAATTCCTTTTAGGATTTTTTCATAAACCTCCTCAACCCCTCCACGGCCAATTCTGTCCCCTAATTTATAACCTAAATACTGACTATCCCTCAATTCATCAGCTGTGATCTCTGAAACGTAACCAATAATATGAGAGGTTATCTCACCCTGTGGATAAGAACGGATAGTATCAATCTCCAGATACTTAAAACGGGGGTTACTGTTTACTTCCATCTGTAAAGCTTCATCCCGGCTAATTACGGTTACATTGGGAGGATTTTTATCCCCTTCCACCAGCCTAAATCCAGGCTCGTTTTGGGCTAAAATTTTACCATTCCGGTCATAAATTACTCCCCTTGGGGCATGGATTATCTTAACTTGAACACGGTTAGAATCAGCTAAATCTCTGCTTCTTTCTCCTTCAACAACTTGGAGATGGACTAATCTAATCAAAATTACTGAAAATAAAATTAATACAGAGATAACAAAAAACAATTTTCTCCAGGAATCAGTCAAATGGGTTGATAGTTGCTCTCCTTCTCCACCTAAGAAGAGATAATCCTGCCAATCACTGCTGTCTTTAGTATTTTTGTTAAGGTGACCTCTAAACTTACCAGTTACCTTATTTAACTCATCCGGGAAAGCTTTTCCAAAACGATTCTTAGCCAAGGTTTGGACTCCTTATTTTTTTATTTTTAACCTGATATCTGATTTGACAACAAATCTTTCTTCCCAAAGACGAATCAACCAAAAAATTGGTAGCGAAACCAATGCTTCAATTAAAACTAAACGGTAATCAATAGTCTGTTTTAAAATCAACCCTGAGCTAACATTGACAAACAAAACTAATATAAAAGATAACAGTAAAAATGTGCTGGCATTTTCAAAGAAAGGCAGTTTTTTAGTCAAATAAACAATTTTAACAACCAATAAAAAGATCAAACTCCAGTAGCCAACATTAGAAGATGAAAGGATCCCCAACAATATCCCCAAAAAGAATGAGGCTAAATAGTTGGCTTTATCTTCTATTAAAAAACTTCTAATAATCAGCAAAATTAGTACCAGATTGATGGGGATAATTGAAGTTTGCAGAAATGCTGCCAGGATCAGTAAAAATACATAAAGTTTCATATCTAGTCTAGTTGGTGATCACAAAGACAATATCCAGATTAGTGATATCAAAAACAGGTCTTACTTTGGCTTGCTTAAAAACTTCGTTCTCCTTTTGCAATACTTCAGAAATTTGTCCAACAATTAAACCTCTGGGCATTTTCCCTTCAGTCCCCTCTGTATAAACCAAGTCATTTTTACTTAAAGGTTCCTGGTGCAACACCTTATCTATCAACATATCAGAACCAAATAAACCTACCAGTATCCCTTTTGCCTTTCCATTGGCATCAGCCACAAAAACAGCAACTTTTGAATCTGGGTCAGAAGGCAGTTGAACCTTAGATTTTTTAGGGCTAACTTCTTTTATTTCTCCCAAATAGTTATCTTTATAAATCACTGTCTGGTTGAGTTTAATTCCATCCTCTGAACCTTTGTCTAAAAGCATGTATCTGTTTATACCAATTGGTCTGGTTGCTATTAGATTAAAGGTTTGAGGATCTAAGGTTTTCTGCTGTTGTAAAAAACTTTCTGTTTCAGCCAGCTTTTTGCGCAGTTGAGCATTTTCTGAGAGAACTTGGGCTAGCTGTTCTGTTAAGGCTTTGTTCTCCTGGGAGGCACGACGGGCTAAAATAATAAATTCAAACTGTCTTGAAACAGAAAGATAAGTCTTATACAAACCATATTGAATTGGAATAGTCACTTGCTGAAGAAGAGACTTAGGGTAATTAAAAAACCCTAAGCTATCTACAATAATTATTAAAATTGAAACAAATACTAGCGAGAGTAAGATTCTAGCATCATAAAGAAGGTTTGAAAGCATAGGGCAAATATACCATATTAAAACTGGATCAGAAAACTTATTGGGACTCTGAAATTTTAGAGAGAGACCCGAGTAAATAACTCTACCCACTCTGAACTGGGTACTAACACATCATGATATTGAGCACAATTGTATCTTACCTCAAGATTTGGAACTGCCAGATAAAGTCTTTGGACAGCTTCTAATTGACTACCTCCTTGATATGAGCGAAAACCTAGATGTCTACTAGTAACAGCTCTCCACTCTTTCCCTCTGCTGTTAAAATTTTGCATTAGCCCAAAAAAACGCCGATTGCCCAAGGTATCAATCACTTCTTCGATAGTTGGAGCCTTAATAGATAAAACTATTCTTTGAACAGGTTTTGAAGATAGTTCAAGAGTTTTTAGCTCTGCTGTCATAAGTTTTTTATGTCAGCTTTTCTTGACATGTTTAGTAATAGGAAGCCATGTAATATACTTTTCGGTAGTAAGTACCGTTAAAAAAGATCGAGTTTTGGTAGAAAAGTCCAAAAGAAACTACAAACCCAAACTATCATAACACAAATTGTAAAGACAGATATTGAATTAAGTTTGACGTTTATATTACAAATATTGAAATGCATAAATTTAAAAACTACCTGTCTGGTTTAAGAAAGGTCGAGTAGAAGGAGCCGCAAGGCTCCATTTTTTTGCAGAAAAAACATCTTTTTTTGAAGAAAATATGGCATTTGCTGAAGTATCGGGCGGAAGACATGAAGACTTGGCTCCAATAATTTATCCTGGTCATATTCCCTATCATATTCTTGAAGCCCAACAGTTTTCTAGGGAGTGGCTAGAGCAGGATCTATTCCCGCTGGCTGCGTGGATGGAACAAGTTCACTCGGAAGGTAAAAAAAGAAGCAAAATATTAAAAGGGAAAATGGGTTATAACTTATTCTACGAACCCTCAACCAGAACCAGAACTTCTTTTGAAGCTGCTATTTTAAATCTGGGCGGAATTTTTTCTAGTACCGAAAATGCTAAAGAATTTTCATCAGCTATTAAAGGCGAAACTTTAGAAGATACAATCAGAATTATTAATGGCTACGGGTATGACTATATTGTCCTTAGATATCATGAAACTGGTGGTGCTGCCAGAGCTGCCAGAGTGTCAGGTATACCAATCATTAATGCGGGTGATGGCAAAGGCCAACACCCAACTCAATCACTTTTGGACGTTTATACAATCAGAAAGGAGTTAGGTCATATCAGCGGTTTAAGAGTAGCAATGTCTGGAGATTTGGAAAGAGGCAGGACTGACAGATCACTAGCCTATTTACTGGCAAAATTCCCAGGTGTCAGCCTGGACTTTGTTTCTCCCTGGCAACTGCGAATGGGAGATGACATTAAAGAATACCTCGACGAAAAAGGTGTTCCATATAGGGAACATACTAGTTTAAGGCCAATACTTCATAAAGTCGACGTTGTTTACTTAACTAGACCTCAAAAAGAAAGACCAAAAGCTGGCCGAAATGGAGAAGCTATATATATTGACGAATCAGCTTATAGAGAGTGCGGTATAGATTTGGAGGCAATGGGACTAATGCAGTCTCATGCAATTGTTATGCACCCCCTACCAAGAAATGAAGAATTACCAACAGACTGTGATAGTGATCCTAGAATGGCTGCATTTAGGCAGGCCCAAAATGGACTCTATGTCAGAATGGCACTTTTGGATATGATCCTGGGCGCTGGAACCAAATCACGACCATTTACCCTATTTCTTGATGGTTATATACCAAAAATCAGACATTTAACACCCATGCATGAAGAAGTATCGCTGCCACAAGTAGCATAAATTATGGCTTTGGTTGAAGGTTATACTGTTGAACAGGCAATACTATATTCACAGTGCGTCAGGTTTGGGGAGTTTAGATTAAAAGCTGGGGGGATTACTACAGTTTATTATGATCTTAGAAATTTAAGATCTTTCCCAGACTTAAAAGCTGTTTGTGTACAAGTTTTAGCAGCAAAAGCTCATGGTTTAAAATTTGATATTTTGGCAGATGTCCCCACAGGTTCAACACCTTTAGTTTCTTCCCTATCAGATTATTTAAAAGTTCCCCAAATTACTCCCAGGTTACATCAAAAAGATCATGGAGAAAATCATAAAATTGATGGAGTCTACTCTCCTGGTCAAACTGCTTTAGTAATTGATGATGCGCTGACGACCGGTAAAAGTATCAGTGAAGGGGTAACAGTCTTGAGGGACAATGGCTTAGTGGTTACTGATGCTTTAGTGCTACTAGACCGTGAGAATAACGGTATTAGTGACTTATCTTCACAGTTTGGAATCAGGTGCGATTTTGTCACCACTACCAGACGAGTTCTTGAATGCTGTCTGGCAGATCCTAACTTTGATCCTAAAAATTTATCCTTTCTTGAGAAGCATTTGGAAGATTTAGAAAAAAGAGCAAATGGGCGTTGAGTTTTATAAAGGCTTGGTTAACCCAGCCCTAGCAAGACTTGATTCTGAGACTTGGCACAACCGGACCAAAAATCTTTTGGATTTATTAGAGCATACCCCTTACGGATTAAATTTAATTCAACAACTCAATTTTGGCAGACAAAGATTTTCTGATGAGAGACTAAGGGTAGATATTGATGGAATCAGGGCAGAAAGTCCACTATTTGTTGGGCCAGGTTGGACAAAAAATGGTGAAGGTGTCAGAGGATTAATTGCTTTAGGCTATAGTGGTGTTGAGGTAGGAACAGTCGTCTTAAATCCCCAAATAGGTAACCAACCTTTACCCAGACAGGAAGTAATTATTATAAATGGCCGGGTAGTAACTTGGAATTGGCTAGGGTTTAATCAAAAAGAAACAGCTGAAACAATTGGCCAAAGACTTAATCAATATAGCGATTTAGTTGTTGGCGGAAATGTCGGAATTAACAAAGACGTTAAAGCCAAAGATGCACCTGAGGCCTTAGCTAAGTTAACCAGAATTTTGATACCAAGTTCTGATTATACCCGAGTTAAATTCTTAGTCTTAAACCACTCCTCGCCTAATACTGTTTTACTGGATCAGGATACTCCTTTAAGAAGGCTCCTGGGAAAAGAATATTTGATGGACAGCGCCCAGGCTATTATATCTGTCATGAGCGAGAAAGGAGTGTTCTTACCATTTTTAATCAAACTCTCGCCTGATATGAGCTATCAGGAGATAGATGAGGCTCTAGTAGTTGCAATTGATGTTGGTACCACTGGAGTAATTATGGGCAACACCACTACTGATTCGGAGATTAAAAGAAAATACTACGACCAAAAAGTCCAAAGAAAATACGGTGAAAGATTTTTAACTACAGGTGGAATTGCTGGCGATGATCCTGACTTTAGACAAATGCTGTTGGAAAAGACTGCTTATATTTATCTCAACTTCGGTAACAAACTGATGGTCTGGGGAGCAGGAGCAGTCAATGACGCAGAGACAGCTTATCAGCGGATTAAAGCTGGTGCTTCTATTTTAGAAGTTATCTCAGGCAATAGAGCTGTTGGACCAACAATTGCTGGAAGAATTCTAAGAGGTTTAATAAAACTGATGGAACAAGACGGCCTAACCCACATCAGCCAAGCAGTAGGGGTAGAAGCACGGGAAGTAGTATCCAGAGCAGCCTAAAGTTACCTTAACCCACCGGTGACTTTAACCTTTGATAGTAGATCCAAATCATCTAAAACTTTAGTGCAACCTCTGACAACTGTAGTTAAAGGATCTTCTGCTATCCAAACAGGCATTTTTGTTTCGTCTGAGATCCTTTTATCAAGGCCCTTAATCAGTGCCCCACCACCGGTAATGAAAATTCCCCGCTCTAGTATATCTGACAAAAGCTCAGGTGGAGTTTCTTCTAAAACTTCATGAATAGTATTAATGATTTGAGTAATTGTAGAGGAGATTGCCTCCCTGATCTCAGTTGAGGTGACCTTGATAGATTTTGGTAAGCCAGTTGCCAGTTCCCTGCCCCTAATAACAAACTCCTTTTCTTTATTTAACTGGGTGGCACTACCTAGCTCAATCTTGACATCCTCTGCTGTCCGCTCACCAATTAGCATTCCATAGCGCATCCTCATATAGGAGAGAATATCTTGATCCATCTCATCCCCAGCAATCCTCAAGGATCTGTTCAAAACTATTCCCCCCAGGGAGATTACTGCTATCTCAGTTGTGCCTCCACCAATATCCACCACTAAATTTCCCTCGGGCTCCTCTATCTTGAGATCTGCCCCAATAGCATCTGCCATTGGTTCCTCTATTAAATAAGCTTCCCTAGCGCCGGCTGACATAGCTGCGTCCTGGACAGCTCTTCTTTCCACCTCTGTTACACCTGAGGGGATACCTATTACTACCCTAGGCCTGGGGATTTTAGGAATCCGCCAGCCGGCGGATGCCGGGGCTTGGTGAACTTTCTGAATAAAGTGACGTAGCATAGCCTCAGTTGTATCAAAGTCTGAGATAACTCCATCTCTTAAGGGTCTGACAGCTTCAATGACTGCTGGAGTTCTACCTAGCATTCTTTTGGCTTCAACACCAATTGCCAAAACCTGACGTGATTTTTTGTGAATTGCTACTACTGATGGCTCACGAATAACTATTCCCTTACCCCTGACTGCCACCAGGGTATTCACAGTCCCTAAATCTATACCAATATCATGGGAAAAGAGTTGCCAGAATCTGCCAAACATGACTGATCAGCAGTTTAACACACTAAGTTTAAATCAGACAACAATATCGATCCAAAATGTTGCGTATTATTAAAAACTTATTTATGATGCTCTTAATCTAAGATGCTTCAAAAAATTTTGTTTTATAGCTTCTACTTGCTCTTTTTTCTAACCCCTCTTGTCTTCAGCTCTGTTAACTCAGAGTTATTTGAGTTTAATAAGATGTTACTTGTTTATCTTTTGACTATTGTTATTTCCACAACCTGGATTCTGAAGATGATCAATCAAAAAAAGATTATCTTGACTCTAACTCCTTTAGATATTCCCCTAGCTCTTTTTTTGATAAGCCAAATCTTATCGACCATTTTTTCAATAGACAGACACACTTCAGTTTTTGGTTACTACTCAAGATTGAATGGTGGGCTTTTTTCTACACTTTCTTATATCTTACTTTTTTATGCGTTAGTCTCTAACTTTAGTTTTGACTCGATACAAAAGTTTCTAAAGGGGGCTATCTTTGGTGGGTTAGTTGTCGCACTTTATGCAATTCCTGAACATTTTGGTCTGTCCCCTTCTTGTTACCTTCTGAATCGAACATTTAGTGCAGATTGTTGGGTTCAAGATGTTCAAGCCAGAGTTTTTGCCACACTGGGTCAACCTAACTGGCTGGCAGCATATCTTGGGATGTTAATTTTTCCTTCTCTTTATTTTTTCTTAGCAGCAAAATCTAGCCTGAGCAGGAATTTTTATTTGTTTTCTACCACAGCTTTCTATTTAGCTTTTACCTTTACTTATTCCAGAGGAGCAAGCTTGGGACTTTTGGCAGGACTTTTTATATTCTCTGGCTACTGCCTCTATACCAATATCTCAAGCAAGATTAAAAACAAATTATCTGGTCTCTTGCCGCTTGGACTAGTTTTGGCCTTGTTTGTATTTATCAACCTATTATATGGCTCAGCTTTAACTGGTGATTTTAGGTTAATTAAAAAAGGGGCTCCTCCACCAAGGCCTGGAATTTCTGTCTCCCAAACTACTGGAACACAACTTGAAAATGGGGGGACTGAATCAGGAAGAATTAGATTGATTGTCTGGAAAGGAACAATTGATATATTTAAAGCTTACCCTCTGTTTGGATCAGGAGTAGAGACCTTTGCCTACTCTTACTATAACTTCAGGCCCATCTCGCACAACTACGTCTCTGAATGGGACTTTTTATATAACAAAGCTCATAATGAATACTTAAATTATCTTGCTACCACTGGTGCTTTTGGATTTATAAGCTACATGTCAATAATTTTTTCATTTATCTTTTTCTGTCTTAAAAAAATCCTTTCTAAAGTTAAAAGTGATGAAAATTATTCTTGTAAACTTTTAATAGCTGCAATATTTGCTTCCTATCTATTCTATTTAATCCAAAACTTTTTTCTTTTTTCAGTTGTAATTGTGGCATTATTCTTCTTTCTCTTCCCAGTAGTAGTCTTTTTTGATACCAATAGCCTAAAACCATTATCGCCTAAAAAGATTAATCCACTGCTTTTAAGTATCGTTTCATTTATCTATAGAAAACCGCTCACTACAAATTTAGTCCAAATTTTAGTCATTCTTTCTGCCGCTTTTTTAGTTTTTACAGTTGGGACCTGGTGGTTAGCTGATTTCTACTACCGCAAAGGTTCAAATTATAATGAAGCTGGTAAGCCAGGAAAGGCTTATGAAAATTTAGTCATGGCTGCTGCTTTAAATAGAGGTGAACCAATTTTTAAAAGCGATTTGGGTTATGCTGCCTCGTCGATTGCTATTGCCCTCTCAGAGGAAGATGCGACCAGGTCAGCAAGGTATAAAAAAATTGCCTTAGATCAAACAGAACAATCTTTAGACTTGAGTCCAAAAAATGTTTCACTTTATCGAAGCGCTTTTAGAACTTACTTCCAACTAGCTTTAATTGATAAAGATCTTGAACAAACAACTCTAAAAACTTTAGATCAAGCGATTAAGCTAGCCCCAACTGATGCTAAGCTTTATTACCAAAAAGGAGTGGTACTTCAACAATTTAACAAGCTAGAAGAGGCAGCTGAACCAGCTCAAAAAGCAGTTGAGCTAAAACCTAATTATAAGGAAGCCCACTTCTTACTGGCTGAGCTCTATACAAATTTGCAGCAAAAAGAGAATGCAGAACAAGAGATTAAAGAAGTTTTAAAGATTACCCCCAATGATCCAGACGCTTTAAAAAAACAAGAAGAAATAGCCACTTTATCTGCAAATACTCCTTAATTGATTCCTAAAAGCTGTTAAAATATTTTTATAATGGCAAATTTACCAAAACAGAAAGGCTATATCCAGCTTATTTTGCTAATGCTTTTGTTTTTAGCAATTTTAATTATCTGGCCAGTTGAGATACCAACAGCCCCAGTGAGTAGTTCTCCAATTATTACTGAGGGTTGCAAGGTTGAATCAGGGTCAACTCAAGTAGATGCTTACCGTTATTCACGAGGTGGAAATAACCAGTACACTAAAATCTTCCAAGGATCAGTTGATCTGGATACTTCTACTAAAATTAAGTACCAGCTCGTCCTATCAAATGTCTATGTCGCAACCAATTATTTGAATGAGAATTTAAAAGAACCAGGAGTCGATAATCAGGGAATTGCAGTTGATTTTGGCCCCCAAAACTTTATTGATATCCCAGGCAGAGGAAAGTTTCTTATTATGTACCCTAAAAAACATGGGGAGGTACACCTAAGCAACGGAGGAGCTTTTAAATTTCAACCCAGTACTATTGGTTTAATATTCCTAGCTCACCTCAATTCGGACAACAGTCCTAAAACCTTTGACGGCGGATCAATTGGCTATAAGCGAACTTTCATGGTAACTGATGTCTATCAGGCTGTAGATAAACTTGGCTCTCCAGTCCCGCCGGAAGCAATCAAGGAATGCCAGGGTTTAAATAAAAAAGGGGTTAGCCTTCCCTCTCCAGGCGCTGAGGCGCCAAAGCTTATTTTCCCAAACCAAGATGTCAGCCAAGACAAAGAAGAGTTACAGCTTCAATACTTTCTGCTCCAACAAGACAAGCTTGCTATAGCAGGTGCCTGGTATGTTCACTGCAAACCAGCAGTTTATCTTTACCCTAAACAAGCAACTGTAATTAATGTCAAGATTGATCCTAAAGTTGATCTGACCTACACTGATCCCCTTTATCCACTTTCTGGCTGGAATGCAACTGCTTATCCTGATGGAAAGTTAATAGTTGATAATAAAGAGTATCCTTATCTCTATTATGAGGCTAAAATAGAAGACAAAGATTTAAACAAGCCTGATCAGGGATTTGTTGTAACTTTTGATAAGTTACCTGTTTTGTTTGATGATATCTTGCCTAAACTAGGACTAAATTCTAAAGAAACTCAGCAGTTTAAAGATTACTGGCTAAATGCACTGCCTAATTCTTCTTATTATTTTGTTGGAATAGTTGATCAAAAGCAAATTGATCAAATTGAGCCTCTTTATCTAACACCTAAACCTGATCAGACTATTAGAGTCCACTTATATTTCCAGGCTTTAGATAAACCAACCCAGGTGACTCAGCCAATCTTAATCACTCCAAAAAGAGAGGGCTTCAGCTTTACAATGGTAGAATGGGGAGGACTAGTTAAAACTGACCCACTAGCTCCCTTTACTTGTTCACAGTAGAAAATGAAAAGTATTGCTAAGGTTTTAGAAGAAACAAAAGGCTTAAAAAGACCCAAAAACTTAAGTAAAGAGTTCCAAGAATATGGAGTATACCTGGCAGATACTTTAGGAGATCCAAAACATTACTCTCTTTATATTAAGCTTGCCAAACAACTACCAAGAAACCTGCTTGAGGAAGCTTTGAGTTTCACCAAGGGGTATTTAACAGCCAAAAACAAAGCTCGGGTATTTATGTGGAGATTAAAACAGCTAAAAAATACCTTTTCTGAGAAGAAGAGTTAGAACTCTATCCGACTGTATTGATCGTCAGAAAAAATAAATCTTGTCCAATCAATAACTGTATAGTCCGCCAAAGCCAAGACTAATCTGATAGCTTTGGGCAATAGTACTACTGGTCGTCTGATGCTGTCCATTTTAGCGGTCAGATCCGGGTTATCCAGTAATACTTGTTCCCTTGCCAATAAATCTGCCACAGGTATTAAGGTTGGGTCTAAGGTCTTTATCGCCCAGACGTTCAGTGCATAATCTTGCCGGCCATCTCTGAGGACTTCGTGGTAAACTCTTGCATCCCTACACCAATCAACTAGCTCTTTTCCTAAATTACTTAAGTTTTCAACAACTGACATTGTCTTATTATAACACTAAGGTTCTATTATATAGGATAGAAAATTTTAAAACTATGAGACTTTATTTAAAATTTAGTGTTAAAATGGTAAACTTTTAGGTATGTACGTAGTTCAAGCGCCTGATCCACGTTTAAGATTTAAAACTAAACCAGTCAAGAAAATTAATCAAGGTTTGTTAAATACCATCAAAGAGATGATCAAAACCACCAAAAGTTTTGTTGATCCAGAGGGAGTGGGCTTAGCATCAACCCAAATTGGAAATAATGAACAATTTTTTATCATGAAAACTACAGATAATACTTTCAAAGCAGTTTTTAATCCTAAGATATTTAAGTTTTCAAAAAAGACTAAGCTGTATCTTGAGGGTTGTCTTTCTATCCCTAATTACTATGCTGAGATTACTAGGTTTTTAACCGTTACAGTCTCATATTTGGATGAAAAAGGTAATGAAGTTAAAGAGAGGTTAACAGGTATTCCGGCTTGGATTTTTCAACATGAGTATGACCATTTACAGGGTAAATTATTTATGGATTTAGCTTTAGAACAAAAATCTAGGGTTTTTAAAGTAGTTGGCAAAGACAGAACTGGAGCAGATGTTTTTGAAGAAGTCACAATATGACAAGAATTATTTTCTTTGGCTCAAGATCTTTTGTTGTTCCGGTTGCTCAAGCACTCCAAAAAAACTTTAATTTGCAAGCAATAGTTACAGTCCCTGATAAGCCTTCTGGACGTCATCTAAAGCTTGCTCCTACACCAGTCAAACAAGCGTTTTTAGACCAAAATATACCCATTTTCAGCCCTGAAAGATTAGATCAAGATTTTGCTGACAGCATTAAATCACTTGAGCCAGATCTGTTTGTAGTAGCAGCTTATGGCAAGATCATTCCACAAGTAGTTTTAGATCTTCCCAAACTTGGAACTATTAATCTTCACCCATCACTTCTTCCAAAGTTTCGGGGTCCTTCTCCTTTGCAAACTGCAATTTTAGAAGGAGAAAAAGAAACTGGGATGAGTTATATGCTTCTAGATGAGAATATGGATCATGGACCAATTCTTTATCAAAAGAGTTTAGATATAGATAGCGGTGATAATTACCAAACTTTGGGTAACAAAATTTTTCAACAAGCAAGTCAGGATATAACTCAAATTATTAAAGATTATATCTTGGGAAAACTCAAATCAACTGCACAAAATCATGCGATAGCAACTTTTTGTGATAAGGTGACTAAAGAGGATGGGTATTTTGAGATTAATAACTTGCCTACCGGCAAGCAGGCCCTCCAGGAATTTCTTGAGAAGTTAGATAGGATGATTAGAGCCTATTACCCTTGGCCAACTGCCTGGACTAAATGGAATGGGAAAATAGTTAAACTTTTACCAGAAGGAAAAGTTCAAATAGAAGGAAAAGCTCCTGTTAGTTTAAAAGAGTTCCTAAACGGCTACCAGAATTTCCCTATTAAGCAGCTTTTTTAAGTTCTTCTTGAGCTATCAACCTGACTATGCTTCTATGTTCACGCAGAATCAAATCATTCCCTTCAACTAAACCATCTAAGTTCGTAGAGGATAACTGAAACCTCCTAGAGCTTGATGCTATTGTTTTAGAGAATCTTCCATAAACAGATCTTCTTTGATTCCAGTTACCAAGATTTGCTTCTCTATCGCAAATTTGATTATGGGTAAAACCCAAAGCTAGCAATCTATCAACTGCCCAAATAGCAAACATTATCTTAAAAGGATCTGCCCCAGGATAGACTAGCTTTTTGTCATACCCAACTGCAGTTAAAATGTGTTTTTTTAATCTGCCGCGATCAGAATATTGAGCTCTACCTTCGCTGATATAAGCATGGACTTCCATAAACTCCCGATGTTTTTTATACCACTCTCCTCTTTTCTTCTTTCTGGCTGCCTGCTTGGAATGAACTAATTCATGAGTCAGAATCAATGAGCTATTATCAACTAAACCTGTCCTTGCCAGACTAATCAGTAAACTCTCAGGTAAGGGAGGTCCGAATTTCATCAATATACCCTCATCGTGGTTATATGCTCCATCTGATCTTAAATCCATACGGTTCCAAGCAATTGGTATGCCTGCTACTTGATCAATATTAAAAAAGTATTTAACAACGCTATCAAATCCAAGTTGAGTTAAAGGTTGAAGAAGGATAGTTTCTCTGACTAAAAAATCAAGTACCTGCCTTAAGGTAGGTTGTAATTGTCCATATTGACCTAAAAAGGCAACTCTTTCTGAAACCTCTTCATTTGGAACTATGACTTCCCGTTCGAGTTGACCCACCTTTTTCCGTCTGTCGCTCAAATCCTCAAAGATTTCTAAAGACAAAGGTAGAGATAATCTTGCAGGCATGGCTGCCAAGCTCTGATAACCTAACTGCCTTGAGCGTACTAAATGTGACGAAAGAACTGGATTTGGTAAATCAATTTCTGCTGCCATGATTAAAAACTTAAGTTAATACCTTAGGCTGAACTCTTCTCCTGATATCCTTCTTATCTCCAGCATCAACTAATCTAAAAATCCTGCCTCTTTGATGCTCTAATTCTACCCTAAAATCTCCTGTTCTAATTTGGACTAATCCACCAGATAACTGCAAAGTCTTGGCAGATGCATCCCTGCCAAATTCATAGTCCTTAATTGCTGCCATGATCCTATCTACTGCTTCCTCAGGAGTATTTTTTGGCAACATTTCTTTAACCTTCTTTCTAGAGTGTATGACAACACATTTTCTTCTTTCAGACTCACCAGCCACACTGGTTTTTGGAGTAGTATGCATAATTTCACTTGGTCTTGGTAACCTTAAAGTTTTTCTTTTTGGTGTAGTAGCTATTTCTTCATCTTTGGTAACCAGCTCAACTAATTGGGGTATTCGCCAGGGAGCAGAAATAGCAGCTTGAGTTGTAGTTGGATAGCGTAAATCTAACCACTTCATAACCGGATCTAACAACCTGTCTGTCATAGCTAAAGCTATATTAGGATCATTTCTAAAAAGATTGGCAGGGATTCCATAGATCTTGCCTGCTCTATCAAGCTCAATGGTCAGATGAGTTTGCGGATCAAAATGCAAAACAAACATTAAAGTATCTTGATAATGGCGGGCAGCTGTTAAGGAACTGGCTATTCCAGCTTGTCCCATATCTATTCTTACCCTGCCATTTTTTGAACCTAAAATCTCTCTTCTTAATTTTTTACGATACTGCTGCTGAAACCTTTTTAAAACTGCCGAAGCATTCTCGTAAACCTCAGGATCAGCTGAATATTGATCAAAGTGTTGTAAAACTCTCTCTGAAGCTCTACTATCTGCTTCAGGATCATAGTGCTGGAACTTCTCTAAGTCTTCAGGTAAGCAGTTTTGAGAATAAGCCTGTTTAGTTGAAGCTATCATTGCTCTCGTCATCCTCCTTGCCCAGATTCTACTGGAAAACCCAAAGATAGGTTCCATCGATTGAAACTTTGTTTCAAACAGTTTAACTGCAGAAGATGGAGTAATGCCTCTTCGGGCTGGGATGTAGGTTGCTAAAGCATGTGGAAGAAAAGATCTGCCTCCCATAAGATCCCAGATTAGATGTAAATCCACCTCATCTGATAAGTTAAACTGGGTCATTAAGTCAGTATAATAATCAAAATAGCCAACAGCCCGTCTTCGCAGCTCACGTAAGTTTTCCGGCAGACTTACTTTTGAGTCTGGCCGGGCATAGTTAAAAGCCGCTAGATAAAGCAGGGCAAATCTCAGGTAACCAACTTCCCTGCCGAAAAAGAGTTTCTTTCCATCCATAGTCAGGCGGTCAATTCTGGAGATATCCTCCAGACTTAACTCTGGCTGCATCGGCATCTTTTCAATCTCTAAAAAGCTCACTCCTCCAACTTTGTAATCGAATAAATTCTCACGCTCTAAAACATTCAGATATTCTGGGGAGGCTAAAGGGATGCTTAAATTTGCCATCTGCAAGTAATCCATTGTTTCTGCTAACCTGCGTCTAACTGACAAATATCCCAGTAGAGCAGGGTCTGCTGAATAGATTATCTCTCCCCAGCTTAAGTTGTCTCCTATTAGTTTATTAACCCTTTTTTTACTTCTTCCTAGTTGGTTATGGATTTCAATAATTGATCTGTGGAGGACTCCAACTGGTTGCTGCTTTAGAGCTTTTAAAGCCTTTCTTCTACCAGTTCTGCTACCATCTTCAGTCTCAATGACAATAGTTGGAGGCTCTATAACTTTAATTGTTCGAGCTTCGGAGCGAGTAAAAGGCAGACTACTTTGTATATAGCGACCTAAACTTCTGGCTCGTTCTGCTAATGAGCTCATCTTAAGCCCATGATTATAATGCAACGCGTTACAAGAGGCAATGCGATGTAATTGCTTTGCAATTAGACTACCAAGCAGCAATAATTTGAAACCTTAGAGTATTTAAGTTACAGGTAAAGAAGCAGGAGCTTTGCTCATGGCAATATTAAAGTCTTTTTTAACAATCCTTAAACACTTGGTGCAATATTTTTGACCTTTAAAAATGTGTAGGTTTGGTCTTTGGATGTGTTTGGTAATTTGAGCCCGCAAAGGCCATTCAGAAGCGCCTGAACTTCCTTTCTGGTGTCTAGAAAAGGCAATCTTATTAGGTTTTTTACCACAACGAGAACATATCAACATAACTGGTAGATTTTAACAGGGAATAAAACTTAATTCAAGCTCAAAATAATTAGCAATGATTTAATGTGACAATTGTCAACTACTGCCACTTTGAAATATAATCTGAAGAATGAACCTAGAGATCTTTGGTCCCTCGCTAATAGCTTTATCGATTGTTGTCCTACTCTTTTCAGTGATTGTTCACGAAGTTATGCATGGCCTGGCAGCCCTAAAATTTGGCGACCATACTGCTCAAAGAGCTGGCAGACTAACACTAAATCCTATTCCCCACATAGATCCTGTCGGTACCATTCTTTTACCAGCACTGCTTTTTATATCTGGCTCGCCAATCTTGTTTGGTTGGGCAAAACCTGTTCCTGTTAATCCTCTTAACTTTTCCAGTTTAAGAAAAGGTGAGCTGCTGGTTTCTGCTGCTGGAATCTTATCAAATTTGGGACTGGCTATCATTGCAGCACTCCTTTTTCATCTTCTCAGAGGTCTTTCCTTACCATTTATTGTTTTAGAACTTTTAGATTTTATGATCAATATCAACTTACTTTTAGCAGTCTTTAACCTAATACCAATCCCACCCCTTGATGGATCAAAGATTTTACTATCTCAACTTCCCTATAACTTAGCCAGGGAATATCAGAAACTTGAGCAATATGGTTTTATTTTGCTTCTTTTGCTTTGGTTTATTCCAATTGGTAATTCTTCTTTGTTGGGATTTATTCTATTAAATGGAACTTCTATATTAAAGTCCCTGTTGGGATTCTAAAAACTGTGTTCTTACCTATTTCTAACTTGACAGGCAAGCCTTATAAGATGCTATAATTTATTAGTCCTGTAAAAGGACAAAGTAGATGGCCAAAAGCCAGTCGCCAAAAGGCGACCTTTGCCTACTGGGTACGTTTGACAATTTGAGGGGGAATTTTCCTCCACTGAGATTTCACCTAATATGGGGATTATTTAAGTTTTGGTTAAACTGAGGTTTGCTAAACTGAATCCCCACCTATAATTTAGGGGGAAATACCTCAAAAAACGACCAAGTAGGCAGAAATTATCTGTCCAATTATCCACCTTGCCAAAGGTGGATTTTTTATGCTTTTTAACTTAAAATTACTGGGATAAGTGCCGGGATAGCTCAGTGGTAGAGCAACGCTTTTGTAAAGCGTGGGTCCGGGGTTCAAATCCCCGTCCCGGCTCACAACAGTTCGGCCTCCGGCAAAGCCGGAGGGGCGTATTTTCTGTTAGGAGGCTCAAAACAAATTATCTGGACATTTTGGATGAGTTTATAGCCAGGCCCAAGGCTGCTAATCTTCTATAAACCTCATCTCTAGGAGCCATCAAAATATATCTAAAACCTACCTCTCCCGGTCTGGTTAAAACTTCCAAAGCTACTCTCAAACCCCTTCTATTTATGACATTAATATGTAGACTTAAAATCGTTCTTCCGTTGTCTCTGGTATTGAGAGAGCTAACCTCTCCCACCCCTTCTTCCAAATATCTTCTCAGTGTTTCCTTAATCCTCACCTGAATTGGTTGGGGATAACCCTGTAAATCTCTTTTGAAACCTTTTCTATCTATCAGAAACCTTCTTGGACCTTCAGGTTGTTCAGATTCAGCTTTTCTACCCTTATTTAAAACCTGTTGAACAGGAGTCAAGACTTGAGATCTGGCTGCTCCTGGCTTTTTTTCTTTTGACCTGGCGTCTTCAGACAATCTAAATGCAGCTACTTGTCTCTTTCCCAAAGATAGAGCAGCTGTTTCTACTTGTCTAACAACCTCTGTCTCAGGCTTGCCTGGAACATATTTATCTTGTAAGTAATTAACAATAGAGATGACAGCATCAGTGGCAAAGTAAGCAAATCTTCTTCTATAGTCCCCAAGTTCTCTTACTACTCCTCCTAGAACATTCCATCTCATTACTCCTTGATTCATATCGTATTTGCAGTAAAGCTTGATAATTTCACCACTCCCTTCCCTTTGATAGATAAACTCTACAGCAAAGACTTCTGATTTAGTTGGATCTAGGTTAAACCTAATCCTGGTAGGTCTTGCCAGGTTTGGGTGAGTAATTCTGTCTATCTCCTCCCCAGTAATGATAAATTCCCTATCCCTGGTGGCCCGCCTAAGTCCTAAGACAATTTGAGGTAATAAGATATCATTTGGTGGTTCCACTCTAGAGGGGTCATCTTGATAAATTAAAACCAGCTTATCATCTGTCAAGACCTCTGAGTCAGGAACCACCTCCCTACCATAACTCTCTAACTTCTCTGCAAACTTACTGTAAAACTCTGGATCATAACCCGCCTCAATCTGAGTATTCGATCTTCTGTAAAAAGCTAGAACTGTTCCAGCCTCAGATACTCCAGCTGTAAAAAGTGCTGCAAAAGCAGTCATTCCAGACATACTTAGGTAGCCTAACATCTTAGCCCTTAGGCTCGGATAATCAGGATGGCGGGTATTAAATATCACTGCTTCAAATCTTTTTCTGAATCTAATCACCTTATCTACTAATTTGCGGGCACGCTCACCTGCTTCTCGCTCTAAACCTTTTAGTCCAGCTGTTGGGAAACCCCGCTCATCAGAGGCAAATCTTAACATTGCCCCAACAAGATTATGGGCAAAATTTACATTAAGTTCTATTGAGGGAGGATAAAGTGTAAATGGATAATGCTGATTTTCCGCTATTAGCTGGGTCTCTAAACCCGTTTCATAAAATGTCAAAAGATCAACTAAAAAGCCCAGCTGCCTAGCAGGGCTTCCTCTAAAATCAACGCTTTCATTAATAAAATCTCTTAGACTTAAACCTTGATGAGCAACATATAGCCAGTTAGCATTAGCCATCTTGACAGTAGTCGCTGCCTGCCTGACAGCCTCTAAATCAGCAGGATCCTTACTGAAGGCAGCCAGTTGATCAATAGTATCAATCAATAAAAACATTGTGCCAGCCATTAATAGTCGCTGCCTGTCAACTTCTTTTCTGCTATCTGAATCCTGGATATCTCTGTCTTTATTTATCCTGACCGCAACTGCCTTAGATAAGTTCTTTAAATCTCTTTCACGATAACATAAGGCTTGAAATCTGTTCCTCTTACTATCACTTAACCTTAAATAGATTGCTGAGATAACATCTAATGCATCATTAGTGGCATCTTCAATTGGTTTAAAAGCTGCAGGAGCAGCCGGAGAAAATTCTGAGTCAGGATTTTGACCACTGCTCTTTGGTTGAACCCTAACTAATCTTGCTGCAGCTAACCTGGCACTTCTTACATCCCTTGCAAGCTCTGCTACAGTTGGCAAATCTCTAAAAGAGCCCAAAAGATCATTATTCCTTCCAACTTGACCTGGTCTTAAAAAACCAGTATCTAAATCAATCTCTTCAATTGCTCTTCGGACTGCCAAATCTTGATTATTCTCAGGTATAGCCATAGAGAAAAATATTGTGGCTAATTTTAATTAGGTTTTACTTGCAAGTAAAGAGACACTTTTGACTCCTGGGGATGGGGCTGAATACTGAAGGTTCTCTCGAACTGTAACTATTTTAGAACCTGCTTCCTCGATGGCGATTGTAAGATCATCTTCTTTGGTGATTTGACCAAAGTCTGGAATAACAATAGACAAATCAGATTCTGTAACTAGGTCTGAAATAGCTAACCTGCCACCAGGCTTCAAAACCCTAAATACTTCCTTAAAGAGGACTCTTTTGTTTGTGCTTAGGTGAATCACTCCATTAGAAATTACAGCATCGAAGTTATCAGCCCCAAAGGAGAAACTACCACTGCTTAAATCAGTTTCTGCTACCTTACCCTTTTCTCCTACCGTGAGTTTTGCAACAGCCAAATCCAAAGCTGGATTAGCGCCTAAACTGAGAACTTTTTCCCCTTTCTTTAAGTCTAGTAGATCAAAGTAAAAACCAACGCCAGAAAATGAGGCTATTGCCTCAACTGGAATCTTGTCTAAAATATCTCTGGGGTAACCAAGTTTAATCGCTAGTTCCAAACCTTTTTCAACCTGAAAATTTTGCATAGGTGCAGGAATATTTGTAAACCTTTTAAAAAATTGCGTCAATATTTATTATATTGAAAGCTTATTCTGTAAATCCTCGATTTTTTTAGTAATACTTTTATAGGAGAAATACTTGCTGCCAATTTTAAAATTCTTATTAACCATCTCCTCTATCCTTTGGGGATTGTGTAATAACTTTCTCACCTCCTCTACAGACTGATCAGTTATTTGTCCATTATTGATTTTAACCACATCAAACCCCAACGGTTCCAAGTCTTGTTTAAAGACACTATAGCGATTTATCAGAATTGGTTTTTTAAAATAAACTGCTTCTATGAACTGGTTGCCAAACCCTTCAAAGATTGAAGGGTAGGTGACAAAATCACAATTTATAAATGCATCCCAAAGTGTATAAAAGCGGGCTCCATCCTCACTCATTCCCCTTTCTGATTTAATCCTTGATCCAATAAATTTCGTTGCTATTTGAGCTTTCTTGGCAAGGTTCTTAATCATTTTTAAATAATCACCTGACTCATCCCCGTCATAACCTGCCAAAACCAAAACAATTCCAGTATTTTTTAATCTTTTGATAAGCTCGATTGAGGCTTCGATATTTTTCCTCTCTACTATTCTGGTTGCCTGAAGGAAGATCAAATCACTGCTTTTAATATTGAAGTCCTTTTTAAAATGCTTTGAGAAAGAATCTAGTTTGTTTAATTTACTTTTAAAATCAAAACAATCTGGTATAACTGTTGATCCTATTCCTGTTCTTTTTTTAAGTTCTCTCTGGGCAATAGAGTTAATTGCGACATGTTTTATATATGGGCTTCTGGGAGGAAAAAATCTGATAAAAAACTCAAAGCAATGAGACTTCAAATATCTTTCCCTTTCCCACCAAAAGTCATGATTTCTGGAGATGGTTGGAATTTTAAACTCATCAATAACTCTGTCTAAAGCCACTGCCAAAGGAAAATGGATAGGTAACGAAAAGATATTGGAGACTACTAAACTGTCAAACTTAAAGCGCCTAAAGGACTCCCTTAAAAGCCCCTCAATTTGACCAGCCAGTGAAAAGATCTCTTTTTCTACCTTTAAGTAACTAACATTATTTGAGATTACCATCTCATGGATTTTGTAGACTTTAGGGTGAGTAAAGTGAAGCTCCGGGATAAGCAACCCTGATTGATCTAACTCTCCTGCAATAAAGGTCACTTTGTGGCCCATTCTTTGCAGGATTGTTCGCCACCTCTGCGCTTCTAAAGAAACCCCATCAGTACCAGCAATTCTAAACGAGAGATATCCTATATTTAATTTAGCGGGCATTAAATTTAATCTTATTTTTCTTAATGTCTTTCAGATAAGAAGTTTTAGTTGGAGCCGATGACGGGAATTGAACCCGTGACCCCGTTCTTACCAAGAACGTGCTCTACCACTGAGCCACATCGGCTTTCTTGGAATTGTACCAAATATAGGATTTACCTGGTATATCTTATTTAGATTGGCTTATTTGTGAGATAGGTGACTATTGACTTTCAAATTCCATTAGCATATAAATTAATCATCAGGATGGCTGAACATAAGATATCTGAAAAAGATGTATTTGTAGGCAGGGTACCTGGCCAACAAGAGAATATTTTTTATGCAGGAAGACCGTGGGTAGATCACGGTGCAAGAATAAAAGGGGTAGGAAGATTAGCAAGATTTCTTGGAACATTTTATCCCGATCAAGTGCCAAATGGTATTTGTTACGTTGATGTGTCAGAGAGTATGCAACAAGCAATTAGAGCCAAGTTTAAACAGCATCCATCACCTAACACTAAAGAGGTCTCTCCTATACCTATAGAAGTTCTAGTTTAAATTTTTAGTGAGTAAACATCATCTTCTGCTAATCCTGCTTTTTCTTGTCTATATCATTGTTATGACTGCTTTAATGATCTGGCAAGGCATTGGTATAGCTCCTGACAGATATGCTTTTATTTTGCTTTTGGGAAGTTTACTGGTAAGAAGAACTCGGAGTTTTGTTTTAGATTGGATACCCTTCTTGTTTATACTTATCTCTTATGACTTTTTGCGTGGTTTTGCAGACAATTTGTCCTCAAGGGTCCATTACATAGAACTGATTAATGCAGACAAGTTTTTGTTTACTTTTGTCCCAACTGTAGCCTTACAAGACTTCTTTTACCAGGCAGGAAATCTTAGATGGTATGACTACTTAGCCACAATTTTTTATTTTCTGCACTTTGCCCTACCCTTAGGATTTGGTTTTTTACTTTGGATCATAAGCAAAAATTATTTCAGAGTTTTTGTTCTATCAATCCTGCTTTTATCTTATGCGGGTTGGATAAGTTACTTAGTTTATCCTGCTGCTCCACCTTGGCTGGCTAAGGAGCAGGGTTATTTACCAGGCGTTCATAAAATACTAGATGAAACATTAAAGGTTTTTCCAGCAAAGTTTGAGTTACCTACTATCTATCATAAGTTTAACCCCAATCCTGTGGCTGCTATCCCTTCTATGCATGCAGCCTACCCCTTACTAGTCCTTCTTTATTGTTTGCGTTTTTTCAAGCTAAAGGGGCTAATTTTTACTCCTTACGTGCTAGGGGTATGGCTCTCACTTATTTACCTAGGGGAACATTACGTCATAGATGTTATTATTGGAGCTATTTATGCTCTCTTCTTCTATACCCTTGCAAACTTACTCTATTATAAGATAAAATCTCATCCATGGCTAAAAAGAATGCCAGAATGGCTATTGGGTTGGAATGTTCGGTCTGCAAAAGTCGTAATTACATTACCCAAAAAAATACTACTGAGACAAAAGAAAAAATAACCTTAAAAAAGTACTGTAAAAAGTGCAGGCAGGTCCGCGAGCATACTGAATTCAAACTCAAGTAATTCTTTCTTCTAAAGTTGTAGCTATTGACAGCAAGTAGCATAATTATATTAGAGGCAAATTACAGGCTGTCTATGGCAGTTGCTGAGTTACAAAGAACTGATGGTTATCGTCCTCCTCAATTAGCTTTTGATAGCTATTTTCAATCAACAGGCTATCCTGAACCAACTACTCCTACATTTCTTTTACCTAACAGCGCAGTAGTCTCTTTTAAAGACCAATTCAGGTTGGGACGCGAGGGAAGGGAAAGACTTCTTTTAGAATATGACGTCAAAAAAAGTTTAGGTTTAGGACCAGATATAAGCTTAATCTCAGTTGTACCGAAAAGAAGGAGTGGCGCTGCCACAACTTATGATGCTTATATTCCTGCTCCAACCAAAGATGCAGCTGATTTTGCAGATGCAAGAGGTGGTAAACTCCACACTGGACTTAAAGGTGAAGCCCAAATAAAGTTAACTGTGACTCTGGTAGGCTCCTATAACCCAATAGATCTATCTAAGCTTTCAGCTGAACAAAGATCCAGACAAGAAGCTGTCTTTGCAGAATTTGATGAAACAACAGATCTCACTAAATTAGATTGGCTTAGAGATATAGAGGCTGCTTAATTCACTTTTTCCCTAGAATCTTAGTTATTTTTAGATTATACTTACGCATATATAGCTTAGGCCCGTCGTTCAACGGCAGGACTTCAGTCTCCAAAACTGATAATGAGGGTTCGACTCCTTCCGGGCCTGCACTGCTTTTCCAGTTCGTTCATAGGTAAGCGTCAGCGACTATGCTTTGCGAAGCAAAGATCCTGGTAGGCCTGCAAGTTATCCTATAGAATTGATTCCTGATCTTAACTTTGCTATTATCTAGCAGAAAGATATGGCAGAATAAATTGTATGTCCACTTTTAAAGAGGTTTATCAATGCATCCCTGCCTTGATTAGATACCAAGCCACTAAAATTTGCAATCTTACTCTGGGAGTTAGATCTCCTGATATGTTCACAACTATTGATGTGGGGTTTGACGACTGGTGTAATCGTAGATGCACATATTGTCCAGTATTCTCAAATCCTGATAGACATGGTCCCAATGGAGATATTTTACCTCAAGCATCTTGGGAACGCTTGCTGGAAGGACTACAAGCTATTAAGTTCTCTGGGTCTTTAAAACCAGTTCATTTTAATGAACCTCTTTTAAGAGCAGAGACTGTCCTTTTTCCTAGATTAGAACAAGCTAGAAAGGCTCTTCCTGATTGCAGATTGATGCTTTATACCAATGGAGATTTATTGCTACAACATCTTGATAGAGTTACTGATCTTCAATTGGCTGTGGTTTTGGGTATACATGATCCAGTCAATCCCAAAGTTTTAGAATTTATTGAGTCAGGTGAGGCTCAAAGAAGAATTGCTTGTTTAGAAATTAAAGATATGAGAGTAAATAAACTATATAATAGAGCGTCTAATATACCTTTAGAAAGGATTTGGTTTCCACAGAGGTGTCCTAATTATTCATGGAGTCAAAGTACTCTAGTAATCAACCCTAAAGGTGATGTGGTAACTTGCATCCAAGATCATAGTGCTGAAGAAGTATGGGGCAACATTGGGCAAGAAAATATTATGGATATTTGGAATCAAAGAGAATTTTGGGAATTTAGAGAAAGACGAAGACTGAATAATACAGAAGGGATGTTCTCAATCTGTCATGCTTGTTTGGGAAAATAATAATTTCTAACATAGTTTACTAGGGTCAGCCAATTCTACCTGAACTCTCATCCAATTCTTGCTCAAAGCATTATTTGATATACTGCTTCTGATATGACTTTAGAAGAAGAACAAAAAGTTCTCCTTAAAATTGTTGAAACCTGGCGTTTAAGTGAAAAACCTGAATACCGGGGTTTCCGCTGTGCCAATTGCCAACAATATAAAAATGAAGCCTGGTATCACTGGGTTAATACTGGTGGTTATAAACTTCCAATTCATATGTGCAATGATACTTGTGAACCAGCATTTCAAAATAATTCTATACAAATTGACGAAAGGAAAAGACAAGTTGTTAACCGCGAAATGTTTGGACGCTCATACATATACTCACCCGAAGCAACTAAACGGTTTAGAGAGATTATAAACACTTGGCCTACGAATAAAAAACCAGAATTAAAAGCATTTACCTGTGATCAATGTGATAAAGAATTAGATATAGATAATAACGATGGACTACGCAAAGGATATCATGTTTGGTGGAAAATGGATGACGGTAAAACTCTTGCAGAATTACATTTTCATAAAGAATGTGCAACTCTACTTGGAATAACAGAGTAATCAATAGAAAGCTACTGCTGGTCGTCAAGCTCTAATTTGGGTTGGAGGTGTATTTTTGCCAGATCATAAAGATCAGGATGATCAACCTCAACTTCTTGTGCAAACTTACCAGCCCTTCTAGCTCTTGGATTATAGATTTGGGCAAGCTTTGGAGAAATTCTCTTACTCATCAAATAAAAATACAAACACATGTAGGTAATAACTGCTTTATCAGCTAAATGGGCCCATATTGGTGCATCTTGAGAAGGATGACTCACTGTAAAAATGGATACTCCCAAGAACGCTGCTGCAAAAGGGGTTAAGCGGGCTACTGCCTCTCTGGCTCTTCTTTCAAGTAAAGTTGGTGGGCTCTCCAAAGACAACTTGGCTTCCCTTGCCAGTTCTCTTAGGAGCACTCTTTCAACCCCAGCTTTTAGCATCAATTCAACTCTATCTAAATCTTTTTCTGACCTAACAGCTGTCAAGAAGTCAGCTTGGGCATCTTTTCTAATAAGAACTCCAGTAGCTTTTGGTAATATTTTGTCAAATTCTGCTCTATTTTGTTCATCTGCTCTTACTTGAATTCTGCTTATCACAGAAAATGTTCCGGTAGCATCAATCTTTGAGAAGATTGTTTGGCCTGTAATCAGTAATTCAGCAATTGAGCGATAATAATCTAGCGCCTGCCAGAGAGTAGTTGGGTATAAATAAAATTCTTTTTCTTCATCGTCATAACCGCTAAATTGAAAACCTTGCTCTCTTGGATTTGTTTCAGGAGAGATTAAGATACTACTTTGTCTTATTTGCTGCTCAGTCAAACCTGCTAGCCTCAACACAATCCCACATTTACGGGGATTCAACTCAACTCTGTAGAGAGCGCCTGGTGTATTATAAAATGCATGATAACCAACCTTTGGAACTACTTCTTGATTTTCTGTTTGCGACATGAGTTTAGATTTTAACCTCTTATGATCAATTTTTCAACTATAGGCTCAGAATTTACAATCTACTATAATCTCAGGAGTAGGATTGCCACATCACTGAGGTAATCAACTTTAGGTCTTTACAAACTCTTCAAGCTTGGGCTAACCTAAAAGTAGTATAACCCCTATGAATAAGCCTGCTACCAACCCAGCTTACCTCCCACTGACTGATTATGGAATTATTGGTGATTGTAGAAGTTGCGCTTTAATCTCAACAGAAGGCTCAATTGATTGGTGTTGTTTACCTGATTTTGATTGCCCAGCCTACTTTTTAAAACTCTTAGACAGTAAGAAAGGTGGCTTTTTCAAAATCGCCCCAGTTGGATTTTACCAATCCAACCAAAAATATAAACAAAACACCAATATTTTAAAAACATTCTTTTTTAACCCCAAAGGTAGCGTTTCTTTAACAGATTTTATGCCTTTGACCCAAGAACACGAAAGTCTTCAGCAAATCCCTGAATTTGGACCGAAAATAGTTAGACTGGTTAAAGCTTTAAAAGGTGATCACGGCTTTGAGCTAAAACTTAAAATTACTCCAGATTTTGCAAGAAGAAAAGTAAAAATTACTAAGATTAATGGATCGGTAGTAATAGAAGATTCCAATTTCAAGTTTGTCCTCCATAAAAAACATCATTTAGTCAAGATTGAAGATGATTTGGTGACTGTTAAATTTAAACTCAGAGAAGGTGAGCAAGAGTTTTTCTCCCTGGATTTTTATCCCAGTGACTATACTTACAAAAGAATTAGTAAAGAGAGAATTAATGCCCTTTTGGCTAAGCTCTACTTTCAGACTACTAACTTTTGGAGAAACTGGGCATCAATTTGTAAATACCAAGGTAAGTACCAGCAAGAGGTTTTAAGATCTGCCTTAGCTTTAAAACTTTTAACTTTTAATCCAACTGGAGCAATTGTTGCCTCTCCGACTACCTCTTTACCGGAAAAGGTAGGTGGGCAGTTTAACTGGGATTACCGTTACACTTGGCTAAGGGATGCCTCATTTACTGTTTATGCCTTCTTGGGATTAGGTTATCTTAAAGAAGCCCAGCAATTTATTCAATGGCTTGAATCTGTCTGCTTAAGAGAAGGTTCAGTCTTAAAGATTATGTATGGTATCAGAGGCGAGGAAGAGTTAACAGAGATCGAACTAAGTCACTTGGACGGATATATGAGTTCAAAACCTGTCAGAGTTGGTAATGGAGCTGAAAACCAAAAACAGTTTGATATTTTTGGAGAAGTATTGACCGCAATCAACCTCTATGTAGAGTCCGGAGGCCATGTAAGTGACCAGATCAAAATCTTTATCAAAAAATTGGTTGATTACTGCTGCATTCACTGGCGGGAAAAAGATGATGGTGTTTGGGAAGGAAGATCGGGTCAGAAACATCATACTTACTCAAAATTAATGTGCTGGGCAGGAGTTGACCGGGGTATTAATTTGGCAAAAACTTTAAACATTAAAGACGTTGACTTAAGTTTTTGGCAGTATTCTAGAAACCAAATTAAACAGGACATACTAAAAAAGGGTTATAACAGAAGAGTTAAATCTTTTGTGGCTTATTACCGCTCAGATGTAATTGACACCAGCACTTTAAATATCGCTTTAACAGGTATGTTAGAAGCCAGTGATCAAAGAATCATCTCAACTATTGATAATATTATGAGAAACTTGGTAGTTGACTGGTTTGTTTTAAGAACTGCTGACCAAAAAGATTGGACTAAACAAGGTGAAAGTCCATTTTTCCTCTCAACTTTTTGGTTAATTGATGTTTTAAGTCTACTAGGGAGAGTTGATGAGGCTAATGTCTGGATGGACAAAATTATTCATGACGCCTCACCACTAGGCTTATATGCTGAGGAGTTTGATCCTGTTAAAAAAATTCATTTAGGTAACTTTCCCCAAGCCTTTACTCATCTTGGGCTAATTAATTCAGCCTTGAATCTTAAACAAGCAGAAGTTTACGGCTCTGAGAAAAAAGCTTCTATACCAACTGAAAGATTATCTAAAGTTGTCAAAAGCCTCTTTTCACCACTTCTACAAAATATTCAAACTTAGTTGAAAGAAAGAAGCTTCTACTGGACGATTCGGCTAGATAAGTTTTAGAATAGATTTAGTTATGTCCAAAACTGTCCAAAGAAAGAATGGTTTCACTTTAATGAGCAAGGCTCTTAAAGGAAACTACGGTTTCACTTTAATTGAGCTTTTAATCTCAATTACCATTATTGCTATCATTGCCTCAATTGGATTTGTCTCTTATTCCCAAGCACAATCAACTGGCCGAGACAGCCGTAGAAAACAGGATCTAGCCTCTTTGGCTAATGCTTTGGAAATTTATTATCAGATTAAAAAAACCCATCCACCAGATGCTAGTAGTTATAGTACAGGATCAGCAAATTGTGTTTCTACTATTTTAAGCGGACTACCTCCAAACTATATCAATTCAGTTCCAGAAGATCCTCTTTTTAACTCAGGTGCTCCGGCCTCTTCAACTAATGTTTGTTACTACTATAGAAAAGGAACTGACGAATCAAAATATACCCTATACGCTAAAATTGAAAATAGCGGGCAAAACACCTCTGCTTGTGATGCCACCCAGCTAACAGGTATACCAAATTATGGCTATAATTATTGTATTTCGCCATGACTGACGATCCACCTAAAGAAAAACATGATCATGCTACCCTGTTTTTCCCCAAAAATTTTCTCTGGGGAGCAGCTGCTTCTGCCCATCAAGTAGAGGGGAATAATATAAATAATGACTGGTGGGAATGGGAGCAAAGAACCCAACCAGAGGATAAACGTTCCCTTGAAGCTTGTGATCAGTATAACAGGTTTGCTAGTGATTTTGAGCTGATCAAAAAATTAGGCCACAACTCCCATAGGCTTAGTCTTGAGTGGTCAAGAATTGAGCCAACTGAGGGACAGTTTAATCAAGAAGCAATTGACCACTATAAAAAAGTTCTAAAGGCTTTAAAGGAGCGGGATCTGATAGTTATGTTGACTCTTTGGCACTTTACTTTGCCTCTTTGGGTTGCCAAAACTGGAGGTTGGGCAAACGGCAAGACTGTTTCTTATTTTGAGAGGTTTTTAAAAAAAGTAGTTCCGGAGATAAAAGACTATGTGGATTTATGGATAACACTAAATGAACCAGGAGGTTATGCGGTTGATGCTTTCTATAAAGGTAAGTTTCCTCCTAATGTAAAAAGCAAGTCAAAACTTCTTAAGGCTTACTGGAACCTAGCTCAAGCACATAAGAAATCTTATCAATTAATCCATGAAATTATTCCTAGCGCTAAAGTTGGCATAGCTCAAAATATCAATTCTTTTGATGCTTTTCACCACCACTCAATCAGGGAAAGTATTGCTGAGTGGATTTTGGATATTTTATACAATCACTCCTTTTACTTTTTAACGGGTAAGAAGACCCATGATTTTTTGGGTATAAATTACTATTTCAATAATTACATTAGTTTTAACGGCGAACACGCCAAATTACCCTCGCTTATAAACGTTTCGGAAACCCAGAAAGATCTTTCAGACATGGGGTGGGAGATTTATCCTGAAGGGATATTTGATATTTTAATGGATTTTTCTGATTACCATTTACCTATTTATATAACTGAAAATGGATTAGCTTCAACTAATGATGACAGACGTTGCCGCTTCCTAATTGCTTACCTTAAGGAGGTTTACCATGCTATCCAATCTGGTGCAGATGTCAGAGGGTACTTTCATTGGAGTCTTATAGATAACTATGAGTGGGTGGAAGGATTTGAGGCTAGGTTTGGTTTAGTAGAGGTAGATTTTAAAACTCAAAAAAGAACTGTCAGACCATCTGCTTATGTCTATAAAGAGATTATTAAAAATAATGGTATCTATCACTACTTACTCAGATTTTTAGGTCATACAGTTAAGGCTGATGAAGTGCTTTATCCAGAAGTTTCTCACGATGGCCGGAAACCTTTAATCAAAGAAGAAATCGAAATCACTTAAAACTCTCCTTTTGGCTATTAAAATCCTATAGATAAAAAATATAGTGTTAATAAGCTACAATTAATTGATTGTCTATTTTACAAATTTTTATGAAAAAAATTAAATTGATAGATTTTGATATATTTAATAATACTTTTCTTTAGCTAAATTGTGGACTAAAATGTTGCCAGGTTTAAACAAAGTGTCCTTTTTTAGCTTTAAAAAGAAGAGAGGTTGAAAAATGTTCCACTTGAGATTATATCTTGCTATAAGATACAAGAGCAGATGTAATCTGCGATTATAGGACATGACCAAGAATAAGCAGAGCTTTTCTGCGAATAAACATGTACTGCTCCCTATACTCCTATCACTTTGGATACTCAATAATTTAGGTAAGAAAACTTCCCTACTATTTAAAACTTTTCTAAAAATACTAATATCCATTTTCCTTTTTTTACATAAATTAGTTTTCAATAGTTTAAAGACCGGCATAAAAATTAATCTTCCTGCATTTAAGTTTTTTAAGTTTAAGCAGAAAAAGAAGAAAGTTAAAAAAAGGAGTCCATTAGGAGTCTTGTTCAAAAAAAGTAGCAAGGTCTTTAAAAAGTTTATCCCTTCACCTATTCGGATTGCTATAGTTTTGACAGTTATCCTGCTAGGATTTTTCTTCTATTCTTTTTTCCTAATTGAAATTGCCAGTGAGTTGCCATCACCTGCCAAAATCAAAGATCTAAATCAACCAGTTACAACTGAGGTTTATGATCGGAATAATATCTTACTTTATCGATTCTATGAGGGGAAAAACCGTAGCTTAGTTAAACTAGAAGATCTGCCTTCTCATCTGGTCCAAGCTACCATCTCAATTGAAGATAAGAACTTTTATGCTCATTCTGGAGTAGATTTTTTTGGTATCTCCAGAGCAATTATGGCCTATATCAAAGATAAAGAGATCCAGGGAGGGTCAACAATTACCCAGCAGCTAATCAAAAATACTTTACTTACTCCTGATCGGACAGTCAAAAGAAAACTTAAAGAGATTATTCTTTCTTTTTGGGCTGAAAGGATTTTTACTAAAGATCAAATTTTGCAGATGTACTTTAACGAAATTCCTTATGGAGGTACATCAGTCGGGATTGCTGCTGCAGCCCAGACCTACTTTGGCAAAAATGCTGGGGATCTAAACTTAGCAGAGAGTGCTTATCTGGCAGGGCTGCCAGCCTCGCCAACTAATCTTTCTCCTTATGGAACAAATCCTCAAGCTGGTAAGAAAAGACAGTGGCAGGTCCTTGAGCGGATGGTTGAGGATGGCTATATCAGCAAGAAAGAGGCTGATGAAGCTTATAAGCAGGAGTTGGTTATTAACTCCCCCAACCAACCAATTTTAGCCCCTCACTTTGTGATGTACATAAGAGACTTCTTGACTCAAAGGTATGGAGCAAAAATGGTCTCACAAGGGGGGCTAAAAGTTATCACTACTTTGGATCTAAAAACTCAAGAAATGGCTGAGCAGGTAGTCAAAGAAGAGGTTGAAAGATTGGCTAACTTAAACGTCACAAATGGAGCTGCTATGGTGACAGATGCCAAAACAGGCCAGATACTGGCCATGGTTGGTAGCAAGGACTACTTTGATCCAAAAGATGGTAACTTTAATGTCGCTTTAGCCCTGCGTCAACCAGGCTCGTCAATTAAACCCGCGACATATGCAACAGCCTTTAAACAAGGTTATAGTCCTGGAAATACCTTACTTGATACACCAGTTGTCTTTAAAAATGATTGGGAAGTTTATACTCCAGTCAACTATGATGGTAAGTTCCATGGACCTGTTTCTATTAGAACAGCCTTAGGCTCCTCCTACAATGTTCCAGCAGTCAAGATGCTGGCTATAATTGGAATTCCAAATATGATCAAAACTGCCCAGGATCTAGGGATTACTACCTTCACCCATACTGACCGTTATGGGCTCTCTCTAACCCTTGGTGCTGGTGAAGTAAAACTGATAGATATGATGACCATGTATGGGACTTTCTCACAATTGGGTGTCAGATTCGATGCTCAGCCTATTTTAAAGATTACTGATTCTAAGGGTGTAATTTTGGAGGATAACTCTAATATTGCTGGCAAGAGAGTATTACCCCAAGGTATAGCTTATATGATCACAAATATCCTAACAGACAATAAAGCCCGGACCCCAGCCTTTGGTCCCAATTCCCTGTTAAATATCTCTGGACATACTGTAGCGGTCAAAACAGGCAAAAGTAATGAAAAAAAAAAACACTCGAATTTTGGCTTTACACCTGAGATTGTGGTGGGAGTTTGGGTTGGTAATAATGATAATTCACCTATGAACCCCCAACTTTCCTCGGGTATCACCGGTGCTTCGCCTATCTGGAACAGAATCATGACCAACCTTCTACAAGGAAGAGATAACTTAGCTTTTCAAAAACCTGATGATGTAACAGAGGCAATGGTTGATGGTAAAAAAGATTTAGTTATCTCAGGCAACCCAAGCAAAAGCATAGTCGGTTTTGCCAGGAAAAAAGATAAAGAATCAGACTCCAAGGAATCAATCACATTTACTGATCCATTTTCAACCTTTACTACTGACCAACCACCACCAGTAATACCTCCAAATCCTTAAGAGTAATAAAGTTGACAATATTTTTAGTCTCTGGGTATAGTGAATTTAATGGAAATTACTTTACCTCAAGCTTTAAGACTAGGAGACAGGTATAAATCTATCAAATTCAGTAGAAAACAAATCATCACCAGTCTTTTAGTAGCAATCCTTTTAGAGTTATTAATACTGATTTTTATCTACAAAGATGCAATCTATTATGACTTTCATCCTGCTACTCATCAAGTTTCGGTTATTAATAAGAAGAAGGTTAGAATTATCAGGTTAGGAGACACAATTGCTGGTAGCACAGCTTCAAACTCCCAAGTTAGCTTAACTTTTAATCCAGGTAATATCAAAGCTCAAACCTCAGCTGACTCAGCTGGCAACTGGAGCTATTTAGTACCTAGCTCACTACAAGAAGGTAGATATACCATAAATATTGAAACAACAGATCAAGATGGGAAAACAAGTTTAGATAGCTTTAAAGCCAGAATTGTCCGCTACAGAATCCTTCACAAGCTGACTAATTTTAATCCATTCTAATCTAACACTACCCAGCCTCTAAGATCCTTTTTGGGAATTTTAACTGGAGATGTAATAAACTGCTCTACTCTATCTATGGCAAGCAGTGTTCCAAATTTAGCACTTTTTTTACTAGTGAAGTAATCTTTATCTTTTCTTTTAGTACCAAAGGAAAGACTATTAGTAAAATAGGCTTTAATCACCTCCCAATCTTTATCATCAAGTCCTTCAAAGTAAATCACCTTCTTAACCCTAAATTGACCTAGAATATCCTCTCCTGGAGGCTTGATAAAGACTATGTCTCCCACTGAGACAGTAGCAAACGGGGCAATCTTCTTTTGCGAAAACCTGCTTTCCCAGCTTTTTTTACCGGAAAATATCTGCTTTATAGCATCTTTTGAGAATATCGCTAAATGTTTGTGCATAAACTTTAAACACCTGCAATATACATCTTAGGAACTTGAGGTTCAATATGATATGATTTACAATCATTAAACTATGAAGAAAGCACTTGATTTTTTAAAAGAAGTTAGGGTAGAATTATCAAAAGTTGTCTGGCCTTCTAGGCAACAGACAATTAAGCTTACAATAATGGTTGTTATTGTTACCATTACTGTAGGCTTTTTTATTGGTGGAATCGACTACTTGTTGACTCAACTTACTGACTTGATAATCAACAGGTAATTAAAACTTAATCGTATTTGAAGAAAAATCGATTCCGCCAACAGGATCCGCCAGCTGGCGGAGACTGATTGGAGAAAAAAGGTAAATATGGCAGATAATAGCAACGATCAAAAACAAAATACACAAACAGATGAAGCTCTAAAAGATGCTGAGTCTGAATCAGGCAAAACAATTAGCGAAGCTGAGCAGCCAGAAGTTCCTGAACAAGGAACAAAAGCTGAAGAGCAGATTGATAGTAAAGAGGAACAAATCGACGAATCGGCCACAGACCAAGAACCCGCTGAAGCAGGAGCTTCCATGGACAACGATGAGCAAGAAACAGATGAGCCTACCACCCCAACCCGATCAGCACCTTCTTCTCCATCAAGCGAGTCTGATAAAGCTAAGTGGTATGTGGTTCATACTTACTCTGGTCATGAGAACAAAGTTTTAGCTAATCTAAAACAGAAAATTGAATCTGAACACTTGGAGCATAAAATTTTAGATATCTTAGTCCCAACTCAAGACAAAATTGAGATTAGAGCAGGTAAAAAGGAGCAGATTAAAGAAAAAATCTTCCCAGGCTATATCTTGGTTAAGATGATCTTAGATGATACCTCCTGGCTGGCTGTAAGAACCACCCCAGGTGTTACCTCCTTTGTAGGAATTGGTAACAAACCTACCTCTATCCCTGAATCAGAGGTTAAGTCTATTGTGACCTTCATGAGCCAGGGTGCTCCTGCTACTTTTAAAGATGTTTTCTTACCAAATGACACAGTCAAAATTATTGATGGTCCTTTTTCAGAATTTATAGGCAAAGTTGATACAGTTGATAAGGAAAAAGGCAAGGTCAGAGTCTTAGTTTCCATCTTTGGTAGAGAAACACCTGTGGAGCTAGACTTTTTGCAGATAACTAAACTTTAAAAATGAGTTTGTCGGAATACGAATTTGTAGCATATCCCTGTCCAGGGAACGAGAAAGCTAGAAATTTAGCAGGCCATGTCTATACTTTATTTTCTACAGAAGCAGACGACCTAATAAGAGTAGTTTCAGCAAAAGAGATAGACAAGGCTGCAATAGGTTTAAAGGCTTATAGATCTGACCTGCCAAGTATTTGTCTGAATTGCAATGCAAGACTTAATGGCCAAACAAATCAAGAGTTCATGGCTTCTATAAGAAGAAGTGGTGTTAGGTTTATGGAAGTACGCTTTCAAGCGCACCAGGTTTTCTTGGAACAACAAGATGCTTGAGATAGAATTCAAATTTACATATAATTGCAAAACTTATGGCAGCAAAAAAGATTAAAACATACAGCGGCCTAAAGGCCTGAGTAAATGTTTTAAATTATTTATATGGCAAACAAAAAGGTAAAAACATTTATAAAACTAAATATTCCTGCAGGTACAGCAACTGCCGCTCCTCCTGTTGGCCCAGCTTTGGGTCAACATGGCTTGCCTATAATGGACTTTGTTAAGGCCTTTAATGAGAAGACTAAAGAAAAACAAGGCAATATCCTACCAGTTGTAATCACAGTTTTTGAAGATAGAACATTTAGCTTTATTACCAAAGAACCACCTGTGGCTGAAATGATTAAAAAGGCTTTAGGAGTAGAAAAAGGAGCCGGAAAAAGCGGCCATGAAAGTGCCGGAACTTTATCCAAAAGTCAGGTAGAAGATATTGCCAAAGCTAAAATGCCGGATCTAAACGCTAGTGATTTGGAGGCTGCCATGAAAATAGTAGAAGGCACTGCCAGATCAATGGGGGTTAAAGTTTCAAGTTAAAAACCATGGGAAAAACTAAGATTAAAACAATTGATGACTCAGTAGCAGCTGAGGAACCAAAAAAGAAAGCTCCTAAAAAAGTTCTGGCAACAAATATTGAGCGAGATCAAGCTTTAAAGAAAGCAAAGTCTGAATCAGATAAAGCAGTTGGCGCAGTTGAGCTTACTAAGGATCAAGAAGTTCAAATAGAAGATACCCAGCAGAAAGTGGGCGGCTCGGTTACTCAAGCTCCATCAGCAACTAAAACTGCTTCCGAGAAGCCCAAACAAAAAAAGCAAGGACAGCCTAGAAAGCGTTCTAAAAAATACCAAAAAACTGTAGAGGAATTTGAAAGAGGTAAGCACTACTCTATTCCTGAAGCTGTTGAACTCTCAAAAAAACTTTCCTACTCAAAGTTCACAGGTTCTTTAGAAATTCATATCAATACTCAAACAACTGGTCTTAGAGGTTTAGTTTCTCTACCTTACTCAGAAGGAAAGAAGTTAAGGATTCTGGCTTTTGGCAAAGATGCCCAAGAGTCTGGAGCAGATATTGTTGGTACAGATGAAACATTAGAGGAGATAAGTAAGGGTAAAATAGACTTTGATATGGTTATTACTACACCTTTGTGGATGAGTAAACTGGCTAAAGTTGCCAAAGTCTTAGGACCTAAAGGTTTGATGCCAAATCCCAAGAATGGAACTATTACCAGTCCGTCAGCTGACGGATTGAAAAAAGCTGTTGAAAATTTCCAAGGTGGTAAAACAGAATATAAAAGTGAGCCAAAAGCTCCAATTATTCATCTAGCTTTGGGAAAACTTAACCAGCCTTCTGAGGAACTTACTGCCAATGTTAAAACCTTACTAATAACCTTGGGAAAATCCAGAATAAAAAAAGTCACCCTCTCACCTACCTTGGGTCCAGGAGTTAAAGTCGACCTATCCTCAATATAGTAAGTCTTCTCGAGTTCTTCTGAGGCTTTCACTGATTACTACTCCTGATGTAGTGGATCGGGCAGTTTTGTAGCCTGAGTCAACCCGATCAACACCTATTTTAGGTAAAAGTTCTAAAGCCTCAAGTGAGATAAAAGATATATCTTCTCCTCTAAACTCCCTTGCTACTCTTCTTACCATTTCCATTTTATCTTTTGGGCAAGCAATTAAAGTTATTGCCTCAGATGGTACTTCATCCCCAGGAGGTAAATAAACCTCACTATCAAGCCTAGCCTCAGACTTAAAATCCCGCTCCTTTTTTAAAGAAGAAAGGACTTTAAATTCCCCACCTTTATATACTTCTGGCCAGGCAACAACCCAACCAATCTTAGGATTATCAAACGAGCTAACTTCTTGAGAATGATCAAAACCAAGCACAACCGGAAATTCCCATTTTCCTTTTGAAGGAGGGGTTCTTAGCTCCTCTTTATAAAACTCTAACTGTTCCTGGTAAAATCTTCTGGATTCTTCAGTAAGATCAGGATCCTTGGAATCTCTAAGCGCCCTGTTGTGTAAAGATAGGATATTTTGTAACCTCTCGTTTTGTCTTGCATCTGCAGTGAATTCCGCATAGGCAATAGCTGTGCCTAAACCGCCCAATCCGACCCCTGCAGGAATCTGGTTTAACCCTCTTTCCTTTGTTCTACGGCTTGCTCTGGCTCCCTCACCAAATCTTAGTTTACCCTGATCCTTTAAAACTGCATATGGTTTGATACCTTCAACCAGTATCTGATCAAAAAGTTCAGCAGTTGTCCCATGAGATAACTCTGTAAAAAAAGCAGAGTGGTCCCTTAGAAAAAGGTAGAGCTCTGCCCAAAGTTGCTGGGCTTCTAGAGTAGGTTCTTTTCTGGCTGCCTGATTGATTCTTTCCAATATTCTCTCTCTAGCTTCATCAGATAAATGACAAGGTTCGTAATCTTCAATTTCTTGAGTCTGTAGCGCCTCGGTAATTCCTCTAGCAACCTCGCCATGTTTTTTATGGCGGGCTCCTCGGGCTTGAAGCTCCTGCTGATACTTCTTGAAACCTTCCTGCCTTAAAAAAGCAGCTGCTTCCTCGCCTGGTAATCTGGGTTCATCAAACTCATCAGCTTTTTTTGCTGTATGACTGGCTTTGGAGTTATTCTCTGATTCCTGATTCATAATACTTTTTATCTTTTTAGTTTCTTCCAAACTAAGCTCAAATCAAATTTAAGAAGGTAAAGGGAGATTAGCCCATAAAAAAGAACACAAAAAACAGTTAAGGCATGGTTTAAAACAGTTATGGCTGAAACCAAAGTTTTATCAAAACCCAAACCAAAATGGAAAACAGCTAGTCCTGCTGCCTCAGCGCTTCCTATATACCCAGGAGCAGCAGGAATTAGGTAAGTTAAAGTATTTAGAAGTGAACCTAAAAGCACTGGCAAAAGGCCAGCTTGGGTCTTAAACACAATTACAAATAGTACCCACCAAGCCAGCGCATCTGAAATAAGTACTAAGATTGTAATCAGAATTAATTTTATACTGCCTACTAACCCCCTATTTAAAAAACTGGCTGTATCAATAATATGGAAGCTAACTTTTAAAAATAGACTTTTAACAGGCTTAAATACTAAGAGTAACGCAAAGATTTCAGCAAGTTTTTTGGAATATTTAGGGAAGAATATTAAAAAGATCCCCCCTAAGCTGGACAGAACAATAAGGAAAGATAAACTAAGCTTTAAGTTTTCGGGCAGGTTGGTAGGCAGAAAGATAAGTAAAACTAAAGATATTATTAAGACTGTCCAAAAATCTATAAACCTGTCTAAAAGAATCCAAATTAAGGCTTTGGAAAACTTAATTTTATATTCAGCCCCCAGATAAACTGCTTTAGCTAACTCCCCTAGTCTTAAGGGTATCAAAAAGCTTAAAAGCTGGGAAAGAGAAGTCAGATAGACTATGTTAGATAAAGGGATACTTTGTTCTGAAGAAAGCAGTATCTTAAGCCTGATTGCCCTTAGATTAAAAGATAGTGCAAATAGAATAATAAAAGGTATGGTAAAGAGGAGATTTACTTGTGAAATCTTGTCTAAAACTTCTTGAAGGTTAACCAGCTTCAACCATATCAGGATTAAAATTAAACCAATCAGGCTGTTTATTAAAATCCTAACTAGATTCTTTAAAGAAAGTACTCTCATTGTTAGACAAGAACTCAAAACCACGTTCTTTAGAGCGGGGAGAGAGTTCATTTTGCTACTTAATTTACTTTACACTTTTTACTTTTAACTTTTCCATAGTATAGTAAAGTTAGGGAAAATGCGCGGTAAAGAGAAGATAATCTTAATAGTCATCGCAGTTTTAATCATCCTGATCCCATCAGGCTCATTTATCCTCTCTAAAAGAATCAATCAAAAAAATGCAGCTAAAACAACAAGTATCTTCCCTCAAACCTCCCCTAAAGAAGTTCCTAAAACCAACCCAATTGATGAGTTAAAAAAAAGTTTACTTAAAGAGTCTGGCGGTAGCGATGGATCTTCCTCTCTGGCTAGCTCCTCAGCTGAAATTAGCTTTGGACCTACCTTAAAGTTTAAGATTAACCTCGAAGGAAGACCCAAAAACAAACAGGCTACTAAGTTATTCGTAGGAATTGCCCAAGGACAACCCATTACTAATCCTCAATACCTTCTCTCTTTTACTGTTAATGTACCTGATTCAGGAGAGTACTCCAATCTGTCTCTAGCAGGTTTAACTCAAAGTCAAACCTATACAGCTTACCTTAAAGGTAGTGTGCAGATAGCCACAGCCTCAGCCTTTACTGTTAAGCCCTCTGTGAATGATTTAAATACTCTTAATTTGCTAACTGGTGACTTAAATGAGGACAATACTATTAATACCCTAGATTACAATATTACTCTAAGCGCTTTAGGAGCAAATCCAACCTCAAAAAAATGGAACCCATTAATTGATTTTAACTTAGATAACTCCATCAACAGCTTTGATATTGGCTTTATAATCAAAAATCTGGGCAAAACAGGAACTTCTGGTACTTGGTATTCACCCACTCCACCTGCCAGCAAATCTGCTGAGCTCAAGGTTCCTGCCAATACCGGATCTGAAGGCGATCCACCTGCCTCAGGCGGCAGTGGTTATTGGATCTGGGTACCTAAGTTTTAGGCTAGTTTAGCTCTATGTTGCAAGATATTAGCCCACGTTAAAGCTTTTTCTGCCCAAATAGGTTTGTTTGTTTTATCGATAGGCTCTTCCTTGAGCTTATAAAACTCAGTCTTAAACTTACTTAAGATAGTTTTGAACTCTTTTGAGCTATTTTGACTATCTAAATCAGAGATCATCTGAGCAGTTTGTTCAATAAACTTATTTATCAATTCTTTTTTCTGTTCATAAGAATCAGCCACCCAGTTACCTATTCTCGCCAGATTAACCGAGATATTTAAAATTTGAAGCTGAGCTGGGGACAATGAGTCGCTGGAGCGACTAGTTGTAACCTGGATATTTTTCATATTAGCAATCTCTTGACAATTTTATCAAACTTCTCTCTAATTTCTAAAGAGACGATTTCTCTACTAGGGTTGTTTTGATTAGGACGTAAATTAATCATGGAATTATAATCTATTGAACCTGTATCTAAATCTATTCCTCCACCCCAAAGGTTCTGCTGTTTTGAACCATATTCTAATAATAGTCTCTCCTCATCATAATGCATGGCTGCTCCGCCTGCTAATATACTCTTTTCAATATCTACTACTACTTTAATATAACTTCCATACTCATATGACATCTTTTTAATCTGATCTTTAGTTGCTTTTTTAGTAATGATGAGTGTTGCCATTGACAAATTGTATCAACTAGATTAGAATTTTAAAAGCTTAAGAAAGTGGGTTCAAGGAATTGGTAAATCCCACCGAGGCGTTGAAAATTAGTATCAAGGGATAAGTAGTAAGTATTATGGGAAAACAAAAATCCCTTAATACATAATACTTGATACATACTACTCAAACTCCTCGAAGAAGGAGTTTTTTTATGCCTAAAACCAGAGCGCAAAAAGAACAAATAGTCAAAGGTTTAACTGATAAGCTTGACAGGGCCAAGTCAGTGGTTTTTGTAGACTATAAAGGTTTAACCATGTCTCAATTATCAGACCTCAGAAGCAAGCTGAGAGAAGTTGGAGCAGAGTTTACTATTACCAAAAACAGTCTGCTTAAACTAGCCTCTACCCCCTACAAACTACCCCCTACAAACTACCAGGGTCCCATTGCAACCCTATTTTCTTATGAAGATGAAATAACCCCTATCAAAATATTAACTAAAGCTATCAAAGATGCTCAAATTGGATCAGTCAAGTTAGGAATCTTTAATGGTGAGTTAATCGATAATGTGATAGTCCAAAAACTTGCTTCCCTACCATCAAAAGAGGAGTTAAGAGCTAACATTGTTGGATCCTTAGGTGCACCACTTTACGGCATAGTTGGAGTATTACAGGCTAATTTAAGAAATTTAGTATACGCGCTAGATCAAATTCGAGTAATGAGAGGGGGTGTTTAGATTGGCAGACGATCAAGATCAAAAACAAAAAGAGACGGCGAAGTCGAGTGAGTCAGAAGCAACTGGTGCAGTTGAGAGTGTTCCAGAAGAAGGAAATTTAACTGACTCCGACTCTCAACAAACCCGTAGCGAGGCTAAGGAAACTACTCCAGAACCAAAGTCTAGTCAGCCGAGCGGTGCTTCGACCACCGACGAGCCGGCTCCCCAGAAAAAAGCTGTAAAACCTATCTCAAAGGAATTAGAAAAAATCATAGAGCAGATTGAAAAACTGTCAGTTTTAGAGCTAGCAGATTTAGTCCATGCGCTTGAAGATAGGTTTGGTGTTACAGCTCAAGCACCAGTCGCCGCCGCACCAGTCGGTGCAGGGCAAGCTGGAGGAGCTGAAGAAGCTGCTAGTGAACAAACTACCTTTAATGTAATTTTAGCTTCAGCAGGAGCAAACAAGATTGGAGCTATTAAAGCAGTTAGAGAATTAGTTCCGACTTTAGGCTTAAAAGAAGCAAAAGACCTAGTAGAATCAGCACCTAAACCAGTTATGGAGGGTGTTAACAAGCAAACCGCAGAAGAAGCAAAAACCAAGCTGACTGCAGCTGGAGCTACCGTTGAGTTACAGTAAATTTCAATTCCTTTGAATTAAAAAAGAGCTATTGGGTATTATTCAGTAGCTCTTTTTTTCTTTTTGAGTCCTGTCAAAGTTATCTCCGCCCCAAATTGCAGGTGTGATACAGAAAAAAGAGTTGGATCCTCCAAAGCTGCAATCTTATATAAAATGAATTCCACTAATAATTTTCAGTACATTCAGTCGCGGCCGCGATTAATTGTCATGATAAAAATATTCTTTAAATACTAGCTGCTCCCCTCGTTCTATTTTATCTACTGAAGCGATAGTTACATAATCTGAAATCTCCAGGTAGTGGCAGAGAAAATCTATCTCTTTTTTACAAGGGTATGCAGATGCAAACACACTTTCTTGTAATTTGATAAATCCAAGCTGAATAAGCTTCCTTCTAAACATATCCCTGGCATTTTTCTTATTCTCAGGAATATCAAATACAACTAGTCTAAACCTTCCGTCTCTTTTTTTGTTTTTAATCTCGATACCTTCGAAATCATACTCCAGTAACCTGCGTTTGCCTTTTTCAGTAATCTCTACTGCTATCATATCTCCTTTTTCCCTGATAGAGATCACTTGTTGTCTTTCTAATCTTTTTAGAATTCTGCCTAAATCCTCTTTTTTAATATTTTTCCAAGCTTTCTGAACTTTCATCAAAGCCATAGGTAAATTAGGCATAATAATTGAAGCCACTACTAATCCACCAACACCAATAATTTTCAGTACATCTTTAGTCTTAACTTTACCCTTAACCATCCTAGATTTAATATAATACCTTTCTAATATTAGTACAATGAGTCGCTGGAGCGATTTGTTGTCCTAAGGATAGCGAAGAATATATCAAATCATATATTAAGTTAAACATACCAGCTAAAGAGGCTAAGTTACTTAGACTCGTTAAAAAGAATCTAGGTAAAGCCATCAGTAAAGATGAAATATCTGATTACATCTGGAAAGATGATCTTGATTCAGCCTCTAATTGGGCACTTAACGCCTTAATCTATAGACTAATTAAAGCCTAATTGATATCTTGACACTCTCTGAATCTTTATGATATACAAAGAGTAAGTATGGCTGACAAAATCTCCTTAGAGAATCTCCCTGATCTATTAACAGTTAAAGAAGTTGCAGAAGTACTTAGAGTTTCTCCCCTCACAATCAAAAGATGGGGAAAAAGAGGCAAGCTCCCGGCAATTAGGATTAATTCTAGAGGAGATAGGCGTTATAAGAAGGAAGCTGTTTTATGGCTTTTGGGTATAACCCAAAAGACTGTTTAAGGTATTTTTCTTGCGAACTTTTAGCAATTAAGTCAATACTTCTGCTAACTTATCTAGATTAGGTTGTTATCTGGGGATGAAATGAATAATTAGGGTTTGAATCAAATCCTACATCTCCCTTTTTATCAATAATATAGTAGACCAAACCCTTTTTATTTTTAACTGTTTCGTAATCCCGGTATTTGCTATCTTTAGGAGCATTATCTATTGTTACTAAAAAGTTCTTTCCAATATTAATAATGGTGTGACCATATCCTGATGGCACCTCTACTTCAACCCCACTTCTTAGTCCAACCACCCTAAACTCCTTAGCTTCTCCATCTGAATCATTTTTTTGTATAACAATAATTCCTTGACCATAAAGACAGCGGTAGATCAATACACCAGGAAACCTGTGGAAAAAGCCTAGTGTTTTATTAAATTCATTACCATTTTTACCTGGAGATAAAACCGTTAAATTACTTTCATTATTGGGAGATTCAATATAAAAGTATGATTCTTTAATGCCAGGCTGCTTGGAATCCATTAAGACATCTTTGAGTTGTCTAGAAGTAATTGTTGTGACCATAAATTCAGCTTAGCACATAACTGGATTTACTAGTCAAGAGGCATAATTGCAGCTTGTTAGGAAAAAGGCACCAAAAAGACAAATCTAATAAGATTTAAAAACCTCTTTATCCTCCAAGGCTGCAAAATTAATCTAAAAAGCCACTCAAATCCTAAAGATCTAATAAGCTGAGGTGCTCTTAAAACCTCCCCAGATAGATAATCTAGTGCACCTCCAACACCAACAAAAACTTTAACTGGCAATTGTTCTTTAAATTTAGCAATCCACTTCTCCTGTTTAACCTGACCAAAACCAATAAACAAAATATCAGTTTTGGGAAAGTCTTTAAGACTCTCAGAGCTCTCCATCTCCCCATTGGTTTTTATTACTCCACCGTCTGCTGTAAAGTTAATTTTTACTGATGGATATTTTTTTTCTAAGCGCTCTTTTAGTTTAATTGCTAAGTTTTTTTTACCTCCAATGAAGCCTATTGTGGCGGCCCAATCTATAGATTTTTTTATTAGTTGTTCTGTCAGGTCTGTTCCAGTGACTGCATCAAACTGTCTCACTAGAAAAATTTTTGGCACCAAAAAAAGTGGCCACTTTAATATCTTTAAAAGTAGGTTTTTTTCATTCTTTATATCAACTGCCCAACCAAATCTTGCACTATCAGGAATTGATAAATCCGCTTTATTAAGTATTTCTTTAAACTCTTTATCTTTTTGGGCAAGCATTAAAAATTCAACATTGGGAGTTACAACATATCTTGGTTTTGATTGGTGATTAAGCCAAGTTTTAATTAAATTTAAAGCTTCCGTTAAAGAAGCATTATTTACTTTAACCCCTAAAATATTAATAGTTTCTATCATGGTAAATTGATTTAAACAATTGTAAAGTCTTTTTGGCGCAAATATCCCAAGAGAATTTTTTTGCTTGCACTTGACCTTTATGTATCAAATTATCTCTTAATCTATCATCAGAAGCAATCTTAGACATGGCGGTTGTTATTTCTTCAATATCCGCTGGGTTTACCAAAATTGCTGCTTCTCCGGCAACCTCAGGCATAGAAGAGATATTTGAGGTGATAACTGGACAATTGGAGCTCATAGCCTCAAGAATAGGCAAACCAAACCCTTCATATAACGAAAGATAGACTAGTGCTAATGCTCCGCTGTAAAGAGAGGGCAAGTATTTATTGCTAACTCTTCCTAAAAATTTAACCCTATCCTCTATCCCCAATTCTTTTGGCAACTTATAAATCTGATCTGCTTTCCATCCCTTTGCACCGACTAGAACTAGCTTGTAATCATCAGAAATTTGAGTGAAAGCTGAAAAAGCCTTTATTATCCTCTCAAGGTTTTTTCTAGGTTGAATCGTCCCTACAAATAAAAAGTACTTTTTATTTTCAATACTAAAAGACTTCAAACTATTTCTTAACCTATCACTTTTAACTAGCTTAAAAAAATCTCTGTCTACTCCTTCATAAATGACTTGTATCTTTCTGTCCTTTACACCCCCCTTTTCTACTAAATCTGCCTTAGTTGACTCTGAAACAGCAATTAATCTCGTTGCAGTCTTGAGCTGAAAATTAGTAATAAAGCCAAGGTATAAGTTTTGCTTGAGTTGATGCATCGAAGGTAAATATTCTGCTCCGAGGTCATGAACTGTCATAATAGTTTTTAGTCCAGGTTTTCTGAACAATGGTAAAGTATGAGCAGGAACAAAAAGTAAATCAAGCTTGTCTTCAAAGGTTTGAAGAGCTAACCCTATCTGTGTCCAAAAACGAGAGTAGTTTATTAAAAAGAACTCAAAGTTATCCGGCCAATCCTTTTTATTAATCTTACAACCAGGTCTAATATATACTTTATACTGATTTTCTGTATCAATTTTAGCTAAAGCTTTCAATAGATAATAAGAATAATTCTCTGTTCCAGTTTTTCCTTTGGCGAATGCCCTGGAGCCATCAAAACCTATTAACATAATATAACTTTAGCATATCAGCTAAAAAGAGTGCTATTTGACAAGCAGCTATTTAATCTGCTAAAAATCAGCACATAAATAAATTTCTATGGCATTGGCAGAAGGTTGTCCGGTAATAGATCTAAGTGGGGCGCAAAGAGCAGATTTTACTTACTTTGATAATGCTCAAACTACTCAAGCTTTAGCAACAATAGGCTATGGGCCTACAAAAATGCTAGCAGACGCCCACTATTTAAGCCCTGATAGATCTTTGGGTGTAACTATTCTACTTGTGACTCAAAAAAGATGCAGAGATCACTTTGGAGTATTAAGAGGGGTTGATGGAGTCGAAGCATTGGCTCAAGCTTATCTTTTACATCGAGTTTTTGCAGGTGAGCAGATCGAAGCTGGATCAAGACCATTATTCATAGAAATTAATGGTGCTAGATTTGCTAGTCCTGCTGTCCAACCAAACTCTCCTGATCAACCTCCTTTTGCCCTAAACTTAGTCACTATGGCAACAGAAGCTAAGGGAAAATCGTTTAGCTGGTTGGCATGGGCCTTAAGAGGTAATGAGCTAGTCACCCAGGCAACATTAAGCGGTAGGATTATATCAGAGGCCTTCTATAAAAGAATGATTCAGGGAACACGAGAGGCTCAAGACAACACTACCCCACTTTTTCCCTACCAAGGCTAAAGATTATTTTCTACTAACACTTCTCTTGTAAAGATCTAAATTTTCTAAAGCTAAACCTGTACCCAAAACTACTGATAGTAGCGGGTTTTCAGAGATATGACAAGGTACGCCTGTAGATTGAGTCATCAGTTTATCTAAATTTGTCAGCATTGAAGTTCCACCTGACATAACTATTCCTTTATCAATGATATCGGAGGCCAATTCAGGTGGTGTTTGTTCTAAAACACCTTTAACTGCACCAACGATTTTATTCAGCGGATCTTGAATAGCCTCACATATCTCAGCTGAATTTAAAACTACAGTTCTTGGTAGCCCTGTTGCACCATCTCTTCCCCTAACTTCCATCTGTTTAACTTCTGTTGAATCAGGTTTAAGACTATTACCAATCTGAATTTTAACTTGTTCAGATTGGTGCTCTCCAATAATTAGTCCATACTTTTTCCTTAAATACTGAACAATAGATTCATCAATCTTATTTCCTCCTACTCTGACACTACTATGAACCACCACTCCACCTAAACAGATCACTGCTGCCTCAGTAGTACCACCACCAATATCAACAATCATATTGCCTGATGGGTTAGCAATAGGTATATTTGCACCAATTGCAGCAGCCAAAGGTTCATCAATCAGATAAGACATCTTTGCTCCAGCTGATAAAGTTGCATCCATCACTGCCCTTCTTTCAACTGAAGTCACTCCTGCAGGAACACAAACCATAACTTCTGGCTTAAAGATTCTACTGGAGCCGCAGATGCTGTCTATAAAGTAGCGAAGCATGGCTTCAGTTGTCACATAATCGGCAATAACACCATCCCTTAACGGTCGGGTGGCAACAATATTTCCAGGAGTCCTACCAAGCATTTCTTTAGCTTCATTACCAACTGCTAACACCCGGTTATCAATTGTTGAGACAGCCACCACGCTTGGCTCATTCATAACAATCCCTTCACCTACAACATAAACTAGCGAATTTGCTGTCCCTAAATCTATCCCGATTCTTTTGGAGAAATTAAACAATCGCAGCAAACCTCCTTTCTTGTAGGTGCGAAGCACCATAATAGTTTGCGAGATCGCTTGCTCCGCCATTGGCGGAGACAAGGAAAATTTCGATAACAGGATTCTACCAGTCTTATAAACCGGTCACAAGATATACAAACTAGATCAAAGGATATTTATTTAAGGTTTATGCCATATAAATTGGGCTGGGATGCAGTTGGCGTAGGCAAAGATGACACTACAATTAGTCTTGAACTATCTAGCCAGGCAAAAACTGACTCAGGGTCTAGATTACCAACATAGATCTCGGATTTATTTGTGCCATCAGATTCCACTATTGAAATTTTTGCCAGTCGGATGCCATTTTCAGCCTTATCTTTTTTATCCTCTGTATCAATCAAAATTATATGGAGAGAGTCTGGTAACCAGCTATAAAAATTAGCTTTGGGAATATCAAAACTCTTTTGCTCATCCAAATCTGAGACTTTTAACCCATCCTGACAGTCTTTCTCACAGTAAAGAATTTTAGATTCATCAGCTGACCATTTTAAAATAGCTGATTTTGAGGCTGTATTCCTAAGGCTAAGGTCTTTAATCAGCTGTAATCTAGTATTGTCACGAGTTTTTTGTTCTTCATCCCAAACTCTAATAGTTGGTTGAGCAGTTACTGTAATATTTTTAGGAGGATCATTTAATTTATTAGTGTCTAAGAGTAATATTCTATCCTCAAGACTGACCATAATCTGAGTATTATCAGGTGAGAATCTAAATTTAGCCTTGGTATAGTCCACAGTTGAATCCCAGAGAGCAATTTGTTGGGGCTCACCTCCCCTGGCAAAGGTTACTCCCCGGTCTGATAGCTGCCAGATCCAGATACCGCTTTTTTTGACTATTAATTGATTCCCATCAGTTGGCGGTGGGACTACGTAAACCAGCTTCTGACCATTAGGAGAAAGAGAAGGATTCGACATACCTGTATAGGTTATTGGATAAATAGAAGGTATTGCTCTAAAAAGAGTTGCCTTAATCTGGGTCACCAGGCCCTCTTTTACCTCAACTCTTTTCTCCCAAGGGATAAAACCTTCTTTAATAATTTTGACTTGATAAGTTTTAGGGGGCAATGAGTTGATGTTAGCATTAGTAGCTGTAGTCAAATTACCATCCATATAAACTGATGCTTGATCTGGTACAGAGGTAATCGAAAGTATGCCTGTACCAAAGATTCCTCCTTGATTAGGAGATAGTCTGTAACCTTTAGCTAAAAAAATAGCCAAGCTAGCTGCCAAGCCAATAACTACTAAGGTTAATATGGTCAAAAAAAATCTGCGGCGCATCTTCAAGGTAATCCTCGAACACATTATATCTTAACAAGATACAAGATGCGAAGATCTAATCGCAGAGCGATTATAAATTATAAATTACAAACACTAGCTACCCTCTAACTGAGCACGAATGACAAGTCTATTATTGAGTGTTCCAGGAGGATCACATGTCTGAAGAGTTAAAACAGGCTTATCATAGCGGTTACTTAAGAAACTAACATCACTGGGCTTAGTAATTGTCTTGTCGAAAACAATATAGTCATATCTCCGACCTTGGTAAAAAACAATTATCCGATCACCTTTTTCAAGCTCTCTTAACAGATAAAAGATGGCATTAAACCTAACAATGTTCCAGGGAGCATCTGCAGAATGGGAAAAGATATATAAATTACCATTTTGACCAGGCTTAGTCGAGCCTTTGGCTTCAGCTACCCCTTTGGAAAGAGCTTTAACATACTCTTTTTCGTTAGCTGGATCAACATCTGCAACTACTCTGGCATTTGCATTAATTTTTTCAATTACAAGACCATAATCTGTTGAGACAGGCGTAATCAGCTTATCAGAAGATTTTATATCTGAAAAAGAAGTTGTGGGAGCATTAGAACTATCTTGAGTACCTGCAGAGGTAATTACAACTGGAGGTAGAACATGTTTAACATCGAATAACTTATCCTTTCTATAATTAAACTCAGCCATCATCAGCGGACCAAACTGAAACAATAAGGAGAATAATCCTACGATTATAGCCGCATAGGAGATAAATCTGATTACCAAAGTTTTGCTAAAGTTAAAAGAAGGCATTATCAATATTCTAACATTGATAGCGGCCCCGAGAGGAGTCGAACCTCCAATCTCGCCCTTAGGACGGGCTTGCTCTGTCCATTGAGCTACGAGGCCAAATCTTTGCTATATTTTAGCACTAAAACAGTTTCAAGAGTAGGAAAATTTAAATTTCCAAATTATCACACTCTAATAGATTGCTCTAACTAAGAATAAACAGGTAATTTTGCTGCTCTACCAAAAACCTATGTCACAATACTAGATTATGGTGGCATCATACCTACATTGTTATCCTCCACTAGATTGATGTCAAGAAAAGTTTCTGGTAGTTTTGAAATGAAGGCTATATAATTACAAAATTGAATACCCGGGGGGTGTAGTTCATCGGCAGGTCCGCCTTAATCGGGGTATAGCTCAGGGGTAGAGCGCTCGGTTCGGGACCGAGAGGTCGTCCGTTCAAATCGGATTACCCCGACAGATCTTGGCGGATTGGACCGAGAGGATAAGGTTCGATTCCCTCCTTTCCGAGCTTAATTGGTTCAGCCCGCCAATAGCGGGCGTGTGATCCTCCGTCTCCGACTAAAGAAGATTTACTCTTTGCCAAACCAGTGCTCAATTGCATAGCAACAGGCTAGTTTTCATTTGGAAACCACAGACTGATTTCTTTCTGAGCTTCTAATTCATCTCCCGAGGCATGGATCAGGTTATAAACAGGTCTTTTTTCTCTATTTGCTTTTAAAATTGAATCCTCACCTAAATCGGCTCTGATCGTTCCTTTTTCAGCCTGAGAAGGATCTGTAAATCCAGTAATTTTTCTAGCTCTTATAACTGCATCCTCACCTTCTAAAACCATAGCTACGATTGGACCTGAACTGATAAATTTTCTAAGCCAAGAAACCACCATTCTTCCTTGCTCCACAGGATCAGCTATTTTCTCTCCAGCTTTGGCGCTTTTTTCTCCAATTATTCTTAAATAATCCTCTTCCATGGGGTAATGCTGACTGATAATCTCGTCAGAAGCATTAAGCATCTTAAGTTCAACGACCTTTAACCCAGCTTTTTCATATCTGCCTATTACCTCACCCACTAAATTTTTCTCAACTGCATCTGGTTTTAATAAAATTAATGTTCTTTGTATCATAATATATAAAAATATATAAAAAGATCAGGAGTTACCTGATCTCAACATCCGTAATATTGTAACTGCCATCATCAAAAACGTCAACCAGAGCAAATCGAGGTGATTGAGGATTTCTTTCCGAGGTGACTGCACCAACTGAAGTCATACTCAAAGAATTTTCTGGGTCAGTGTAATGCGAATAAAAGTGAGTATCTCCATAAAAAACTTCCGATATATTATGTCTTTTAAAAAGACTTCTTAGGTGTTCAGTTTGATTTCTTAACTTTGGGTTCTCTTTACCCATTATATGATCAGAGGATGGGTGATAAAGCGGGATATGGGTAATAGAAAATGTAACTTTTTTACTTCCTGAAACTCCATTTTCAGAAGAAATCCTAGATAGCTCATCTTCGATCCATTTAAGCTGAAGTGAGTCTATCCCTAAATAGTTATCACTGTTATAAATTAGTAGAAATCTGGCATTTTCATAAGAAAATGATTGAAAAGGAGAGCCAAAGATTTCTTTGAAGTTTTGTTCAGGTGATAAGTTTTTGTTTCTTGAGTCCCAAAGATCATGATCACCTGCAGTTAGATAATAAGCTAGTCCAGCTGTATCAAACTGCTGCTTAGCTAATCTTAACTCATCAACTGTACCAACCTCAGAATAATCCCCTAACCCAATAACAAACTTTGCTCCGCTAGCTTTAGCTTGAGATAAAGCTTTATTCAAACCTTGATTGTCTTTATGGGAATCTGCTACTAATGCAAATCTGAACTTCAAGTTTGCTTTTATTGAATCTTTGGATACTGACTGGGAATTGTTTTTGGGTTTGTCTGAAAGCAGCTTCTTAGCTGTACTAAGAGAGGTTGAAGGATTAAAGGATAATAATCCTGTTAACAACTCATAAGCGGAGTCAGAGCTAAGTAGGTTATTGACAAGCGATTTTGGGCTCAATGTCAAGGGATCATAACCAGAGAAAGTCCGATAAGCTTGTATCAATCCCAAGGCCAAAACCCCCATCATAACCAGGCTTAAGAATATTCTGAAGATCTTAAAGATTCTTCCTTTACTTTTTTCTGAATGCTTTTTAAAAAACATAAATTTTAACTATCACATCTTCTCAACTGTCTCTATACCAAGCAGATTCAGACCTATTTTAATGGTTTCAGCTACTCTTTTGGAAAGATCCAGCCTAAACTTCTCTTTATCTGAACCTAAGACAGGGTACTTTTCATAAAAAAGATTAAAAGATTTAGCTAAATTTAAAAGAAAGTTAGCAACTTCGTTGGGTTGATATCTCTGGGTTGCTTTCCCAACCACTATTTCAAAGTATTCTAGTGAACGTAAGACTTCTCTTTCTTCGTCTTCCAGGGTTTGCGCGATTAGCTTTGTTTCAAGATCAACTTTTTCCTTTCTAGCTTTAATTTTTTTTGCGCGATTTAAAATAGAATTAATCCTAGCGTAAGCATAAAGAAGATAAGGACCGCTATCTCCTTGTAAAGAAATCGACTGTTTAATATCTAAGCTGATATCTGAAGAGATTGAGTACTTTAGGTAAGAAAACTTGATTGCAGCCACTGCAATCAAGTTTAAACTAGCTTCTGTCAGGTTTTTACTATTAGGATAGCTATCCTTTATCTCCTCTATGACTTGATCTATTAAACTGTCAGCAGTAATAATATTTCCCGTCCTCGATGACATCTTGCCTGTCACCAAAGAGACAAAGCCAAAGGAAAGATGGTGTCTCCTATCAGTTAGATGAGGATGAATAAGTTCAATCGCTTTTTTTACAACTTGATGATAAGAGGCTTGAGTCACATCAGAAAGAATTATTGCTTTATCAAAGGGAAAAATCTGTTCGTAAAGCTCAATTAAGCCTATATCCTTGGCCTCATAGGTTGGGTTACCGACTGAGTTTATAAAAACTCTGTTATGAAGCCCATATTTTTCACCCTCGAAGATAATAGCACCTTGATCTTTTTTAAAGACCTTACCAATATTTTCTAAAACGATCTGCTTACCAAGTTGATCAACCTCAGATTCGTTGACTCTGCGGTCAAACTCAGTGCCTGTCCTGGAGTAAATACTGTCAAAATAAGCTAAGCTCCACTCTTTTGTTTCTTTCCATAGAGGTAAAATAGCCTTATCTCTTTGATAGAGCTGTTTGGTAATTTCGTCTATTTCCTTTTTGGCAGATTCATCAGTTTCATATTTGTCATGACCATAGGCGTAAGCCTCTCCTAAAAACTCAGCTTTTTGTCTTAAGGACAACTTCTTAGCTTTTTGGTAGTGATCTTTCAGTTTTTCTATGCCCCACAAGGCCTTTGCCACTGACAAACCCACGTCTGAGCCATAATTAACCCTGAAAACCTCATTTCCTTCAAACTCTAGAAGCCTGGAGACCGACTCACCAATCGCTAATGTTCTTAAGTGACCAATATGAAAGGCTTTATGAGTATTGGGATCTGCATATTCAACAATATATCTCTTTTGAACTGCCTCTTTTTTTGGGTATTCGGCTTTTAAAATTTCCAGTAAACTTTCCTCTTTGAGGAAAAAGTTTAAAAAACCTGGTCCTGCTATTTGGATCTCTTTTAAAAATGGTGGGTGTTTAAAATTTTCTAAGATATCGTTAGCAATTTCTAAAGATGAGTGATAGGTTTTTTTTAATTTTTGTTTAGCAAGTTGTAGCGCTACATTCGAAGTATAGTCTCCAAATTTAGGGCTTTCAGAAATAGATAAAACTATATCAGTTAATGGGTTAAAACCTAGATTACTAATAGCCCTTCTGAGTTCTTGCTCTAAGGCTTGTTTATACATAGATAAATCATATCACAGAAATAAGCTTGTTGAATTAAATTTACACTACCTCGAAAAAGAAAGGCTGCCTAGACCCTTTTATTAAAACTGGTTGAAGATTATAAATTCTTTTTGCATCAAAAGCGTATTCTATAGCTTTAAAGGAGTTATCTTTTACTAAAGGCAAACCATAATAAGGCAGTTTGTACTCATCTTTTTGAACCCACCAGATTCCAAATGCATTAAGCTTTGGAACCACTGACATCTTTATACCAGCCGAAATAGCTTTCTCAATTACTTTTGACTCTCTTTTGATCTCGTTGTAGGCAAGATAGGTCAAGCTAGATTCAAAAGCAAATAAAGCTAGGTGATGGTATTTACTTTTAACTGTCTCTTTAAAGCCTTTATTGGCAGCTTTAAACATAGAAATAATTTCCTTACTCTGTAAGGATCTCATATTTAGAGTTGTAAATATGACAGGCCAAGTCCTTTTTAGCTGGGCTACTACTTCCTTATCCCCTTTTTGATAGAGTTGATAGAGTTTTAGGCTTTTGATCCTAACTTGCTCATCCCAATTCTTGGTTTGAGAGTGAGTTTCAACTAAATCTAAAAACTTTAGGTGCTCAAAATCATAAGTTAAAGCTAAATTCTTAACTAATTCCTGATAATTTTGAGCTTCAAGCCTAGAGATCATCGACAGATAATGAAACACTGTTCCCTCTAAACAAATTACTATTTTGACCCCGTAGGGGTAGATTTGCTCCAAAATTCTGGCAATAGACTCAAGCCTCCAAAGAAACATTAATTCCCCTAAATCAGGCTCAACTTGAGTTGTATAGAAAGGATTTGGCATTTTGTGAGGAAAACCCGCAATATGGAATATCAGAGGTTTTTTTTCTTTAAGCAGTTTGTTGATTAAAGATAAAAGATAGCTTTTACTTTTATTCAGATAGTCTAGATTCCCGTATCTAATTTCAGGGTTAACTAAAATTGAAAATACTTGTTCTGAAATAGAACCTTCTTTAGGCAAGCTAACTTTAAGCTGAGGCAAGATCTTTTTAATAGTTTCTTGAGAAACAAGTTTGGGCTTTAAGAATGGTTTAATTTTACCTTTGCTTTTAAGACTAAGCTTAAAAGGGATATAAGCTGCTATCTCTTTATTAATTAATTTCATTATGCCACCTCCTTTAAGTATTTAATTTCTAAATCTGGATCTTCAACTAATAAATACTTCTCAGCTTCAAACACTGGAACAATTAGAGGGATGACTTTAATTTTTCCCTTAGTGGTTAATACCCCTACTCCGTGCTGAGGTAGTACCCTGCTATCACTTAAGGGAAAATATGCCTGGTCAGATTTTTCAATGCAGTTTATTTTAATATATGGGCCTCTGGTGACTCCAAATTCTGCCAAATATTTGTTTTGAACAGCTGACCTGGCTATGCAATAAGCTTTAAAAGCTTCTGCTTGAAAAGTTGCCTGTGATTCTATAGCTGAAACTAGACTCGATTGAGCCGGGTTTAGAGCTCTTTGAGGTTGATCAAAACCTGCAATCGAGTATCTACCGCTATAGATTGCCAGTAAATCAGCTATGGACAATGAAGCTATCATTTCAGGGCTGAAAAGCTTGGTTAAATCTACGTTGGTAAACTCAATTCTTCTGTGAAGATCTAATTCTTCTTCAGTCAATTTGGCTTGGGATATAATAGTATCAAACTCTTCCCTTTTAGAACCTCTAAACAGGGCTTCCATATCCTCAACTTGGACGCTTCCGCCTATACCCAGTTTTTGTGCAAGCTCTAAAAATTTGTTCTTATATGCCTCTATTTCAGCGGTTTTTACCTCAGGATTCGAAGAGAAACCTAAAAAGGCTGGTGATTCATTAACCACTATTAGTTTTATCCCAGCTGGATGTAAATCCCTAAGTTCCTCTTGCAGCTTTTTGAACTTAAGCAGTTGACCAACTTCTGCCAGATCAGGCAGGCCATCAAAGGATTTTAGAGGACAAGGGAATTTCTCTAAACTCAAAACTAAAACAAGTTCTAGTGGTAAATGAGCTGCCTGATACCAACCAAACCTAGCTTCTAGTTCAGATTGTAACTGGGGTGAGGTAGTTGAACCTAAGTATTTACCAAATATGCCAAAGAAACTGTTATTTGCTGGTTTGGCTACCTCAGTTAGTATACTAGGCAATAATCTATCAACCCCCTTCGGATGGGCCTTCGTAAACATAGCCTCAGCTAGTATTCTTCCTTCTGGAGTTAACCTTTTAGCTTCTTTAGTTTGGCCATTCTTTGTTTCTTCTGAAAAAAATGGATGTTTAACTCCTATATTAAACATCATTGTCTGGAAGGCAGCACCAGCCATTCTAGCCTTTAAATCTGGCACAGACACCCCTTTATCAAACAAGAACTTCTGCGCATAGGAAAAGGCTAGTGTTCTGGAGGCAGCTACTGCTTTTTGGCCAGCTCTAATATCAGCTATTACAAGCAAAGCTTCTTGAGTTGGCAAATCGACAATATGAACCTGATCCTGATTTTGTCCTATAAAGCCTATAATAATTTTTCCCGTATCAACTCCGGGTTTGGAAAAGCCAGCCAGAAACCTGTCTTTTTCTCTCTCGTATATTTTATTTTGATATGTTTCGACTAACATAATATTTTTTAAGCTTTAAAAAAGCCCTTGCTTGCTCACCTATAACTTAGATGAACAAACAAGGGCCTTTTAAATTGGCGGTGCCACCTTGCTTTATCCGCCAGCTGGCGGACCTCATTCCTGACGTGCTCTGCTTCGACTGCGCTCAGCATAAACTCCGCGACACACGTTACTGTCTTTGACGGTTTCGTCTCCGGGAAGCATTTTGGCTTCCAGCTCTTGGATCGCGACTCCAATACGAACGCTTTTAGTATTTTGTTGTTTGATAATTATATCATATCGTAGCTAAAAATCAAAATTTACCCATAAAATTTTGTCCTGGATCCAATTTTTTTCTACCGTTTATTTGTTTTAAAAAGATAAAAGTAGCCAGAATTAGGATATAATAACCTAGCCAAACTAGCCAGCTTATTTTTCCCATATAGATACTTGCCCATTTAGTATTGAAAAGTTCAACGATATAAATAAAATAAGTTAGGAAGATCGCTGGGATAACTGTCAATAGTTGACCTAAAGTTAGATTAATCAGGGAAACAAAAATTGCCACGCTACCACTTACCATAATAATTGGTATAGTAAACAATATCAAACTATTAGTTAGTATACCAACTAAGCTGATTTGATGGAATTGGAATGCTATGACTGGCAGAGTCATGATTTGAGCAGCCAAAGAAACTGCCAAATCTTGTTTGATTAAATTAGGGATAAAGCCAAATCTATTTATAATCTCAGGGGCTAAGATTACTACCCCGATTGTTGCTAAGAACGAAAGCTGAAAAGATACAGACAGGAGCCAATTAGGATTATAAATTAGCATAATAGAGGCTGTCAAAAGCAAGACTAAGATGGAATCCTCTTCCCTGCCCAGAAGCTTAGCCAGTGAGGCAAAAGTAACCATAATTGCTGCTCTAATAACCGGGACTTGTAAACCACTAATTAGTGCATAAACTAAAACTGCTAGTAAGCCAATAACTATTACCTTTCTTCTACCCAGTAAGGGAGCTAAGTTCAAAATTAATCCTGCTAGCATAGTCAAGTTTTGACCTGAAACTACCACAATATGAATTGTTGAAGTTCTACGAAGAGCTTTGGTTAAATCAGATGGGATTAAACTCTTTACCCCTAAAACCATTCCCGAGAGCAATCCAGCTTGAGGTTGATCAAGAATAAGCTGAGGCTGTTGAGCTAAATAGATCTGGGCAGGCTGAAAGAGAGCAGATATCTTCTCGATTTCAGGGTCACTAACACCTTTTTCTAAACCTCCAATCTGTTCTATTCGCCAGAAAAAAATCAACAGAAAAAGTAGAATTAGTAGAAAATATCTGGTAAACAAGATTAATTTATATCAATTAACTCTTTTATCTTTTCAAAAACAGCTTTGGAAATTATCTTTTTGCTAGTCAGTTCAGCGATATCACTATATGGGCGTCCGGAGATTATTTTTTCAGCTGTAGCTGGACCTACTCCAGGTAAATCTTCTAACTGAGACTGGCTCGAGCTATTGATACCAACTTTACTGTTGATTTTGACACCAGCTACGCCACCAGTCGCTCCAAAATTCTCTCCTTCAAAGGGAATATAGATCTTCTGTCCATCCGCCAATTTAGCGGATAGATTTAAGTATTTTGAGATATATTCTTTATTAACGTTTTCTGAAAATCCACCAGCCAGATTAACAACATCCTCAACCCGTGAATTAACATTTAGACTATAAACAGCTGGTTTTTTGACAGCCCCAGAAAGATCCACTTTGACTTGACTAGCTGGTTTGATATCTACCAGACTCTCTTTAGGGAAAGCTTTGTTACCCTTGATAATGCCTGAAGAAAAAATACCCCCAATGATTAAAACTAACCCAATAAAACTTAAGATTATTGGGTATTTGTATTTTTCCACAACTCCATTAAGAGATTCCACAAACTCAGAATATACTCGTTTAGTTAATGTTTGCAACTAGAAACGATTTTTAGAGGGATTTTCGATATACTTTTAGCCACCTTTGATAAGATTTAACCAAGTGATGAAGTCCCCTACCTTCTAACTCCTCTTTAATTACCCCACCATGGTGAGGATATCTGTGAAGCCTAGGCTTAGGTGAAGAAAAACCGTGAGTATAGTGACAGAGTTCATGAGCAATAGTGTGATCAATAACTTCAACTGGAATTTTTTCATCCTTAAACATCCCTGTAATGGTTATAAAAGAGCGGTTATTAGCCTTTTCCAATCTGATAGAGCCTAATCGATATTTTGAAAAACGGCCAAATCTAATAAAGACTGGATTCAACTGTTGAACGTCCTGAAAGTAATTTGACCATAGCAAATCGAGACGGGATAGTAACCACTGGTCTGTTCTTTTTGATTTAGAAATTCTCTGGCTTAAACTCTTAGTTAAGGGCATCTTAAAAGGATTGTATGGCAGAAGCCAAAAATTAGTCAAGCAATAATTAGCTTTGTTTAGACTACTAGATTTAAAATTTTACCTGGTATATAAACTCTTTTGATCACCTTTTTCCCATCAACAAATTTCTTGACTTTAGAAAGTTCCAGAGCCGCTTTCTCTACTTTTCCTTCATCCCAAGCTTCTTCGGCTGATATATTTAAGGTATCTCTAACCTTTCCATTGACTTGAACAGGTATAACAAAGGTTACTTCTTTAAGATAGTTTTCATCTACCTCTGGCCAAGCAGTCTGATGAATGGAATATTTTTCTCCTAACATTTCCCATAGTTCCTCAGTAATATGGGGAGCAAAGGGAGCAAGTAATTTCAAATAATTTTTATATTCCTCTTTTGAGATCTTGTCTTTTCTGCTCAAATAGTTTAACCACTCCATTAAGGCTGCTATAGCAGTATTGTTGGCTAGTTCTTCTAAATCTTTAGTTACTCTTTTGATTGTTTTATGCATAAATGTTAGGTCTTTATTACTAGGCTCTATATCTGAAACCTTATCAAAAAGAGCACAAACCCGCTGGATAAAATGATAAATCCCATTGATACCACTTGGGTTCCAAGGTGTGACAATATCGAAAGGACCTAGAAAAGAAAGGTAGATTCTAACAGCATCTGAACCATAGTCTGAGGCTTGGTCATCTGGATTGACAACATTTCCTCTTGATTTACTCATTCTATGGCTGTCAGGTCCCAAAATAACACCATGATGGATCCTTTTTATGGTATATTCATCAAAGCTAACCAGCCCAATATCTTTAAAAAACTTATTAAAAAACCTTGAATAAAGAGCATGACCATAAGTATGCTCCCCTCCTCCTATATAAATCTGAATTGGCATCCAATTTGAAATAATTTTTTTATCAAAGATCTCTTTTTTATTATTGGGATCTAGATATCTAAAAAAATACCAGGAGTTATCTACAAATCCATCCATTGTTTCAACTTCTCTTTTAGCTTCTTTGCCACATCTAGGACATTTGACTCTGACCCATTCTTCAGCTGTAGCCAGTGGAGCTTTACCTTTTGGAGCATAATCAACTTTATCTGGTAAAACTACAGGTAAATCCTCATAGGGTACAGATACTACTCCACAGCTATCGCAGTAAATTATCGGTATTGGAGTGCCCCAATACCTTTGACGAGATACAGACCAATCGTGGAGATGATATTGAATGGTTCTTTTACCATAGCCTTCTTTCTCTAAATACTTAATGATTCTTTCCTTAGCTGGTTCAGGACTTTGTAAAAGGCTAAACTGTCCTGAATTTACCAAGACTCCTTCTTCTAAAACTTCTTCTTCAGTCCTAACCGGACCATCATCGCTTTTATCTTTTCCAATTACTCGAATTATTTCCAAGCCATATTTTTTTGCAAAAGCAAAATCCCTATGGTCTGAAGCCGGTACACCCATCACTGCACCAGTACCATAAGATGAAATCACATAATCAGCTATCCAGATAGGAATTTTATTATTATTAACAGGGTTTATACAGTGAGAACCTGTAAAGACACCTGTTTTGTCTTTCTGTCCTTCTTTTCTCTCTTGTTCTGTCTTCTTTTGAGCTATTTCTTTATATTTTGATACTAAATCTTTCTGCTGCTTAGTTGTAAGCTCATTAACCAGGGGATGTTCTGGAGCTAAAACCATATAGGTAACTCCATAAATTGTTTCCGGAAAGACAGTAAACACTTTAATCCTGGATTCTGAATTTTCTACTCTGAACTCTATCTCTGCACCTTCGCTTCTACCTATCCACTGGTTTTGAGCATCTTTTAATGACTTTGGCCAATCGTAATCGTCTTGATCTTTCCAGATTAACTCGTCTGCATACTGGGTTATTTTAAAGAACCATTGTTCTATTTCTTTTTTGTCAACCTCAGTCCCGCACCTCCAACATTTTCCATTTTCAACGTTTTCATCTGCTAATACAGTTTGACATGAAGGGCACCAGTTTGAGATATTTTTACCTTTATAGGCAATCCCTTTTTCAAACATCTTTAGAAAAACCCATTGGTTCCACTTATAGTAGTCAGGGTCGCATGTTATAGCAGTTTTAGTCCAGTCAATAACTGTTCCCATAGTCTCAAATTGTATTCTCATCTTTTTGATATTTGCATACGTCCAGTCCTTAGGATGCATCTTGTTTTTTATAGCTGCATTCTCCGCTGGAAGGCCAAAGGTGTCATAACCGTTGGGAAAAACAACATTAAATCCTTGCATTCTTTTAAATCTGGCTAAAATATCACCTTTGCTGAAGGTAAACCAATGACCTATATGCAAGTCACCTGAGGTATAAGGAAGTTCTACTAAAACGTAGTATTTATTTTTCCAGTTTGACAAGTCAGTAAAATAAAGTTTATCCTTTGCCCATTTTCTTTGCCATTTACTTTCTATCTCCTTTGGTAGATATTTTTTCATATGTTATAACTTTAGTTACATCTAATTTTAAATACAACTATTGTTAAGTGCAAGTCTTACTCTGGAATAAATTTAAAACATCCTATATTTGTAAAACTTCTGAATTACAGGATTAACAATCACTTAATTATTTCAAGTGCTAAATATAAATTTGAAATGTTTGGATTATTATAGCAGCTTACTACTACTTACCTTTAATCAAAATTTTCCTGAACATATATAACTATAAGATATGTTTGTTTAATTACACATATTTTTTTCACATAGTTTTCACAAAATAGATTTGTATTTATTTGATTTATAGTAGATATATTTAGATATTATTAAGATATATTTTATAATTTAGTTATAGGTCTGTAAGTAATTATTTGAGGCTATGCGGTAATAGACTTAATCTCTTTTTATGTATTTTGATATATTGACTTTTATACTACTTTGGATATAATTTGGGAAGTTAAATATTATCTTCAAAAACAGGAGCGAGGCAGACGGACGCTCCTGTTTTTTATTGGGGATAATTAGTTTTTAATTCTTCTTGTGCTAAATCTGCTAGAATTTCTACCTCATGAACAAACCACTTACTTATACCCTCTTTAGAATATCTTTCCAAAGCTTGGTAATAATCAAAGTATGGTCCTTCAAAACCAATCACACCTTTCACTAAGACTTTGTCATGATATTGTAAATTATCACTCAACCTCCAAACTGATCTAGTAAAGGGGAGGTACATTAGGCTATAAGCTGTATTCATAAAATAGTTATATGCTACTACAGTATTTAGATCTGGATTGGGTCGGATGATCTCTCTATAGGTACTTGTCCGAAGGTGAAATAGAACACTATTTAAAACTAAATTATAACCCCCTAATTTTCTTTTGATAATTAAACTTCTTCTTAATAGCTCTTCTTTAAGAGGGTTTATCTGGTCAGATTCTTTAAAGTTTCTTCCTTCAGCTACTAAACGGTACAAGTAACCGTACAAATTGGCTAAATTCTCCAAATCAGCAAATGACTGATACCTTTTGCTAAAAATTGTTTCTTCATAAGATTTAGCTTGACTAACAATTTTACTAAAGCTTGGGGGTAAGTTCTTTAAAGATTTGAAGTTATTTAAAAATGGTTTGTTCTCTTTTAAGAAAAGATCATTTTGGGTAATTTCATTAAAATAAGCCTGATAAGGACACATATAAATTGCTGTTGCTGACTGATAGATATAATCTAAGCCTAATTTATTTATTTGATCGTCTCCAGGTAAAATGGGGGTTTTATTGACTCTTCTGAAAAACACATTTGAAGCAAGTTCAAATCTATAAGCTGGAATATCAGGAAACTCAATATTAGTTGTAGATAAATCAGAGATGTAATAAGGTAGATTAGGCCAACTGAGATCCTGTTCATTTAGTCCGGTACAGGGGCTATAAGCCTGATATGGACCTCTGACTTTAATTTCTCTTTTTAACTGAGGATAATTTAGTACTGTCTTTTTATCAAGTAGTCTTTCTGGTGCTTTATCTTCAGGAATTGGGTAGATTTTATCAATCTTAACGAAGCTAAAAGCAGGTCTTTGGCAAGCCTTACCCTCTCTTAAGCAACTTACCCTTCTATCTATTTCTACCTGTAAAGCATTTGCATTCTCAGCTATTCTTTTATAATCACTTAAAAAGATTTTTGAACTGGTTTTAAGATTAAAAGTTACTGGCTCTACCTCTTTAAGAGGTGATGTTATCTGTATCAAACTATTAATTTCTGATCTATAACTATTAATTGTTGCTATTTGCGACTTTATTAATTTCTCTGCCAATTCATCTGAAGGGTTTCTCAGAAATTCTTCAGTTACCTTTGCAGTATTGGCAAATGAATCTTGGAAATCAGTTGGGTAAATGTGAGTTATTTGTTCAATAACCCTTAATAAGTTGGTCTGCTCTTTTTTGTAATACTCAACAGTTTTAAAGAATTCTTCTGTATTGAAGTCAGGACTGTAAAAAAGAGGGTCTTCTTTAGTCCATTGATAAAAAGCTGCCAGATTAACAACTTGAGAATAGTTTTCATCCTTAGGTTCGATATTACCATTATCTTCTATCCTATAAATTTTCTCTTTAAAGGTTAATTTATCAAACTTAAGATCTTTAATTAGGCTTGAGGGGCTTGATTGTTTTGGTTGGGTAAAAAAGAAATAAATAGCTAACCCTGCTATGATTGCAGAAACTGTAAAAATGATTAACTTCTTCATTTGCTCAGCAAGGCTTAGTATAACTAGTCCTATCATAGAGTCAAATCAGAATTTGACTTTATAACAACTTTTTGTAACATTGTATCTACCGCAAATGCAACCTGTTAAACTGCCAAAAAGATTTAAGACTATTTGGATAGGACTTATCAGTCTAGCATTACTTGCTGAACTAGCTTATTTCCTGTTTCAAAATAATATTCATAAACTTCTCCAAAGCTTTAATCTAAACAAAGAATCTAGCTCAAGCGCTTTAGATCAGCAGAAAAAAGTATTAGACTGTGCAAAAAAGATTGACCAAAGTCAAGATTTAAGTTCCTTAAATAGCCAAGAAGTTAGAGATTGCTTATTTGTAGGTTGTGGAAACTTTTTCCGCTAAATTTTCTAAAATAATCCTTAACAAAATTAGCAATTGATCTAGCATCTTGAAGACTAACAGCTGGTACTGTAGGTAAATCTAATGACTTTTGAGCTAGATTTTCAGCCATGGGACAAAGTCTAGGATGGTAATAAAACTTAGAGAAATCTGCTTCTGCCATTTCAATGGCTGACTTATGAAACCAGTTTCCGATCAAAATATTTCTATCTATTGCTTTTTGAATCAATAACAAATTTTTGTCTGTTAAAACATTGTAAACCAGATAGGTATGGAAATAGCCTTTAGGTTCTTTTGGTAGCATAAGATGTAAATTTTTTAGTTTTGAGTCATATAATTTAGCAAGTCTGCGTCTGTGAGCAATCAGTTTATCAAGCTCTTTCAGCTGCTGATAAGCTAAGAAAGCCATAGCATCTGGTAATTTTTGCTCAAAATCATTAGGCTTCTTGCCAATTTTTTCTTCCTCAACAACAGCTTTTGGGAAGAACCCAATTTTTCTTAAATGCTCATAAAGCTTTTCACCAATATTAAAAAAATAGTAAATTTGATTAGTCAGTTTTATACCAACAGGAAAAAATAAAAACTTCAAAATCCACTGATAACCTGGAAAGGCAAGCTTATCTCGATAACTATTAAGTCTTTGGGCTAACCAGTTATGTCTGGTTACAACCATCCCACCAGTTGTAGCATCAATTAATTTATTCCTACCTAAACTAAAAAATGCAGCATCAGCAAATGTACCTGCTTTTTGACCTTTATATTCACTTCCTATGGCATGGGCACAATCCTCTATTACAAATAGATTGTGCTTTTTAGCAATCTTTAGAAGCTTATCTACTTCTGCTACCAATCCATAAGTGTGCTGGATTATTAAAACCTTGCTTTTCTTAGTAATCTTTTTTTCTAAGTCCTTATTATCCATATTAAATGTATCAGAATATATATCAACATATACTGGTATAGCTTTGTTCCAAATTATGGCGTTCGAGACAGCTACATGAGTATAAGATTGTACTAGAACTTGATCGCCTTTTTTTAGGTTAAGTGCTTTTAATATTGCATATAATCCTACCCTACCTTGAATAAAAGAGATAGCGTAATCTACTTCTAGATAGTCTTTAAAGAAGTTCTCTAGTTTTTTTGTATAAATCCCTCTTTTCCAAAAAAAAGGCATGAAAAGTATCAATATATGATTTAATAT
>CAYOOO010000001.1:74049-153616 GCA_964405655.1 uncultured Gammaproteobacteria bacterium | reverse complement strand
GCGATTATGCTTGGATATTGATAAAATTATCTGGCTCAATAAGCCCCTGTAGCTTAATGGATAGAGCACATCGCTTCGGACGATGCGGTTGGGGGTTCGACTCCCTCCAGGGGCGCAACTTTATTATGCAAGCAACTATGGACACGGAGAAAATTAAATCAGAAGTATTGCAAGCTGAAAATGAACTGCTTATGGCTTTGCGAAGTGGCAAACTCATAAAGGGAGTGTCAATGCATCTTAATTCTCCTGATTATCGCAACATTTGGAATGGTGAAATAAAAACGTACGATATGCTTGAAACCCGAATAAAAATGGGAATGAAAAAAGGATTAAAAAGTATTGGTTACAACGTTCAGACAAGAGACTTTATGTTTATTAATAGTGACAATGTTTTGCAAACTTTAACCGCTACCGAAACAACCTCAATGAAAAATGGAAACTCCGAAACATCAGGTTTAACAGCCATTTCAATTTTGTGGCAGCGGATTGATAATGTCTGGCGGCTTGGCTATTTACATGCATCTGAACTACCTAAAAAGAATTAAATTCGTTGGCCACCATGGAAGAATTGATAAAATAGACAACCATTTAAACTTCCTCCAACAATTTCTGAGAACCCTTAAATCCTAGCTTCATTAAAATTTGATATTGTAGTATCATATCCTCGATGAAAAAGACTAAATTTTATGGGCCGCTAGCTCAATTGGCAGAGCAACTCCCTCTTAAGGAGTAGGTTCTCGGTTCGATTCCGAGGCGGCTCACTGATAAGGCATGAGTCTATTATACAAATAGACAAAGCTACTGCTCCAAAAGTCACAATCTAGGTTAATACAGCTATTGAAAGAGTATAATTAGATAAAGCGAATTTATGCCCCGTGCAGAAAAAACACTAAAAAGGGATACTGCTTTACTTGGCTTAAAAACTGTTGCTGATAATTCCCCTAATGCAATTTTAATTACCAATACTCAAGCCAAGATAGTTTATGTTAATAAACCCTGGCAGCACTTAACAGGGTACAAACTAAAAGAAGTTCTAGGTAAAAACCCCAAGATTCTTCATACTCAAAGAACTCCTAAATCAGTTATTAAAGATCTTTGGAAGCATCTTTCAGAAGGCAAACCATATATTACTGATGAACTGGTTGACAGACGTAAAGACGGCAGCGAGTATTATGTTCACGCTTCTTTTTATCCAATTATTGAAGACAACAAAACAATTTTTTATTTCCAGACCCAATATGATATCACTGAGCTTAAAAAAAATCATTTGGCTCAGAAGCGACTGGCTTTTTTAGTTGAAAACTCAAATGACTCAGTTGTGGGAACGGATTTAAAAACAAAAATATTAAGCTGGAACTCGGCAGCAAAAAGAGTCTATGGATACTCTGAAGATGAGATCCTTCATAAACCTATTTCAATACTTGTTCCCAAAGGGCGCAAAAAAGAACTGGAAGTACTTTTTAAAAAACTAAGAGAAGGAAAAGAGATTAAAGGTTTTGAAACAAAACGTCAGACAAAGGCGGGAAAAATTATTGATATACTACTGACAATCTCCCCAATTAAAAATAGTTCTGGAAAAATTATTGGTTTCTCTGCTATCGGTCACGATATAACAGAGCGCAAAAAAATTGAGAACTTAAAAACGGAGTTTTTATCTATTGCTGCCCATGAACTAAAAACCCCGATCACTACCCTTAAACTGATCTCCCAGGCCCATATAGCCAAGTTTAAAAAGTTTGGTTCTGACCAGATTAAATTAGATGAGCTTGAGTTGATTAACAGGGAGCTTGAGAGGTTAACTCAACTAATCAACGATATCTTGGATGAAAACAGAATTGAGAGTGGAAAATTATTTTTAAACTTGGAGCAAGTTAATTTAAACAGACTTTTTTCCATCGTAATAAGAAAAATGCAGCTTCTTTCTAAAAACATAAAAATAATTTTTTTTAAACCACCCAAAAAGATCATCCTTGTGGCAGATGGCCAGAGATTGGAACAGGTTTTGGTAAATTTGATTTCAAATGCCATAAAATATTCCAAACCGGGCAGTAAAATCGATGCAGGGGCAAAGATGGACAAGAAAAATATTTTATTTTGGATTAAAGATTGGGGAGTTGGTATCCCTAAAGATAAGCAGAGAAAAATTTTTGACAGGTTTTACCAGATAGAAGAAAAGTCAGCACCTGGTTTTGGTCTTGGGTTATTTATAACTAAAGAGATTATCAAATTGCACCGGGGTAAAATCTGGGTAGATTCAACAGCAGGTAAAGGTAGCACGTTTTATTTCAGCCTACCTTTTAGAAGATTGTAGATGAAGCTCCCGCGGTTCTCTGCGAAGGGGGATAAAAATCACTTATTTTTTTTCTTTTACTTGATATAATTTTTTGCCCTAATGTTTAGACTTTATAATTCGCTCACTCAAACTAAGAAAAAATTCAGTCCTCTCAATCCTGATAGAGTTTTAATGTACGTCTGTGGAGTCACTCCTTATGATACAACCCATATAGGTCATGCTTTTACCTATATGGTATTTGATGTTCTTAAAAGATTCTTAGAATTCAAAGGTTACCGGGTAGTCTATACCCAAAATGTGACTGATATCGATGATGATATCTTAAGTAGGGCTAAAAAAGACAACCAAAACTGGAAAGAATTAGGAAAATTTTGGACTAATAAATTTTTATCCGATCTTAAAAGTCTAAACATTAAGATGCCAACTTATTATGTCAAGGCGACAGACTCAATCACTACTATGATCAAGATGATCCAAAAGTTAGTCAAGGAGGGTTTCGCCTATAAAAGAAGAGGCCAGGTTTATTTCAGAGTAAACAGGTTTAATCGCTATAGACAATTGTCAAAGTTGACCAAGGAGCAAATGAAAGTAATCTCCAAAGAGCGCGGGGCCAGTCCAGATGATCCTCTAAAGGAAGATCCATTAGATTTCCTACTTTGGTCTAAATCTTTAGCAGATGAACCATACTGGGATTCTCCTTGGGGTAAAGGTAGACCTGGCTGGCATATTGAGTGCTCAGCCATGATTCTTGAATACTTAGGAGAACAGATTGATATTCATGGAGGCGGTCACGATCTAATCTATCCTCATCACGAAAGCGAGGTTGCTCAATCTGAGGTTTACACTAAAAAAGTTCCATTTGTTAAGTACTGGCTGCATACATCAATGCTTTTATACCAAGGGAAGAAGATGTCTAAGTCTCTAGGAAATCTGATTATGGTATCAAACCTTCTCAAAAGATATTCTCCAAATTCCATACGTTATTTATTTCTCAGTCATCACTATAGACAACCATGGGAATTTGTAGAGAGTGCGTTAACTGAAGCAGAAGAAAGAGTTAAATTAATAAGAGCTTTGTTATCTGATCAATCATTTCAAAATCCAGGTTTGGATAGACAGTCCTTAAAAACATTCACAAAGGCCTTAGATGATGATTTAAATACGCCTAAAGTAACTTGGTTAATAGACCGCTTAGTTTTTAAAATTCAAAAAGAAATGGACATAAAAAAGAAGGCAATTTACCAAAATACGCTCAGAACTCTTTTAAGAATTCTTGGTTTTTCTAATCTTTAAAAGAAGCTGATGAAGAATTAAATTTGAAGGTTAATTACTTTAAACAGATTTTTCTCCGCTTTTTTCATAAAAATTACATTGTATTTAGGAAAGTATAAAAAGGTGGCTGGGGCGTGATCTAGTAGAACTTTTTGGAAGTCCTTATATTTCTGTTTCCTCAACTCAGAATTTGAAGTCTTTCTGCCATCTTCTAAGTTTTTATCTATCCTAGGATTGGAAAATTTAGTCAAGTTAGTATTTTGAGTGGAGTGCCAAAGAGAATATTGATCTGGGTCGATCGGTATATTCTGAGTTATAAGCAGAGCTTGAAAATTTTGAGGAATGCCGCTTTCAACCCTTAAAACAGCCTTTATACCTAATTTATTCCACTCTTGGACTATTTTTTCGCCAACATTCTTAAGTGAAGAAACTGCAGTTAAGGTAATCACATTTTTTTGATTACTTTTTAAATTTTCCAGGTTTTGAACTTTACTCAAGTAAATCCTTGATTGCTCAGAGTTACCTAGATAATCCTTGACTTCTGGATTATATGCCCAAGAATTGGGAGGAATTGAAGTTTTAGCCTCTTCCTCACCGGTATTTGAGGGAGCTTGAAAACTAAGTGCTAACCTAAGATTTTCATCGGCTAGAATTGGATCTTTGGTGTTATAAAAGATGGTTACAATCTGCTGATAGTTAGTTTTTCTAAAGACTGACAGGTTTTTATAGCTTGATAGATCAGAAATTTCAGTAATCCCAAGTAGGGTTTGAATCTCGCCCAATTTAAGAGCGTTTCTGGCAATTCTCTCGTTTGGATAAAACTTAATTGTTAAATTAGGTAAGTCCTTATCTTTTGACGTAAGTGTCATCTTTTTTACAAAGATTTGATCTTTTCTAATGGCTTTTATCTTATAAGGACCCGTACCCTTAAGGCTATCTTTTTTAAAAATAGGTTTAGTCAGAAGAGTCGGAAAAGGACTAAAAGAGTCAGAGATCTTAAACTGAATTGTTCTATCATCTAGGACACTAACATCGACATCAGAAAGTGTAAAGTTAATATCAGAGGCTTTAATAGGGCTGCCATCAATCCAAGTTAAATTTTTTTTAAGTCTAAAGATATAGATTTTAGAGTCATTATTGACTTGCCAGTTTTCTACTAAGTTTGGTACTGGTTTACCGCTACTATCAAGACTAACTAAGCTTTGAGAAAGCAATTTTGTCACAACTTCCGGAATATCCCGCTGAGTATATGTACCAACTATACCTTCTACTAAACTGGCCTTATAAAAGTAACTGCTAAAGATCCAAATTCCCAAAAAAAAGACAAAAATCAAGACTACTGAGGAAATAGATAGTTTTCGGTGTCTTTTGAGGTAAGCAAGTAGATAAAACCACCAAAGCTTAGGTTTGTAAAAGAATCCGCTAGTTCCACTAAAAGTTAGGCTATTTCTTTGCATCTTCTTTCTTTTTGATCTTTAAGATTACCCGAAAAATATCCCCAGTATTAGTGAGAGAAGGAATAGTGCTGCAATAACGATCGTTGTTATAAATAAGATCTTCTCTGCACCTCTTTTAGTACCATAAAAACCAAGATCACCTCCAAAGGTAGATCCTAGACCTGTGCCTTTTGATTGCAGAAGTATTAATCCTGTCATAATAATGGCTAAAACTATTTGTGTTAAGGATAAAACCAAATTATTCATGCTGTTTTGTCTACTTTATCGCCCCTTCGATCACCCATTGTAGGAAATGCGATATGAGTCCTTCAGCCTCTATCACATTCTATTTTATGACCCACTGAAGGAAATGTGATATAAATCCTACCAGAAATGAGGATATAATTGCTACATACAAAACATTTAGCTCAATACTTGGAAATATAACCCCATTTAGGCTCAAACCGCTAAATGTATAAGAGACTATCTCAAACTGGGGTAAAATCTTAGTTATCAGGTAGAGCCCAACCACATTTACAACCCAAGTAAAAAATCCTAAGGTCAGTAGATTGAGTGGCAAAAACATTATTTTAAGAAGTGGAATAATAGATAAATTAAAAATCATTATTGCTAGCGAACCAAACAGCAAAGACTTAAAGCCTCCGGTGTAAGTTAAACCCGGCATAAGTTGGGTAGTAAACCAAAGCGCAACTAAGTTGATTAAAAAAATTCTAAGGATATGTTTCATCTACTAAATAATTTTAACAAATCTACTAGCTAAAATCGTCATTTGGTTAAAAACGACCTTTGTCTTAATTTTCGATGATAGTTAATTGCAAAACGGTGCGACTCATCCCTAATTTTTTGTAAAAGCCTTAAGGACAAACTCCGTTTGGGAAGTTTGATAATCTCTCCCTCAGGCGGATACAACCATTCCATTCTTTTAGCTAAACCATAGATCGGTATTGCACTAAGATTAGTACGATCGGTACTGTCAATAATGTTTTTTACTGTCTTACTGGCCTCACTGATACACTGACTTACTGCTCTGGCTTGACCTCTACCTCCATCAACTACTATTAACTGAGGCAAATCCCACTCAGGATGAGCTAATCTTCTTCTCATCATCTCCTTATGCATACCAACATCATTTGGTCTACCAGATCCGCCAGCTGGCGGATTGATTTTAAATCTTCTATACTGGGATTTATCTATTTCTCCATTGGTTAAAACTACCAAAGAACCGGTTGCCTGTTTCCCTTGGATATTAGAAATATCATAAGCCTCAATTCGTATCGGCAGTTGTGATAGTTTTAGGTCTTGCTGAAGTTGGTTAAGAGAGCGGATATTTTCATCTTCCAAAAAATTAGGATTTTCCAGATAGTCGCTGACTCTATTTGGTGAAGTTAGATACTCTATCCCACTAATTTCTTGTTTAACTTTAGCTGCTTGTTCAAACTCCAACCTTTTTGAAAAATTATCCATTTGATTTTGGAGTTCACTGATAAGTTCATCTTTTTTGCCTTCTAGAAACTTAACTAACTGCCTGATTATCTTCTGATAATTCCTCTTATCAATTGAGCCAACACAGGCACCAGGACAAAGCTTAAGATGGTAATAGAAGCATGCCCGATCAGATTTATTCTTGGGACCTGGAGGGTTGGAGCACCAAGGAAAGACCCTTCTTAGCCTTTTAAGAGTCACTCGAACAGTCTTGGCAGAAGGAAATGGCCCAAAATACTTCTTAACCTCTCTTAGATCTTTTTTTCTGGCTGTTTCGACAGTAGGAAAGTCTTGACTGGTTACTACGATATAGAGATAATCTTTATCATCGGTCAACCTAATGTTATAGGGTGGCAAAAATTTTTTGATTAAGTTCGCCTCAAGTATCAACGCTTCTAACTCTGACTCAACAATAATTGTCTCAAGATCGCTAATATTTTCCACTAAGGAGGCAGTTTTAGGAGGCAATGTGCTGGTACTAAAATAGGAGGCAACCCGATTGTATAGATCTATCGCCTTACCCACATAAAGTACACCACTTTGCTTATCTTTAAATATATAAATCCCTGGCTTGTGAGGAATTAAAGATTTATCAATATATTTTGGAATCATACAGCTTAAGATTATAGCCTAAATCAGCAGAAAAGAGCTTTTTGCTATTTCGATCCCGCCGCAGGCGGGTAAGAAAAAAGCTGATCCGCCTAGGCGAACACTCCCTTTAATAGGCTCAGAGGATTCATTTTGGATGTTGGATCTTATTAAAAGTTTTTTTGTTAAGATGGATTATTAAAAATATTAGATAAATTAAAAGCATGATTCCAGCTAAAGCAATAACTATATATGAGAAATATTTATGGGCAAAGAATGGTTTAATGATGATGCGCTGGTTAACTGAGTTATCGTCCCCAACCCTAAGCTGGAGTATATCTTCAAAGGACGACCAAAGATTACCACTATTTAAGTCAAACTTATATTCCTGGAAACCAAAAGGAGGAAGAGTTGGCAGGGTAAAGTTTTGATTACCTGATAAGCCTAAATTGCCAGCACTAAAGGAAACTTTAGTTTGTGAATAAGCGGTGTTGCCAACATTTTCGATCCTAACCTTAGCCTGGGAAGGAAAACCAGCAAAAATTTGGCTGGGAGCATCGATTGTCATCTTTAATTTCGGTTCAGCTTTAAACAGATCTTGGGTAAACTCTACTTTAACCTCATCAGCGGGCACAGGAGAGTTGGAAGAACTTCCCCGGATAGCCAAGACAAAATGGTTCAAATCAAACTTAGAGAAATAGTCAACGCCGCCAGTGGTGTTTTGCCAAGTCGGGTCAATCATGGTCCAGCCTGAGGCTGGATCAAAATACTCAGGCCAGGCATGAAGTATACTATCCTCTAAGGAGAGGGGGCGCAACTCTTTATTGGTAGTATAGGCATAACCTATTAGCGCCCGGCTAGGGACATCAGCACCTCTTGTGAGAGCAATAAACAGATCTGTAAATTCTGAGCAAAGGGCTTTATCTGGATTGAGCAAAGCCGCTAAAGCTCCAAATCTTTCATAGTCGCTCTTTATTAATCTGGTCTCATCATAAACCAGGTAATCACTGACAAATTTATTAATTTTTCTGGCTTTACTAGCAACATCCTGTGTGGCCTGACTATTTTTTAGGATTTCATCAAGCTTTGTTTTAATCTGCTGACTATCACTTTCCCAATATTTATCTGTTGAAGTATATTTTTGGATCAATTCTTGAGACAAGCTGGTTTGTTTGTATTGCTTGTTAATGAACAGATTAACTAGCCCCTCAACATTAACTTTTAATTTCTGATTTCTATCAATTTTGAACCAGCCAATGTAATTCCCATCAGTATCCATCGTAACATTGTCAGGCTTGGGATCGATCTTTTCTAAAACAACCTTTTGGTAAGCAGTATCCATTGGCAAAGGCAATTTAGCTATAGCAGGAAGGATTTTATTGTTTTCTAAATTGTAGCCTAATTTGAAACGGAATAACTGTTTTGTTCCGAAGTTTGCCAAAATTCCTGATTCTAAAAGTTGATTCTTATCATAGAAAAAATTCAGTCTGCCTCCTGATTCATTTTGGCTCTTTGGATCTGGAATCAAGCTAGTTGGGTCTCCGAATTCAACTGGAACCGAGAGTATCAAAGTATAATCTTGCATTGAGGGTGAGTTGGAAATCCGTGGTAGGGATACCTGCCAGACCTTGCCCAAGTTTTGAGCAAAATCCTTTGACTTAAACTTCAGCGTCCATTTGTAATCCTTATCTTTACCTATAACTTGAGAGGAGAATTTGACATCAATTTTTGTTTTAGGACCATTCCTTTGAGTTTGGACCTGAAGCGGCCCTTGAGTATCAGAGGCGCTAATATCACTAAGCTGGGTTGATCCAATTGATAAGGAGAAAGAAGATGCATAGTATTTGTCAGTTAGATTCTTAATAGTTATAACTTGAGTAACAGTTGTCTCGCCCGAACTTTCAATCTCATAACTTACTTTGTATGAATGGGCAAATTCTCCTTCTGCCAAAGCTTTGAGAGGAAAGGTTAATAAAACAATAATAAAAAAGAAGCCAAAAATTAGTCGCTGAAGGGTTAAATAAATACGTTTACTCATAGGGAATTTCGACTTATTAAAATAATAACAGAAAAGCAGTTAATCTAACTGATTATTTTTGCCAGATATTGACCAGTAAATGAGTTTTTATTTTGTGCTACCTCTTTTGGTGAACCTTGGGCAACGATCTGCCCGCCACCATTACCGCCTTCAGGACCTAAATCAATAATCCAATCTGAGTTTTTTATAACATCCAAATTATGTTCAATAATTATGACTGTGTTACCTACATTAACTAGTCTTCTGAGAATATGGAGCAGTCTTTCAATATCAGCAAAATGCAAACCAGTAGTTGGTTCATCTAAAATGTAGATGGTATGACCGGTGGGTCTTTTTGAAAGCTCTGTCGAAAGCTTGACTCTCTGAGCCTCTCCACCAGATAAAGTAGTAGCGCTTTGACCAAGTCTTATATAACCAAGCCCGACGTCATTTAGAACTGTCAACTTGTTTTTAATTTGAGGAATATTCTTGAAGAAATCTAAAGCCTCTTCGACAGTCATATCTAAAACCTCAGCAATGTTTTTATCCTTAAAGTGAATCTCTAGGGCCTCCCGATTGTACCTTTTACCATTACAGGACTCACAAGTCACAAAAACATCAGGTAAAAACTGCATCTCAATCTTTATTTGACCCTCTCCCTCACAAACTTCACACCTGCCTCCCTTAACATTAAAAGAGAATCGACCTGGTCCGTATCCGCGGATTTTGGCTTCAGGTGATGAAGAAAATAACTCTCTGATAAATGTAAAAGCGCCTGTGTAAGTAGCTGGATTGGATCTAGGGGTTCGACCAATTGGTGATTGATCAACTAAAACAACTTTATCAACATTTTCAGCTCCAACAATTCCTTTATGGTTACCTGGTTTCTCCCTTGAACGGTAAATCTTTTGGGCGAGGGTCCGGTACAAAATATCATGAACCAGAGTCGATTTACCTGAACCTGAAACTCCAGTTACTGCTATAAACCTGCCTAAGGGGATTTTAACATCAATTGCTTTTAAATTATGTTCACTGGCTCCAAGAATCTCCAAAATCCCAGCCTGCTCTGATGTCTTCCTCTCAGCTATAATCTCAATCTTTTTTTTACCAGATAGATATTTGCCCGTTAAAGACAGACTGCTTCTTCTGATCTGATCCGGAGTACCAAAAGTAACAATCTCACCGCCGTGTTCCCCTGCGCCAGGACCTATCTCAACCAGTAAATCAGCATTTTCCATTGTCTCTGCGTCATGTTCGTTAACCACAACCGTATTCCCTAGGTCTCTCAGTCTTTTGAGAGTCTCAATCAATCTGGAGTTATCACGCTGATGTAAACCAATTGATGGTTCATCTAAAACATATAAAACACCTGATAACCCTGAACCTATCTGGGAAGCTAGTCTAATTCTTTGAGATTCCCCACCCGCGAGAGTTGCAGCTGCTCTGTCCAGTGTTAGATAATCAAGTCCCACATCAACCAAAAACTGAAGCCTTGATTGAATTTCTTTCAAGATAGATTTAGCGATAACCAGCTCTCTGTCTGACAACTTTGGTGCAACTGATGATTTAACCCAACTCAGTCCAGCACGAATTGATTGACTAGTTAATTCTGAGATATTTAATCCATCAACTGTAATAGATAATGCTTCTTCTTTAAGTCTGGCGCCGCCGCATTTTGGACAGATCTCTTTAATCATGTATTTTTCAATTTCAGCCTTGACATAATCCGACTCAGTTTCCGTATGCCTCTCCTTTAAGTAAGCCACCAGTCCGCCAAAATTTGAATAAAAGTGTGTCCAACGACCTTGCCTATTTTTGCCTTCAACCTTAAACTCCTTATCACCTGCTCCATAAAGCAGTACATTACGCGCTTGCTCTGAGATATGACCTAACCTGGTAAAGAGATCAAAGTTATACTCTTTTCCTACAGCCTCAATCAATCTGGTGAACCAAGTCTCATGAGTTGCCAATTTCTGCCAGGGCAAAATCCCTCCTTCTGCAATAGATAAAATAGGATTTAAAATTGACTCAGGATCAATCTCTAGAAGCGTTCCCAATCCAGTGCACTCAGGACAGGCACCATGAGGAGAGTTAAAAGAGAACAATCTTGGTTCAATTTCCGCTAAAGCAGTATTATCGATCGGACAAGCAAATCTTTCGGAGAAAAGGTGATCCTTTAGTTTCTTAGGATTAGCAGGAAAGTCTAAAGAAGCATCTAGCACCTCTGAAACAATCACTGACCCTTCGCCTAATTTGACCGCTGTTTCTATTGATTGTGACAATCTTGAGGATATTTTTTGATCATGTATACTTTTTTTATCCAAAACCATACGATCGATCACTGCATCGATTGTATGTTTGTTAGTTTTTATTAAAAGAAAATCTTCGGCTAAGTCCCGAACTTGTCCGTCTATCCTAACTTTTGAGTAACCTTTTTTTCTTAAATCTTCAAAAAGCGAGCTATATTCACCTTTTCTATCTTTAACAATTGGCGCCATAATCATAGTTCGGTTGCCCCTTTTTGAATGAGACCCTTCGACTTCGCTCAGGATGACTTGCGTCATCTGCTCGATTGACATTCTGGAGATTTCCCTTCCGCAAATCGGACAGTGAGGGTGGCCAACTCTAGCAAAAAGCAGTCTTAGGTAGTCATAAATTTCAGTAGTTGTACCAACTGTACTTCTAGGGTTGTGCGAGGCGCTTTTTTGGTCAATTGAAATAGCGGGAGATAAACCTTCAATATAATCAACATCTGGTTTATCCATCACTCCTAAAAACTGCCTAGCATAAGCTGAAAGACTCTCAACATATCTTCTTTGTCCTTCAGCATAAAGAGTATCAAAAGCTAAAGAAGATTTACCGGATCCAGAAATGCCAGTAAAAACAATTAAGCGGTTTTTAGGAAGCTCCAAGTCAATATTTTTTAAGTTATTTTCCCTAGCTCCCTTAATAATGATTTTATCAAAGGCCATTTGTAAGTGTTACAATGCTAACAAAACGCGAATGAAAGCGGTCCTTATTTTAACAACTTTTGCAAACTTTTTAAAGCCCTAATCTTTAAATTAACTTTAAAACCTATTGAAATTTTATAATTTTGTCCTATAATAACTAGCAATTTGGACAGGTTCAAAAAGCATTAAGAGTTGCTTAACTCTTTAATTTGGTCTCTGATTCTGGCAGCTTCTTCAAAATCAAGAATTTGGGCAGCTTGAATCATCTGCTGCTCTAATATCTTGATCATTTTTTCTCTTTCCTTAGGAGGAATATCATCTATACTTAGAATCTGCTTTCCAGATTTTTCCTCTAACTCCTCAACCTTATCAATCAATCTCTCTCTTAGTTCTTTTTCAATGCTTTTTGGTGTGATTTTATTTCTCTTATTGTAGTCCATCTGATACTTTCTTCTGCGCTCCACCTCATCAATGGCTGCTCTCATTGATTTTGTCTGGTGATCTGCATACATAATAACCTCACCCTTGGCATGCCTAGCAGCTCTTCCCATAGTTTGAATTAAGGAGGTTTTGGACCGCAAAAAACCCTCTTTATCTGCATCTAGGATAATAACCAGGGAAACCTCAGGCAGATCTAAACCTTCCCTTAAAAGATTAATTCCAACAATTACATCATATTCCCCTAGGCGCAGAGATTGAAGGATATCTGAGCGTTTCAGTGTTTCAATATCTGAGTGTAAATAGTTAACCTTAATTCCCTTATCCAAAAGATACTCACTCAAATCCTCTGCCATTCGCTTAGTCAGGGTAGTAATTAAAACCCTCTCTCCTCTCTTAACTCTTATCCCTACCTCAACAATTACGTCCTCTATTTGTCCTTTTGTTGGTCTAACACTTATTTGAGGGTCAACAATTCCTGTTGGTCTGATTAACTGTTGGGCAACATTTCCACCTCCGATGTGGAATGTACTTGACACATCGGAGGTGTCAACTCCCGCTAAAGACAATTCATATTCATCCGGAGTAGCAGAAACATAGATCACCTGATTTATCCTTCTTTGAAACTCTTCAAACTTAAGCGGTCTGTTATCTAAGGCTGATGGTAATCTAAAACCAAAATCTACCAAGGTTTCTTTTCTTGATCTGTCACCGTTATACATACCTCTAATTTGCGGCAAAGTAATATGGGACTCATCAATAATTAAAAGATAACCTTTTGGAAAGTAGTCAAGCAATGTGAATGGAGGATCACCAGGGTTTCTACTATCAAAATAGCGAGAGTAGTTTTCAATACCATTACAAAACCCGTACTCTTTGATCATTTCTAAATCATAAAAAGTTCTTTGCTCGAGCCTTTGAGCCTCCAGCAACTTATTCTCTCTTTTTAGTTCGGATACTCTGGCTCTCAGATCTTCTTCGATTTGAGAAACAGCTGGTTTTAGTCTTTGCTCTGGAGTTATATAATGTTTGGCTGGATAAATAGTAACAGTTTGAGAGGTAGGAATTATTTGACCAGTCAAAGGGTCAAGCTGTGAGACTCTCTCAATCTTATCTCCTAAAAACTCAACCCTAACAGCAGAGTCAGAGTAAGAAGGAAAGATATCTAATGTATCGCCTGTTACCCTAAAAGTAGATCTTTTAAAGTCGATATCATTTCTTTGGTAAAACATCTTTTGTAGCATCTTCAGGACTGATTCAAAGGCGATTCTGACCCCCTGTTTTAAGTCTAAGATTGCACCTCCATATTCAATTGGTGAACCCAGGTTATAGATACAAGAAACCGAGGCTACTACTACCACATCCTTGCGGGTCATCAAAGAAGTAGTGGTGGATAATCTTAATTTCTCAATCTCCTCATTGATCTCAGTTTCTTTCTCAACATATGTATCAGATTGGGGAATATAAGCCTCTGGCTGGTAGTAATCATAATAGGAGACAAAATATTCAACCGCATTTTGAGGAAATAACGAACGGAATTCTTGGGCTAGTTGACCAGCTAAGGTTTTATTGTGAGAAATCACTAGAGTTGGTTTTTGCAACCCCTGGATAACATTAGCCATGGTAAAGGTCTTACCACTCCCTGTTACTCCCAGTAAAACTTGGTGCTTCTCACTATTTTCTGCACCTTTAATAAGTTTTTTAACCGCTTGAGGTTGATCACCCGTTGGCTTAAAATTTGAAGTTAACTTAAATCGAGACATAACTATTTATTATACATCAAATTTCCCCAACAAGACCCGAACTAACTACCACTTGACACCTTGAGCACAAATTACTATAGTCAAAACTTGTGTCTACTGAAAATCCAGTTGCTGTAATTAACGGCGGTCAATGGGGTGATGAAGGCAAGGGCAAAGTAGCTGATCTACTTGCTCAAAGTGCAGATATTGTTATTAGGGCTCAGGGAGGAGATAATGCTGGACACACTGTAGTTAATCCTCAGGGAGAATTCAAATTACACCTTATTCCTTCAGGAGTTTTCAATCCCGATGTATTAAATATCTTAGGACCTGGTATGGTCATAAGCTTGACTGGCTTAATTGGTGAAGTAAGCAGTCTAGCTGGAAGAGGATTTGTCAATGGGCGTAACTTAATGATTGATCCGCGCGCCCATTTTATTCTGTCTTATCATCAACAAAGAGATCAGGGCAGCGAGAAAAGCTTAGGCGAGGTTAGTATCGGAACCACTGGAAGAGGAATTGGTCCAGCTTATACAGATAAAGCTGAAAGGATTGGCTTACGAATCGGACTATTAAGAGATCCAGACAGATGCATGACCAAACTAGCTCAAACTTTGGCTATCCTCAGAGAGAGGTCATACCCAGGGACCAATAAGCAACTTCTTTACCCTGAGATGTATGAAGGTTTAATCGGAGAGTCATCTAGAATGTTTAAAGATTTAATCCGGGACAGTCTGCCGGTAGTCAGAAACAGTTTAAATGAAAACAAAAGAGTTGTTGTCGAAGGCGCTCAAGGTACTTTACTTGATTTAGACTTTGGAACTTATCCTGATGTGACCTCGTCAAATACAGTTGTTTCTGGACTACTAGTTGGCGCAGGTATACCTTCAACCTATCCTCACCGGGCAATTGGAGTATTCAAAGCTTATCAGTCCAGAGTCGGGAATGGTGGTATGCCAACTGAGCTAAAAAACGAGCTAGGAGACAGATTAAGAAATAAAGGTAATGAATTCGGTACAACTACTGGCCGGCCCCGCCGTGTGGGTTATTTTGATGGTGTAGCAGCTAAATACTCAGCAGCCTTAAACGGTTATACAGATTTTGCGGTCACTCGAATCGATGTGCTAACTGGTTTTGATCCATTAATGATTTGTAGAGCTTACAAGAGGCAGGATGAAGCTGGAAAAATAACTGATTTCCCAATTGATGATGCTCAGTTAAGAGAATGTAGCCCTTATTATCCATTAAAGGATAGATTTCCGGGTTGGGAACAAGATATCTCTAGAAGCACTAACACCAGTCAATGGCCCAAGCAAGCCAGGGCATACTTAGAAGCTTTAGAAGATACAATTAGGAAAGGTGCACCTAATGCCAATTTATGGCTGATTGGAACAGGTCCAGATCGCGATGCTTTCATAAAATTTTACGACATTTGGTGATAACTTTTAGATTTTGAGGAGAGGTCTTGTATAAACAATTTGGAAGTTATATCTTATCCTTTAATGAAAAACCCAATTGGAATTGTTGGTTATGGTATTGTTGGTCAGGCTGTTGAGTATGGTTTCAAAAACGAACCAATCTTTATTTACGACAAATTTAAACCTTTCTTAAGTCTTGAGGAGGTTTGCCAAAAGGGAGAGTTCATCTTTCTTTGTGTCCCTACTCCAATTTTAGACGATCATTCCGGGATAGATCTATCGATTGTTGAAGAAAATGTTGAAGCTATTGCTAAATTAATTAAGGATACAGACAAAATACTGGTTATCAAATCCACAGTTGTGCCTGGAACAACTTCAGCTTTAATAAAAAGATATCCCAAAGTTTCTATCTGTTTTAACCCAGAGTTTTTAACAGAAGCAAACTTTTTAGAAGATTTTGTTAAAGCTGATCGCTGCATTATTGGAGCAGAAAATGATCTGATTTCTAGAAGACTGGTGGCGCTTTTCAGAAAACACTTCCCGATTATGCCTATCTTTCAAACTGACCCAACAACTGCAGAGATGGTTAAATACATGGCCAACTGTTATTTGGCTGCAAAAGTCACCTTTGCTAACGAAATGTATGATATCTGTCAAAGTTTGGGAATTAGTTATCCAGAGGTCAAAAAGCTTGTTGTCTCAGATAAAAGAATTTATGATTCACATCTAAATATTACCTCCCAAAGAGGCTTTGGGGGAAAGTGTTTACCTAAAGATTTATTGGCTTTAAGAGCATTAGGGGAAAAATTCAAAGTCGATACAACTTTTTTAGATACAGTTTGGAACAAAAATATTAAGATGGTTAAATTCAAAGACTGGGAAGAGATACCTTTTGCAGTCAGCTCTAAAAAAACCAAGAATTGATCTTGTTTGATATAAAAAGTATAGATTGACAGCTTCGGTATATATTTGGTAAAGTTTCTTATATAATCAAGTACTTAAATATGCCTGTTACTTTATACAGAAAACAAAAAGAAATTCTTCGCTTTATTAAAGCTTATATTGAAAAATATGGCTACTCTCCCACCTTAGGAGAAATTGCTGAAGCAATTGGTGTTTCTTCCTTAGCTACTGTTCATGAGCATATTCAAACTTTAGCTAAAAAAGGAGTCATTAGAAAATTTGAAGGTTCAGTCAGAGGAATAGAGATAGTTGATCAAATGTATGCAGTTCAAAGCAAAGGCATTGAATTACCTTTGATGGGCTTTATCGCAGCTGGACAACCTATCATGCCCTACACTGATCCTGATGCAACAGTCTCAGTTTCTCCTACCTTACTATCTGGTAAAAAGAGGTCTTATGTCCTCCAAGTTAAGGGTGATTCGATGATTGAGGATGGGATACTTGATGGAGATTATGTCATTATTGAGGAGCAAAATACTGCTGAGGATGGCGATATAGTGGTAGCAATGATTGATAGCGGACTGGCAACTCTGAAACGCTTTTACAGGGAGCCAGACAGAATTAGATTAGAACCAGCCAATGCTGCTTTGGAACCAATCTATAGCACCAATGTCCGCATCCAAGGCAAATGTGTTGGCGTTATCAGACGCTTCCAATAAATTATTTAAATTTTCCTTTCAAAACAACCTTGTAAAAATATAGCGCCAAAATTGCTCCAGCTATGATCAAGGTAGAATGGAAAAGATACTCTATTATTAAAAGTCCTTGGGGATTAAGTCCATTGTGAGCATGCATATTGTCATGGGGCCACCAGTTAATTAAATACCAGACAACAGAAAAGTAAGCTAACTTTGTTAATGTGGTATATCCCGAACGTTTCTTTAAAAGAGGAAGTCCTAGAAATATAAGTGAGTACCCTAGTCCAAAAGCCACAGCCTCTAAAATAGACAGAATGAGAAAAAAAGATAACTCAAAGTGATTAGGTTTTGGAAATTCAGGAGCAGGTGGCCAAATTATCTCACCTAAAAAAAATGCTGGAACCGCAAAAAATATTGTGATCAACGTCACTTTTGTTTTTATTCCCATAAAATATTTTATATTTCAATTGATTGGGAAAATCAAGAGACATGGTGACGATTGTTCTTTTTAATTTTGTAATAGATATACCACCCAATGACCAAAACCAGTAAAATAACAATGACTAAATCAAGCTTGTGGAAAAAGGGGCCAATATCGTGCCAGTTTTGACCTAATATCAAACCTATCCAAGCTAAGAAGTATGACCAAATTAGCGATCCAATAAAGGTCAGGACAATAAATCTACCCAAAGGTAGTTTGGCAATTCCGCAAGGAAGCGATATAACTGTTCTAATTCCAGGCAAAACCCTAGTCCCAAAGACTACCAAGTCTTTATACTTGTGCAATAACTTTTCTGTCTCATCTAAATCTGCTTCTGTGTGTAAAATCCATTTTCCCCATCTTCTTAAAAACTTCCTGACCACTCTCTCGTGTCCCCAGTAACCCAACCAATAAGCAAGCAAAGAACCCAAAACATTACCGATTGCGCCAGATAGAGCTACTAGATTTAAATCAAATCTACCTGTAGATACTAAATACCCTGAAAAAGGCATAATGACCTCAGAAGGTAGAGGTATTAAGGCTGACTCTATTGCCATAGTCAAAACTATACCCGGGTAGCCTAAAGTTGAGATGACATTAATAATCCAGTTTGCTAAACTTTCAAGCATGCTTTATATTATTGCCACACCTATTGGTAATTTAAAAGATATTAGTTTAAGAGCTCTTGAGACACTAAGGCAAGTTGATGGAGTAATTTGTGAAGACAGCAGACGCGCCTCTAAGCTTCTAAACCACTTTCAAATTACTAAACCTTTAATTGTTTTAAATGACTACAACGAATCAAAGATAACCCCCCTAATAATTGAAAAACTAACAAAAGAGGGACAAAATTTAGCTCTTATCTCTGATGCTGGAACTCCTCTGATCTCTGATCCGGGATATAAACTAGTCAGACAAGCCATTTTTGAAGGCATTAGTGTGGATAGTTTACCAGGACCAGCTTCACCCATAGTTGCCCTCACTTTATCTTCCCTACCACCAGATAAATTTTTCTTTTTAGGTTACCCTCCAGAAAAGAGCGGAAGAAGACAGCAATTTTACCTGATGATAAAAGCTATTGCTGAAATTATCAGTACTACCTTCATCATTTTAGTCTCTCCTCATAAACTAACCAAGACACTTGAAGAGATTAGGGCTACTTTTGGCGATATTGATATTACACTGGCTAGAGAATTAACAAAAATTTACCAAACTGTTAAAACAAGAAAAATCACAGAGTGGCTTGAGGAATTTGACAAAATCAAACCCAAAGGTGAATGGATTATGCTGATCAGATTAGACTAACTTGGAGGAAGTTTAGCCCGGAAATTTCTCCTTTGATGGAAATCAATATAGTCATGAATGCTAGAAACTTCGCTGAAATCTACCTCGATGGCCCAAATACCTTTATCTATTAGAAAACTGATAACTTCGTCATGAAGAGTTAAACTACCTGATGCTAAGGTAGCCACCTTTGATTTATGCAAAACCTTCAAACAATTTTCTAGTAACTTAATTAAGGCCTTTATCTGTCTCTTATAAAAAACGGAGTCAGCTACACTTGGATCAAAACCACCAATCCAGGCTGCTAATTCATCCAAATTGAGAATGACTCCGTCGACCCCAATCAGCAAATACTCCTCTAGGTTGAGTAAATTCTCAGGTAAAGCCAGTTCAAGCCAGAGCTTTAAACTGCCTTTTCTGCTTACACCCAAACTTGCCAGATCTCTTTTAATTTGAACAAACTCATTGACTGACCTAATAAAAGGGATAGCAATTTGGGTATTAAGCAGTCTCTTCTTATTTCGGGCAAACAGAAATGCTTCAACTTCCTGTTTCAAAAGTTTTTGATCATGAATTAATCTTAATGTTCCCCTGACACCGCCAAAAGAATCAATCAAATCTGGTAGTTTAAAGATCAGGGGATTTTCACCCAGTGAAGTAGCAGCCTCAACTATCTGCAATATTTTTTGGTCTTGATCTTTGACTAACTCTGCCGAGATTACTACTCCATCAATATTATGAGTAATCCTAAGATCAGTAGAAAGCTTTAGAAAAACCTTAACCGCAGTCTCTTTTTTAGATTGAACTATATCGGCAGTTGAGCCGTTTGTTTGCCTACTAAATTCTGATGTTTCAGGAATTTCATGCTGGGTAAAGGGGGCGATTTTGACAAACTTTAGACTTCCGTCAATTATAAAATAGTAAATATTTGGTAAAAATAGTTTTTTATCAGCCCTGACAACCAAGTCTGCTAACTTCTTTAATTGATCAGGCGTAATTTGACCGTGGAGTGTTTTTAATCTTAATCTGTCTTCTTCGTAATCATAATAGCAACTGCCAGATGATGAAAGCTTTTTAATAAAAAATACAGGCTGAGCTGTCAGGTTTTTAGTTAAATTTTTACTAAAACCCTCGCGCCAGATTCTTGATCTTACTTCATTAATCCAAACCTCAAGAAGCTTAAGCCAAGTCTTCTTAACATCAATTCTTTTATTAACCAGGGCTTGCTCCAGCTCTTTTGGAGGAGGAATTTGAGCCACCTCTTTTTTAATAATCTCAAGGCTTTGTTCAAAAACTTCTTTATCTTTATATTCAAAATGCTCTAGGATCGTCTTAAGCTTTATCTGTGGAGGAATGACTACTACACCTGAGGCAACTGGGAATTCGGCTTGAGCCAGTTTTGCTAAATTAACAAGCTCTTTACCTACCAGTATTTGATCTTCTTCTCTTAAAGATTTTACGGGCAGTACATCCATTTTTTTACTGAGAGGGTTCCGGACTAGGACTCTCGTTTAGTATAAACACTATTTTATCGCCAACTTTAATGTTATGGGAAGCAATAAAACCGCTTGGAACCTCAAGTACTTTGTCAATGCTAACAACCGGTTCGTATCTGGGCAGGTTTTCATCTTTTTCTCCTACTTTGGGTGGGGTTACATTTTGCAGTAGATCAACAACCCGATCGCCATTTATCCAAATAAAATCTATCGGAAACTTCATTCCTTTCATCCAAAAACGGTGTTTATCAGCCATCTCAAAGATAAATATCATTCCCGAGTCTGAATCTAGGCGGTCTCTATCTCCTAAACCCTTGGCCCTTTCTTCTTTTGTATCCGCTATCCCAACTTTCACTGTAGCCTTGGCATTCTGGAAGTTACTAGCTTGGGCATCAACTATTTGAAGTTTATTAATACTTAAAAAAGGATCGCTGCTGCTTGATGGACTAGCTGTCAAATCTCCGGGAGTATTAATATTAAAAAGTCCCTGCCCTTGATATTTAAAAAGGAACCAAAGCGCGCCAAATAGAACTATTAGAATTGCTACCATCTGGAAGGCAAACTTTTGCATCTTCTTCTACTTCACATAGTAACATAAACACCTAGCTTCTTTGACACTTACTCCAAAGTCCGCGATTGTTATCCCGGGCTTCTTTCTCAGCTTCAGCAAACTTCTCTTGATATTTGACATCAGGAGGATAGGTTGAGGCATAAGCAAAACCTTGTCTAACCAAATAATCATTGATAAAAAGCAGACTACCATCATCCAACTTAAGAAAAACATATCTTAAGAACCTGTCAAATCTATCAGTCTCTGAAACATCTTTTTCTAAAATCACTTTCTGCCCTTCGATAAGTCTTTTGTTTTCATTACTAGCTTCTTTTCCAAAACACTCAACAGCTTTTCTGGGGTCAACAGTTTCCGGAGTATTAACACCAATGTAGCGAAGTTTTTTAGGTTGTCCACTGTCATCTATCTCAATAGTATCCCCATCAATAACTTTAGTAACTCTATATTCTGCTTGTTCTTGCCCGTCAGAAGGAGAGGCTGGAGTATTTTCTCCTAAGGTTTGTTGTGGAGCCAAAGATGAAGTGGGTTGACTTGTAAAAGAGGTTAAACCTTTCCAAAACAAGTAACCACTTAGAAGAAGTATCAACAGAGAAGTTCCCAGCAGTACTTTTTGCCTATTATCAAACATCAATTTGAAAATACTTGGGTAATCATAAGTCCATAGATACCCCCATCCATAATGCCAATTCCTATTTTATTGTAGTCCTCAGATAGAATATTAGCCCGATGACCCTCTGAATTCATTAAGCCCTGATGAGCCAGGCTTAGGTCTGGCGCATAAGCTAAATTCTCGCCTATTACTAAGTATTTAATACCCTTTTCTTCTGCTCTATCAGCCACATTTTTTCCCTCAGGCGAATTGTGAGAGAAGTAACCCCGTTGAAACATATCAGTACTATGACCCCTGGCAACATCCCTTAAATCTGAATTAAAAGTTAAGATTTTTAAACCTAACTTAGATCTTTCTTCATTAACCAGATCGATCATCTTATCTTCCAAGATAGAATTAACCCTAAGGTTGTTGGTCTGAAAACCTAAATTAACAGTTTCGTCGCTTTTAGGTTTAATTGTTAGAAAAGTAAGGGTGTCCTGTGAGATGCCACCAAAGACTTTTTTAAAAGGAGTTTCTAGCCGGACTGCTTGGGATAAGAGTCTGGAGCCGATTTGAGATCCCTCAACAGCTGACTTTAACTTCGGCTGGATGGGAAATATTCCAACCAGTAAAAGTATGACAGTAATAAAAATCAAACCCCTTAAAAAAGATGGGATAAAAGAGAAACGATTCAGTGGTTTTTCCACCTCGGTAATGAATTTATGCCTAAGCAGTGATAGATGGATTATAGAAAAAAGCAGCGACTCCACCAGAAACCAGATTGTGATAAAACCCAAAACATTTGAAAGAGAATGAGGGACATTAAGATTGTTATCTAAAAAGTCAGCTGCCAAATTATAAAATCTTAGGGACAGCAGAAAAGCCATTATGAAAGAAAAAAGATCTAGTAATTCCCAAAAGAATCTTTTCCCAACTCCATCCAAAATAAAAAGTATTAATACCAGCAAAATCAGAAGATCTACCCAATTCATAAACCCTGCTTTTTATTATACTTAAAATACATAAAATTAGCTTTTAAAAAACCGCCCCTAGCTCAGGGGCGGTTTGATATAGCTTAACCATAGACAGTTAACTCTGATAGATCATAACTTGCTTAAAATAGTAGCAGATTTTTTTAAAAAAATTGATAGTTTTTTGTAAGAGAAAGGTTAGAGAAAAAACGGGGCTAATTGTTGACACAGTTCGTAAAATTATGCTAATCTAGTAAAAATGGCTAATATTGCTGATGAGTTAAGGGATGCTTTAAATTCAGTAGTCAGTGGTATTGGTGATGTTTTTGCTACTACCCGTGATGTCACCAAAACGAACATTGTCCAATCGCTAAAGGCGGGCGGCGATGTAGCTTCAACCTCGATGGATGTTTCAGCTTCAGTTATCTCCGATGGAGTCAAGGTTGTTTCAGAGACAGGTGTTTCATTAACTAAGGCCATCGCCGGACTGGTAACTGGTGCTATTGAGGGTGTTAAAGAGACAGGCGGCGATGTTACTACTACCACAGAACAGGTTGCTTCAGAAACTATCAGAAGTGTTCATAACGTTGGCGGGGACATTGCTGGAGCAGCTGTTGGAGCAGTAGAAGGAGCAATCAGTGCAGCTTCGGATATTGGAGCAGACAGTGGGGAGCTGGCTAAAGATGCAGTTATTGGAACCCTCAAAGCTGCTGATGAAATAGGTTCAGAAGCCGGAGGACTAGTCAGGAAAGCACTTCTTTCAGCTGCAGCCTTACCCCATGATATTATTGATGCACTCCTAACAGGTAAAACTAATTAGCCTCTCTTTTTGTACCGCGTACGGGAGTAAGAGCCTCTCACTTCGCTCGAGAACCTTTCCTTTTTGACTTCGTCAAAAACGTCGAACCTGCACGACACAACTTTGTGCGTGCATAGTTCTTTCCCAAGCACAGATAAAATTAAAAAAACCGGTCATAGAGACCGGACTTTTTAATTCGTACCGCGTACGGGAGTCGAACCCGTGATTTTCGGGATGAAAGCCCGATGTCCTAGGCCACTAGACGAACGCGGCATGTGAGCTAAATTTTAGCAAAAATCTTGTTGTTATCCAAGCCCAGGGGATTAATTGTTCTTTTTTAGATAGTATTCTACAGCTTGCTTAATACCTGATTTAAAGTCATATTTTGGCTGCCAGAGAAGAAGCTCTTTGGCTTTCCTGGGAGAGAGACTACTATGAAGTGCATCGCCTGCTCTTTCTGGACCAAACATAACCTCAATGCTTGTTTTTAGTTCCTCTTCTATTGTTTGAAAAACCTCTAAATTGGAAGTTCTAACTCCAGTTGAAATATTAAAGAAATCATTTTTGTCATAATTCATAGCTTTAATATTTGCCTCAACCACATCAAAGACATGAACATAATCTCTAGTATGTCTACCATCCCCATTTATAGTTGGTTGCTCTTTATTTAAAAGTTTTTGTGTAAAAATTGCCACTACCCCAGCTTCTTTATTCCCATCTTGCCTGGGGCCATAAACATTTGAATACCTTAAAGAAACCCAATCTATGCCATATAAATTTCCATAAAGTTTTAAGTATTCTTCAGCGCAATGTTTTGAGACTCCATAAAAAGATGTTGGCTTTAAAATTATGTGATCCTCCTTAATAGGCAGATCTGATTCTTCTACATCCCCATAAAATGCTCCACCAGTATTTGAATAAATCACCTGTTTAACAGCTGTAGCTTTGGAAGCCTCCAGTATGTTAATAGTCCCTTCTATATTTATCTGTTCATCTTCTATTGGATGATCCATTGAATAAGGAACTTCATTCTGAGCAGCTAAGTGAAAGACGATTTCTGGTTGAAATTGGTCAAAGACTTTTTTAACATCCTCCAAAGATCTAATATCTACATTAAAAAAAGTAGCCTGAGGGTTAAGATTTTCTTTTTTACCTGAACGGAGATTGTCTAAGATAGCAATCTGGTGTCCCAACTTAATTAACTTGTCTTGGATATGGGAGCCAATAAAGCCTGCTCCCCCAGTAATTAGTGCCTTTTTACCCATTGTTAAGATACTAACAGATGATGGATAAATTTGACAAGGAAGCGACAATAATGTAAGATATTAACACTTGTTTTCCTTGTGAAGACGAGTTCTCGAAGAATCCCGCCGCAAGGCGGGGTTTTTCGTGCTCGAATGCTTGCCTTAGATATAAACTCAAAGTATAATTAGTGTGTGTTTTTCCCAAAATTCCTGGGGAATTTTGACTCGAAATCGTTTACGATTTCGAAAAGGCCCGCTAGCTCAATGGTTAGATCCGTCGGCTGACGGACTTTTAAGCTAAAATGTTTATAGTTTATGTTTTACACAATAGACAAAGGAATAAATTATATATTGGTCAAACCGCGGATCTATTAAAAAGATTAGATAGGCACAATGATAGCTTGAGATCCAAACATAGGTCTTTTACAAAAATAAATTCGGGAGAGTGGAAACTAGTTTACAAAGAAGAATATAATACAAGATTTGAAGCGCTTCTAAGAGAAAAGCAATTAAAGTCTTCAAGAGGGAGAAGTTTTGTAAAAAGTAAATACATGGCCCGCTAGCTCAATGGTAGAGCAGTAGCCTTTTAAGCTATTGGTTCTGGGTTCGAATCCCAGGCGGGTCACTTACAAAATTGCCACCATTTATTTATAAAATCTACCACGGCGGATTCTATCTAGGAAACTACCGAAACGGGTTAAAGGGGTTATAGAGTAAGCTTGTCTGCTTCTGCCTTTTAATGCATCGCTTAAGGGCGTAGGTTTTTCCCCATTTTGAGCGCTAAATACTTTATAAACAATTCCTCCTGAGGCTGTTTCTGCAACTACTTCCATTATAATTGCGTTTCTATTGTCTACTACAGGCAACCCAGTAATTTCAGGATTCACTGGTGTTGGTTCACTATCATCCATTAAAGCTAGGCAAACTTGCTGGGAAATTCTTCTCCTAACATGAGGTAAACTATTTACCCCCTCAGTAGTTAAGTTAGTTTGAACATATACTCCAGGTTCTAATCCATATCCGTCATTATCAAAAACTGCTAGCATACGATAATTAGCCTCGGGAGTCCCAACAACTGCCTGAAGTTCAGTTTGATAAAATGTAGCTCTCCTAAATTCACCAGGCATTGAAATAACTTTTTGTACCCAACTCTCTAAAGCCATAAGAGGATTATATCAAATGTCTCGGTATTATCAACTATGGGATAATTAACAAGTAGGTATTTTAGTCACGATGTTCTAAGATTATTATCTAACTCCTAAAGAATTATCGCTGAAGCGTATGTCTAGTGGTTTGATAAATACTTCCTGAGAATTCTTAGCAGAATTCTCAACATAGCCTGCGTTTAATAAATCTATACCTTGTGATCCTTTGGCAACCTCTATTGCCCGGTCAACAGAACCTTCAGCCACAAAAAAAGCAAAACCTGCCCCCATGTTAAATGTGCCATACATCTCTTCTAGACTAAGTCTTGAGTGTTTTCTAATAAAATCAAATTCAGCTTGCGGTGTTGGAATCTTTTCTAAAACATAACGGAAATCCTGCCTGGCCCGCATTAACTTTCTGAAGCCATGCCCTGTAATATTAACCATGTAATGAATATCAACCCCCCCATCAAAAAGTTCTTTCACAAGCGGTGCATAAATTGGAGTTGGTTCTAAAAGTGCTTCGCCAAAAGTTCTGTTATCGCTTAAGCGGCTATTATACCCATCAGGAAGATTTGAAGCGATCCTTCTGGCCAAAGTTAATCCATTAGCATGGATTCCAGAACTGGGAGCTAGTAAAATTCTATCACCCTCTGTTAATTTGTCCCCTAGTGTCAATCTGGATTTAGGCTGAATTATTCCTACGGCAGCTCCAGCTAAATCAACAATCCCAGAGGTAGTGATACCTTTAAGTACAGGAGTTTCACCTCCACCATAAATCGCCCCTGCTTTATTGCAAGCGGCTGCCCAACCCTCTGCCAAATCTTTCATCCTTCTTTTGTCTTCAAACCAATCATCACTGCCAGCTGCCCAGTAAGCGCTAACTACCAAGGGCCTGGCTCCCACAGTAATCAAATCATTAACAATCATAGCCACAGTATCTTGAGCCACGTTGTTATAAAAACTGGGTCCATCAGTTAGCCTAAGCGCATCAGCTACCAAGTTTTTAGTGCCCAGTCCTTCAATAACTGTTGCCAAGTAAAAGGGTCCAACATCTATAACATGAGCTGATTCGCCTCTACTCGCTTCAACTTCCCCAAACCCTAAATCTGCTAAATTCCCAGTAGTACTTCTGGCTGTCAGTTGAGCCATTCGCTTTAAAGGATCAATCTTCTCATAATCAACTCCTGTTGATGAGTAGGATATTGGAGAACCTTCTGGCATTATAGTGAGTGTTATTTTAGTTGATCAACTATTATTTTAAAGACTGGCGGGAAAACCATTATTAAAAACAAAATGGATGAGATTAATATTGCCCAAAAAGAAAATTTCTGATTTCTTATCCTAATTAATTTTAAGCCAAAGAGCACGACAATAAATACAAATATAGAAAAAGTGAATAGCCCTAAAAGTGGCCCTGTGGGTGGATAAAAGTTTAAAAAGTTTTTAACATCCTTAAAACTTTCTTTAAAAATATTTAATACCCAAAAAAAATTTAAGCTAGCCGAGGTTGCCCAGAGAACTGAATTAGAATCTGTCAGATCTTGATCTTTCATAAAGGCGCAGCTTTGGTAACTAATACTGCTTCCGCTGCTACAACTAAGACAAATATCAAAGCTAACACTGATGAATTTATCACGGCTAATCTTAAATAGCGATATTTTTGATTATCTGTAAATGAATCACCTAGCTTTAAGACTATAAAAAGGGCTGAAAAAATTAAAAGAGGTGGGGCATAAGCTAAAAACTCTTTATGTTCAAATATTATTTCATGCAACCAAGCTGTGTCTTTGGAAGCAACTAATAAAGACTTAGCTCCTCCAACACTTCGATAAGGAACGTAAATAATTAGACCCATAAGGTCAAGCAAAACCAAAACAGTAAATAAGGCTGCCAGTGTAAGTTTCAACCATCTAATTGAATCCTTAATTTTGTTACTAAAAAAATATAGGGCAAAGCTTGATCCAAAAAACACCAAGGAAAGCATTGCTAATAGACCGTGGAGGTTTGCCAGCTGGCTAATAAAGGGGATCGAGATAATTCCATTAATCAGTTCTTCCATTTTCTAAATTAAATATACTTTCTTTATTACCAATATAGCAAATATTAAATATCTTACAATCTTTCTATTAATTGAAAAACTTCTTGATTTGAACTGTATTTGTAGGCCTGAAGGCCAGCTTGTTGAGCAGCTTTTAAATTTTCCATTGTATCATCTATAAAAAAGACTTCCTCAGGTAAAGCTTTTAAATCTTTTAGGATTAGTTTATAAGATTTACTGTTTGTTTTACCAAAGCCTAAATACTTTGCAGAATAGACCTTATCAAAGATTGGTTTTATCTTTTCTTGGATCGCAGGGTCTTCTTGGATAAGCTCTGTTGTAAAAATACACAAATAAAATCTTTCTCTAAGTTTTGATAGGAACTTGATAAGCTCTTCATTTAACTCAAAATGGTCAAAGATTTTATAACTAGAATCTCGGGATAACTTTTTATGAAGATCATTTAAACCTCCTTGATAACTTTTATCTTTAGGATGCAGTAAAACTCTTGAAAAATCCAAAAGCAAAACTTTGATCATGGAGATATTATACAAATTTAGTCACCTAATCTGGCATTTTTAAGAGGAGCAAATCTAACAGCATGTCCAGAACCTCTAGCTATTTCTTTAGCAACTAAGGCTACCCTATTATCTTTATCAAGAGTTTGCCAGATAAATTCAGCAGCCTCTTCCAAAGTAGCTTGTAGAGCTACCGGGTACGGCTCATCCCTTGACGGTTTAACTCCTCCATCTCCTGTGTAGGTTTGAATAACAAATCCATATCCTGGTTTGGGAACTGCAATTCTATAGTGGCCATAAAATGGGTCGTAGAGACCTTCGCTATCAAGTGGGTTGATTGACACCCTACACATAGTAAAAAACCTACCGGAACTTTGAACTATGGCTGTAATTCTGGCTGTATGCGCTGGATCATCTTCATAGTCCAAACTTCTCATTGCATGCCAGATATCATGACCAGCTTTTAAATCTCTGGCGAAAGTATCCGACTGACGCCCGTTAGAAATGATATGATCATGCCCATTATCTACAACCATGTTATATATAGTCTTATCAGACTCCCCTGCTTCCTCAGACGGATTAAACACAACAGTTCTAACTACAGCTCCACCTTCAGCCATTTCTAAGATCCTATTTCTCGAACCAGCACTTCTTCCCATAACAATCCCAAACTGCCACCAAGCTTTAGCTTCTCCTGAAATACCCACTATTAAGAGTCTTCCAGGGTAAGATTGAGCCAGTCTTTCCAAATTTGCTTGAACTTCTGAAATTGCCATAATTAAAAACTGCCTACATAGGCAGTAGCGCAAGGTTACTAAAACTATCCACGCTTTGTCAACTTTTACTAAGAAGATCGTGAGAGCTAAATTAATTTGTCTTTCCAGGTTTTGGGGGTATCTTGATTGGTTAACTCTAGCTCATTTAAATATGCTGGCTCTTTTGGCCCAATCTCTTTTGCCCATTTCACCATCTTAGCAATTCCATCTGAGAAACTAATTGATGTTTTATAGCCTAAGAATTTTTTAGCTTTATCTGAGGTACAAAATGCCTGTTTAACCTCCAAGGGCCGATCTGGCAGATAAATTGGTTTAGGAGCATCATGAAAGTGTTTTAGAATTTCTTTGGCTAAATCATTAATGCTGTAGTCTTCCTCAGGTCCAATATTGAATATCAAGCCGCTTTGTCTAATAAAACCTGTTTTTGCTAAATAGGGAGTAAAATCATCAATATAAGTAAAAGCCCGTCTGCCTTCACCATCTCCATAGATATAAAAAGGTTTATTTCTAAGTAAACAATTTATAAAAATTGCTACTACATTTCGATATGGATCAGACAAGGATTGTCTGGGTCCATAGACATTATGAGGCCTGACTATAATGTATTCAAAGCCATGCACACGAGATAATATCTCAGTTGCTTCCTCCATTGCAGATTTGGCTACTGCGTAAATATCAACTGGCTTTCGACTCATATCTTCATCAAAAGGGGGGTTCTGATTTCCATAAACGCTCATCGAAGAACAAACAACCACTCGCTTAACTCCTGCCCTGATAGAAGGGACTAGGGTGTTTAAGTAACCATTATAATTCGTCTCAGTAATTCTTATCGGTGAGAATTGACTTAATCCTTCATGAGCCCAAGCAGCCAGATGAAATAAAATATCCGGTTTAAAATTTTTAATTGCAGCTGCTAGCTTAACCGGTTCCTTGGCAACATCAATCTTTTTGATATTGGGATGTTTATACTCACCAATTGAGTAGTTATCAATCCCCAGAAGCTGATGTCCTTTTTTTAAAAGATAGTCAAATAAATGACTACCCATAAATCCAGCAGCACCAGTCACTATTATTTTCATAAACGAAGTGATTATATCAGATAAATATCAAGAGGTAGGAATGAGTTAATATTCCTTGATTAAAAATCTACGTTGGTGCATTATTTTACAATGAAAGAATTTAAAAAATTTTGGGCTTTTTTAAAGCTTTCTCTTTTAGATAGGTTGGAGTACCGAGGCGATATGATTATCTATAGCTTTGGTAGTTCATTTATCCCGCTAATGGGTTTGGCTCTTTGGTCAGCGACTTCAAACTTAAGTAAACTTCCTTATAATCAATTAGACTTAATCGCCTATTTTATTGCTGCAATTTATATCGGTATTATCACTGAGATGTGGCAATCTTGGTTTATTAGCGAGGATGTTTTAAATAGCCGTCTGTCAACATACCTACTTAAACCATATCCCGTGATTTTTAGATATATGATCGAAAACTTAGGAGACAAGGTTTTTAAAATCACCACAGTTAATTTAGCGATGGTTGTAATTTTTTTTATTGTGCCCTCTTCAGTCTGGACTAGGTTCCACTTTGACCCATTAACAATCTCAATGTTTTTACTATCAGTTGTCCTGGGTTATATCATCGTCTTTTTATTTGAGGTATTGATTGGCTTATCGACTGTTTGGTTTTACGATATAGGATTTTTAAAAAGTTATATGGACCTGGCTTATACCTTATTTGCAGGCAGACTAATACCTCTTGCTTTCTTTCCCTCTTTTTTATCAACCCTGGCATTGTTTACACCCTTTAGATATACTCTATCTTTTCCCATAGAAATTCTGCTTAACAAATTAACTGTCTCACAATTGATACAGGGTTTCTCAATAGAAATAGCCTGGGTAATCATCAGCTTATTGTTATACCAATTAGTTTATAGGGGATTTGAAAAAAGTTATAAAGGATATGGCTCATGAAAAAGCACTTAAAAGTTTTAATTGCTCTAATTTCGTTATCCTCCAAAAGGTATCTCGAAAACCGAATTAATACATTTGGTACGCTCATCGGATCAATAATCTCATTAATAATTACATTAGTTTTTGTTAATACAATTTTTCTTTATACCAAAGAACTTAATCACTGGAATAAGTATCAAATGCTGTTTTTGTTGGGTATTTCCAGAATAATACTATCGATATTCTACGGCTTATTTCACCGCGGTATCTCCTTTATAACACGTTATATTAGAGCGGGTGATTTGGACTACTTATTAACTAAACCGGTTAATTCACAATTTTTCATAAGCTTTCGCTTAACCAGACCATTTGAATTCATCAATGTTTTAGCAGGCCTAATTTTGGTAGGTTATGCCCTAGGTGGCTTAACAATTGGTCATCTATTTATTAATATACCAATATTTTTAATTAATCTAATTTGTGGTTTTGTTATTCTTTATTCCATCTATTATATGCTGGCAACACTATCCATTTGGATTATTAACTTTTATTCTTTGGGGAGTATCTTTTTTATAATGACAACTCCTCTCTCATTTCCGACTAATATTTATGGTAAAACTGTTTCCTTTATTCTAACATTTATACTCCCGATCGGATTAATAATTTCAGTCCCAGTAGAAGTCTTTTTGAGAAACAACTTTGAGTTAATCTTTGCTGAGATAGTTGTTGCCAGCATTCTATTTCTTTGCTCAGTTTCATTCTGGAAGTTTGCACTTAACCACTACACTTCAGCTAGCTCGTAAGTTAAAATTTATATTATGCCGGGAGATGATCAACCAGTTATTAAAGTAAGTAAGCTTAAAAAATATTACCGTGTTCACCAAAAAGAACCAGGTTTAATTGGTTCTGTTAAATCGCTATTTAACAGACAGTATTATGACGTTAAAGCAGTTAACGACATTTCCTTCCAAATAAGCATGGGAGAGCTAATCGGATTTATTGGACCGAATGGTGCTGGTAAAACTACAACCCTAAAGGTTCTATCCGGACTTTTATATCCTACCTCGGGTGAAGTTGAGGTGTTAGGCTACACTCCTTGGGAGAGAAAAGCCCAATTTCAAAAACAATTTTCTTTGGTGATGGGTCAGAAAAATCAACTTTGGTGGGACTTACCCGCAATTGAGTCCTTTATTTTAAATAAAGAGATTTATGAGGTATCCAATGAGGACTTTAAAAAAACTTTAGACGAACTGGTTGAGCTTTTAGAAGTTGAAGATTTGTTAAAAGTCCAGGTGAGAAAACTCTCCTTGGGACAAAGGATGAAGATGGAATTGATTGCTGCTCTTCTCCACTCACCAAAGATTCTATTTTTGGATGAGCCAACAATTGGCCTGGATGTGGTTATGCAAAAAAAGATGCGAGATTTTATCAAGGAATACAATAGGAAAACGTCATCTACTATTATACTTACTAGTCACTACATGGAGGATGTTAAAGAGTTATGCGAGAGAGTAATTATTATAGATAAGGGAAAAATACTTTTTGATGGCAAACTTGAAGCAATCATTAAAAAATTTGCTGATCATAAAGTCATTACTGCAATTTTTAGTAAAGAGATCGATCCAGAGAAACTTAAAAAAATTGGCAAACTACAAGAATATAATTTCCCTCAAGCAGTTCTTTCTGTCAAAAGAACCAGGGCCTCACAAGCTGTCTCCGAGTTATTAAAAGAATTTCCAGTTGATGATTTGAACATCGAGGAAGCCCAAATTGAAGATGTCATCCGTGATGTCTTTACTACTCAAAACGTTTGATGAGTAAGTATATAACAATTTTTTCTCTTTCTTGGCAAAATGAGTTTGTCTATAGAGTCAATTTTTTACTTTGGAGACTCCGTAATATCCTAAGATTTCTAATGACTTTTTTTCTCTGGAGCAGTATTTTTTTATCTAGTAGGAGCGTCTTTGGATATTCCCAAGAGCAAATGCTTACCTATGTCTTCATGGTTTTAATAGTTTCAGCAATAGTTTTATCCTCGCCCTCTGCAGACAACATTGGAGGAGAAATTGGTAGTGGTAATTTAAGTAACTACTTAGTTAAACCAATTAATTACCTAAAATATTGGTTTACCAGAGACTTATCAAGTAAGGTTTTTAATTTAATGTTTTCTATTGTTGAGATTTCAATACTTATTTGGATTTTTAAACCAAATCTTTTACTACCAAATAGTCTTATTAATTTGCTAGGTTTTTTGGTAATAGCTGCATTGGCAACAATTATTTATTATTTTGTCAATGTATCTTCCAGGTTAGTTGCATTTTGGACACCTGAAAATACTTGGCCCTTTGCATTCCTCATCTTAGTCATAATTGAGGTTACTGCTGGTGGAATATTCCCCCTCGATATTCTCCCTGACTGGTTGCAAACATTACTTCAGTTTACCCCATTTCCTTATTTACTCTATTTTCCTGTGGCTATTTTTGTCAATAAAATCAGCGGGGTAGAAATATTAAGAATAATTATTCAAGCAGCCGTTTGGGTAATAATTCTTAATTATATAACTCAGTTTGTATGGAGAAAAGGGTTAGTCACTTATTCATCAGAAGGAAGATAAGATGAGGAGCATAAAAGTCTGGTGGCTTTATACTATTAATTCTTTTCAGTGGGCGGTTATAAACAGAGGTGCTGCTGTTGTTTTAATTTTAGGTAAGATTTTAAGGATTTTCTTATTTGCCCTTTTTCTACTATTTCTATTTCAGGGAACCAAAAGTATAGCAGGCTATACAAGAGATCAAATTATCTTTTTTTACCTTTCATTTAATTTGATTGATACTCTGGCACAATTTCTTTTCAGGGAAGTTTATCGTTTCAGAGATCTGGTTGTTAGGGGAGACCTAGATTTGATTTTAATTAAACCAATCAACCCATTAATCAGAGTCTTACTCGGGGGAGCTGATATTCTGGATTTATTCATCCTAATACTAATAGCAATCATTTTATTTTTATTTGGGATAAATAATATTACAACCAACCTCTTCCATTGGTTTCTTTATCTGCTTTTAATTGCCAACGGGTTGATCATTGCTGCAGCTTTTCATATTTTTGTATTAGGATTTGGAATTACCACAACTTCAATTGATCATCTGGTCTTATTTTACCGTGATATGAGCTCAATGCTACGAATTCCAGTAGATTTATATACCCAACCAATAAGACTAATTCTAACTTTTTTAATTCCCTTAGGTTTGATGATTACATTACCAGCTAAAGCCTTAATGAATTTAGTTTCTCCAGACTTTGTTATCGTATCGTTTCTAATTGGTTCATGTTTATTCTGGTTAAGTTTAAAGTACTGGAACTTTTGTCTAAAACAATATACTTCAGCAAGTAGCTAATGTAACAATTTTGACCACGTAGAAAAATTTGTTACTGAGTAATGTTTTTAATTATTTCGATTTGAGGATCATCTTCAGAACTTGTAAAATCTACTGTTACTAAATCAAATCGATAGGGTCTATTTCCCCATTTAACACTTTGTATATAAAACAAGGCACTTTTTAGCAAAGCTCTTAGTTTCCAATAGTTAATTGACTCAGCAGGACTGCCGAACTGATGAGAATATCTAGTCTTCACCTCAACAAAAACTAACTCGTCTTTATCTTTTGCAATGATATCAATTTCCCCACCTCTAATTAGAAAATTTCTTTTGATAATTTTAAAACCTAGCTTCCTTAAATAATTGCAAGCTAAATTTTCTCCTAAATTTCCAGTAATTTTTTTATTCATTTATTGGAGGAATTGAGATAAATTAAATGAAGTCCGATGGATTTTTGACAAACCAAATTTTCGAATTGATTCCTGGTGAAATTTAGTTCCATAACCTTTATGTTTAGCTAGTCCGTACTGCGGGTACTTTTTATGCAAGGCTTTCATTAATTTATCCCGATAAACTTTAGCAAGTATTGAGGCTGCTGAAATTGAGGCACAAATCTTATCACCACTCTTAATCGCTTTTTGCTTTTTCCTATCTAAATGTTTGATGTAAAAAGCATCTATTAAAACAAAATCGGGTTTTTTAATTAGACTACTGACTGCTTTTCGAAAAGCCATCTGGGTCGCAACTCCTATTCCAAACTTATTAATTCGAGAAACAGCTACTTCGGCAATCGAATAATATCTAGCAAGCTCCTTAATTTGTTTAGCCAAACTTTCTCTTTGCCTGGGTTTTAGTAATTTAGAATCAGCCAAACCATCTATAAGATTGCAATCTTTTGGAAAAATTACTGCAGCAGCTACAACCGGTCCGGCAAAACAACCCCTACCTACCTCATCTATACCGCAAACCAACTCATAGCCTTCACTCCAAAGCTCTGACTCTAAGTTAAGTGTCGGGAAAATCATAGATCATATTTTAGCAAAAAAATAGTCAAGAATGGGGAGATATTAAACGCGTGTTGCTAACTTACCAATTAAACCTCTAAGAAAATAAAGCTTGGATCTTCTTACCTTTTTTGCTCCTTTGACAACATCGATATCGACAATCGAGCGTGAGTTAAGAGGCCATGTTCTTTCAACTCCTACTCCCCTGGCGCCAATTTTTCTAACTTTAATCATTCGATTCTCACCACGCCCGGATATAGCTATTAAAATTCCTTCAAAACTTTGAACCCGGGTTTTATTACCCTCGATAATTGTACTTTTAACTCGCAAAGTATCGCCAATATTTAATTGTTTATCCTTAACTTCGCCAGAAGGCAAGCTTTGCTTATAATCAACAGTAATCATAATTTTCAGGTTTTAATGATACATTTTTTAAGAGTTTAAATCAACACCAGGCTCAAGAAGAAACCCTTACGCTATTTGGGCCAAGCAGATTCTCTATATTTTTAACAAATTCGGTACTGGGGTTAACTGTCAAAGCTAAACTCATCTTACGATAGCTTCCTCCCCTAGGAATTAGAATAGAAATATTTGTATCCCCAGGATACTGTCTTAAAGCCATATTAACTTTTTTTAATAGTTGACTGTCTGCCTGATGAGGAATTTCTATCTCGATCTCTTTTAAAGAGACTACAGTGGCTGTATCTGGATCAAAAACCTCTATTGAATCAACTATCATTGAATAATCTTCTTCCCGTCGATCCACTTTCCCGTAAACCAAAATAACCTCTTCCTTATTTAAAATATTTCTGTATTCAGAATATGTTTTAGGAAAGACCACACATTCTATTTCCTGGGATCCGTCAGAAATTTTTATAAAAGCCATTTCCTGTGCTCCTCTTTTTGTGAAGACTTTTTTTACCTCTGTTAAGACACCACCCAAAGTTAGCTTCTGGTTAAGTCTCTCATCAGTTATTCCTGCAATCTTTTCAGAAATATACTTATCTAGTAGTCTTAATTTTCCCATATAAAGAGGTTCGTGTAGATAAAAACCCAATAAGTCTTTTTCAAAACTTAACAGTTTATCCATTGACATCTCCTCTACTTCTGGCAGACTAAACTGATTAATTTGGGAAGTATCCTCACTTTCAAACAATGAGACTTGACCATTTTGAGTTGATTTGGCACTTTGATGAACCACTTCTAGACATTGATCGAGTGCCAAAAGTTGAGCAGCTCTGCTGCCAAGTGAGTCAAGAGCACCAGCCTTAATTAAACTCTCTAAGGTTTTTCTATTAACAAGTCTGGTATCAACTCGACTACAAAGATCGTATAGATTATTAAAAGGTTTCTCATTTCTGGCTTTTAGAATGGATTCAATTGCCGATATACCAACATTTTTAATAGCAGATAAACCAAATCTTATCCCCTGATTGATATTTTTATCAGAAACATTGGTGATCTGTCTATCTAATTCATCTTTTGACAAATCAGATAATCTCTCAAGAGTAAAACCGACACCAGAATAATTAATATCTGGAGGTAATACTACTATCTCCATTCTCCGGCACTCTTCAATTGCATGGGCAATTTTTTCCGTATTACCATACTCAGCTGTCATCACAGCTGCCATAAATTCGACTGGAAAATTTGCCTTCATATAAGCAGTCTGATAGGCAACCATCGCATAAGAGGCTGCATGAGCTTTATTGAAACCATATTTAGCAAATGGCTCCATTAAGGCAAAAATCTCCTCTGCTTTTTCTTTAGTTAATCCATTTTTGCTACAACCCTCAATAAATTTATCTTTTTGTTTGGCCATCTCTGCAGGAATTTTCTTTCCCATAGCTTTTCTAAATTTATCTACCTCTTCCCACGAGTATCCAGCGATATTAATAGCTGTTAGCAAAACATCATCCTGATAAACCAATAACCCCAAAGACCGCTCTAAATCTTTCTTCATCCTTTCTTCAAAATAAGTTATTCTAGAAGGATTATGTTTTCTGGCAATGTACTCAGGGATAATGCTCAAAGGCCCTGGCCGATAAAGTGCTACCATTGCCGAGATATCAAAAATACTTGTTGGTTTAAGCTCAGTTAGATATTTTGTCATACCCGAGCCTTCAAGCTGGAAAAGACCCATTGTCTCGCCTTTAGCCAAAAGCTCAAAGGCTTTTTTATCATCCAAAGGGATATTTTTTAAATCGACCTCAATACCGGTTGAAACTTTGACAAATTCGATTACCCGTCCTAAGATCGACAGATTTCTAATACCTAAAAAGTCCATTTTAACCAAACCAGTCTCTTCAGCCGAGAACATATCGTATTGAGTAACAATTGTGTCTCCATTAGATTCTCTTTGAAGAGGAGTAAAGTTTGTTAACGGCTCAGGAGCTATGACAATTCCAGCTGCATGAACAGAAGCGTGTCTGACTGTACTCTCAACCTTAATAGCCAGATCAAGGAGTTTTTTAATTTGTGGATCAGATTTATATAAGTCACTTAGTTCAATTACCTCTTTAATTGCCTCTTTTAAGGGTTTATGAAAGCCTTGTTGAGGAGGTGGAACTAGTTTAGCGATCTTATCAACCTCGCCATACGGAATTGCCATCACTCTACCGATATCACGAATAGCAGCCCTTCCCATCATTGTTCCAAAAGTAACGATATGGGCTACTTTATCCTCACCATACTTTTCCATGACATATCTAATCACCTCGTCCCTTCTATCATCTGCCATATCTGCGTCGATATCAGGCAGTGATGGTCTGTATGGATTTAGAAAACGCTCAAAAGGCAACATATAAAAAATTGGATCAATGTCAGTAACACCTAGAGCATATAAAACTAATGAACCAGCAGCTGAACCTCTAGTATTAGTGATTATCCCTTGATCATTTGCCCAATTCATAAAATCTGCTACAACTAAAAAATAGGTTGCATAATTTTTTTTCTCAATGACTGAAAGTTCATATTCTAATCTTTGTCTTCTCTCCTCATTAAGCTCCATCCTTTTCTCAGCCCGCTCATAGGTCAGTTCCCTTAAATACTCAATGGGCGTTTCATCAGAAGGTAATTCAAAAATTGGAAATCTGGGATTCCCTAAAGGAATTTCGATATTACACTTTGCAGCTATTTTAACAGTATTACTAATTGCCTCCGGAATCTCTTTAAATGCTTCCATCATTTGATATGGTGATTTAATAAATAAATTTGGTGTATCAATCATCCTAAGTCTTTGAATATCGGTGATGAATTTAGCTGTTTGGATACAAAGCAATGCGTCCTGAGCTTCCGCGTCTTCTTCTTTAATATAGTGCGAGTCATTGGTGGCAACAATTGGTATACCTAATTTCTTAGATAGTTTTTGGGCTGCTTGCCAAGTCAACTCTTGAATCTTAGCCATATGCTCTAAATCTTGCCTGATTGCCTGATCTAAATCTGGGTTTTCCAAAAGTTGTCTGTAGAAGTGATTTTGAATCTCAAAGTAGTAGTTTTCCTCTCCAAAGATCTCTAAATAAAGTTTTACTACCTCTTCAGCTTTTTCCAAATTTTTCTCATCTATGCTTCTGATAAATTCTCCTGCTGGACAACCAGAAAGACAAATCAACCCCTCATGGTATTCTTTTAACAACTTTTTATCTACCCTTGGTTTGTAGTAAAAACCGTCCAGATGGGAGATAGAAACTAGTTTCATCAAGTTTAAGTAACCTTGGTAATTTTTTGCTAGAACTGTCAGATGGAAAGGTTCTGTATCAAGTTTAGTTTCCTTATCCTTATGAGATCTTCTGGCAACATATAGTTCGCAACCAATAATAGGTTTAATTCCTTGCTCTAGACAATTTTTATAAAACTCAATTGCTCCATACATTGCCCCATGATCAGTGATTGCCAGAGCATCCATACCTAATTCTTTAGTAGCTTTTACTAATTTGGGGATTTTGGATAACCCGTCTAAGAGGGAATACTCACTGTGTGTATGCAGGTGAACAAACTTAGCCATATTTACTTAATATTCAAGATTCTTGCGGGCTCTTTAGCCTTCCGCGCCATCTTGTGGCATCAATATATTACCACTATTATTATTAGGTATTTCAAGTAGTAAACTTTTACTTGATCAGGTCTAATTCTTTAGTAGATCTTCTAAAATATCCTTAACTCTTGCAGCATCAGCTTTACCTGAAGTTTTTTTCATTACTCCACCAATTAAGACTTGAATTGCAGCTACTTTACCCTTTTTGTAGTCTTCAACTGATTTAGGGTTCTGCTTAATTACCTCTTTTGCAAAGTCTTCTAAAACATCTTCATCTGAAATCATGCCTTGGCCTTTAGCGGCTATATCATCAACTACTTGCGCTGCTGAGGAATCTACCAAATCTATCTTTTGGTTAATAATGTAGTTGGCAATCTGTTGACTAGTTACACCTTTGTCTTGACCATATTTGATTGCTTCCTCAAGAAAGTCTGATACCTGTCTATCTTCAGTCAAAATTCTGGCATCATTTATTTTGAGATCATAATCTTTTACGAATCTTTCTTCCTTCTGCCAAGGTAACTCTGGTAGCTGTTTCCGAAGCTCTTCTGTTTGTTGATCATCCCAGACAAAAGGCGGAATATCTGGTTCTGGGAAATATCTATAATCATGGGCTTCTTCTTTTGATCTTTGGGAAACAGTCCCATTTTTCTGCTCGTTCCATCCTCTGGTTTCCTGTTTTGGTCTCTCGCCTTTGTCTAATAACTCTGCCTGTCTTCTTATCTCAAAATCTATGGCTTTGGCAACAAATCTAAAAGAGTTAATATTTTTAACTTCCACTTTATAATCAGGTAAATCAGTCCTACCTTGCTTTCTTAAAGAGATGTTTGGCTCTAGCCTCATATCTCCTTTTTCCATATCTGCATTTGAAACTTCTAAATATCTGACTAAAAGCTGAAGTCTTTTTAAATATTCAACTACTTCTTCAGCGCTTTCAAAATCTGGTTCTGTCACAACTTCTACCAGTGGGATTCCACTCCGATTAAAATCAATTAATGAAACGTTTTCGTTATTAACCTTGGCATGAGTTAATTTAGCTGTGTCTTCCTCCATATGCGCTCTTCTAATTCTGATTTTTTTACCATTTTTTAATATCATGTATCCGTTGATACAAAAGGGTTGATCATACTGAGAGATTTGATAACCTTTGGGTAAGTCCGGATAAAAATAATTTTTTCTGTCAAATTTGGAAAAATTTGGTATCTGACAATTTAAAGCCAGGCCAATCTTTATACATGCATCAATTGCTGCTTTATTAGGAACTGGCAGTGCACCGGGTAATCCTAAGCAAACTGGGCAAACATGTGTATTAGGCTCTTTTCCAAAATAATCTGCACTACAACCACAAAACATCTTTGATGATGTATTTAATTCAATGTGAACTTCTAACCCAATTACTGGTCTATATTTTTGTTTCATAAATTTAACTTAGGTTTTTTTATGTCCCTCTCCTTTTCATACTGATGAGCAACATTTAAAATCATTTCTTCTGAAAATTGCGGACCAATAATCTGTAGACCAATGGGTAAACCTTCTTTAGAGAAACCACAAGGGATATTAATTCCCGGTAATCCAGCAATAGAAGATGGCTCAACCAGCATATCAGCAATTTCTCCAAACATTGACTGACCTGCAGTTGCTCCTAACTTTAAGGGTAATGAAGGACTAGTTGGAGAAATAATGACATCAACATCAGCAAAGGCCTTCTGAAAATCCTCAACTATTATTGTTCTAACTTTTTGGGCTTTATTGTAAAACTGATCATAATACCCAGCGGACAAGGCATAGGTACCAAGCATGATCCTTCTTTTGGCTTCCTGACCAAACGCCTCTCTGCCAAAACCGAACCTAATTCCATCAAATCTCGCTAAGTTTGATGAGACCTCTGATCGTTGCAAAATTGTATAAACTGCAATTGATTTTTTAGGATCAAAAAGTTTTATTTTCTTAATCTTTGCTCCCAATTTATCAAATAGCTGAATGGCTTCTCTGACAGCTTTCTCAACTTGAGGATCCATCCCCTCTACAAAGTATTCTTCGGAAACTCCTATGGTGATATGTGATAAGCTATTATCCAAATTCCCAGTAAAGTTAGGTACATCTTTTGGGGAAGTGGTAGCATCAAATGGATCTTTACCCGAAAGTACTTGCAAAACTAAACCGCAATCCAAAGCACTATTTCCAATTGGACCAGGACAATCCAAAGATGAAGCCATAGCAATTACTCCATATCTTGAAACCCGACCATAAGTAGGTTTTAGCCCAACTACCCCACACCAAGATGCAGGCTGTCTTATTGAACCAGCAGTCTCAGAACCAATTCCTATCAAAGCCTCACTGGCTGCAACTGAGGCAGCAGCCCCACCCGAAGAACCACCTGGTAACCGATTTAAGTCCCACGGGTTTTTAGTTGGACCAAAGTCCGAAGTTTCAGTCGAAGAACCATGGGCAAAAGCATCAAGGTTTGTTTTTCCTAAAATAACTGCACCTGCTTCTTTAAGTTTTCTAACAACAGTTGCGTCATATGGGGGAATAAAATCTCTTAAAACATTACTTGAGGCAGTTGTCAAAACACCAGCAGTACAAAAGTTGTCTTTTATGCTTATAGGGACTCCCAGTAATGGCAGATCCTCATCCTTGGCAATTAACTCGTCTGCTAACCTAGCCTGTTCTAAAGATTGATCCTTTGTCAAGGTTACATAAGCTCTGACATCATCATCAACTTGTTCAATTCTTTTTAGGTAGGCTTCAGTAATCTCCTTTGAGGTAATTTTTTTATCCTTGAGTAGTTTTTTTACCTGAGTTAAGGTAAGTCCTGTGGTATCCATCAACTTTCCTCCTCCAAAATAGCTTTAACCTTAACATAACCTTGATGTTGCGACTTAACGTTTTGTAAAACTGCTGCTTGGGTTAAAGAGGGAGTAGCTTTATCTTCACGGGTTATATTGGTAAGTCCTGTCACCTGACTGGTGGGATACATTCCTTTAGTGTCAACGCTATCAAGCTCGGCAACATAATCTAAGGTCTCACTAAGCTGTAGTGTAAATTTTTCCACCTCTTCCTCAGATAAAGGTAAATTTGCCAATCTTCCGACATGCTTAACTTGGTCCTTAGAAAGTTTCATGAAATGGATTATACATCTAGAATTAATTACTGTTAAGGATTAAAAGCAGCTTAGTTAAATTTTCCCTTCCATTTCTTGGAGGGCTTTGACTCTATCTTTGATAGGAGGATGGGTATTAAAAAGACTGGCAAACCAACCAACTGCTTGAGAACCTTTTAAGGGATTAATAATATAAAGATGGGCTGTGCCTCTATTTGCCACCTCTAGGGGCTCTTTATCTGAGGATATTTTAATTAAAGCATTTGCAAGTCCCGAAGGATACCTGGTTAAAAGAACTCCAGAAGCATCAGCTAGATATTCTCTCTTTCTGGAAACCGCTAGTTGAATTAATGTCGCAATAATTGGAGCTAAAATTGCCGCAACTAAAGCTAACACCATAAAAATTTGCCCCCCTTTATTGTCATTATCTCTATCCCGTCCTCCATACCACATAGAGCGTAGAAACATATCTGAGATTAAGGCAATGGTCCCTACCAAAACTGAGACTACAGTCATCACCAAAGTATCTCTATTTCCAACGTGTGATAATTCATGTGCAGTTACACCCTCTAGCTCTTGTTTATTTAACTTTTGCAAAATTCCAGTTGTGTAAGCAATGGCTGCATGTTTTGGATCTCTGCCAGTTGCAAATGCATTAGGAGCACTGTCTTCGATAAGATAAATTTTAGGTATAGGCAATCCTGCTGCGATACACAGATTTTCTACAACTCTATAAAGCTCTTTGTGTGTTTTTAAGTTTATCTGTTTTGCACCAGAAACTCCCAGGACAATTTTGTCTGAAAAATAGTATGAGACAAAATTCATCACTCCCGTAATAATTAAAGCAATTCCAGTAAGTCCTAAAGCGCCAGGAGTATCATAACCAAAACCTCTCGCAAAAATATAAATTACCCCAACCACAAAAATAGAGAATAAAAACATGATAATCCATGTTTTAAAAATGTTTTGGGAAACATGGTCCCAAGCAGTATTCACAGTCATATGATGCAAATTTTACCACAAACGAAATTTAAAATTAGTATTTACGCAAATAATCCTTAGGGATCTTATAACCATAGCTTATTGTAATTTCCTCATCTTTATTAATATCTCGAAGAGCAATAAAGGAAAAAGTCCGATTAAGAACTGATTTCTGGTAGGTTGCATTCGGGTTTTCTGATTGGTTGTAAAAAGATCCGTATCCCATTGCTAAAGCAACAGTTCGGTTATCTCGATAGCCCCAACTAAATACATATCGGTAAAGTTCATTCCATAGTTTATAAGCTTGTTCGTAGGGAATTACAATCACAGGAGCAACTTCAATCGTCTCACCTTCTTTAATAGGAACTTTAGCGAATACACCTCTGCCTGCAATTTTTGAATTTGTTAGGTAGATTTTATTAGGAGCTATCAGAGGGGGCATCTGAAAAGTTAAAATTTAACCTCAACTTCTTTCTTCTCCTCGTCTGTAGCCTTGAAGAACTCTTCCTTAGCAAAACCAAACATACTTCCTACCCAAGCGGAAGGCACAGTTTCTAAGGAATTATTAAGATCCAAAACATTAGTATTATAAAACTGTCTGGCTGCAGCGACTTTAGTCTCAGTATCTGAAAGCTCTTCTTGGAGTTCTTTGAAGTTCTCAGATGCTTTTAAATCGGGATAATCTTCAGCCACTGCAAAAAGTGATTTGAGTGCCCCAGATAACATATCATTGGCTGTAGCAGCAGACTTCGGGTCTTTTGCATTAACTAGAGCTGTCCTTGCCTTGGTTACTTCCTCTAAGACCGATTTCTCATGCTTAGCATAACCTTTGACTGTTTCGATTAGATTGGGAATTAAGGAAGAGCGCCTCTTCAGTTGAACATCGATCTGTGACCAAGCTTCTCTAACCCGATTACGGAGTGTAACCAGCCCATTATAAGTTACAAGTAACCACAGGCCTATTAAAACTACTATCCCAATCAGTATAAAACTTAGCATTACCTTTTAATATTAAACCAATTTGCAAATTTTTTCCACTCCCAACTATTGACTATCTGATCTTTGGTGGCCCAGCCTCTTCTGGCTACAGCAACCCCATAGGGCATATTACTCATTTGGGAAGTTTCATGCGCATCAGAATCAATAATAAACTTACAGCCAAAGCTTATGGCTAACTTGACTAAATCATCTCTTAAATCAAGTCTATTAGGATAGGCATTTATCTCCAGTAGCTTCTTATTTTTAGCACTGAATTTAAAAATTTGCTCCCAGTCAGCCTCATACGAATCACGTTCATTTAGTAATCTACCAGTGGGGTGGGAAATTATATCGACATTAGGATTTTTCAAAGCTGAAATTATCCGTTTAGTAATATCCTCACTTGAGGATCGATGACCAGAGTGAATACCTGCAATACAATAGTCCAATCCCTCTAGTATAGAATCGGGTACAGATAGTGTTCCATCAGGCAGAATATCAACTTCGAGTCCATTTAGTACTCGAATAACTTTCTTGCTCGATTTAACTCTACTGATCAGTTTAGTTCTTTTCTGAAGAATTTTGATCACTTTATCTAAAGTTACTGTCCTATATCCTGGTGGATGATCTGAAATACCCACATAGCTATATCCAAGTTTAATAGCTTGCTCGATTATCTCCTCGATGGAATTAGCACCTGGTCCATGGGATGGACTAACCATTGGGAAGTTTGAGTGGAGGTGTAGGTCCCCATTGATATCCTTAAACTCAATTAGTTTGGGTAGTTTATGGTCCAAGGCAGCCTCTATTTCTCCGTTATCTTCCCTAAGTTCAGGTTCAGGTGTATCCATACCTAAAAGCTTATATAGCTCTTCTTCTGTTTTAGTAGGAGTAATCTTGCCTGATTTTATAGATTTAATTCCATTTTCACTTAATGAATAGCCTTTTTTCTCTGCCAAAGTTCTAAGTCTGACATTATGATTTTTTGAACCTGTGAAATGCTGCAGAAGAGCACCATAACTATTTGGAGACCCAACCAATAAATCTAAATGTAGTCCAGAAGCTAGTACGACAGTTGCTTTAGCACCCTTTTTGGTGCCAGCCTTTGGCTGATTTTCCCCTTGATCTATAATTCTTTTGACATTAGGCATATTAACAAAGTGTTTAACTACTTTTGAAGGGTCTTTTGAGGCTGCAGCAAAATCTAAATCCCCAATGGTTGCAACTTGTCTTCTTAAGCTACCCAAAGCATCAGCAGCTTTAATTTCTGGACATTTTTTCAAGTAGTCAAGTATTTTCTTGGAATATTCTGCGGCATAGGGAAGTAACATCCTACCAGTTCTACCAGATAATTCCTTTAAACCTAAAGTTATTTTTGAGGCTATTTTATCTGACAAACCTTTTTTGGTAAGTTCGCCCGAGTTCAGTTTCTTATGAAGATCTTCAAGGCTTTTTATACCTAATTTAGAAAGCTCAAGAGCAGTTTTAGGACCAACTCCAGGAATATCTAGTAAATCAAATACAACTGGCTCAATTCCTTTTTGGATTGATTCAAAATGGGCAATTTTGCCAGTTCTGAATAACTCATCAAGGTATTTTGCTATGTTTTGTCCAACACCCGGGATTTGGTCTAATTTTTCTTCCTCCCACAGGTCTTTTACTTCGGAGGTAGAGTGCTCGATGGCATCAGCAGCAGTTTCATAAGCTCTCAATTGAAAAATACTCCCCTTTTTTATAGCCAGTGCAGCAGCTACTGACCTTAAAAGCTTAGCTATCTGCTGATTGGTAAAATTGTGACTAGATACCATAACATAAGTTAATATACCATTTTTGCTTCAGCTTTGTTAAAATACACTAGTTCTAAGGGACCGTAGTGAACCGGTCATCACGTCTCCCTGTCACGGAGAAGATAGCGGGTTCGATTCCCGTCGGTCCCGCAGAAATTAAAAAACGATCCTTGTGATCGATTTGCTGTTCGACGTTTTTGACGAAGTCAAAAACGCAAGATCTCCGATGAAATCGGAGTAGACTTATTCCCGTCGGTCCCGCTTTTTCCCTCTTGACAACTTTTTACAGATGGACTATAAGATTTAAAGTAAGAAACTGCCTCGGGAAAAGGGGGATTTAGGTGGCAAGAAAAAAACCTTCTAATCAAGGCAAGCGATTCAGTTATAAATTCAGTGAAGAAAGAGTTAGCAAAAAGGCCTCTTCAAGAAGTAGTGGCGGAATTATCGAAAGACTTCAGGACGATCTTCAAACTAATCAATCATACTTGAATCTTATTTTGGGTACTTTAATAGTCATAGTTTTGGGATTACTTATTTTTAATTACTTTAACAAGCCTAAGAGTGAATTGGGACCCTCTTTACAAAACGCTAACGAAGAACAGGCATCTGAAGATGTCAAAAAGGAAGCCTTACCTGGCAAATATACTGTTAAAGAAGGTGATACGCTGTTTTTAATAGCTCAAAAGTATTACAACGACGGGTATCAGTACCAAAAGATTATTGAGGAAAACAAGCTTCCTGATGAAAACTTAATAAGCGTTGGTCAAGTCTTAGATATTCCCAAAATTGAAATTAAATCTTCTGTGGAAGCATCTCCTTCCTCAAGTATAGTCCCAGGAGAGATAGGTCAGGGAGGAGCAATTAATCAAACTATCTGGGGCGAAAGAATTTCAGGTGACACTTACACTGTTCAAGTAGATGACTGGTTATCTAAAATAGCTGGCCGGGCTTATGGCGACCCGATGGCTTATCAAAAGATAGCTGATGCTAACAACATCTCAAATGCAGATTTGATTGAAGTAGGCATGACTTTAAAAATACCCCGTTAGTTTTTAGTAGATGTAGAAATTCCTAAGCCGCTAGAAGAATTTATTTCTCCCTCTCCCTCACCTACCATAAAATCACCTCCATATTTAGTATAAACTATCTTTGATATAATTTGTTCGAAAGTCAATTACATATGCGGGAGTAGTACAGTGGTAGTACGTCTCCTTCCCAAGGAGAAGGCCGCGGGTTCGAGTCCCGTCTCCCGCTCAGGTACCGCCAGCGTAGCTCAGTGGTAGAGCAATCCCTTCGTAAGGGATGGGCCGTGGGTTCAATTCCCACCGCTGGCTCTTGTATAATAAATTTATGCGCAGGAATAATCGTCCCTATTTTAAACCCAGATCTATTCGAAGATTAGAAAGAAAGAGCAGAAGGAATGTTGTAATAAGTGTTATTGTTGTTCTAATTGCAATTTTTGCTCTGTTGAATTGGGGATTGCCTTTATTTATAGGTAGTTTATCAATATTTAATAAATTGAAACCCGTAAACAGCGAAAAATCTGTTGTTGAAGATGCTACTTTAGCGCCACCTGTCTTAAGCATTCCATTTGAGGCTACCAATAGTTCTTCTATAAAAATTTCTGGTTATAGCATTCCCAAATCTAAAGTAGAGATTTATATCGATGATGAGTTGAAAACAACTGTTGATACCAGAGATGATGGCAGTTTTACTACTGATAATCTCTCGTTAAGCCTAAGCACAAATAATATCTACAGTAAAACAGTTGATGAAAACAATAAAAAAAGTCTGGCTTCAAAAACCATTAAACTTATTTATAGTAATGAGAAACCAAAATTAGATCTTTCTGAACCTCAAGAAAACTTGCAAATAAAGGGCGGAGATAAAAAGGTTCGTGTTAGCGGCAAAACTGACCCTAATAATTCAGTTACTGTTAATGGTTCAACTGTTATATTAAATGGTGAGGGTGGATTTTCTATTGAAGTCCCATTAAATGATGGGGATAACCTGGTTGTGGTTCTAGCAATAAATAATTTTGGTAATAGCAACCGGGTTGAGCGTAAGGTTAACTATCAACCTTAGGATCTGACTTTTTACTTTCAATCCAGTAATTTATCATAGAAATAATTATCCAAAACTGAAGACTAAGGTCGTTTTTAAAGTAAGGAACATCAACTAATCCATGGATCAACCAATAAGAAAGAATCCCCAAAAGAGTTATTCCAAATAAGTTATTTTCCTTGCTAATAAGAAACTTCTCAATTATTAATCTAAATGAGCGAACTATGATAAGCAGGAAAGCGAATAATCCAAATAAACCCATCTCTGTCCAAAAAGTCAACAATAAGTTATGAGGATACTGGAATTGTTCCTGGTACTGAGGTAAACGATAACGATTGGTATAAACAGTTTTAAATCCGTTTAGCCCTACTCCAAAAACGAAATTATCCTTTAACATCTTCATTGTGCCTGCCCAGATGAAATATCTGATTTGCAGTGTATCTCCCTGAGTGTAAGGCTGACCATGATTGAAAGGGATAAAATTAGTCTTTTGATAAAAATTAGATAAGAAAATTAAGGAGGCAATTACTGCTATTAGGATTGGTACAAACCAAATTCTTTTTAATCTTTTTAAACTAACTGCTGGTTTTAAATATCTGTCAATGGTAAAAAAATACATAAAAATTATCAAGGAGGCCACTAAGGAAATTAGTCCCCCTCTTGATTTAGTCCAGATAAAATCAAGGAGAAAAAAGGCCAAGACAGATAGACCAATTATTCTATATTGAAACCTCTTCTTAAGGAAAAACCAGAAGGACAAGATAATAATGGGTCCTAAAAATAAAGCTAATGAATTAGCGCTGTTATAGACTGCTGAAACCCTACCTTGAGCTAGTTCATGAGGAGCCAGTGTAAAACCTCCAGTAACCTTTTGAACTAGCGAAAGGGCGGAAACCCAAATACCTGCTATAAATAAACTACTGATAATAAAAAAGTTGTTGTTTTTTCTAAGCTGGTAAATCAAGCAGTAGTAAAAAAGTATTGGTTCGATAAAATAGGCCTTAAGTATTCCCAAACCACCCTTAAAGTCCACACTTATTAGAACTGCTAGAATTGCAGATAATAAAAAAATGATGATTGGCAGATCAAAACTAGTTCTTAAATTTCTAATTTTTGCCCCAGACTTAATAAAATCGATTAGAGTAAGAATAACTGTAAAAAGAATTAGGACCTCTAAAAAAGTAGTTGGTATTTGAATTTTTGTAAAAGGGATAACAGGATCTGCCCTTAAAATATAAAGTGGTGAAACTATTATAGTAATGGATTGAAATAGTAATGCAAAATTCATTTAGCTTACCCAATAACCACTGGTAAATAATATTATATTGAAGGATAGCAGTAGAATACTAATTATCAAATAAAATAAATTAAAAGTTTCATTCTTTATAAGTCCAAGAACAATAAAGATTGGGAATATAGCTAAAATAAATCTTGGCACAGACATCAGGCTAGAAGTAAGCAGGGGCAATAAGACCGAAGCAAGGCAGTAAAAGACATAAGACTTTCTAAGATATCGAAAACTTCTGATAGCCAAACCAAGTGCAAAAATAGTAAACATTAAGTCTATTAAAATACTGATAATAACTGAGCTAAATTTGTTACCGAACAAACTTTCCCAACTTTGCCATAAACTAACTCCAGGGAAAGTTAGTGTCCTTTGCCAATTTTGTTGCTCAGACAGGAGAAAGTAAAATGGGTTTCCAGTCTGGTTAAAAAGATATAAGCTATACAAAAAGAACCCCAAAGGAGCAAGTAGACAAATAAGCTTAATTTTAAGGTCCAGTTTTTTATTTTCAAGAAAAACTTCAATCCATAGGGCTAAAATAAGCAATAACCCAACAAGTCTTGTTAAAGAAGCCAGCAAGGCTGAGATAGTGGCCAGAGTTATATAAAAAAGGGTTGATCTGTTAGTTTTCTTAGATTGGTTAAATTTTCTAACAAAATAGAAAGTAAGTATGCTAAGGAAAATAAATAGGCTCTCAGAATAGCTACCAATTAAGAAAAAACTAGTAGGAAAGAAGAGAAACAAAATTATGATCTTTTTGACTAAAACTTCTGGATAATCAAACTTTAGTAAATTCTTTAAAAAATAAACTGAGCCAATTAATCCAAAAATGCTAATTAGTAACGAACTAGGTAAAAGATCGACTCCAGTCGACTTAGAAAAAAAGCTTGTCAAAGCTGGATAAAGCGGGAAGAAGGCATAAAGATCTTTGTTGTTATAACCATTTCTGGCGATCTCTAAAAAATATGAGCCATCCCAGTTAGAAAATGTTTCGACAAGTTTAAGCCTTTTTTGAAGAGGATTTTTAGGTAAGCTATAAAAGCTTAAAAAGCTAATCAGCAGAATAGATAAAGTCCAAAACAACACTAAGAAAATTAAGAATTTACTCAGACTGCGCATTAACAGCTCCTAGAATGAGAAAAGATAAAAACATGATGGGAGGGTAAAAAAGGCCATTGATAAATTGGCTATTTATCATAAGCCCTATTCCCAATGAGATCACAATTAATTGACTTAAGCTGTTTTTCTTTTGAAAAAATCTTTCAGCAGCAGATTTGAGAATACTTAGCCACCAAAGTAAGTAGGTAGTAAATCCAATAACTCCAGTGGTCGCTAGAACAACTATAAAACTAGAGTCTAATCCCGCACCTGAATTTCCCCCATCTGCTGAATAAACTTTTAATAGTTGATATTGCTCCATCATATCACGTAAGTTGTTAAATCCTATCCCTAAAATTGGTTGTTGCTGAAAGATGTAAAATCCTTTTTGCCAAGATTCGATTCGTTCTTTGGCTGTTACATCAAACCTCAAAGCTCCCTGTACACGTTCTGAAAATCTAGGAATAAATAAATATAACAAAATTGGCACTATCAACAAAATTAAAAGAATTTTCCGATATTTTAAGAGGGAGATTATCAAGACCTGGACAAAAAAAGTTAGATAAGCAGATCTTGAAAATGTTAGCAAGACTGCTAAAAATATTAAAAAGAAAGAAAATAACCAGACTAATTTTTTACTTTTGATAAAGAGATAGATAAAAACCAAAGATGTAATTGACAGAAAACCACCCAAAAAATTTGGGTCTAGAAAAGTGGACACTAGCCTTCCTTGATGAGGATCATAACCAAAATCAGTCAGTCTATTAAGATCGGGGTAAAATATAAGTTGCAAAAATCCTGTGAAAGTTATTATTAGTGAAGGAATTGAAATAACTTCAAACAGTCTATCTAAGGTAACCCTTCCTTCTTTGATTAAAGAAAATCCGATATAAAACGACAGGCTATAAAATATAAATCTAATCAAATAGAGTCCACCAGAAAATTTTAGTGAGAAGATTAGAGAGATTAGAGCAACTACCCAAAAAAGACAAATCAAAAAAAAGCTTTTGGGTAAGAATATCTTTTTCTTAATACCAAACTGCCAAATGAACAAAAAGATTACTGTAGTAGCTAGTAGCAGATCAGTAACACTGACTGATCTTGAAGTTACCCCAAAAGGAAATTGTCCAAACTCCCCTAAAAAAAGCGATAAAATAGTTCCTATAGTAAGAAACCAAATTAAGTTCATTTAAGACTATGGTATAAACTAATTAATTTATTAGCTGATTTAGTCCATGAAAACTTTTGAGCCTGTTTTCTTCCCTTTGAAACTAAAGAGGTTCTTAATTTAGAATCTCCAACTATTTTAACTAAAGCCTCCTCAGTGGTTCTTTGATCATATGGATCTATATACAAGACCGCATCCCCTCCAACTTCTGTTAAAGATGATGTATTAGAAGATATCACTGGAGTCCCGCATTTCATAGATTCCAAAATAGGTATGCCAAATCCTTCATAAAAAGAGGGGTAGACTAAACAAAGTGCTCCTTTGTATAAAATTGCTAACTCCTCATCTGGAATAAAGCCAACTAACCTAATTTTAGTAGATTGTTTTTTAATACGATCTATAATTTCTTGATTCTTCCAACCCTTAGCGCCAACTAGCACCAAAGGCATACTTAAATTGACTTTAAGATAGGCTTTTATAAGTGAGGTCAAGTTCTTTCTCGGTTCAAGTGTTCCAACTGAAAGAATGTATCCGGGATCTAAATTATACTTCCTTAAGATGGTTCCCATTTTTTCCTTATTAATTTTTCTAGAAAAAATGCTCGATGAACCTGGATAAATTACATCGACTCTAGAGTTAGAAAAGTAGTTTAGAAAATCTCTTTTTGAATTTTGTGAAATTGTTAATACAAGATCAGCATATTTAGATATTCTTTGAAATCTTAGACTATCAAGCTGAGTAGTTCTTTGCTGATGCCAATTTGGTTGAGCAATTGAAGTAATATCAAAGACAGTAGCTACTGATTTGCCAGATACCTGAGGAGGTAAAAACCAGTTAAATGAATGGAAGATATCTACTTTTTCAGTAAACATTTCTATCGGGGGCCAATTTATTTTTTGCCAAATTACGAAAGCCGACCTGAAGAATTTAGCAGGCATCTTAAATATCTTCAGCCTGACGTGTTGATAGTCGTTAAACTTTAAATTTGTCATGTAGTCGTAGGTTGCCAATGGAGAAAGGGCAAAAAGAATAAATCTGTCTGTATTGTCAACTTTTATAAGATGTTCAATTAAATTGAAGACATATACTCCTATCCCGGTTCTATTTTTATCATTTAATACAGATATATCCAACCCAATAGTCATATTTTATCCAGAACCATAAAATATTCAGTTGGAAAAATGTTTGAGGAAAGAAGTGAAAACGTTACTTTTCTCAATAAACCTTTCATTAGATCGGGACCTTTCAAAAGTGACTGGAAAATTATTTTATTATTTAAGCTGTGAATTTCTTGTAAACTTATTTGTTTTAATTTAACCTTCTTTGCCAATATTTCAAGATCTTGACTACGATACTCCCTAATGTGAGTCTTATCTATGTAATGTCTAAAAACTACACCAGTATCCGCTAGCAACTTATCTACCTCACGAGGAACGATAATTAAAATCCTTTTTTTTGTAACTCTTTTTGTTTCTTCTAGAATTTTGATATCGTCTCCATGCTCTAATATGTCAAAAAGCAAAACTGTATCAAAGTAATTGTTCTTAAAAGGAAGTTTTTCAGCCTTACCTTTAAAGAAACGTCCTCTTTTTGAAGACCGAGCATTTTCGACAAATTTTCCTACTAAGTCTAAACCAAAACTTTCATAACCTTTAGAAGAAAGATAATCAACATATAATCCCATACCACATCCAACATCAAGAATTTTTTGACCAACTAAATACCTATCTATTAGGTCTAACCTTTCCTTGTCTAATTTACCATTAGATTCACCCCAGCCTAACCTAGATGCATTTTCGCAATAGTATTTTGCTAATTTATTTTGCACGATTAAAAAGGTATTTTCTAACGACTAAATAAAGAATAAATAAACTGAATATATCTGAAAAAACAGTAATCCAAGCTGCACCTATGTAACCATATCTAGGTATAAACAACACATTTAACAGGATATTTAAGGCGAGGGGTGATACTGACAAAAACAGTAGTGGCTTAAGAAATTTATCTGCTGAAAGCATTACTTGTGATAAAGTTACATGAGCGAAAATAAAAGGAATTGCTAGAGATAATATCTGGATAGTTTCAATTGAGGCAAAAAAATTAGGTAAGAACGCTTGAATAAATTTGGGTAAAACGAAAAAAAATCCTACTGTTACGACTACACCTGTAAAACCCATATATATAATTATTCTTTGAGCAAAGTTTCTAATTTTCCCTTTGCTAGATTGATGCATCCTAACTAAAACCGGGAATACAGCCATTGAAACAGCAGTTGGCACAATTACCACAGCCTCTAGAAATTTGTAAGCAACACCATAAATACCCGTATCAAAAGGGCCTTTAATATAGGAGAGTATGAGAGAATCGATTCTAAAATAGAGTAATCCCAATAAACTTAAAAAACCATAGGGCAAGGAGCCTATTAATATATCTTTAATTATCTTTATGCTGAGTGGACTGAGATACTGAATATTCTCTTTTATTGTAAAGATAAGCAGAAAAATTGCGTAAAGAATTTGTCCAATCAATACAGCAGAAACTGCACCTAAGGTACTCAATCCACTAATAATAAAAACAACTCCTGTAAATGTAGTAATTACACTAGTAAAAATTATTGCTAAAGCTGAGACAGATATTTTTTGAATTGCAACAAAAATATTATCGAAGGTTATACCTATGGCTTGAGGGATGATTGACATAACAGCAACTAAACTTAGAACTGCTCTCATTCTATCTGGATCAAATAATCTAAAAAGCAATACGAAACCACCGAAGATAATGACAATACTTGATAAACGTAAAAAAATAATATTCGAAAGTAGCTGTGATAGATTAGACTTATTAGTTGCGACTTCTTTGATTAAATATCGTGAGATCCCAAAGTCAGAAAAGGAAGAAATTAATACGAAATAAGACATAGCCACAGTGTATAAACCGAAATTCTCCACACCTAGGTTTCTGGCTAAGAAAATTGTATAAAAAAAGGCTATTGTTTTAACAATAATCTGTGCAAAAAGTAAGTAAGAGGAATTTTTTAAGATTTTAAAATTCACAAAGCCAATTTTAACAGAAAAGTCGATATGTTTTAAACATTAGTGGACAAGACAGGACTCGAACCTGTGACCTTTCGCATGTGAAGCGAACGCTCTAACCAACTGAGCTACTTGTCCCTAAGCCTTGCCAATTTTACCACCTATAAACCGGTCATGCACTTCCTAATTCCAACTTGCGCCATTCACATCTTGTTTGAGATAATATGAAACCATGGAACCTGATTACCTCAAAGAAAACCATGATCAACAATCCAAACCAACGTTTGGAACACATATAGTTGATTTTATCCAAACAGTGGTTGTTTTTGCTGCCATTACTACAATTATCTACTTATTTATTGCTCAGCCACATAAAGTGTCCGGTTATTCAATGTTCCCTAACTATCATGATGGGGATTATATTATCACAGATAAATTAACTTACCGTCTTGGTCAACCAAAAAGAGGAGACATTGTCGTTTTTAAAAACCCCCGAGACGATAGTCAAGACTTTATTAAAAGAATTATTGGCTTGCCTTCAGAAACTATTAAGTTGGAAAATGGCAGCATCTTTATCAATGGCCAGAAGCTTAACGAGCCATATTTATCGACAGATATGGTAACTGAGGGTGAAGCGTTTTTACAAGAAGGAGAAGAGATCAAAATTGGAGAAGATCAATATTTTGTTTTAGGAGACAATCGGATTCGTTCTCAAGATTCGAGAGAATGGGGACCAATCAATAAACAAGTAATTATAGGAAAAGTATTTTTAAGATATTGGCCAAAAGGTGCTGTTGGTTTTTACCCAGCTTATTACAATCAGAAGTGAACCTGCTATGAGCTAAAATAGCTTCTGATTGCATCGTAGATTCTTTGCATCAGCGGGCTGGTTTGATCTGGAGTACCTTCGAAACGTATTCTAAGTTCTGCCGTCTTGCCTGTCTGATCATATTTGATTCTGGTGTTTGGTTCATTTTCGCCAAAAGTTAAAGTCTGTTGTAAACCTTCTTGAATTCTCTCAATTTCTTCATTAACTATCTTCATCTTTGACTGATCAGCACCTTTTTTAGGTCCAATACCATGATGAGATCGCATCCTTCTAACTAACTCTTCTGTACCTCTAACTGACAAATTCTTTCTTAAAACCTCTTTATAGGCCTCAATTATTAAGTGAGGATCCTCCAAAGCGGATAAAGCTCGAACGTGACCTTCAGTTGTTTGACCAGACATCAAAGCATCTTTCAGTGCATCTGGCAAAGTCAGCAGTCTAATAGTATTTGAGATATAAGAGGGGCTTTTGGAGACTCTTTGAGAAATCTCAGCATTTGTTAGATTAAATTCATCCATTAACCTTTTATACGCTTGAGCTCTTTCCAAAGGATTTAAATCAATCCTCTGAACATTCTCTACAATTGCCATCTCTAACATCCCCTGAGGCGTTGTCTCTCGGATTATCACTGGAATTTTCTCTAAGCCAATTAATCTGGCAGCTCGCCAACGTCTTTCACCAGCTATAATTTGAAAACCTGCAGGAGTTTTGGCTACCACTATAGGTTCTAGTATGCCGTGTTCACGAATTGATTCAGCTAGCTCTGCTAAGGATTCAGGTGTGATCAATCCTCGAGGTTGAAGAGGGTTTGCCTGTAAGAGATTAATTTCTAGCTCAAATATACTTTCCTCTGAATTGTCCATTAGTTGACCAGTCAATATTCTAGCCGGCGATATTAATTATTTTTTTGCCTTGTCGCTTTTTGAATTCAACTTTTCCCTCATCTGTTGCATAAATCGTAAAGTCATTACCTATCCTGGTTCCACTCCCTGGGTAAAACTTATTTCCTTTTTGGCGTACAATAATATTACCAGGAATAACTTTTTCCCCAGCATATTTTTTTACCCCTAATCTCTTAGAGATTGAGTCCCGATTTGTCTTGGCTGTTGATCCAGCTTTTTTATGTGCCATAGTAGTTAGTGTGTAATATACAGTCTGTGAAAACCAAAGTCAATCCTATCAAACGAGATCACTTTTCACGCTTTTGAGGTTTGTTTTTATCCTGCAGTTTTATTTGACTCATTATTTTTTTTGAACCTACCACTCTCCTAGTATTAGCCTTGGCGTGATAGGTAGCTACTCTAACTTTTGGTTGCCTCTGTTTTGACAGAACATCAAAAACCACTTTTTCTTTTTCTATATAAGGGTTTCCTAAAACAACCTTATCATCCTCTGCTTTTATCAACACCTTAGGACACTCATAAGTATTAATTTCTCCTAAATAGTCGACAAGCAAAATCTTTTCAGGTAGTATTTTATATTGTTTCCCAGCTATTTCTACAACTGCATACTTAAACATAGTTTCAGATTCTACATTTTATATTTTAAACTTGCAACAGTCTGTCTTATTTAAAGTCTTAAGTTAAGCCAGATTGAAGCTTTTTATCTCTCTTTTTTTTAACCCATACTTAGATACTGATTCAATAAGGCCAATTGAGATTAGTGTAGCCACAAGCGAACTGCCTCCATATGATAAAAAAGGAAGGGTAATGCCGGTAATCGGCAGCAAACCTATATTCATACCTATATTAACTGAAATCTGAAAAAAGAGCATTCCTAATACACCAAAAACAATCAGCTCTCCTAACCTATCACCGATCCTTGAAAGGATATTAAAAATTAAGACGAAAATTATTGTATATAAACCTAAAACAATCGCAGAACCCAAAAAACCTAACTCTTCGGCAATAAAAGCAAAAATGAAGTCTGTTCTGAATTCTGGCAAAAATTGAAGTCTTGATTGTGTTCCTCTTCCCAATCCTCGACCCAAAAGCTCGCCAGAACCGACTGCTATTGTTGATTGAATGACATGGAAACCGATTCCTTGAGGATCTTGATTTGGAGATAAAAAGCTGATAATTCTCTGCTTTTGATATGGTTGTAAACCAGACCAAATAAGAGGTAGTAACAGAAGAAGAGTTAGTGTAATAATCACGATCTTTTTAAAAGAAGCATTTGAGGCTATAAAAATACTTAACCAAATAAATACCAGAGTTAAAGTTGTACCCAGATCGGGCTGTCTAAAAACTAAGAAGATCGCTGGAATAATCAAAAGAATACTTTTAAAGATGTTTTTCCAATTGGGCAAATTCTTAGTCCAAAATGTTGCTAGTAGTAAAATTAAAATCGGTTTAGCAAACTCTGAAGGCTGCAAGTTAAATAAGCCTAGGGGGATCCAACGAATTGAACCCCTACTCTCAAAACCCAATATCATTGTGATAATCAAAAGAATAACAATTCCTATATAGAAGCTTTTAGCAGCATTTTTTAACGATTTGTAATCTAGGTTACGAATGATTACATAGAGAATTAGTCCAAATATAGCAAAAAAAAGCTGCTGGATAGCAAGCAGAGGATTTGAAGTATAGATGACAACAATACCCAATGACAGAAGTAGCAAGACAGGAATTATCATTAAACCTTTTCGATTTCTAGTCTGTTAGATTTTTTTATACTAACCGAAGCAGTTAACTCAAGAATCATTTTTTCGAATTCTTTTGGCCAATCCGGAGCTCTAACAGCTACCTTATCTTTTAGAGTCATGCCTGAATCTTTTCTTAGTTGCTGAATCTGTCTAATTAAGTCTCTAGCTTCTCCCTCTTTTTTTAATTGTGGAGTAATTTTTATATCCAATTCAACTTCTAATTTTTTTCTTGAGGTTTTTTTGTATTCAATTTTTTTAACATTTAACTCTTCAGCAACAATTTTTTCCGTTTCTTCTGATAACTGTTTAGCTGTTGAATAAGTAATTTTGCTTAGAGGTTGCCTTAATTTAATCTCAGCATCTTTCCTCTTAGCATGACCCCTTTCTACTATCTCCCTAACTGTCTTCATATCCTTTATAAAGGTATTATTTAACAACTCTTTATCAGCAACTGGAAAATTCTCAAGGTGAACTGATTCTTTTGATGTTAAATTTTTCCAGATCTCCTCTGAAATAAATGGAGCAAGTGGTGCAAGTAACTTAGAGTAGTTAGCCAAGACATAATAAATAACGGATAAGCAGTTCTGCCTGTCTGATTGATTACTATTATTACTCACTCGATCTCTAGATCTTCTAATATACCAAGTCGAGAAGTCATTAACAATAAAATCTCTCAGAAGTTTGGTAATGGTTACAGTATCAAACTTATCGTAAGAACTTTGCAGATCGATAGTCAGTTCAGTCATCCTAGCTAAAATCCATTTGTCTAGAATTGATAGTTTCTGATTATTTTCAAATATGGATTGTTTTGGAACAGACCAATTAAAGATACTGGCATAATCAACAAAAAATTTATAGGAGTTCCATAGAATCAGTAAAAATCCTTTTGTAACTTCCGGAACTCCATCGTTAGAAAAATTAACATCTTCACCTTTCATTAAAGGTGAACCCATCAAATAGATTCTTAGCGCATCTCCGCCATATTTTTGCATAACCTTTTTAGGATCTGGAAAATTGCCATAGTTTTTACTCATTTTCCTACCGTCAGTACCAAGCAAGACACCGGTCACTAATGCATTTTTAAAGGCCGGTGAGTCATAAAGGGCAGTTCCAATCACATGTAAGACATAAAACCAAGCTCTAATCTGACCAGTATATTCTGCAATAAAATCAGGAGGAAAAAAATCTTCTAGCTCAAACTCTTTATTAAATGGAAAGTGTCTCTCTCCAAATGAAGCAGAACCTGCCTCTATCCAAGAATCTAAAACTTCTGGAACTCGCTTAACTGACTTGGCGCATTTTGGACAAGTCAAAGTTACATCATCAATTCCTGGCTTGTGTAAGTTTGTAATTTTTTCACCTGACAGTTCTTCTAACTCAGAAATTGAACCTGGAACTATTCGTTCTCCGCATTCACATTCCCAAACTGGTACAGGAGACCCCCAATATCTATTTCTGGAGATATTCCAGTCAGGGGCAGCCTCCATACTTTTTTTGAATCTGCCATATTGAAAATGCTTTGGGAACCAATTAATAGGATCATTGTTTTTAAAAAGCTGTGGTTTGAGTTTTTGAATATCTACAAACCAAGCATCTTTTGGAGCATAAAAGAGTCTGGTACCACATCTCCAACAATGAGGAACCGAATGTGTCAGTGGTTGTTCATTATATAAAAGACCCCTCTGGGAAAGATCCTTGTTAACTGCCTCATTTGCATCAAGATAATACATACCGCCAAATTTTGGGACATCTTCTTTGATTATTCCTTCATCATCCAAATGCAGCACTATTTGAATATTTATTTTTTGGATAACATCTAAGTCCTCTTCTCCATAGGCTGCGATAGTTACTACCCCTGTTCCCTCCTCTGCAGTCACAAAATCGCCTGAAATAATTTCAAAAGCTTTCTTTCCTTCCTCAATTTGGTAGAAATTGTAGTGCGGTTCAAATTTCTTACCAACCAATTTTGATCCCAAAAACTCTTCAACTATCTCATAATTAGGTTTATCTTTGAGTATTTTCAGAGTTGATTTAGCCAAAACGTAATACTCTTCGCCTTGTTTTACTTTTACGTAATTTAACTTTGGATTAACTGCCAGCGCAGGTGTAACTATCTTATTCCAGGGAGTTGTTGACCAAGCCAGAACAAACGTATCCTTCTCTCCTTTAAGAGGATATTTATAAAAATTAGCAGGCTCTGTTACATTTTTATAGTTATCAGGGTCCATTGCCACCTCAAAGTTTGAGATAGGAGTTGAGCAGTGAGGACAAAATAGTGAAACCCGAAGACCTTTGTAGATATAGCCTTTCTCATACATCTTCTTAAAAACCCACATGACAGTCTCCATATAAGGCAGGTCCCAGGTTTTATAAGCATTTTTAAAATCTACCCATCTGCCGATATGCATAACGTACCATTCCCACTCTGCAGATACTTCATTAACATACTCTAAACATTTTCTAATAAACTTTTTAACACCAACTTTTTCTTCTATATCCTTTTTGCGTTTTATATCTAGTTCTTTTTCAACCTTATTCTCAATCGGTAAACCGTGTCCATCCCAGCCCCAAACACGTCTAACCCTATATCCTTTCATAGTCCAATATCTGCCAAAAATATCCTTAGGAATGCTCGATAAAAGCGTGCCATAGTGAGGATTACCGGTAATGAAGGGTGGTCCATCTAAAAAGGTCCATTTTTTATCCGCAGGTCGTGTCTCTACAGACTTTTCGAAAATCTTTTTTTCTTTCCAGAATTTAAGAATTTTCTCCTCAAGCTCTGCAAAGTTGATTTGTGATGAGACACTTTTGAACATACTGTGGATAATTCTATCAAAAATTTCAAACTTAAACTACAATTTTTTTGAGGTTTTGTCTAAAATTTAGCGATTCTGTCTTAGGAAAGCGGGGATTTCTAAATCATCCTCAATCTCTGGCTCTTCTACTTCTTTTTTCTCTGGCTGTTGATCGTCTGAGGCAGTAGTCTGTTGGGGTTGAGACGAAGTATCATCCTGTGGCATTTGAGCAAAATTAGAAGTACTTATCATATTGGGACCTATTGCACCAAGTGTTCCTATTCTACCAACTCCAGCATAGTCTCTCAGCCTCTCTCTGCCTTCGTCAAAACCAGTAGCAATTACCGAGACTTTAACCATATCCACAAGATCATCCTTGATGGTTGCACCAAAGATAATATTAGCATCTGGCTCTGCTGCCTGAGCAATAATTTGAGCAGCCTCATTTACCTCATTCATAGATAAATCCGGGCCTCCTACAATATTGAAAAGAACTCCTTTAGCCCCTTCAATTGAAACCTCAAGCAGAGGTGAGGCAATAGCCATTCTGGCAGCAGTTGAGGCACGGTTTTCACCTCCAGCCTGCCCAATCCCCATTAAAGCTGATCCAGCATTGGTCATAATTGCTCTAACATCAGCGAAGTCAACATTAATAAGCCCAGGCATGGTAATTAAATCTGAGATTCCTTGAACTCCTTGACCTAAGACTGAGTCTGCTAGCTTGAAAGCTTCTTGTAAGGTCATATTTTTATCTACTACCTCAAGGAGCCTTTGATTTGGAATAACAATTAGTGCATCGACTTTATCTTTTAAGTTTTCAATTCCATCCTCTGCTACCACCATTCTCCGGCTTCCTTCAAAAGCAAATGGCTTAGTCACCACTGCCACAGTCAGAGCTCCCAGCTGCTTGGCTATATTGGCTGCAGTCGGAACTGCACCTGTCCCTGTACCACCACCCATACCTGCTGTTAGAAAAACCATATCAGCGTCCGCTAAAACATCTTGTAACTTTTGAGTAGACTCTTCAGCAGCTTGTCTGCCAACTTCAGGGTCACCGCCTGAGCCTAAACCCCTAGTTAGATTCTCACCAATTTGAACTTTAGTCGGAGATTGATTTCCTAAAAGTGCCTGAGCATCGGTATTGACAGCAATAAATTCTACACCTTGAATCTGCTGGAGAGTAATCATTGAGTTTAAAGCGTTCGATCCCCCACCACCTAAACCTACTACTTTAATCTTGGCGAATCTCTGAACGTCTGGTTTGATGAGCATAGTCTTAAATCAAGAGTCTACTTTGGCAGATTGTAACAACTTATAATAAGTTTGTCGAGTATTAAGCTAGATTCGAATTAGGGCAAAAATGACTTGATTAAGTCGGTAACCTTCTGCGTGACAGCCTTTAAAGGTAAACCCTTTCCTAAGACCGGAATGTTCATTTCTGATGAAGAAACATTCTTACTACCATAGAGTACTAAACCAGCAGCTGTAGCAAAAGCAGGAGAATCAATCTCGTCGGTCAAACCAACAAAGCCCTGTATTTCACCCAGTCTTGCAGGAAAACCCAGTACATATTTTGCCTGATCTATTACACTAATCGTTAAAGCTCCTCCACCAGTGATAACCAAACCTGAGGGTGTCTGAGCTCCGTATCCACTCTTCTTAATCTCTTTACCAATAAATTTAAATATTTCCTGCAATCTTGGCCTAATAATACTGTCAATAACTGTTTTTCTGGACATCTTTTGGTTTTGAATATCTTCTAAGACCCCCATTTGTCTAAGATCTAGTATATCCTCCTCCTTCTTCTTGGCACCCTTTTCCCCATTCTCTTCCGGAGTTGCAGGTACTTTTTGAATTTTACCCAAAGCCTGTTTAATCTTCTCAGCAGACTCTAAAGAGATTCTTAATCCAACAGCAATGTCTGAGGTAACGTGTCTGCCGCCTAATGGTATAACTGCAGAATAAGCTATTGCTCCATCAACAAAGATAACCACATCAGTAGTTTCTCCACCAATATCAACCAAAATTACTCCCAACTCTTTTTCAGTTTCAGTCAGTACCGCACTGGATGAGGCAATTCCGGAAAAGACTAGCTCCTCTACCTCCACACTTACCATCCCAACACATTTTGCCAGGTTTTTCATTGAGGTTGTCGAGCCAGTGATGATATGGGTATCTGTTTCAAGTCTGACTCCAGTCATACCAATTGGATCATTAATACCCTCTTGGCCATCTACAGTATAGGTACGAGGAATAACATGAAGAATCTCTCTTGATGCCGGTAGAGCAATCGCCCGGGCAGCCTCATTAACCCTCAAGATATCATTTTGTTTTATCTCGCCTTCTGGCTGAGCAACTGCTACAACAGCATGCTGGTTTAAACTTTCAATTTGCGGCCCACCCATTGAAACATAGGCTGAGGAAATAGAATAACCAGCCATTCTTTCAGCGCTTTCAACACTTTCATTAATAGCTTCAACCGCCGCCTCAATATCAACTATTTGTCCTTTTTTGACACCTCGGGAAGTAGTAGCGGCAACACCAATTAAATTAAGACGATTATCATCTGAGACTGTAGCAATTAGGGTAGCTACCTTAGAGGACCCAACATCAATACCACATATAACTTTATCCTTAGCCATCTTTTTTGGGCAATTCTATCAAATTTTTACTTAAACATTAACGATCTCAAAAATTTTCGTTACATTACCCGCTCTTCAGGATGAAAATTGCCCTGTATGTAACGATGTTTTAATAAATTGAATTTTAGTAGATTCATCCTAACTTTTTCTTTTTAGATATCTAACAACCGGCTTCTCAAATCTTAAATCTACCATTTCGATTATTTTTAGATCTTTTTCTTTACCAGAATCGCCTGAATTCATTTTAGCCTTTTGTAAGATTAGTTGTAAAGAGGCGAGTTGTTCCAAGTAATCTTTTTCCAAAGAGAAAATTATCTGCTCTTCAGCCTCTATTTCTAATCTCTTTTCGATAATTTTAATAGTTTTAATATCAGTAGAAAGTTGATTTAATTTTTGGATTATCTCTAGAGTTTTTTTTATATATCCGTCTCCAATTTTATCTCCTAATTTAAAATCTTTATTAATTAAAAATATCTCTGGCAGTAACTGATTTTTAGAAGGTATCGTTTTAAATAGGATGCCATCTTCATCGGTCAGAAAAACTTGCTCATTGGCAAGATTATTTAAATCTATCTGAAAAAAAGATGCTTGCGTAGAAGCGGTTGCCTCGGGTGAAAAATCTTCGATCGGCAGTTGGTACTTCCCTGTTATAATATTGGCCTTAGCAACTCTACCAATAAGTATTAACTCTATAGTCTGAGGAAATTTTCTAACAATCTTAACATCAGAAAGACAAGCGAAACGCTTCGTTAAATCATTTTTAATTTTTTCTGCGTTGACGAAAAATAATTTTTGATTTTGGAGACTGGTTTTATAGTCAAGCTGGTTTTGGTCAATACAACTTTCTATTTGTCCTTCGTTTTTGATAATAACACTTTTAACATTCAATAAATCTGATTGCAGTAAAATAACAATAATTAAACAGACTAAAAAAAACGCCAAGACTACCTTAACTAAGGTAAATCGTATGGTTTTCCCACTTGACTGCTTCTTAAGATATCCTCCATTTGACAACTTCAGTTGCCTAAGATTATACATTCTCTTTTTTAAGAAGAATTAATTCTTGAGCAATGATTTTAGCTGCATCTTCTTTAACTAAAGCTTTTGCTTTTAAAGCAGACTTTTTAAGGACCTTAATATTTGCTAAAGCCTCAAGCATTGTCTCATACAATTTTTTGGAGTTAAACTGATTTTGCTCTATAACTTGACATAAACCATACTGCTTAAAATATTTTGCATTTACTTCCTGCTCATTTTTATAAAGATAAGGTATCGGAATAATTATGGAAGGTAGACTAAAAAGAGCCAGTTCTAAGAGAGTATTAGCACCAGCCCTTGATATCGCCAAATCAGCTTCTTTTAATATATGTCCAACCTCTGATGCATTAAACCATTTTTTAACAAGGTACCCTTCAGGATTTGGAAGGCTAGTTTTAAGTTTTGAGAGTTTATCAAAGTATTGTTTTTTAGAATCACCTGTCTGGTGAATTATTAGTGTAAATTTGGATAACTTATCCAATAACTCTAAGATTGCTTGATTAATAAGATCTGAACCTTGATTACCACCAGTAACATAGATTATCGGTAGTTTCTTAATTTTTTTTATTTTTAGAAACTCCTTTAAATCTTTTGAGACATTCTGAGTAGGTTTTAGTATCTCTTTTCTAATCGGGTTACCAGTAAGTTCTATCTTTTGTTTACTAATTGGATAGTCTTTTTCAAAAGAAACTGCAATTTTGTCTGCAAAAAAATTACTAAGCGTGTTTGCTAAACCCGTAACCAGAGTTTGCTCGTGAATCATGACCGGAATAGATAAAAACCAAGCTGAAATCACAACCGGCAATCCAATATAACCTCCAAATGACAAAACTACATCAGGTCTTTCTATGACAAGATTGCAAAAAGCCTGGATAAAACCTATCGGAATCTTAAAAAGGGCGGTAACTGTTCTAAGATCTAAAATTCTTCTCAACCGGCCTGCGGTAATTGGAATAAATTTGACTCCTAGAGAAGGTAATACTTGTGACTCAACTGACAAAATCTTCTCTCCTTCCTGAGTATATTTTCTGCCAATATAGATAATCTGATTACTTGTATCTTTCTTAAGTTCTTCGATAACAGCCTGAGCAGGTGTAAAATGTGCACCAGTAATAAGAATTTTCATACTATCTGAACTTATTTTAACAGGTCAGCCTAATTATTTGGAGTTTAGATAAACGCACTAAACCTTAGGCTTTAACGTATTTTGAGATATTCAGAAGAATACCAATAGCTGTTAAATTAGCCATTAAGGCCGATCCGCCATAAGAAATAAAAGGCAAAGGCACGCCTGTCAACGGGCCGAGTGAAACCATTGAAGACAAGTTAATTATCGATTGACTACCAAGCCAGACAACAATACCAAAAGCTAAAATTTTACCAAAACTGTCTTCGGTCTTTTCAACAATAGTGAGGCCTCTATAAATATAAAATGCAATTAAGCTAATTAAAATAATTGCTCCGATAAATCCGAACTCTTCACCAACTATAGCAAAGATTGAGTCGGTTGTTACCTCTGGAATATACTCAAACTTTTGTCTTGATTGCCCTAAACCTAAACCGAGTATCCCGCCTGAGCCTAAAGCTATTAAAATTTGCGAGATGTGATAAGAATAACCTTGAGGATCGGAAAAAGGATCTAAAAAAGCCAAAATTCGCTGTTTCCGATAGCTTGAAGACAAAACAAAAACTAAGAAACCTATAAGCGAGATTGGTAAGAGAAGGAAGAAATAACTAATTGGTGCTCCTGAGAAAAAATAAATAGAGCTAGCTGTAATAAAAAAAACTATAGTCGTTCCCAAGTCCTTTTGGAAAAGACCAATCACTGAGGAAATTGTTGTAACTATCAATAAAAATGGGAAGAATCGTGATCTCTTTTCAAAAAGGGTTGCCAAAAAAATAATTGTTGTGAGTTTAATAATTTCGGCAGGTTGAATTGTTAATGGTCCAAGTCTAAGCCAACGGTGAGCACCACCTGCTGAAATACCTAACCCGGGAATAAAAACCGCCAATAAAAATAATACAGATATAATAAATAGAGGTAGTGCTATTTTTTTAAGGAAATGATAATTAATTAGGGAAAAGAAAAAAAGGGAGGCAAGTCCTAGACCTACCCAAATTATTTGTTGTTTTATATAAAAATATTTATCCCCATAATCTTTAAATGCTTGAATCACTGAAGAGTCATAAACCATAATTAGACCAAAGAAAACTAGGACTAAAACAGCAAACAGCAACGGAAGATCCGTTTTTTTTCTCTGGGTTGAAATAAGAGGCAGACGATGTAGTTGTTTAGATAAGCGTCTCATCACAAAAAGTGAATTTGCCCTAAATCTATTCTGATAAAAGAGCTAGCCAGAGTCCAAAAATAGCAAAAATCGCACCCGCCAACCAGAATCTAGCTACAATCTTTGGTTCTTCCCAACCTATATATTTAAAATACATATGTATAGGTGCTACTGGGAAAACTTTTCTACCCAAAAACTTTTTACTAAACATCTGTATTAAAGATGAAGCAACGATAACTATATACATACCACCAATAATAGCTAAAGCCAGTATCTTCCCACTTAATAAACCAACTACTGCCAGAGTGGCGCCAAAAGCTAAAGATCCAGCGTCTCCTAAGAAAATTCGAGCCGGATAGACATTGAAATATAAGTAAGAAAACAGTGTGCCAATCCAAATTCCAATAAATGCAGCTAAACTAATATCTAAGTTTGCAGAAGCCAGCGCTAAGAAAGCAAACAGGCAGATAGTCAGTAGTCCCGTTGAAAGACCATCCAAACCATCTGAAATATTATAGGCATTAGCAAAAGCAACGATTATGAAAGCTGCCAAAGGTATATACCATATATCAACTACAAAATTGCCAATTCCTGAGATATAGATATTATTTAATCCCATTAAAAAATAAAGCAATGAGGCAATCACAAAAGCCAGAATGATTTGTAGAACTAGCATTACTTTTTTACCTAAACCCAGAAGTTTTCCTTGTCTTTTGGTTATTAACCATTTAATATCATCAATTAATCCAATCGATCCAAAAGAAAGCAGAGAAAAGAGCAATACTTTCATTGAGTTATTCCCAACTGGTTGAGAAAATAACATGTAAAGAAAGGACAGAATAGTTAGGATTAAAATCAATAAAACACCTCCTCCACTAGGTGTAGATTCGTCAGACTTCATTAGTTTGTCGTGAATTGGTGTATCAGAAGACTTCTTTTTTTGCTCAGGAAATCTTTCAAATTTCCTCTTCAAAAAAAACAGCAGGTCGATAAAGGGAACTAAAAAGAAACTGGTAATACCAAATGAAAGTAGTATTAGACCTAATAGGTATGTCATATAATATTTAGATGGCTTTGCTAATTCTGCTAACTATCTCATCAAATTTATTTTGTAAAGAGCCCTTAACTAAAACTATATCTCCTTTTGTTAAAATTTTTAAGAGTCTAGAAACTATTTGATGATTTTGTTGATTAGGTAAGATTCTTTCACTTATAAAACCAAGTTTATTAAGCTCATCTTCAACAAACTTGCATTCGCCACTACTGGTAAAAACCAGATCAACTTTATCTTGATGGATCTTACGAGCAACTTGACGATGATAATATTCTGATAAGTCACCTAAGTCTTTCATCTCACCTAGTACTACTATCCTTCTTCTGGCAGGAATATTGTTTAAGCTATCAAGAGCTTCTATAACAGATAAAGGATTGGTACTGGTTGTATCATCAATTATAACTGATCCGTTTTGACCAGAAATTGGCTGAAGATAATGATCTAGTAGATTCATCTCTTCCAGGCTCTTCTTTATTTTAAATAGGGGCACATCTAGACTAATTGCTAAAGTTGCAGCTGCAAGCAATGGGTAAATTTGATGATTACCAATCAAATTAGTAGTTATCTCAACTCTCTCAACACCGTAATTTAACTCAAAAATCGTTCTAAAATTTGAAAATCTAATATTTGACGCCCAGACGTGACAGTTTTTTGAATCTGTTCCGAAGTAGATAACTTGAGCACTGGTCTTTTCTGCTATTTTTCTAGCTACTAAATCATCCCAATTAAGGATTAATAAACCGTCAGCATCTAAGTTGGATAAAATCTGGGATGAGTACTGTCCGTCTTTGCTGGTATTATCAAACATTCTGATGACAATTAAAGTTTTAAATTTGATATCTTCTAAATTTATCTTATCCATTAAATAGTTTTCTTCAATAAGAACTTTATCTGATTTACTTGAAAGATTAAAAGAGCTTGTATTTACTAAAGAATTCATAGCTGATCTCAATTTCTCATCCATTACAGATAAGGAAAACTTCTCAGATAAAATCTTTTGCCCTATAAAAATAGTCAGGGTTTTACCCACTGCACCGCCAACCAAAACTATCTTTTCTGGTGAAATTGACTTAACGTATTGGTTTTTTACAAACTTTAATATACCAGCGAAACTTTTTCTGAGCGGGATCATTGTAGATTCAATAAAATTCAAATTTTGACTTCTCATATTTATTTTGATGACTAATCCTCTTTTGCTTTTACCTTAAGTACTGTAGATAATATAATATGTTTATTGCGATTTAAACTTTTGATCTCAATATCGTAAACTTCACAAGCATCCCAAACAGAAATTTTTTGAACTAGTCCTCGCAGTTGCGGATCCAGAAACAATGCCCCTCCGATACTACTCTTAAGGGAACTAAAACCATTTATCTCCTTGAGTTTTTGAGATTTTAAGAATTCATTTAATCTGTTTAGACTAACACCTGAGTCAACTTCTACTAACGCTTCTTCAATTCCAATCCCCTCCCTGCCAACTTTCCCTTTAATTCCACCTACTTTAATATCATTTGTTCTATTTTTGATAACTAGGCCTTTTATACCCTTTTCTGAAACTAATACTTTAGTACCACTACCTATTAAAAATGTAGGAATGTCTAGTTGTTTGGCGTTATCCAAAACATTAATTAGCTCACGTTTAGTAGTGGCTATGTAAAATAATTCAGCCGGCCCGCCTCTTTTTGAAAAGGTATGATATGACAGTTTTTCGTTATACTTAATTCTATCACTTCCGAGTACCTGAGTTAACAGATTTAAACTATTTGAATAATTTCCCACTTTAGCCATTGAGAGACTTCTCGACTGCCAGGTAATCTGACCATCCAACCTCCCCTTTACCATCCAAGTTCATAGTCTTTTCGTGACCCTTTCCAAATATAGCTATTGTATCACCCTTTTTTGCAAGCTGGTTGAGTGCTAGATCTATAGCTTTTAGTCTATTATTTTCAATAAAAATATTTTCCCCTAAGATTCCACCAACCCTTTTGACACCCTGCATAATTTGATTATTAATCTGCTCTATTAACCCTCTTGGATCGACTGAGGTAATAATAACAATATCGGAAAGCTTTGTGGCTATTTCTCCCATCATTGGTCTTTTTTGTTCATCTCTGTAACCTTCTGCTCCTATGATGGCTATTATTCTGCCCTTTTTTTGTTTGTTGAGCGCTTTTAAAGCCTGAGATAGACCATTTGGAGTATGAGCAAAGTCAATGTAAATTTTAAAACCACGTTCATTTTTTATTTCATCCATTCGCCCAATAGGCAACTTAAACTTAGCAAGGCTATTTCTGACAATTTCACCATCAATATTTAAATTGATAGTCAAGGTAGCCGCTGCTAGGGCATTTAGTAAATTAAATTCACCAAAGATATTAAGTCTTATTGGAAATTTGGTAGGATTAAAATCTGCTTCTCTTGACAACCCAAAGCTGTAAACATCCCCATTGGCTAAGCTTGCTAACTTTAAGTAATGTGTTTCATCACGGTTAATGACTGCTATTTTGGCATCTTTAATTAGTTTGGCTTTGGTATAAAAATAGTTTTCCCATCTTTTGTGATAGTCTAAATGTTCATGGGTGATATTAGTAATCACTGCTGCCATAAAATTAACTCCCCAAAACCTGTACTGATCTAAGGCGTGAGAGGTTACTTCCAAAACAATATATTCATCTTTGTATCTAACAGACTGCCTAATTAACTTTTGAACCATCAGCGGGTCTGGAGAAGTCACATGAAATCCAGTGTCTAGTTTCTTTGAACCGATGACTGCATTGACAGTAGAGACCATTGATACCCTTTTCCCAGCAGCTTTTAAGATTTGATAGATCATATTAACCGTCGTTGTCTTACCATCTGTTCCTGTAACTCCAATAACTTTAATTTTTCTTGAAGGAAAACCATAAATTAAATTAGCTAGAATCGCAGTGGGTAAGTGTTTGAATTTATTAATGGCCGATTGGGGAATAAGTTTTCTGATTAGCTTAATCATTGTGGGTAAATTATATAGCAAAATCAAAATTAATGATTACTCTGATGGACTTATTCTAAAGTAGTTAAATAGTTCCTTAGCGATCTCAAAAAAAGTAGGGGCAGCGGTCTCTGACCCGTAAATAGAAGCACTTGGTTGATCATAACGGACTAACATCACAAATTTTGGATTATCAGCTGGTGCAAAACCAACAAAGGAAGCAATGGTTTTATTGGGGTCGTAGTGCCCAGCGACCGGTATCTGGGCAGTTCCTGTTTTACCAGCTACTTGATAGCCTTTGGGTTTATAAAATTTTGCTTCTCCCTCATCTACAGCTTTTACCATCATTTTGGTAATAATTCTGGCAGTTTCTTCGCTAATCGGCCTTTCTTGGATTTTAGGATTAATATTAAACGTACTACTTTCATCTTTTATTTGAGAAACAATATGGGGCTCCATTAATTTTCCACCGTTAGCAATTGCAGAAACTGCCCTAACCAGTTGAATAGCGTTAACAGAAATTCCTTGCCCAAAAGAAGCAGTAGCTAAATCTATTTCTTTCCATTCTTTTTTTGCTCGAAGAGAAGGTGTTCGCTCATCTTGTAAATCTATACCTGTTTGCTGACCAAATCCAAACTTTATAATATAATCATACAGCTTTTCAAATCCCAATTTTTTCGCAGCAAAAACCATACCTGTATTATCAGAATGAATTATCGTGTCTGTCATAGTTAAGCTATCCTGATATTTATTATTCCAAGTACGAATCGTAAATCCACCTATATTGATCGGTCCGCTACAAGACTCACAAATTGTATCTTCTTTGACAACTTTTTCATTGATAGCAGCTGACATAACTATAACTTTAAAGGTTGATCCTGGCTCATAGCCATCAGCTGTAACTGGATTTTTATAGTATTCCTCAGGATAGCTTGTGGAGTTTTGAGGATCATAGTTTGGGTAAGATGCCATGGCCAAGATATTACCAGTATCTGGTTCCATAACAACTACTAAACCTCCTTTGGCTCCATATTTTTCAATTCCTTTTTGAAGATGATTCTCGACTATATGCTGAATAGTTCGGTCTATGTTTAATACCAGCATCTTACCATCTTTTGGTTCTTTGGAAAAAAACTTACCTATTAAGATAGGTAGGCCTAAAGCGTCTTTTTCTGAGGTATAGAAACCTTTTTTACCCTTTAAATCTCCATCATAATAACCTTCCAAACCAAAATACCCAGTATCGCTACCGTAAACGTCGGAACCGACAAATCCTAAAAAATGGGCTGATGAGGAACCTTCAGGATAGAACCTAATTGAAGTAGGTTCAAAACCTAAACCTGTTAAGCTATTTTTTTCTAATTCCCGTTTTGTTTCTATATCCACTTTTCTACCAAGACTCACCCATAATAAGTCCTGATCGATCTTATCCAAAATATCTTTTTCTAGACCCTTAATCTTACCCTTCTTATAAGAAAAACTTTGCTCATCATTAATCTCAGCTGATTGGCTAGACGAGTTGAGTTTAAGGTCTTGTTGATAGAAAACTTGAGCTAGTTTCGAAGATATATCAAGTTTGTATTTCTGTAGTTTATCCAAATCAGATCCTTCTTCTCTTTTAATCAACTGAGGTTGGAGAAACATTAGAAAGCTTGGTTGATTAGAAACTAAAACAGAGCCGTCTTTGAATAAAATTGAGCCTCTTTGGCCAACCACTCTTTTAGTCAAGACCCGCTGGTTCTCTGCCCGAGCAGTCAACTCATCAGACTTTAGAATCTGCCAATAACCTAGTCTAACTACTATTAGAGCGAGGAGTGCAAAAAAAATTAGACGAATAACTTTTAATCGCATCAGCGAGTAAGAGCTAAGTCAAATGTCTTAATAAATTGGATGTCTTGAGCTTTATCAAATCCTGCCAGTTTTGCTTTTTCCTCGGTTTCTTTTAAAGATGCAGCCTGGGCAATCCGGTTTTTTATCAACTGATTTTCTGTTTTTAAGAGTGCTTGTGAGGATTCAAACTTACTAATTTGTTCTCCATAAGTAGATAGACGATTTACTACCCAAATTTCAACTAAGGTTAAACTAATGATTACCAAAAGTAAGCTAAAAATTATTTTTTTTCTCAACCATGGTTTTTTTGTTTCTATTTTTTTTAGCATATGTTACTCACTAATAGATGCTACTTCCTCTCGCCATTTTTTTGGATCCCAGATCTCAAAATGATCACCCGCACCCACAATTAAAATTTCTTCTCTAATCTGACCAAACCCTAGGAGAGAGGAAGGTATTATAAATCTTCCCTGTCTATCGAGCCCAGAAACATTTGCTTCTGAAAACAAAATCCTTCGCAAATTTCTTCCTCTCTCCTCCACAACCGGTATCTCAAGTTGCTTTTTAGCTTCTTTTTCCCAATCCTTCTTAGAAAATCCCCAAATGCAACCATCCAAACCTTTTGTTAATACAACCTCATTTCCGCTCTTTAACTCGACCCTAAATCTCTTTGGCAAAACCACCCTATTTTTTCCTGAAAACTTAGTTTTGAAACTACCCAAAAACATAAGCGCGCTAATTTGTTTTTTGGGCAGTAATTTTTAAGTTAGAGAGGAGGATGACAGCAAGTTAAATTTTTTAACTCTTGCGCCTCGCTTCAGTGTCCTCAAAAACTAAGGATGAATTTAAATCACCCTTTTTCACCATCTATAGCCATTTTGCTCCATTTTTTTCACGCTGTCAATAGCTGTTTTTATCTATCTCTAAGGGGTAGCAAGGAAGGAAGACATAGGACTATTTTGAGTCGATTAAAACAGTAAAGATACCCTCGCCATCTGAGGTTGCTGAAAACTTATTACCTAGTGCTGTTTTGGTATCCAAAATTTCCCAACTATTCTTTGACTCAACATAACGCGCTAAGGTTGCACCTGAGGGTGGATTGTCTATTAACTCCAGACTAACCTGTCCAGAAGAAAAATCTTTAGCTGTTGGTAAGTTTAAGGCATAAACTTTACCTAAGATCTTTTTACCCTCTGGCAGTTTTGGTGCAGCTGATAGGTCATTGACAATGGTAAAACCTACCACTGTTAGGTTTTCTCTTGAGGCAGAAGTTTTGTAGCTAAAATGCCCATCGACCGAATTTATAAGCCCAAGAGCGATATCTGGTTTCTGAAGATGCCAAGTTGTTTTCATAACATACGCTTTATTACTTGTTCTCATTTTTAAGATTAAATTACCGTTCTCAACACCTTTATCAAACACACAATGAGCATCTCCTGAGGTGAATCCTTGTGAACATGAACCAAGTAAGATTAGTTGCTCATACTCACTTTTACCTTTATCAACCTTTATCCAGGTATTTGGATCCCCAGCTCCTCGCCCAATTCCTTCCTGATCGGTATAAGAAAGCTGATATGAGAAGGAATCATATGAACCAATTCTTTTGAGCTCTAAGTAGATTGCCTTACCATCTTTCCTTGGCACAAGCAGGGCATAGGCTCCTTCAGGATCAAAAGCCAGCTCTATTTCTTCGATCTGTTCAAGTGAGCTGGCCTGATTTTTGGAGATCAACTTTATTCCAAAAAAACTACCAATTAAAATTATTAAAGCTAGGATTGAAAATAGAATTAGGTTTGTTTTATTACGAAGTAACAAACTCGTTTGATTGGACAGAAAAGATTTTATAACTTTCATTTTGGGCAGTTTATTTTGTTTTATTCACCAACTGATTTAAGTAATCACTCAACTTACTAATCTTTACTCTAACTTGTCTGGCACTGTTCCTATCTCTAACAGTCACAGTTTCATCTTTTAGTGTATCAAAATCTATGGTGATGCAATAGGGTGTTCCAATCTCATCCTGGGAGGCATACCTTTTACCAATATTACCCCGATCATCCCAAGTCACCATCATCTCAGACTTTAATAAATTAAAAACTTTCTTTGCTTTATTGATAAGTTCAGGCTTATTAGCAAGTAATGGAAACACTGCAGCCTTATATGGCGCCAATTTTGGCGTAATCTTTAAATAAACCCTATCATCTTCTTCTCTATAACTATCTATAAAAAGGAATAAAAAGGATCTATCAACACCAGCAGAAGTTTCTATATCCCAGGGGATATATTCTTCCCCAGTCTCTGGATCTTTGTAACTTAAGTCTTGGCCGCTAAATTCTGAGTGTCTTTTTAGATCCCAATCCCCTCGGTGATGGATCCCCATAAATTCCTGCCATCCCCAAGGAGAATTATATTCAATATCTGTAGCTGCTTGCGCATAATGAGCTCTTTCTTTCTCATCATGGTCTCTAAATCTTAAGTTTTCTTTTCTCATTCCCAAAGATAAATACCAATCCAGCCTGTTTTGTTTCCAATATTCAAACCATTTTTTACCCTCAGCCTCATCAGGTTTTATATAATATTGAACCTCCATTTGCTCAAACTCTCTAGATCTAAAGGTAAAATTACCTGGAGTTATCTCGTTTCTAAAAGCCTTTCCTATCTGGGCTATTCCAAAAGGAATTCTAACCCTAGTAGAATCCAAAACATTTTTGAAGTTAACATGAACGCCGTTAGTAATCTCTCCTCTTAAATAAATTTCAGACTGTTTACCTTCTAAAACTCCTAAGTAAGCTTTCACCAGTAAATTAAATTGTTGAGGCTGGGTCCAATCAACTGCCAAACCTTCGTGAGATTTGGTGTGGACCTCTATTTCCTCTAATTTATCAGCTCTAAATCTTTGGTGACAAATTTTACATTCTACCAGTGGATCTGTAAAAGCCTCAACATGCCCTGAGGCTTCCCAAGCTCTTGGGTTCATCATAATAGCTGCATCTATTCCGACAATATCTTCTCTTAACTGAACCATTTCCTTCCACCAAAGATCTTTTAAGTTCTTTTTCATTAAAGACCCAACCGGACCATAGTCCCAGGTTCCAGCCAGTCCACCATAAATTTCAGAACCTGGATAAATAAATCCCCTTCTTTTACAAAGGGCGACAATTTTTTCCATTAAGTTATTTTTTTCCATTTTTTATATTCCTAATCTTTCTAATGACTTTAACAGTTTTTAGATTTGATTCTAAAATCTTTTCAATATAATAGCGTAAAAGTTGCTCAAGTTCTACAGCCTGTTCCTGTGTTATATCTAAAGCACCAATTTCCTTCCAGCTGTTGTACTCTAGTTTCTCAAGCAGTATCCTCATATTTTGACTTAAATCTTTAATCGCATTAATTGACCAAAAACCTAGTAGGCTTAAAAGTTTTACCTCAAAAGCTCTAATAAAGATCTGTCTAGGATTTTTCTCCAGAATTTGCAGGATCGCAATAGTCAGGTCGTAAGCTTTAGGATTTGTTTGGTTTTCCCTAGTTAAACGGTCAACTAATTCTAAGATGTGAAAAGCTGTAGTTGAAAGAATCAAATTATCTTTCAAGACAGGAAAGGTCTCTAAACTTTCAGCCTCAGTTAATGTATAATTCTTACCCTTAAACAGATGGAGTTTGACTCTATTTAAAAGTTCAATGTTACCTGCCCGTCTTGAAGTAATCTTTCTAACTCCCCTAGCAATTACTGAAATTTTTCCTAAGCGGTCAGTTAGGACTGTTAAAACCCGGTCAGCCTCCCCAAAATTGGATCTTTTTAAAATTAGCCCTTCTGTAGTAAGCGTACCCATACAAATGAGAGTTTAATAATTAATCATTACAGTATCAAGGATTGATATAAAGGGTTAGAATTCTAGCTTCAGGTCTTTATCAGAGTCTAACTTAAAATCTGCTTTTTTCTTACCATTAATCTTAACTTCATATTTGTGATCTTTAGTCCCAGGTTGTTTTTGGACTAGTAGGGGTAACTGTTTATCTTTAACAGTTAAAGGAGTTTCATATTCAAAGGTAATAGTCCGGGAGTTTTGAGGCCTAACTTCAATAAAAGCCTCAAAGACTGTTTTTCCTAACTCTTCCTCTATGGTTGTCACTGCCACATCTGAACCGTTGGACGAGATCAGCTTACTGCCTTTTGGAACATAGATTCTTAGATAATCCCGATTCCGTTGGTTTAACCAGTGAGTATAGGGTTTAGAATTTTTGTAATTGATCGTAAGTTTATGTTTAACTTTATCTATATTTTTGGCATCTATCTCAAGCAGTACCTCCTCTTCAACATAAAGGTTAGATTTTCCTCCAGCAAAATTTGAATCATTGATATGTAAGTAATCTCCACTCGAATTTCTGATTTCTCCTGTCCAGTTAAGTTTAGACAAGGCAGTTTGAGTTTTGCTATCGTGCATATAAAACATAATGTGCTTACTACCAGCCAGTTCAACCCCAGCGCTAATAAAATCAGGCAGCTTATCAGTTGAGGAACCTAAGGATCTAGCTAAAATTTGCTGCATTAGTGTCCCCAGGATTGCTTTTCTGTCTTGTTCACCTTTTTCAATAATTTGTGCATAGTTTTCCAGTTCATAAATAACATTAGGACAACTACATCTTTTATCTATCTCTGCAGAGTATTTTGTCTCAAAAACTTCGATTGGGCCAGTAATTTTAATTAACTCCTCAACAACTTTGGTATCGATCATAATTATCCCATCAAAATTTGTTCCTTCGCCTAACAGTTGATACATCCTTTCAAATTCTTTCATAGAAGAAGGCAGGTCAGGAGACAAGTTTGAGTCTCTCATTGACCAAGCAGTTCTTGGTTTACCGTTGGCTTCTGGTAGGTATTTAACTAGTGGGGCTGGTGGCGAGAGTGGGCAGATTTTCACTTGACAAACTTTTAGCAATTTTTCATCAAGTCGATAGATATCATCTGAGGTTGAGGAGGAAACTCTTCCTTTATCTAACTTCAAAAAAGCATAGGCAGTCATAAATCCACCTGTTGCCCGAAGTTCTTTATCATTTTGAAAAATCAGTAAATAATTTTTTGCATCCGGTTGACCCAATGCTTGAGGTACAACTTCAAGAGCGTCTCTTGCTTCTTTAACTGCAAAAGCTGCACCTTGTATAAAGTTTTTAGCTGTTTCAACTTTTCTCCTAAGTGCAAATTTACCTATTTTTTCCGGATATTTATCAACATCAATACTGCTAATTGCCTGACTTGCATCTTGCAGGTTAGGCTGAATTTTATCAAGTTGGGGCATTATCTTACTTAAAACTGCTACAAATTGGGCTACTCTATCTTGACCAGGTGTCGGGTGTCCATTAAAACCTAGTTCATTTTTGTATGGATCTAATGAATCAGCTAGTGTGGTTGCAGCATTCAGTTCAAAACCCGCTGCTTTAGAAAAATGAGTAGCATCTAAATAAAAACCTCCAAAAAACGGGATAAATCTAGCCCAAAATAAAAAGCTTAAAGAAGTAGATAAGTTATCATTGGCCTTTTTCATCTGTCTTAAGTTATTTCTGATTTCATCCAGATTTTCTTGTTTAAGTGAAAAATTTATTGCCCTGACTGAGGCGATGATTTGCTTAGTTGATTGATAAACACCTCGAAGAGGTAAATAAACTGCAATAAATAGAATAAAAATAAAAAGAAGCAGTTTGAATAACATCTTTTTAGAATTTGATTTCTTATGAGCGCGGTAGGATTTATTGTTAGTTATTCTTTTGTTTAAGTTTACAAAGGGCATATTTTTAAACTAAACAGCGCCTCTACCAAGTAGAACAGCCGGGACAGTCTTTAAAATCAGAAAGAGATCGTAAAGAATAGACCTTCGCTGAACATACTGGGCATCCATTTCTACTCTTTGATCAAAATTAATATTTGATCTACCTGATACCTGCCAAACTCCTGTTAATCCTGGTTTAGCTGATAAAATAATTTTAACAAATTCTCGTGAGTTTGGGTATTTCTTTTGTTGGTCCTCAAGCTCAAAGAGATAATAAGCTCGAGGCCCAACTAAACTCATATCACCTCTTAAGATATTAAAAAATTGAGGCAGCTCATCAATTGAGGTTTTCCTGATAAACTTCCCAACCCGAGTAATTCTGGGATCTTCTTTAATCTCAAGTTTGTAATTATTTTTCTTATATTTTTTAAGAAGCTTAGGGTTTTTTTGCAGTAAATCATAGGCTCCAACTACCATTGATCTAAATTTGTACATATGAAATAATGCGCCATTTCTGCCTACTCGCATTGGAGTATCTGCCATAACAGGGCCTTTTGAATCAAGCTTGATAGCTATTGTAGTCATCAGAAGTAGGGGTGATAAAAAAATAATACCGAAAATAGATCCAATAATATCTATAACCCTTTTGGCAAAGTCATAAAACATAGGATGATAA
>CAYOOO010000001.1:38214-73949 GCA_964405655.1 uncultured Gammaproteobacteria bacterium | reverse complement strand
TAAACCCTTAAAGTTTAACAGGTTAGATTTTTTCAATCAAACCTTGAAATTTTTCCATAAATACTTTTTTTGAAAATCCTTGAGCATTTGCCTGACAACTCTTTGCAGTTATCATCAGTCTTTCAAACTCACTGATGGATCTGTTTAAATCTTGCGGGGTTTGGTCATTAAATAAAACGCCTGTTTTATTTGGTATAATCGTTTCCAAGGCGCCCCCACGACCATATGCAATAACTCCCTTGCCAAGTGCCTGAGCCTCAAGAGAAGTTAACCCAAAATCTTCCTCTGCGCAAATTACTAACCCTTTGCATCCGGCAATTAAATTAATCAGAAGTTTTTCTGAAACACGATCAAAAAATTCAATGTTTTCTTTAGCTTTTAACTTAAGGTTTGACTGCTCGGGTCCACTGCCCACTATTTTCAACCTTTTTTTGTTTTCATTAAATGCATCTACAGCAATGTCTAATCTTTTATAATCGTTTAACCTAGAAACTGCTAAATAATATCCGCCATCAAAGATCTCTACTGACTGAAACTTATTAAGATCAACAAAAGGTAATAAAATATCGGAATCTCTCTTATAGACTTTCTTAATTCTAGTTTGAGCATTTTTTGAACCAGCCAAGAAATAATCCACTCTAAAAGAGGTAATTCGATCATACAATCTAAGAAAACTTAATAGTGGCTCAAAAAAGCTATTTATTTTAGACGAGGAAAAATGCCAAAGAAACCGAGGAGGTGTATGACAATAACAAACATGTCTTTGTCCTGGTTTAGTAATGATAGATTTTGCAAATCTGGTAGTTTGTGAGATAACCAGATCAAAATCAGAGAAATCAAACTGCTCAAAAGCAAGTGGGTAGAGAGGAAGTAAACCTTTATAAAATGTTCTCCAACCAGGGAAAGCTTGTAAAAAAGAAGTTCTAATCTTTTTTCCGCCAAAAAAATCTTTGAGGATTAAATTGTTTTTATCAAAAACCGACGTGAAGATTGGTGCATCGGGAAACACTTCTGAGATAGCAAGTAAGACTCTTTCTGCCCCTCCCCATTGGACTAAGTCATCATGCACAAGTGCAACGCGCATGTTATCATTTTACCATCGCTATGAGTACATATCACATACCAGTTATGTTAAAAGAGGCCTTGGACTACCTAAATATTCAACCAGGGCAATGGTACATTGACTGTAATTTAGGAGGGGGAGGACACACCAGAGGTATTTTAAAAAAAGGCGGTAAGGTAGTCGGTATTGATATAGATCCAGAAGCTATCGATGAAGTTGCCGGTAGATACAATTTACATGTTCAGAAAATCAATAACTATCTATTAGCAAGATCGGAAAATTTAATATTAACAAATAACAATTTTGTCCACGTAGATCAAATTGTTACAGAATTTAATATCAAACCTATGGGAATATTATTTGACTTAGGAGTTTCTTCTCACCAGCTAGAAACTAGTGCAAGAGGTTTCAGTTTTAATTTGGAAGCACCGTTAGATATGAGAATGGACCCAATCAATCAAACAGTTAGAGCTTCAGATTTAGTCAATGGACTTCATGAAGCAGAACTTGCACAGCTTTTTTGGAAACTTGGTGAAGAAAGATTTGCCAAAAGAATTGCTAAAAAAATTGTTGAGCAAAGGGCTAAAAGGATCATTAAAACAACCAATGAGTTAGCAAATATCATTTTATCAGTCAGCTCCAGAACGCAAAGCGACAGAACTCACCCGGCTACCAGAGTATTCCAGGCATTAAGAATAGCAGTCAATGATGAATTAAGTGCCTTAAAAGAGGCTTTACCAAAAGCCTTGGAAATTATAGAAAAGGGAGGAAGAATTGTTGTTATAAGCTTCCATTCTTTAGAAGATAGAATTGTTAAAAATTACTATAAAGACTGGAGCGGAAAAGGACTTGTAAAAATATTAACTGATAAACCAGTTGAGCCAACTAAGGAAGAGGTCTTAGTAAACCCCAGAGCCCGCTCTGGAAAATTAAGGACCCTCGAGCTGATATAGTTTAAGAGTTTGTTCAGCCATCCTTTGCCAACTAAATTTTTTATATCTTTTTTGACCTCTTATTATTAACTGTTGTCTTAACTTTTGTGAATTTAAAACTTGGGAGATTTTTTGCTCCATATCTTCTAAATCCCTGGGGTTAAAATAAATTGCGGCATTTCCACCTACTTCTTGTAAAGCATTTGAGTTAGACGAAACTACCGGACAACTGGCTGCAAAGGCTTCAAGAACTGGTATACCAAAACCCTCCTCAAAAGAGGGCAGTACAAAAGCTTTGGCATTTTTATATAAAGTAGCCAATTCCTGATCACTAACAAACCCCGTATAAATAATATCTCGATGTTTAAACTCTTGTCTTACTCTTTCCCAAAAGTAATGATCGTGACCTGAAAGAACTAACTGTAGATATTGGTGTCTTTTTCTAAGAGAAAAGAATACTTTGATCAACCCTTCAATATTTTTGTGTGGATGAGCATTACCTACATAAAAGATGAAAGAGGGTTGAATTTTATATTTATCCAATATTTTTTGGTCTGTTTTTTTACTACTTTTTTTCAGAATGTTAAGTAACAGCTGATCCACTCCTTCAGAGGTTACCTTAATCTTTTCTCCCTTTATCTTCCAAATTTCCATTAGCTGTTGTTTAACAAAATTGGATGGAGTCAAAATAACTTGGGAATGTCTGACAGCATTTTTAAAAACAGTAATATAACCTAAATGTTTTATTTGGTAAGTTATTGGGTCACGAGTAGTCGCCCTTCTCATTTGATAATGCTGATGAATTAAATCATGAATGGTAACTATAAACTTACCCCTATATAAGAGCGGAACATTAAAATGCGGAAAATGAACTATATCTAACTTATAAGAATTGATTATTTTGGGAAGTTTTATTTGTTCAGTTATTCCGTACCATCCAATATCAGTCTCAATCTTAATAAAATTTTTTGGTAATTTAATATCTAAATTTTTTTTTAAAAGGAATATAAAATAATCGTTTTTACTATCAATTAAACTTAAATTATTTATTAGATTTCTGATATATCTACCAACCCCTGACTCTGAATATAATCTTGCATCAATACCTATCCTCAATTCTAATCCTCCTTTAAACTACTAATTTTCTTTTTGCTTGAAACCATTTTAAATTAATTGCTAAATAAACTAGCCAGTTAACGAAGAATGGATAATTCTTCTCATAATGTTTTCTGTAAAATATTTTCATTGTTTGATAAAAAGAATCTAATGCTCTTCGCTTAGTTTCTAGCGTGGCAGTGGTAATGGTTTGAGAATGTTTTTTTATTCCCGTTGAGACGCCTTTGTAATGAACTATTTTAACATCTGGAACATACATTATCTTATAACCCGCTTTTTTGACTCTAAAACAGAGATCAATCTCCTCGGCATATAAAAAATAATCTTGATCAAATAAACCAACTTTCTCCAAGATTTCTTTGCGAATTAACATGAATGCACCAGCAACTGAGTCAATTTCATGAGGAACATTAAAATCCCGATTGGTTAAATGATAGAGGCTGTCATTACCTAAAAAGTATAGTAGTGAAGCCCGAGGTGTGGGAAACCCTCGATGAGCAGTCAAATCTATCCTGCCAGTTGGAAAAACTACTTTACAGGTAGAAATCCCAACCTCTGGATACTGATCCATAAAAGCAAGCATACGACTAATTACTCCTTTTTTTATTTCGACATCTGGATTTAAAATTAAAACGTAATCTGTTTTTAAATTCTCCAGAACTTGATTATGAGCTACACCAAATCCAACATTTTCTTTATTTTCAATAAAATGTACGTTTTTAAATTCTTCCTTTGCCTTTTTAATACTGTTATCAGTTGAAAGATTATCCACTACAAAAATTTCGAGCAAAGCCTCGTCCCTCACTTTTTCTAGGGATTTAAGCGTTCTGATTAAGTAATCACCGGCATTAAAATTTACAATTGAAACAGTTAATTTAACCACTGCTTACCTCCTGATAAGCAAAGCTTTTAGCGGCACTCACAGCTTGCTGATATATTCTATTTAACTCCTTGGTAATTGATTCCCAGTCGTATTTTTCTTTAACCATCTTTTTAGCTTGATGAGAAATTTTCTTATAGAGAATTTTATTTTTTAATAAATCAATTGTTGCTTCAGCTATCTGCTTAGGGTTATCTCTAATGATTACTTCCTTACCATCAACGGCTTCAGTACCTCCTATACCAATTGAAGTCGTGACAACTGGTAATCCCGAAGCAAAAGCTTCAAAATTCTTATATCTGGTACCACCAGCACCATAAATCGGTGCCACTAAAACCCAAGCTCCTTGATAAGCTTCCCTAACATCCTTAACTTCTTCAACTCTAATATTGTCACTGGATAAATTGGGAAAAAACTTCTCGGCATCTTTGCCGATAATCCAAAGTTTAGCATCGTGCATCTCTGATTTAATGATTGGCCAAACCTTTTTAACTAGAATTTCAACAGCTTCTCGGTTTTGTAACCATGTAAAATTTCCCACATAAAGAATTACTGGACTTTTAGATCTTTCAAATCTCTTTTCACCAAATAAGCCACTATCAACTCCGTTAGGAACAATATCAACTTTTAGATTTGGAAGTTCTGCCTGCATAATCTTTTTGTCATCCTCTGACATGGCGATAACCCTTTTTGCAGCTTTCCAATATCTAAGCTCCCAGTACTTTAATTTATAAACATCAAAATAAAGAAAAGGCTTTAATAGATTAATTTTAAAATTTTCTACATAATGTTTGTAAACTAAATACTCAATTGTTTGGTCTACCAGCACTATTGGAATATTGGTTTTGGCAATATGAGGCATCACATAGAAAGTTTCGGCATGGATTAGATCAAAGTTGTTCTCCTGGATCTTTTTGGCAACTGCTTTTTTTTCTCCCAATGCCCAGTTTCTAACAACTAAAAAAGGAAATAAGCTAAATCCAGTTCTTAAAATATTTGTTAAAGTCCATGGTTTTGAGGAACGTTTAAAAACTTGAACTTCTTTACAAAATTTTTCTAACTCAAAGACATATTTTCTGTCTTCTTCGTTTTTAATCAAACAAAAAAGAGTAATCTCGTGGTTTAGTCCAGCTAGTCTCTTAATCAGGTTATAAGAGCGAGTTTGACCACCAGTCATCAAAGGAAAAGGCAGATAAGGAGTTAACATTAAAATTTTCATCTGTTTTCTAAAACTTGGGATTTACTTTAGTTAAATCAATAATGACATAATCTTTTTTCTGAACGAGAGTTGTATATTTTTTAAGAGCATATTTAGTATTATCATCAAGAGCTGTTGAAACATAATGAGTTACACCAAATTTGGCAATCATTTCATCCAAGGGAAAGGCAACCACTGGCCAACCAGGACGATTGACTTGATATAGAAACGAAGTGTCACCATTATAAGGAGCAATCACTACAGCTTCTTTTGGTAAAAGCTTATCTGCCTCTTTCCCTGCTTCAACTATGGCAGGGTTATTTATTTGATACAACCCTCTTACTTCATTCCAGCCAAAATAGATTGTTAATGGCAGAAAAAGCAATGCCAAAGGAATTGTCCAAAATCTACTTAAAAATCCAGGAACTCCACCAAGTAAAAGAACAAAACCCCGAGCTGTAAAAATAACTAGTGCAGGAATAATGAATGTCTGGTAATAATCATGCTGGACATTACCAGTTGCAAAAACAATCACAAATAAAATAGAGGAGAAAGCTAAGATGTGAAGCAGTAATCCCTCTTTTGGCGTAGCTTTGATTAATAATCCAATAAACAGTAGAATTGAACCAGTTATTGATAGAATCTCCCTACCTATTCTATCTACCAAAATCCACCTAAAAAAGGAGGGTTTAAATCTAATACCTGTACCGTTTAATAACCAATTGGATGCAGGAATCCCTTCAGGAAATTGATTCATCCAAATTCTCCAAAATAATAGGGGAAGCAAACCTGGAATAAACATCAGCCAATATCTTCTAGGAATCGGCCAGAATCTTCTTTCTTTTTGATAATAGCTGTAAATTAAAGGAAAAAGATAAAAGATGGCATATGGTTTTGTTAAAAAGGCTGCAATGGTAAAAAGTAACCCCCCGATATAAAGACTTCCTTTATCTTCTTGAATCCATCTGTCCAAAAAGTAAAACATCCCTAGGCTAAAAAAAACTAAAGCAGGCTCTGGTAAGATTACTCTGGAAAAGTAAATATTAAAAGGTAGTAGTGAAAAAAATAATGATGCAATCAAACCAGTTAGTGTACCAAAATATCTCTTAGTAATTAGGTAAACAAAAATAGTTGATCCCAGAGAAAAAAAGATTGAGATTAATCTGGCCAGCCTCTCGTCAACCCCCCCATTTAGAAGATAGGCAAAGTAGACCAGTGAGTTATAAATTGGGAACTCAACAAACCTATACCTTTGAGGGTTTGGTACAGGTTTTTGTGCAACTCCTGACATATCATCATATTTTGGAATAAATGGGTTATATCCTTCCTTGTAGAAATTTCTGGCAACAGAGGCAGTATCCGCCTGTCTCCAAGAATGCCAGTCAGCAATCGGGTTATTTACTTTATAAAGCCTAAAGACAATACCTAGCATTAAAATAATTATTAAATAGAACCAAGGTTTCTTAAGAATTCTTAACATCAATCTAGTCCTTTGTAGTCATTTGCTATACTCCAAGATAAACCAAGTAGTATCCATAGGAAAGCAGCGATCTTTGAGGCTTCTAAAACATCAATAAAAGTGGCTGTTATAGCATATACCACTAAAACTGAAAGTATTGAGATAATATATTTCTTTTCCATATTTTCTAACTTTTTAAAAGATCTGAGGATTTTTTTAATGAAAATATAAATAATTAATCCAAAAGATAGTGTTCCCAGCAAACCAACTTCTCCTAATGAACGAAGATAATCATTATCTGTAGCAATTGTCAAAGAAGAATAACCTGTTCCTAAAATAGGATTTTTCGTAAACCCTCTTAATGCTCTTGGCCATTCAACATTAGTTCGAATATTAAATGATCTATATACTCCCAACTCCTCTGTATTAATTGGTTCCCCCGGGGCGATATCTGCTGACAAAGTTGAGTCTTTCTGATTATTGTTGTTTTCTTTTATGGCTGCTGCTTTCGATGCCCAAGAAACTGTTGTATCAGGAGTAAAAACATTAATTTTTTGAGGCGGGGGATTATATTTGGGACCACCACCACCTAATAAATTTACTGTCACTGTTGCCACCAGCCGATGGCGTAAGCCTGGTATGGCAACAATGACTAAAAGAGAAGCTAAAATTAAACCAACAATTAGAAGACGTTTTCTAATTAACCACAAGGAAAATCCTAATCCAACGAGTGTTGCTAAAAATGATACTCGGGCTGCAGTCATTCCCAAGAGAACAAAGCTGAAAAGACCACTTATAAAAACTAAAAATTTTGAATATATTTTTTGGTATTGAAAAAATAGCGTCCCTAAGAAGATAATAACTATCGAAAGATATACTGCTAAGTCATAATGCCCAGCAAAAGTCGAATTAACTCTGGCCTCAGGTGATAGTTTCAATATTAAGCCTTTGGAAAACTCACGGTTGGTTGTAGATATAACATCAAAACCTAGATAGATTTGACCAAATCCATAAATTATTACTAAAATTAAAACTGCTAACATAGCTTTGGAGAAGAAAATAAGCTGTTGTGTACTTCTTAAAGTAGTTGCAGCAACTAAAAATAAGGACATCATCTCAACCCTTCTTAAGAAATGAAGCAAACCGATATGTGGTTGAACACTATGGGTAATAAAAATAGCTGATACTATTGAAACCAGTCCAATAAACCAAAATAGTAAAAATGCTTGAACAATCGTGGAAGAAAGTAAGATGGTCAGATTTCTAATATTACTAAACGACCATATAAGTAACATCAAAGCTATCAATAAATCTTCTATCCTGATTGCTACATAAGTACCTGGAATATTAATCAAAGGAAACTTAGGGTAGAGTATAATAAAAGATGTTAAAAGTATTAGGCTAAAAAATAACCACTTGTTCATATTAAATTGACAATAAAACTCTTGAATAAGTCTTAGCAACACCTAATTTTCCCAAAAGGGCGAAAGTAAGGACTCTCAGTAATGTTGAAAAATATATGAGCATTCTTATTAGTAGTGCGCCTAAGTTTCCATATTGCTTTTTGTAAAAAATTAGTAATCCCTTAAATTCACCGCTCCATTGCCTGAATCTGGGATCTTTGGAGCTAGCTCCACTAACATGTTCTACTACTATTTTTGGATTAATCATTATTTTAAAACCTGCTCTTTTAGCCCTAAAGCAGATTTCAGTATCTTCAAAATACATGAAAAAAGCTTCATCAAATAAACCAGCTTTTTTAAGTACATGACTGCTTATTAAAGTATAAGTTCCTCCAACCCATCCAACTTCTCTTGCGCGATAATAATACTCTTTCTCAATTCGATGAAAGTTAGGTAGATTCCCAAAAACCTCGAGGTTAAATAACCAACTCAGAAGAGCCAAGCCAAATGGTAAGTCTCCTCCGTTCGATTGAAGCTTGCCATCCAAGCCCACTAACTTACAACTTGATATTCCACAATCGGGATATTTTTGCATAAAATCTACCATTTTTTCTATGGCGTCTTCAGGCGATTTAGTATCACTATTAACAATCAGGAAAAAATCACCCATTGCTTTTGAGAAAACTTGATTATGTGCTTTGCCAAAACCAATATTTTCTTTGTTTTCAATTAAAGTAACTTTTGGAAAATCCTGCTTTATCATCTGAGCTGAACCATCTTCGGAGGCATTGTCTACAACCCATACTTCTACCTGATGGCTAGTTTTTTGAGACAATAAATTTTCTATACATTGCCTCAGTAGCTGCCTTGTATTAAAACTTACTATACTAACAATAACTTTCATATTTAATTTTCTTTAATAGATCTGGTTAAAACTTTGACAAATGCTATTAGAGCTACCCATATAGCCAGATAAATTATTAGTTTGAAATAGACGGAAGAGGGATAATATTTAATAGTAGTTTTTGTCTGATAAAATTTACCGTTAATAAAAATATTTGTAATACCCCTATGAAATGGCTTTCCATTTTCGTCAAAAGGCTCATAACCATTAACAAATAAGGATTCTCTTAAGGGATAAAGATACTCCTCAAGGTAAGTACTTAGCTGTTGATCCCTAATATAGGTAAAAGAGTTTTCGGGTGGATGATTCAATCTGATCGATGGTAATTTCAAACCAAATATTTCCAGGTGCTCAAAACTTGTTTTATAGAATCTAGTCGCCTCTTTCCTCCTAACATCAGAAAAGTAGGCAGTAGTATTGGGATTTTGATAGGTATCCCCTGGTTCATTAGATTTAAGGGAGCCAGGAAGGGCTGGGAAGTAATCTATTGATTTTGGTCCGGGAGCTAAAATATAGACTAAACCTAACAGAAAAAAAATTATCAATAGAAGAAGCCAAACCTTTTTCATTTTTAAGAAAATAGTCTAGCACGACCTAATTTATAATTTAGCTGATTCAATTTTCTTTCTCCAATAACACGAGCTGGAATTCCTGCTACAATAGAAAAATCAGCAACATCTTTTGTAACTACTGCCCCTGCTGCAACTACGGCTCCGCGGCCAATTTTAACACCTGGTAAAATTATTACCCTTGGTCCAATAAAGACATAATCACCAATCTCAACAGGCTTAGTTGTCGCAGCAAAATCTTCTGAGTTGATATTATGCTCGCTGTTATAGATCATCACATCTGATGCAATATCAACATTATTTCCAATTATTAACTTATCACGCCCATCCAAAAAAGCATTTTGACCAATGATAGTACCTTCTCCTATTGAAATATTTCTGGGATTAAAAAATTGTGTCCCCATATGCAGATGTGAATCCTTACCAATTTTCACTTCGGAAAGTAGATAAAATAACAACCTAATTGTATATATTGGTATAAATCCTACTATTCTTAAAAAAAATAGTTCTAAATCTAGGGCATAGTTTTGAAGACGATTAACAATTTTACTTATTGCCTGAGAAAAGGATAAAGACTTGCCCATTTTATCCTTAAATTCTAAAACTGGCCAACCTTTTTCTAACCTAAAGGAGAAATGTTCTAGATAGAGCATATACTAATTATAAGAACCTGCTTCGCACTTCGCTATACATTATTTTAGCTTGTGCTCGCAGAACCTGTTAATTGCAAAGCAAGAAGCTTCGCTTCATTCTCTATATAGTATTATACTGTTTCCAAATCAAATTTTCCCAAAATTTCCTCATCACTAATCACCTGCTCTCTAATTTCAATTTTTCTCTTTTTTAATACCTGAGGAAGAAATAGAAGAGCTTTAAAGAATATCCCAGCGTATTTGGGATGTTTAGCTAGCATCTTTGGTAGGACTTTCTGATGCTGATTAATTAATTTTTTACTAGTAATATTCTTCCAGATAAATATTAATTGATTTCTTTGAGCTACTTTAGACACAACTTGTTTAGAAAATCTCTCTGAGATGACTCCTGTTTGTTTGTAATGTTCAACTTTAGCGTCTGGGTCCCAAATATTAATGTAGCCTCTTTTAGTTGCCCGATAGCCAATATCCACGTCTTCTTCATAAAAGGGGTTATACAGCTCATCAAAACCACCTAGTTTATCCCAGATACTTTTCCGAAAAACTCCACTTCCGCCTGATGTCCAAAGTGTTTGGTGAGAATTTTTTGGAATTACTTTTGACTGATTATGCCAAAAGAAACCATCTGAAAACTTTGCCCAGGCCCATGAACCACCTGTATTGAAACCGACACTGAAGACTTTTTCCTCATCAAAGTGATGAAGTATTTTTTCAACACAATTAGGCTCAGGAATAGCATCCGTGTTAAGCAAAAAAACAAGATCACCGCTACTATGATTAAATCCAGTGTTAACATTTGAAGAAAAGCCTCCATTTCTCTCCCTGGTTACAAGTTTAAGTTTCGGAAAGTTTTCTTTTATATATTCAACACTATTGTCCTCTGAGGCATCATCTGAGACGATTATTTCATCTATACCTCTCACTTTGACAACTTCTGGTAAGTTCCTTTTTATCTTTTCGAGTGTATTCCAGCTAGGTATAACTATACTGACAGTCTTTTTAGACATTTTCTAAAATTTTAATAATTTTCCTAGTCATCTTTAAATATGAATATTTTTTAGCCTGTTTTATATTTTGCTTTGACAATTTAATCCAGAGTTTTTTATCTGTTGTAATAGTTCTAATTGCCTGTTCTATCTGATCTACTTTTAATGGATCAAACAGTAAGCCTGCTTTACCAACAACTTCTGGTAAGGAAGAGGTATTAGAAACAGCCACTGGCACACCGCAAGCCATTGCCTCTACCACCGGCAAACCAAAACCTTCGTATAAAGAAGGTTGAAAGTAAGCTAAACTACCGCTTATTAAGTAAGGTAGATCAGATGATGGTGCAAAACCTGTAAAAGTTACCCTGTCCTCTATCCCAAGCTCCTTAGGCTTATCAAGCGTCTCTTGAAACATCCAACCTTGTCTACCCTCTCCTCTACTTTTACCAACAATAACTAGTTTAAGCTTTTCTACCCTGGCGACTGCTTCTATCAACCTAATTAAGTTTTTTTTGGGCTGGATAGTTCCTATATATATAATGTAGTTACCATTAATTTCGTATTTAGCAAGTACTTTATCAATCTCATTTTTATCCTTAATCGGTTTAAATAAGCTTGAGTCATATCCTGGGTAGCAAACTGTAATCCTATCTTTTGGGATCTTGTAGCATAAGATCATATCTTTTTTGGTTACTTTGGAAATAGTAATAATATGATTAGAATTTTGAATAGAATACTTGCTCCATCTCTTAAGCTGCCAAAGATCTTTTCTAGTAAAAAATTGGGGATAGTAAAGGTATGATAGATCAAAGATTGTTACTACTTTTTTTATTTTCTTTGGGATAAATCTTGGTATATAGTGCGTCGGGGAAAAGATTACATCAGGTTTTTGCGAGGAAAGAAAGTAAGCTAGGGGTATACTAACTATTGTTTTAAACCTGGTTGGTTTAATTATTTTGTAATGAAATCCGTCCCGCTCTTTTGGCAAATCATCAAGAGGCTTACTGGTTAGCAAAACACTATAGTCATTTTGATGATCTAATTTTTCAATTGTTTTAATAACCTCAAAAGCAATCTTACCAGAACCAAGCCTTTGACTAACATTTGCCTCAAATCCATCAATCCAAATCTTTTTCATATCTTCAATTATATCGCTTTTACGATACAACAGTGCATGATGTAACTACCAATAATTAAACATTTTCTAGTAAATGAGAAGTTATTATTTTACAATGATAAACTGATGTGGAAAAAAGAGTGGGTGCAAGTTTTGTTTTTAGTCATAATTTTTATTGCCATACGAAGTATTAACTTTGTCCAAGTTTTAAATTTCTCTCATGATCAAGCTTGGTTTTCTAACGAGGCGCTTGAAATCTTAAAAAACAAAAAACTAACCCTGATTGGACCCCACATCTCTTGGATGTATGAAGGTAGAAAAATATTTCAAGGATCAGTTAGTTACTATTTTCAGCTTTTTTTCCTGGTGCTAGGAAAGCTTGACCCGATCAAATCTTCTTATCTTTTTATGCTTTTTAATTCCTTGATGATTATCCCTTTGTATTTTGGAACCAAATTATTGATTAACAAAAAAGCTGCATATTTGATGGTTGTTATCTTTGCACTACTTCCATATTTTATTGACTACTCAAGATTTTTTTGGAATCCCAATTTCCAGTTTAGCCTGGTACCACTGCTAATCTTTCTGATGGGATTATTCAAAAAAACAAATCGAAAAATTTATCTTTTCCTAATTGGTCTGTTCTCAGGAATATTGGTTCAATTTCACTATCAATTTATAATTATCATACTTGCACTTACAGCTTATTATTTTGTTTTGCTTAAGACTTCGCTAAAGATTTTTCCTTTATATACTCTGAGTCTGATATTGGGCTTTTCACCAATTATTGTTTTTGAATTAAGAAATAATTTCTATAACCTGAATACCCTTGTTCTTTATTTAGGAAATCAAAACCAGGTGATAACTGGAAGTAGTATAAAATTTACTGAAAATTCTCATTATTGGCTTAGCATTACTCTTTTTACCTTACTAATTTTTCTTGGAATATTAAGAAACAAAATTACTTATTTTTCAATCTCTATAATATTTTTAACTTTCTTAACAAGCTCACTGGTGCTTTATGTACCAAAACCTGCTCAAGGTTTTAGAATGTCCAAAAATTGGAATTACCTAAACGAATATAAAGCTTACCAATTCATCAGAAATGAAAATCTTACCAACTATAATGTTGTTAATTTAGTTTATAACACCAAAGCAGAGGTTCAGCGCTATCTCCACAGAAAAGATAATTTGAATTTAGACTTTGACAACTATAAAGACAACAAATATTTGTTTGTAATTGGGAAAAATGATCAAAGTTTTTGGGAAGATCAAGCCTATGAGGTTAAATATTTTAGACCAGCCAAACTTCTAAAAACTTGGCAAATAAATGAATACTATAATCTTTATCTTTTGCTCAAAACAGAATGAAGTTTCGCTAGCTAAGAGTCCACGGTTTTCGCGATCTGTGAATAAGCCTCAATAGTTTCTTTTGCACATCTTTCCCAAGAAAACTTTTTGGCCTGTTTGAATCCTTTTGCTATCATCTCTTCCCTGACATTTTTATCATTCATAACAATTGATAATTTATTAGCAATATCCTGATCTTTAACTGGATCCACGTATAAGACTGCGTCTCCTCCAACCTCTGGCATTGATGAAACATTTGAGGTTACAACCGGTGTACCACAAGCCATAGCTTCTAAAATAGGCAGCCCAAACCCCTCATACAAAGAAGGATAAAGCAAAACTTCAGCACAACTATATAAAAGAGGTAACTCTTGGTAAGAAAGTCTGGGGATAGTTTGACCAGAGATAACTAGGGGGTAGTTTTTTGAAGCTTCTTTAACTTTCATTAAGTTTTTTCTTTTACTATTATCACCAATTGCCAGTACAAATTTATCAGGAAGATTATATCTTCTTTTAAATTTATATATTTCTTCTTCAGTTTTAGGTTGAAAAATTTTACTCACTCCCTCATAAATAACAACTATTTTTTCCTTTGCGATTGAAGACAGCTCAAGAAGATCATCTTTAGTTGATTGAGAGACTGCTATAACCATATCAATTTCTTTTTCTACAAGTTTTAACTTTTCGCGATGAACTTTGACAGTTTGGCGGTGGGACCACTCGGGAAATTTAACAGGAATCAGGTCGTGATAGGTTGTTATTTTTTTAGCCTTTGTTTGGGGTTGCATCCAGTCAGAACTATGAAAAATATCAACACTACCAATAAAATACTCTATTGGGGGAAATCTTAGTCTGTTAAATAGTAGTTCTAAGATTGTTGGAGGAAGAGGAAATTGCTTAACATTCGGTAAATCACCTTTATATCTCTTCCGAAGTAATGAGTAAAAAAATACCCAGCTGATATCTTTAAACTTAACTAGCTCTTTTGTCAATTGATCGGTGTAAATCCCTACACCACCGTGATGGGCAATCTGTGAGATATCAAATCCGACTCGAAGCATTAAAACAATTGTATCAGATTTGAGCTTGTATCACCTCAAAAAAAGCAAAGAGGAAAGCTTTACTGGCTGTAAATAATATGGCTTTTCTTCTGGTAAATCCTCAAAATAAACTTTGATAGATTTATCTTTATAAATAACCTGAAACATATCTGAGTAAGATGTTACTTGGGCAATTTGTTTAGAGACACCCCACTCTTTTGAAGATTGAACCCCATTAATAAACTCAATACATTTATCCCTTGGATACTCGGGATAGTTAGTTGAGAAAAATTGATAAATATTTAGACTAATTTTAGATCTGGCAATAGCAAAATGTGTTTGGTAGGTAATAATATATGAGGCAACATTCATAACTATGTATGCTGCCAGAAAAATATAGCCAATTTTTTTTGAAGATCCTTTTACCAAAAATGCTAAGCTTATACAAAATCCAATAAGAGGTAATGTTAATTCGAGAGTAAATTTATGTAGAGGCAAAAACAAAACCGGTAGCAATCCAACAAGGAAAAAAGCTGCACCAAATAGAAAGCCTTTTTTAAATAGATTTTTGTTCCCAGCAGTAATCAAAACTGTACCGAGAGCAACTAAACCTAATAAAGAGAGAATAATTTTGGACCAAATTGGAAATTGTTCAAAAAACCTAGGAACAATTTTTAACCCACTACCGACATAATCAACTAAAAATTCTGGAGCTCCAAAGGACCAAAAGATGTACCAAAAAAGAGTATTGGCAGTCTTTAAAGGAGAATAATTCCAATTATAACTTCCTTCGGTTTTAAAACCAAGATTGGTAATGTATAAAGTTAAATAAATTACTGCCACTAGAATAAACGGTATTAATCTTCCAATTTTAATCTCGTTTCTTTTCCAATCCAACAGTAAAAGAAGAGCTGGAAAAATAACTGCTGTTTCCTTACTTGCGAGGGCTAATATAAAAGAAGCTAATGAGAATATAATAAGTCTTGGTGTCTTGGCCTGAATATAAAAAATCATTGACGCTAATAAAAATGTCACCATCATAATCTCCTGAAACGCTGATAAAAAATATAATCTACTAAAGTGAGTTACTGAAATTGCATATAAAAATGTCCCTAGCACTGCTAAATCTTTCTTAAAAAGTTTTTGCAATAGTATAAAGAGTAGGAATAAACTCAAACCAAATACTGAAAGCGTGAAGATATGAAATGGTAAGGAATTTAATCCAAAAAGTGAATTGAAGACAAAGAAGAATACCTGAGTAGGAATTGGTCTATAAAAAGCAGCTGATTGTGGAGTTTGAGAAAATGAGAAAAAGTTTAGAAACTCACCGGCACTGCTAATTTGAGAAATCTTTAAATGAAACCAGTCATCACTAATAAAAAAAGTATTGATTGATGGACTAAAGAGGATTAATGCTAAAACTATAATGAAAAATATTTTTTTACTTTTCATAAGAGTGGTTGAATTTTGTTTGGATCAGCAAAATAAATTTGTAATAGATGAAGAGAAAAAAATCCCGACATAACAACAATAACAATCATCCTTATTTTATTTGGTAGCTTGTAAAGTATCCAGGCAAAACCGAAAGCTAAAATCAGGTGGAGCAAAGGATAAGCTACTAAACTCAATGGTAAGCTCTCCCAAATTTTTGTAAAGTCGATTCGAAGCAGTGCAGCTGCTTGATAGAAGGGCAAATCAATATTTAAAAATTCTATATTTAGAGGCTTAGAATAGGTAATTCCCATAAACTGTAGTGGATCAGTGGCTATACCTAGATAGTGCTTTCCAGATATAAAGCTATATCTTAAAAGTTTTATCAAAGGATCAAAACCAAAGACAAGAGGAAAGGATATTAGTAAGAGATTTTTATAATCACTTTTTAGTTTATTCCATTTAAATATTAACCAAGTCAGAAGAAAGGTGATAGCAATCAGCGCCATTTGCCAAATTATCAGATATTGCAACTTTGGTCCATAAAATATAATCCATCCAAATTGGAAGTGTGATTTTAGAATAAGTCCGTAACCAGCCATCACAAAAAGCGTACTGATCAACCAAATTTTAAATATTTTTCTAAAATATGAAAAAATTCCAAAACCTAGACTAACCAGTAAAAACCATGGGATCCAATTTCTATCTTGTTGTGTCACCTCCTCTGGTAATCTTCTATCGAGAAATTTACTTTTATCTGGTAAAAAATAGTCACTAAAAGCCACCTGCTGATTGTACTTAATGCTTTCTTTGCTTTTTTGACTTATTCTCTCTTTCGTATTGATGATCCATTTTGAATCTAGGTAATCAACAAAAACTTTCTTGGGAAAATCTGGATAAACTTCAGCAAACTTTCTAGCAAACTCTCTCATAGTTACTCCTTTAAGCGATGTTGTTTCTTTCAAAACCTTCAGCTGATTTCTGTACTCATTAATATTTCCAACACTTTCCATGCCGGTTTCTAAACCAACGGTTATTTGTCCGAGAGGATTTTGACAATTTAGGTAAATTGCAGCAATCTCTTTAAAAAACTTGGTATCTTGACCAAGATTTAGATAATCATTTGCCTGCAAAGAAAAGTTTGAAAACTTCGGACCTTCTCCAAAAGCTTGTGATGGATCTCTTTGAGCCCATTGAATGACAACTACGTTTTGCTTATTAGCCAGGTTGTTGGCCGGGGTTAAAATATTTGCTTTGGAAGGATAGAAAGGCATTCCCCACCATTGTCCCCAAACACCATAATGATCAGTTGTTTTTTGATCGGCTACAATCATAGCCGCTAAAACCCCATACTTTTCTTTCATGTAACTTAGTGAAAATGAATCAATCCACCATGCTCCAATTGATTTTGGATAAAATCCGAATTCTTTTTTAAAATCATTAAAGAGCTTATCAATTATTTTTTTTCTATCACTTTGAGGATACCCGGATGTAAAAACAGCATTGGGCGCAGACCAAACTGCATCGTATGGATAAATGACGCGAGAATCTTTGGCTAAGGTACTAGAAATTTCTAAGAAAATTCCAATTTCCTGACTTTTATCGAATGACTTTATCTCGCTTAATAGTTCCGAATCTTTTAAAACATCATACTGGATAAGCCAGGTAGCAGGAAAGTCAAAGTCACTTAAAGCTTTATACTGGTCTTTAAGTGGTGTTAGACTCTTATCAAACCAAGATTGTCTACCTCGAACAGGGTTTACAAAGGTAACAAATCTATTATCACAAGAATATTTATTATCACTTGCTAATGTTAAGAATGGAAAAATTAGTAGGATAAATACTGAAAATAAAATTAAACATAATTTTTTTGCAAATAAACTCATCTAAGCGTAACTAGAATTAAAACACGATAACACGGTTTGAAATTTAAAATCCTAAGTAATGGAACCATTAGCATTAAAGGCTTCAAATAAAAATAAAAGAGTAATTTATTACCACTCAATGCTATTTTCATTAACATCTTCCGAACAGTTAAGTTAAAATAACTACCAATAATTTTGACACTTTTAACTTTAGGATCTTTTTCAATTATTTTAATAGTCTTTTCTAAGTCTGGCAGGCCATATTTAATATGTTCCTCCAAAAAATAATGTGGTTTGATCTTTTTTTGAAGAAGATAGGCAACAAGTTCTTGGTCCTGTTTAAATGCTTCTTTTCCAAAGGGACCTATTATGATTACAGCTTTTTTTGAAACCCTGATAGCCTCCTTCAGACTAACCTTTCTTTGACTGTCTTCTATGTGCTCTAAAACATCTGATAAGAGAATTAAGTCAAAGAACTTATCCTCAAATGGTATATTTATGGCACTACCTTTTACTTGTTTTAGATAAGGATTTTTATCTCCCGAAAAATCTACATCTAAACCGGTAATAGGTCTTTTAAGATAAGGAGCTATTCCATCTACTCCAGAACCTACCTCAAGTAAATTTAAGTTTTTCCATCTTTTTTTAGTAATTAATTCAACTACCGGCAAATATCTTAGAGCTGTTTCAGGATGTTGGCGATAAAAAAGAAGTTTTTCAATAAGGTTACCGCGTATATTCATATACAAATCCTAAGGTCGGGAAATCATAAGTTCTTGAAATGGTCAGACCCAGCTGTTGTAGCTTTTGATTTACTAATCTTTTATTATCCGATATTTCAACAAGATAATTTACTAAGAAAATTTTATCTTTGTTGCTAACAACCTGTTCTAGGGCAACTAAATCCTCATTATGATTGGCTGGGAACTTTTTAAGAGCGCCTTGGGCAGGTATCTTTTTAAAGTCATAATAGATAAACGGTGCAGGTAAATTTGTATCCTCAAAAAGCACAAGCGAGCTGGTTGGGTCTTGATAATTCAAAAAACTTATTAAACCTTTCCAATTTTCTCTTTGAAATTTGGGATTTAGATAATAGGCAGTCACCGAAACAATACTTATTAGAATAATACCTATAAGTATTAAACCTTTCTTTACTCTACTGAAATCTTCAAGTCCTTTTGAAAGGAGTAAATAAAATGCTGGCAAAATAAAAATCATTCGAAAATATGACAGTACTGGTATTATAAAAGAAACGATGAATGCCAAAAGAAGGGGCAGAAGTAACCAGGCTAAAAGAAGTATTGTATTTTTTTCAATTTTTTTTAATAGATGGGCAAAAACTACACCGTACAATAAAGCAATTGGAAAAAATAATATTGCATATACAGTTTTATTGGCAAAGCTTACTCTACCTATTACAGATTTTATAAATACTAATACTAAATTTTTTAAATTTGCTCCACCAACTACTTTGGCCCACTGAGGAACGTTTTGAGCAGTATGCTGACCGCTTATAACCTGTTTTGGTAAGATAAACAGAAACCATGGTGTCAAGGTTAAAAGACCTCCCCCCAGACAGTAAATAAATTTTTTAAAATTTTGTCTTGAATAAAAAAAGACAAAAAGAAATTGAGCTGGAATTATAAAATAAGGCAGATAATCACTATAGAGAACTAAAGCGATTGAGAAAATATAGGGTAAGATTGCAGATTTATTTCCTTTTAAAAGATCGATAAAAAAATTAAAGGATAATGCTACCGAGAAAGCTGCCAGTGAATACATCCTTGCCTCTTGTGAGTAATAAAGATGCAGCGGAGAAATGGCTAGAAAAAGAGCAGCTAAAATTCCGATTTTTTCATTAAATAACTTTTTTCCTATGGAATAAGTTAAGTAAATCGTTGCCACTCCTAAAAGAACTGATGGAAGTCTAATTACAAACTCACTATAACCAAAAAGGTGAGTCCAAATCCAAAGTAGCCCAAAATAAAGAGGTGGATGAAAATCTCCCACCGGATACTTAGTAACAAAAGTCCAAAAATCTAAGTTTCTTGAAGCTAAAACACTAATCGCCTCATCTAACCAGAGTGACTGGTTTATGGTAAGCAGTCTCAATACTAAACCTAGGATTAATACTAAAAGAATCATTTTGAAAGTTTACCCCAAATTAGCATCTGAAGCACTCCTAAAAATGCTCCTAAATCATAAATAATTTTAAAAACTACAAATCTAAACTCTCCATATTTAATAGATTTTGTGATTCCAATAATTAAACTAATAGGTAGTAACGTTCTTACTAGAGCAAATACTATTCCTATCATTCCAAATTTATAATTTCTTTTAGAAACCCATTTTGACTGAACAAAAACCTCATTTAAATTATTTGGATTACTATGATAATACCTGGCTCCCTTAACTGAATGAGGCTTATAACCAAGTTTTCTTGCTAGAGTCCAAGTATCTGTATAACCTGTATCATCAAAACCATTAATTTTCAAAAACTCAGCCTTTAATATTGCTCTAAAATCCATCCCTTCATCTGGATAATCTTCTGGGATCATCTTTTTATTTGGCCAATTTTGATTGTAGTTCCAACACCTAGACCAAACATTTTCCCAATTTGAAATATATTCTTCCTTAGAAAAAGTCCCTCTATATTTTTCTTCAATAATTGGAGTAACTAAATCAGTTATAAAATCTTTATCAAAAGTCATATCCGCATCAACAAAAACTAAAATATCTCCCTTAGCCTCCCCTGCAGCCTTATTTCTAGCTTTAGCAGGCCCTAAATGCTGTTGAGTGAGCAATTTTACTGACAAGTTCTTTAATAACTCAACGGTAGAATCCTTCGAGCCATCATCGACCACTATAATCTCCTGATTTGGGTATGAATGTTCTAGTAGTGAATCAATACATTTTTTAATATTTTTCTCTTCATTAAATGTAGGAATTATTATTGAAATGAGAGGCTTAGAATTAGTCATAAATTTTAAATAAAGTTACATCTCCTTGCTTTCTAGATGGGTACCTGGATAAAAGCTGATTATAAAATTCTTTATCACTTATATCCTCGTCTATTGTTATTATATGCCCATATTTAGAAAAACTCCCATCTTTTTTTAAGGAGGATTCTGATTCAATCGCATAACTTTTATCTGTATAGAAAGTTGTAAAAACTCCATAAAAAGAACCAAACCTAGGAGAAACTATAGCTATCTTATTATTCTCCCCTCTTGAAAGCTCATTCAACAACGTTGACATTTTATAACCATCTTTATTCATATCTGTATTTAGAAGTGCCTTACTAAAATCAATTCTCTCTAAAGCAAACAGTACTAGAATAATAGTTAGTAGGCCATACCCTACAAAATTTTTAAACTTATATTTTTTAAAAAAATAAACAATCAAAAAACATCCTAAACTAGCACTTAAAGCAAAAAAAGGCAGTAGATACATATTCAAAAAATCGTGTATAAAAACGTACTTACTAAATAAAATTGGATGCGCCACTCCAAAAAGTAAAAATAGATAAACTGTAGTATTCTTAAAATCCATTTTTTGTCTAAGTAAGCTAACGAAATTAAGCAGAGACAAAAAAATCACTATTCTTGTGTAATAAGATTGTAACCAAGAAATTTCCTGCTTAATGTAGCTACCCCAACTAAAATCTATTCCTCCAAAACTTAAACTTTGCTCAGATGTCCTTTTTAGCAATGTTTGTAATAAATAACCACCTATTTGATTTGTCAAAATATATACATGCCAAAACTGTAATCCTGGAATAATAAATAGAAAACTTAATAAAAATAGCATTTTTCTTTTAAATTGCTTATTTAACAAGCTATGCAAAATGAGAAGAGGACAAATATATAAAATGGGCCATCCAATAAACCCTCCTAATAATATGAGTAAAAAAAGTACTAAAAATCTTCTGTTAGTTTTTTTATCTAACCATCTAAGATATGAATAAAAGATTACTGAAAACATAGCAACTAAAAGTGGCTCTGGAGCAGGTAGTTTAGAAAAATAAATAAACATCGGGTTCAACATATAGAAAATACTAGCAACAAATGCAATTTTGTAATCCCAAATTTTCTTAATAGATAAATAGAAAAAAATCACTCCAATGACAGAAAAAATAGCTGGAACAATCCTCGTTGTCCACTCACTTACTCCAAATAAAAGATAGGAAAAATAAATTAAAAGCGGCAAAAGCGGCAAATAACTCACCTGAAAAGATTTAGTTTCTTCTGGTGGATTACTCGGATGAGACGTGATTTGACCCAGTTTTGTTCTTATAATTCCATAATTTAAATAGTTTTTTGCGATTGTCCCCTCAAAAGCAGACATAAAGTCATGGTGACCAACAAACGGCTTATTTAAGCCAATAGAGGTAATGAGTATCGAAAAAAAAATCGGTATTAAGATAAAATATTTTCGAAACATCTCTCATACTCCCTGGCAATTTTTTCCCACGAAAATTTTTCAGCCTGCTTTCTGGGCAACTCACCCCATTTTTTACTCAGTGCTTCTTTCAGCCCTCGCGCAAACTTTTCTGTATCTGCAGTATCCACCAAACATCCACCCTCCCCCACAATCTCTTTTCTAACCAGATCATCTGGTGCAACAACTGGCAACCCTGTAGCCATCGCCTCCAAATAAACTACTCCAAAGGCTTCACTATCCCAAGATGGAAGGGTAAAAACATCTGAGGCTCGATAAATTTTTGGTAAATCCTTATAAGGCGCTGAAGTAATTTTGAATCTTTCCCCCAGTTCTTTCTTTCCCAATTCTTCTAGCTTTTCCTTATCCTCTCCATTACCAACAATCAAAAGCGAGCCTTTTTCTAACCTTGAAACAGCCTTAATCGTTCTGTCATGGTACTTATACCAACTCAAAGCACCAACAGATAAAATAATTGGCCCTTCTAAATTAACCTTCATCTTCTCCCCAGTTGGTTTAAACTTTTCTAAATCAATACCATTATTTATTTTGACAACTTTAGATCCCCAAGCCCATTTTTTAGCCCACCTAGCCATATGATCAGTCAATGCAATAAATACTTCCGGTTTTCCTACAACAATATTCCATATATCATCTTTTCCAATCCCACTATGGCCTCCTATTACTAATTTGTACTTTTTAAAAAGTCTCCCAAGAGAAAACTTTAAACTTTGCCCTCTCCCATTGGTTGGCATAATAATATCGTAGTTCCCAGAAATTACTTTGAAAAAATTATCTGCATCATTCCCTGAATAAACATCAACTTGATGATTTTTCGATAGTCGCTCTACCAATTCAGAAACAACTGCCTCAAGACCTCTATTGGCACTATTCTGATACCTATTTAGTATTGCTATTCTCATCTTTTAATCCTAATAAAATTTAAAGCTAAGGGACTTAATATTAGCAAAATAGGCATAAAAAGTATTCCCCAGTAATCATTATCATAAACTGAAATCATCGGCAAAAATAGTATAAAAAGCACCACAGGCAATATAATTACTTTTAACTCCTTAATTTTACTAAAAAGTAAAGTCATAGTAACAGACAATACACTAAACAAGAATAATAATAAATGAGTTTTTAATCCGTAAAAAACAAAATTTCTCATCGAAAAAGAAACCATCCTTTGTAAATTTTCCAAACTAAATTGGTGAATTCTTTGTAAAGTATTTGACTTACCCTCCATCTCCATAACCTGAGAAATGTTAATCATATGGATTAGGTAAAAAAAGGCGAAAAAAATTATTGGGAATAAAAAAGTTCTCCTGTTATCTTTATCTTTAAATGAAAACAAAAACATCAACATTATTGGCAAAACAAATAGTTCCCTAATAAATCCAGCAGTTGTTAAAAAAAACATTGCCAAATAACTTCTTCTGTAAACAAATGCCGTCAGTCCAAAGATGTAAAAAAACAGCGCCCACCACTCAGTAAAAAGAAAGGCTGTTTTATATCTTAGGGTATCTAGAATATAAGGAAAAAGTAAGACTGGGCTCATAGCTGCAATAAATTTATTTGTAAATCTTTTGACTAGAAAAAAGCTTGCTTCAATCAAACAGATCGAAAGAAATAGAAATATTGTTAAAATTTGTTGGCCACTGTTTGCAAAAATATTCCAAAGGTAAAATACTGTCGGCATCCTCCATAAAAATGTATCGCTAGTTAAATAATTTGGTGTTGATAATCCTTCTCTGGCAATTTTAAATGCAGGGTAATAACTATTTCCCTGATCAATTAGATAAAAAGTTTTTAAAAAGCTTAGCTCATCATTGGAATACTGCCCGAAAATAGGTTCTTCTATGTTAAAAATCCCAAACTTATTTATCACAAATGGCGTTATTAAGTAAGAAGTAAGTGACAATGTAAAAAGCGCAATAAAAAGTAGTTTAATTCTCATCTTTCTAAAATATGGTTAAAAGGTCTATAAAAAAACTCAACTAAGTGATCACCAGACTCCAAATCAACAGACATTGCCCAACTGTCATATAATTTTATCTTTTTTTGATTTTTGTCAACCCAGACTTCCCAACCTGGAAAAAAGGAATCAGCTAAAACTAAAGTGTTTTGGGCTGATTTTGTATTTATTTTCAGATAATTTGGAGTATTTATAAGTATAGTAACTTCACCTGGATAATTTATTAGCCTAATTCTTTTTAAAGCTTTTGTATTTTTATAAAGAGAAAAGCCGTCTTCTGTTTTTAATTTAGTAAAAGCTGAATCAGCCAATGGATAGCTTGATAAAACAAATCCCACATTAAACTGACCAAGTTCTAGAGCATTTGGCTGCGCCCCAAAAGATTCTGGTGAAGGAATATTGCCAGTATAACTTGGGGGATTATACCCTCCTGCCTGACTTAATGCTGATCGATAATTCTTTAAAATTATTAAATGATAGCCATCAGCTGTATTTATCCCAAGAGGTAAACTATCTCTGGCTGAGATACAACGGCTTGTACAATAATATCTATAATTTGCAGAACTTTTCAGCAAATCTAAATTTTGACTAGTTTGAAAGCTCATAATCTTGGGTACAAACCAAATTCTGAGGATTGAAAAAATTATCAGATCCGAAACAATCATAAATACTAACAAATTTTTAATTCTGCTATGAGTTTTCCCAATAAACCATGCTGCTAAAAAAGATGATGAGATGATAAATATAAACCAATCTCTAGTTGATACTCTGAGGAAAGAAAAACCAGGAAGTATTTTAGCCAGTATTGCAAAAACAGGAGTCCTATTACCTAAAGTAATTAAGACAACTAAGCTAAAAATTAACAGTGAAGCTAGTTTATACTTTAATCTTGCTCTAAACCATCCAAAGAGTGCTGCTAGAATCAGAAAAATGGAAGGATATAACCAAACTTCAGTCTCTAAATCTTTAGTCAAAAAATTAGATGGTATTAAAACACTAGCTAAAAACCTTTTTAAACTCCAAATTGGAACTGATAGATCGACTATACTTAGTTCTGACCTAGTAATCCAACTGCTAGCCTGAAGTTGGATTAAAAAGATTGGAGCGATCAAGACAAGTGATAGTAATCCAGAAATTACTACTAAGACAGTTTTTCTTAAATCTTTACTAGTAAATAAGATTGTTAGTACTGAAAAGAGTAAAGTATAATACCAAATAGTTGGATAATTTAAGTATTGAAGAGATAGAAAAATAGTTACTAAAATCAAATTTTTAACTGTAAATTTTTCAAATACCTTATACCCATAAAAAAGTATCGGGCCTGAAAGTAACATTGCAAAACCCATAGATAAATGTCCCACTGAAAACTTGGTCCAATAAAATGGAGAGAAACTAATACCCAGTGCAAATACTAAAGAGCTAATATTAGACCACTTTAGATTCTCTTTAGAAAATCTAAAAAGGTAAATTGCAGAAATTAAAACATGAAGAAAAATAAGCAGGACAATTGCTATATCTAAAGGAAAAATAATTGCTAAAAAATTTGGAGGGTAAATTAGTGGAGATTGTGGGTTAGCAACCTCAGGAATTCCTGAAAATAAAGTTGGATTCCAAAGAGGAATTTGCTTATTCTCAACTATAGTTTTTCTGATAAAAAAGTAGTCAGGCCAAACTAAATCTGAATAATCACCATTCCTTTTAGTAAGAGATTGAGGATTTATAAAAAATGGAAATAAGATCAGGAAAGTTAGAAATAAGATTAAAACCGTAAAAATTCTCAGATTGAAAAACTCAGAATAAATTATTAGATGTTCTTTTAAAGAAGTTTTGATTGCATTTAGAATTTTAACTTGTCCCCCTTTTACCTCTTCCCAAGAAACTGGTGTTTGGATAATCTTTAATTTCTTCTCCCTAGCCTTAATTAAAATTTCTAGATCAAAAAACCACCTATGAATTTTAATTGAGCTAAATAAATCTTTAGCTACGCTTCTTTTAAAAAATTTGAAGCCGCATAGGGTGTCTTTAACCGGTCCTAGGTCCAAAAGGAAATTATTGATCTGGGAATGCAAGAAACTTAGAAACCTTCGAATATTATCCGGTTTACTCTTTAAATTTGACTGGCTACTTTTCCTGTTTCCAATGACTATATCAGCTTGGTTTTTATTTAATAACTCTAAGACTTCAGGTAATTTATTTAATGATATTGCAAAATCAGCGTCTGTAAAACCAATCACTTCTCCCTTAGCAATCTTTACTCCCTCCTTTAGAGCAAAGCCTTTGCCTTTATTGGGACTGTAGCCTATTAAAAAAACCTTTTTGTATTTTTTTGTAATTTTTTGTAATACCTCTTCTGTTTTATCTTTCGAACCATCATTAATCAGGATAATCTCAAAAGAGGTGACGTTACTGGCTAAAAATCGATAAATCTGGTCAAATTTTTTTAAGATTCTTTTTTCTTCGTTAAAACAAGGCACTAGGAGAGATAGCTTTATTTTGCTCCCGCTGTATGCGGGCAAGAAAGAAGACGTTTTGCCTAGGCGAAATCCAGTCTTCCAAGTGCTAAGAGTCTTCATTTTCTGTGCCATATTTGGAAGTTTTCAAACCTTTCACCCCTACTATAATTTATTTCAATATAAATCATTAACTTTTCTGGAATGTAGTTTCCTAAATCATATTTACCTCCACCTAATTTATCGCCAATAATAATAGACTTGGTATCTTTTGATAGACCGTCTATAAATTTATCCTCAAAACCAACCTGTTTAAAATACCAGGGAAAATTTTCTGCCCAAATTTTAGGGGGTAACTTACCTGAGAAAAAATAGGCGAGATCAGGCCCATTTAAGATATAGACCGAATCAAGATTTTTTGTTTTTTTTGATAAATTAAGCATACTCTGATCAATAAATCTATCAGGTTTATGCCAAGCTTTAGTAAATCCTTGAAAAAATATTAAACTACTAATTATTATGACTACTGTCAAAATATTTCTGTTGAGTAAGCTAACAAATACTGCACTTAAGCCAATCAAAAGCTGGAGATGAAAATTTTCATATCTGGGAAAGGCAAAACTTAAAGCAATCAAAAATGAAAGAGACCAATAAGCAAAACTTACAGCTTGATGATAATTTCTGTTAGTAAAATCAGAAATCTTAGCTAAACCAAGAAGTGATATAAGCGGGAAAGAAATAATTAAATATTGCCTGATAGCTGGTAAAGAAACAAATCCTGGTTGAGAAGAATAAGTTAACGGAAGTAAAATTGACCATTTGTAAAAATCCTGAAAATTATTTGAATAAAAATAATAGGAAAATAGAATTATTACTAAAACAATTCCTGGTAAAAACAAAAATGGTAGATTCTGAAAATTTCTCCTACTAATTAATAGAAAACTAGTTGGTAGATAAAAGGCAGCTGCATTCTGCTTAGATAAAACTGCTAAAGCCAGAAGTATTCCAGAAATCAGCGAAATTTTTTTGCTTTTTTGATTCTCAAATAACAAGAATAAACCAACCAAAATAAAAGGAGATAAAAATAGTTCAAACCATAAAGCATTTCCCCCATAACTAAATTGTAAAAGAATGTAAAAGATTAAGGACAAGATAGCTTTTATAAATTTTTTGGAAAGTTTTAAAGCAAATATGAAGACTATCAAATCAAGTATCACAATGATCGAATAAGTAAATATCTTTAGATTCAAAATATTATAGGAGAATACATCAAAATAGTTTTTAAGAGTTATAGGTAAAAGTGGAAAATAAGGATTGATAATTTCTGAATAAAGAGTGTATCCGTGAGACATTAGCCAAGGATACAAAATCATCACAGGCCAGAGGGTAAATGATGTATTTATCAGAATAAAGAGATGAAAAATTAATAAACTTAGTAAAGTGATGCCTTTGAAGTTAATTAAATTTAGATTTCTCATTTAACTTTTTGCTTGATCCATGCAAGTGGTGAGACAACTTGTGCCAGTAACTCATAGGATAACCCCCTTTTAATCAAAGGATTTGGAACAATATTAGGTCGTTTTAAAAACAGTACTTCGGGTAATTGGTTTTTTTCCAGTCTAATTCCTTTCTGCCAAATTTTCTTCTTCCCAAAACTTCCTGAGGCTTTATGCTTATCCTTTGTGCTTCTTTTAAGAAAGGTGGTATGCAAATACCAGGTATCTACAAAAAGCAGATTATCTTTTTGATTTTGAATCACTCCATTACTATCCTGATAATGCTCAAGTGGATATTCTCCAACTACCCTCATATCCTTGGTTTTTTTGATTAGTCTAATATTTAAGTTACCCTTTAGATTAGCTATCTGATAATCTCCCTCATCTTCAGGTAAATAGTGGAAGACATCGCCAACACAATTGCGGACCTTATTGAAAAGGGCCACCATATTGGAAGGTAACTTGCCTGTCTGGCTTAACATTCTTTTAATAGAACTTTCAGGCCAAATCTCATCACCATCTAATATCAGAAACCAGTCAGTTTTTGTTCTATCTAACATCTCTTGTCTTAGCTGAACCAATTTTTTAGCATCCATTGCTCCTTTTTTCTCGAGTATAATTTTATTGTTTCTAAGAGATTGTATTACTGGAACAGTCTTATCCGTAGATCCAGTATCAAAAACCATTACTTGCTTCACAAAAGGTAAGACAGATTGAAGTGCAAACCAAATCCAAACATCTTCATTTTTGACTAGGCAGTGGGCTGTAATTTCCATAATCCTATTTTCTCATTTTTTTGATAATATGAACAAGACTGGCTCTTTATGATAAAGATTCCGAGCAATATTAATATCCTTTTTATAATTTTATTTTCTGTAATTATCATAATAAGACTTGTAAAGTTAGATACTACTCCAATCTTCGGCGATGAGGCACTATATTTAGACTTATCAAACAGAGTTATTCAAAATCCAAGCACTTGGTTGGATAGCTTAAAATATGATGTTTTACCTGTTTCGATTTGGGCTCTAGCTTTGTTTGGAGTAATTGGAGATCAATTTTTAAATCCACTTATTGTTGGTCGACTTGCTCAAATATTTTTTGATATTGTTTCCGCTTTTATTATTTACCTGATCGGAATAAGATTATTCGGAAAACGCGTAGGGATCATCGCCTCAATTATATATTTATCCAATCCTTTAGTTTTCTTCCATGGCAGATTAGTTTTGCTTGAACCATTAACCAACTTACTTACATTAAGCTTAGTCTATTTAGCCCTGAAGTTTTACTTTGAAGAAAGTTTTAGTTCTGAAAAAAAACTTAAAAAGATCAAGATCTTTTTAATAGTCATTTTTTCTCTAACCTTACTAGCAGCCTTTTTCACCAAACCACTAATGGCAGTATCTCTTCCAGCAATTTTACTTATTCCTTTATTATTTAAAAAAAATAAATATCCCTCACTTAATCTTCTAATTGGATTTATTTTAGGGGTAGGGTTGATTAGTCTATTCTACCTTCCTTTAAGCAAAAGTTTTGCCAGCCATTATCTCTCCAAGAGTAATCAATCATTTGACCAATCTCTATTGCATCTAAAGTTAAATTTATGGAGGGTTTTCTGGTGGCTAAAAGCTTACCTAACATTCCCTATTCTTTTTACAACCTTACTAGGGTTTCTACTAGCTCTATTTAAGAAAGATCGGAGACTAATTTGGGTAATAGTCTGGATTGTTACTATTATCTTTATTGAGTCTTTTTTTTCAGCCAATTTTTACCCCAGACACCTATATTTAATTGCCGGGCCTGTTGCGCTTTTAATTAGTAATATTCTCTTAAAAATTTCAAAAGATAGAATAATTTTAGTTTCTCTACTAACGCTTTTTTTATTAGTTGAGTCCTGGATTTTAAACTTTAATATTATTTTCAAACCCCAAACAGCTAAGATAGCTTTGGAAGACAGACAACAGTTTTTCGAAGATTGGACCTCTGGTGTCGGAAACAAACAGATTACTTTAAAACTTAAGGAATTATCCAAAAAGGAACAAATTTTTGTCTTTGTTGAAGATACTCCGAGTCAAACCTATCCTTTTTCCAATCTTTACGATATTGGTAATACCGAGGTAATTCCCTCAACCGAGCTTTTTCAAGGACAGTTTGTTAATTCTCCAGCCTTTACTCAAGATAAACAGAAGTTTTTGATCCTAAACAGAAACCCGTCTGCACCTTCAAGTTGGCCTGTTAAACTAATCTATTCTTATCCAAAAGGTCCAGTAAGAACTATTAATCTTTATCAAATTCTAGATTAGGGACTGGAAAAAAAATTATCTTATCTATATTCTATTGAGGAAATGAGAAATCCAGCTCTAAGTGTAGTTATTCCCCTTTTTAATGAGGGGTCAAGAATTGACAATATCAAGCTAATTTATCAATTTTTCAAAAAAACAACATTTGAAACAGAGATTATTGCTGTCAATGACGGAAGTACTGACAATACTCTAAAAGCGCTTAAGATCTTACAGAAAAAGTATGGTTTTTCAATTCTTAGCTATAAAAAAAATCGAGGTAAAGGTTTTGCTTTAAAAAAGGGCTTTTTAAAAGCACTAGGTAAATTTATTCTTTTTACAGATATTGATCTGTCTGTACCCTTAATAGAATTTGAAAAGTTTACTGCTCAATTAAACTTAGGTGATATTCTTATTGCAACCAGAAAAGACAAAAAAGCTAAAGTATTAAAACGTCAATCATCAATCAGGGAAAGTATGGGTAAAGGATACACATATCTGTCGCAAATGGTTTTGGGCTTAAAGATTTCTGATTTTACGTGTGGATTTAAACTCTTTACTGGCAAAGCTGGAAAAGACATCTTTTCTAAGCTAACAGTTGATAGGTGGGCTTTCGATTCAGAAGTTCTTTTCATTGCTGCAAAAAGAGGTTATAAGATCAAAGAAATACCCATAACTTGGATTAATGACCCCAAAACAAAAGTCAAATTTCCGCAAGATATACTAAATTCTTTAAAAGACTTGCTGAAAATACGCCTTAATCAAATAAGCGGTAAATACAATTAGTTTCTTTTAAGTAAAATTGCCTCTCCTTTTCTCCAGATCACACTAAATTTTTCTTTATCAATTAATTGATTAATGAGTTTTGAGATTTCTTCTTTATGAACAGGTGCGAATTTATTTGGTCCATCTGAAAGATCAACTGCAATATAATTGGCATTTCCAATATTAGGCAAAAGATAAAATTCATCTCTTTGAGAAAGATGAGGAAGTAATGAGTTTTGGGAAGCAACAGGAGTAACCTGAGGAACCTGTTTTATCAGTTCATGGGCATTTGATTGCCAAGGTAGAATTTCATAAAAATTTCTCTTAGCTAAAGAATTTAAAGGGGCATGGAAATAAATGTCTTGGAAAAGAGAAAAAGAAACCAATACTCCCAAGAATAATATCCAAGATTTATTAACATTAATTTTTTTGTTTTCTAAAAACTTAACCAAATTAAACAAACCAAAACAGGCAGCTATGGCTAGAAACGATATATAGGGAGCAGAATAGTGATTATTAAATTCATAGAGCCGCTCTGACGAATCGTCATAAAATCTAATAGCCAGACTCGATATTGGCATGACTAAATTTGTCGGAGAGAGTAGTGGTAGAAAGCCAAATGAAATTAGAGAACTACCAATAGTTTGAACCTTTTTGGGATTATTTATAAAATCTGTAATTAGCAATACCGGATCGTTTATTAATTTATTAATAATGTAGCTAGGGCTATTTCCTTTCCTAAAATGGTAATAATTTTGAGAGTTTGACAAATAAGGCATAAGCTGAAAAATCAACAAATAGAAGGTTAGACTACCTATTATCATTGTTAGAATTGCTTTTTTATACTCTTTTGTTAGCATGAGAATATAGATACCTAAGGGTATGGAAAGAAGCGAAAAGGTCTCTTTAGTCAAAAGAAATAGTCCAAACGAAATCCAATAACCTAGCTGATTTTTGGTAATAAGAAAATAGATCATAAAAATTGTTGGTAATGTCACTAGAGGTTCATTATGAAACTCATCAGTCATCATCGCCTGGAAAGAAACAGAAAAAAGATACAAAATTGAAAGAGCTAAGCTTAATATAATTATTAATCTTTCTTCTAATTTTGTTTCGGACAAAAGATATTTTGTGAGAAGATATAGTGGCAAAGCTGATAAACTAGCAATAAAAGCTTGTAGAAAAAAGAGTGTGATTTGATGAGGAAAAATCCAATAAAGGGGGCCTCCTAGCATTAGAAAAAAGACTTGAAAATGATCACCCAGCCCATTCATTTGATGAAGCAAGCTGTATGGTGGCTTGAAATTGCTAATAAAATAAAGCTGTTGAATAAAAACAGAAGTGTCCCAACCAAAAGTTTGAAATTGATTATGTTTCATAAAACCCACGAATGTATAAATGGAAGTAGAAATAATTATTAGGACGAAAAGCAAAACCAGATCTATTCTTTTAATCGACCAGTTTTCTTTAAATGGAATCATTTAAATAACATTTTTTTGTAATTGATAAAGAAATAAATTATTGCAGCTAATAGTTGCAAACCATAGACAGAACTCATAACGATAGCCGCACCAATACTTTTATACAGTGGCACTACAATATTTAAGAGTAAAAAAATAACTAAAACAGATACTAAAGAAATAACCGTAGCAAAGAAGGGTTTCTTAAACCTATAAATAATCGCACTGTAAAATGGCATAAATAAGATGAAAAAAGCGATTCCTACTGTCAGAATTTGGAATGGTGCTATGGAATTTTCAAATCTGGAACCAAAAATTAAAGGAATAAAAATCTGCGAAATCGGTATAAAACCTAAAGTTATTATTGCTAAGGCCAGTGAAGCTAATAAAGTTTTCTTAAAATAGCTTAGGAAACGATTACCTTCTATGGATGTAAATCTTGGTACAAATGCCCCTCCAAATGATGTAGCCGCTAAAATGAAAAACAAGGTCAATCTTTGAGCTAAACCATAAATACCTGCCTCCCTCTCTCCTGTCAAGTTTAGTATAAAAATTTGATCAAGTCGAGTATAAATAGCAGCCAACCCAAAACCTATACCTATAGGTAATCCAAACTTTATAATCTGAATATATTTAGTGTATGGAGTTTTAAATAGTAGAAGACTAACTTTAAGTTTAAAGAGTATTAGAAGAACAGATAAGGCTAATGCTAGCGTTAGAGACAGATAGACACTGATTAAATTGAAGACATTTAATAAAAGCAAAATTAAAATTAGTATCAATCTAAAGAAGTTAAGAGAAGAGTTAACTGTGGCAGCAAACTTAAATCTTCTTTCTGCTTGGAGAAAAGAAATACCCCAAAAGAATAAAATCATTAAAAATACCGACAGAGATGAGATTTGGATGATTGGTAATATTTTAGGATTGTTAAATATTAGTATTGATATTGGTTTAGCAAATAGCAGGATTGCAAAAAATAGAACCAAACTTATGAGTAATTTGAGTATAAAAGATGATTTCAAAAAAACACCCTTTTCCCAAGAGGAGGCAGCGGGTACAAAATTTAAAATTGCCGAATTGATACCAAACTCAAAACCATCGGACATCAGTTGGATAAAACTTAAACCAGTAATAATTAAACCAAAATCTGAAATGGATAAATTTCTGGTCAGGATAATCAGTAATATCGTGTTTAAAGAAAGGGTAATGACATTACCTATGAGTAGGGTCAACGAATCTTTTGAAGTAGAAGAGAAAAGGAAATTTTTTATCTTTTTAATCATTTTTAACTGCTTCTATAACCATTATCATTCCAAATAGAGAAGGGAAAAAAGATTTTAGTGGTTGGTCTAGTCGTCTCCTACTTATACCAAAAAAAATTTTCATCGAAAAACCTTCTGATTTTAAAAATTCCTCCATTATCCTTTTATTAAAAAATCTAATATGTTCCCATTCCCAAGGGATTTGACTATGCCATTCAGAGTTAGGAATCATACCTGTAAAAAGAAAGGTTAGTCTATATCTCCAGTAGCCCATGTTTGGACAAGAGATAATTAGCTTTCCTCCTGGTTTTAATATTCTATTTATTTCTTTCAAAGTTTTTTGGGGTAAAAATAGATGCTCAACATTATCGCCCCAAAAAGCAGAGTCAAACTGTGCATCTTTAAAAGGAAACCTTTGTTCTACATTACCTAAAACAGTTTTTACTCCTCTTTGAGCTGCTTTTTTTAAAGCCTCTTTAGAGATATCAAAAGCAACAACATCGCAACCCAAAGATTGTAGAAACTGCGAAACTGCACCTTCACCCGAAGCTATATCAATAACGCTTTCTCCCCTTGTAAAAAGTTTTCTTAAAATGTCATTTCTTTCATAATCTTCAAAATCTTCTAAACCCTCTTTAGATTTCCAATACTTTTGATACATATTAAAAACATCTTTACTCATTAGTTAAAAATCTCCTTTACTATTATCTAGTATTAATACTTCTAAATCACCAAAGGTTTTTCTATCTATTACCCATTTAGCATATCTTTTATATGTCTCATTAAATTTCTTATCTTCAAATCTACCTTTAGCTACCATCACTACTACCCTATCTGGGTGAACCTCTGCTGGTTGATAATTATATAACCATGAATAGTTAGGGTCTTGATAACTTTTTACAGGATGTTTACCAAGATAGACAAAGGGATAAAAGTATCCATCCCATTTATAACAGCTGCTAATTGAATCTAATGAATATTCTTTTGACCCAACTTTTTCTAAAGCATATCTTGCTGCCTGAAGTTTGTTGTTAAAAGATAGCCCATTATTTGATGATAAATATATTTTTAAATTTACTAAGACAAATAAGACTATTAAAGATAAAGAGACAAATCTGTACCTTAGATCATATAAAGTAGCAACTATAATCGCTGAGATAATCATCAGATATGGCATTAGCGTAGACAGATAATGCTCAAAGACATCACCACCGAATACAAAGGCATAAATTAGGATTCCTGATTGGAAAATCAAATAGTAAGATAAGACAAGTTTAAAACCTAAGTTTTCTTTAGACCTTATTTTTTTCCAAGAAATAAAGACAAATAAAACAAGCAACAAGCCTGTTATAATAGGAAGTAGTTTACCCTGTTGATTGTTTCTACTAATAATATACGCCTTGCAGTAAGTGTGTTGCTCGGCAATATTTGGATCAGAATTCATGAATAAAATTCTTGAATAAGTTAAAAAAGGAAGAGTCGCACCAATAATGCCTTGTTCTAGTTTATTTTTTCCTAATGATTCCCTATCTGAAAAATTCCTTTGATCTTGTTTGTTTTTAGTAAAGTAGGAAATAAAAGCTTTGGTATTTAAAAAATCATGTCTTAAATCAAAGACTAGGATGGGTAGAGATGATAT
>CAYOOO010000001.1:0-38114 GCA_964405655.1 uncultured Gammaproteobacteria bacterium | reverse complement strand
TAAGATTTGATAAAAACAGAAAAATTGATCCTAGATAATAGAAATAGGGGCCAAGGAAGTTTCCAAGAGGAGAAAAAGATCCAATCAAGGGAAAGTGTTGCCCAAGGATGATCCTCTTTTGATTCAGATTCATCAGCTCTTCGTCAATACCATAGTAAAAAAGGTTTGAAAGATTATAAAACCTTAAGAAAAAGCCAATTGCGATAAGGGGGATGAGTAGTAAAATTTCTTTCCTAGCAAGGAGATTTTTATTCATAAACCAAGCTTTGCTATATGTTACAATCTATCAGATATGAAAAAAACTGGAAAGCCTACAATTTCAGGCTTTTTTCCTTTTTTAAATGATTGGGGAACAATCGGCAGTTTAGTAGCGGCCTTGGACTCAGTTCTAAAAAAGGTTTCTTCTGACTACGAAATATTAATCATTGATGACGGTAGTGACGAAAAGTCCAAAGAGATCTTAAGAGTTCTAAAAACCTCCTTTCCTAAATTAAGTATTATTACCCACCAGTATAATCGTGGTTATGGCGGAGCAATTAAAAGTGGTATTTTAAACTCGAAAATGGACTGGATATTTTACACTGATGGAGACGCCCAATATGATCCGAGGGATTTGTATTTGTTAGTTGAAAACAAAAAGGAAGGAACAGATATTGTAAATGGGTACAAGATAAGAAGATCAGACCCGTGGTTTAGAAAAATTTTAGGGCGGATTTATCATTATTTTGTAAAGATTTTATTCAATGTCCCAATTCGAGATACAGATTGCGATTTTCGACTGATGAGAAAAACAATTTTTGATAAAGTAGTACTTGAATCGGATTCTGGTTTAATCTGTGCAGAGATGATTAAAAAGATTTCTGATTTCGGATTTAAATTCCAAGAAGTACCTGTTAATCATTATTGGAGAACTAGCGGGAAGTCACAATTCTTTAATATAAAACGGGTTTCTAAGGTGGTATTTGGACTACTGATTTTATGGTATAAATTAGTTATCAAAAAAGAGCATCTAAAAAATTATGAAGCCTCGAAAAGTCCACAACCTCAACCCTCAAGAACTTAATCAGATTGTTAATTTACATTTAGAAGTACTTCCAGAATCTTTTATCAATAATTTTGGTAAAAACTTTTTAAGATCTGCCTATGATACCATGGCTAAAGACCCTAATAACATTTTTCTTTTACTTAAACAGGATGAGCAAGTTATTGGTTTTTTGGTTGCTGCAAAGGATGGTGGAAAGTTTACAAGAAATGTGGTTTTAAAGCTTCCTTTCCAAACAATCCGTAACATTTTCATCCAGTCCTTACGTCAGCCATTATTGGTACTTCTTTTAATTAGGTGGTTAATTACATCAATTGGTCACAAATTTAGAATTAAAACTGACCTCAAATATATTGCTATCCAACCTGGCTATCAAGGTAGGGGGTTAGGGTCTAGGTTGATAAAACAATTAGAGCAGGTGTTGATTAAAAGTCAAATCGGCCAATTTTTAGTAGGTACCAAAGCTGCAAACCTGTTATCTAATAGATTTTATAGGAAATTAGATTTTGAAAAGATCGGAGAAAGAAAGTTCTTTGATGATAGTTATATCTTTTATCTTTCCCCAAAATTTGCTGAGACAAGGGAAGAGAGTAATTTTTCTGTCCTCCTTCCCTCCTTAATAACATTATTATTTTTAACATTGTTTATTTTTCAATCTGTCCTAACTATGAGAAATGTTCCCTTTTATGATTTTGACGAGGCTCATCGGGCTGAAAATGCTAAGAGAATGAAAGAATATGGAAGTTATTTTGTACCCTTAACCGGAAGTAGTTTTGATAGAGTTGAACATTTAAGAGTACCCCTTAGAGGGGATCCTTCTTACCATCTTTACTATCATTTAGAAAGACCATTTTTTGTTTACTTAACGATGATTGGCAGTATCACTCTTTTTGGTTCCAACGAATGGGCTTATCGTCTACCATCGTTTCTTTTTGGGATATCTATCCTGCTTCTATTCTTTATGTTCCTAAGACAGGAGGGAAGAAGATTTTCTGCTCCAGCTTTTTTTGTCGGCTTTTTAAGTTTAGTTACGTCAGCCGATTTATGGTTATCATCTCAGTATGCTCAAATGGATACTGGGATCACCCTTTTCTTGTTTGCTAGTCTGATTATGATAATTAAATATATTGAATCAAGAAACGAAACCCTTTTAGTTTTATCTGGGATAAGTTTTTCATTAGCAGTTTTAAGCAAAGGTCAGCCAACAGTCATTTTTATTTTTCCATTATTTTTTCTTCTTTTAATTAAAAAGCTTGCTTTAAAAGAGCTTTTGAGGTTTATTGGCTTTGCCAGTATTTTACTTTTACCCTGGTTAGGATATTTAATCTACAGATTTGGAGTTAAGGATGTTTTTGAAACCTTTTCCGGTTTTGCTATTTACTCTGCTTCCATTATTTATATACACACAATTGCTCCAGCTTACTGGTATATCAGATGGTGGTGGGAAAGCTTAAGACCTGGCTGGACTCTTTTTCTGGCTTTAATGTTGTACGATTTAATTAAAAAAAGACTAAATTGGCAAAAAGGTACTCTCTTAATCTATGTTTTAGGAGGGTTAATTGCCTTTTCTATTCCAACTAATAAGATCTGGTGGTATGTCTTACCCCTAATTCCTCCTTTAACATACTATATTTACTTATCCTCACGAGACTATTTGAAAGAAAGAGGTGATAGGACAACTAACCTAGCATTGATCATCTTTATCGGTTCTTTACCTTTTTTTCTCAAAAGTTTAAATAGGTGGGCGCTAACCTACGGTCTGATTATTACTTTAGTATCGCTTATGATTCTGAATGTTAATTTCAAAAAGATTGATCGGTTTTTAAGCTACAAAGCATTTATTTTAAGTGCTGTTTTATTATTAGGGCTTCTTTTTTTCTATATTAGGTTTCCTAGTATCATTCCTTACCATTGGAATACCAAACCAGTTTCACTTTATTACAAAAACCTACCGGGGAAGAAATGTCTTTGGGCATACGATATGCCTACCGAAGCAGCGATTTTCTATAGTGAAGCAGGCGAATTACCCGCGTATAACGACAACGTCAGTCTTGCCTATCACTGTAAAAATTATGTGATAACACCTGAAAAATTCAATAAAGGAAAGCTTCTTTTTCAAAGAGGCAGTATGAAACTTTTCGAGCTTGAACATTAGCATGACCAAATTGTCAATAATTGTCTCTGTTTATTTTGAGTAATTCCATTCTTTGCTTACTAACTTTCTTATCAAAACAGCGATTATTATTAAAATAAGTATAAAAATTATGATTTCTCTCTTTGATCTAATGAAAAACATATCGGTAGGGGCAACCAAATAACTAGTAGAAAGACCGGTATGAAGAGACTCCTGAAAAGCTTCATCCCAATAAGCCTTCTCATTATCTTTATATCCTATCCTAAAAATCATTTTCCATTGACCCCATAAAGGTGAGTTCTCTGGCTGGTTATATGCAACCGTTAAGTAATCAGCGCCAATTTTTCCGTTTAAGTATGCATAGTAACGATGATAACTTAAATATGCAGATGATAGTTGAATCATCACTGAAACTATCAAAACAACTATAAAAATTCTTTTGATAATATAGTTACGATTATGCTTAAGAAAAAACATAAGTGAAAAAATGAAAAATGGTAGCGTTGGATAAAGATATCTACTGCCCCAAGCTAAATCTCCAGTTGGGTGCATATAAATGGAGTAAAATAAAAAGTTTATAGCAGTCATCATCGCAAATAAAAGAAAAATATTCTTACCACTTTTATAAAAGTTCTTAAAACCAAAAAAAGCGAATAAAATTATTGGCTGGTAAAGAAATAAACTTTTTCCCGTTGAGAATATATGCAAATATAAACCATACAAAATTGGATTATCTAGTTTTATCCCTCTATAACCGGTATCAAGAATATCTCCAAATCTGGCAAAGTTATAACCAAAGAAAATTATTATACAAACACCAAAAGCCAAAGAGAAGACTAGAAGGTTTTTTAAAGAATATTTTTTAAATAGAAAAATAAATAGTATGCAGGGAGAAAATATTACTACTGCGATTTTTGTAAGAACTGCTAAACCAAAAATAAGCCCAGCTAGGAAAAAAGTTTTAGATTCTCTTTTAGAAAATAATAGTAAATAAAATGCTAAGAGAATAAGTAGTGTAATTAAAGGTTCAGCAAAAAGCGTTTTTGTGTAAGCTGGTAGGTAAGTGGCCAAGCCCAATAAGACTATCCCAAAAAAAGACTCCATAAATGTAAAGTTAAACCTTCTTAGATAATTGAAGACCAGTAACAATAAAAGTGAAGTAATAAAAACATTTGTCAGCGAGGAGAAAAAGCCGGGAAAAAAATAGCTACTTACCAAAACTTCTCTAAAAAACTTTTCAACTAAATAAAACGGGATTATTGCAATGGACATGAACAGTCCATATTGGCTATAACAGTTTCCGTCAGCTGCTTGAGTAGTCCCAAAGCAGGGAGTTGAGAAATCAAGTCTGTCAACTATGCTCTTTGTAGCCTCATAAACCGCTCTACTATCTGACTCCCAAAAATTTCCACCAGTTATGGATAGATAGAAAAGAAAGAAGATTGCAAAGAGAACTAAATAGAGCGATTTAGAGTGGGTTAACTTTGCGATCATATTGGTATGATATTACCACCATCAAGCAGTTATATAATACTTTTATATTATGCATAAATTATCCATTCTTATTCCAGTTTTTAATGAGGCAAGTACTATTAAAAAAGTCATCTCCGAAGTCAATTCAATAAAACTAAAGGGTTTCAAGAAAGAGATTATAATTATAGATGATGCCTCAAATGATGGCACAAGCCAAATTTTAGAAAAGTTAGCCAAAAAAATAAACTTTTTCTATCTGAGACAAGTTAAAAATTCCGGCAAAGGAGCAGCTATCCGAAGGGGATTAAAGAAAGCTACCGGAGACATAATCCTATTTCAAGATGCAGACTTGGAATATGAAATTTCTGAATATCCAGACTTATTAGAGCCGATTGTTACCAAGCAAGCTGATTTTGTCATTGGATCTCGACATCTAAATACTAGTACTTGGAAATACCGCAAATTCTTGGCGGCGGAATTCTACGCCTATTCTCTGAACATTGGAGGCGTATTGTATTGCAACTTGGTGAATTTGCTATATGGAGTAAGGCTGACTGATCCTGGATCAATGTACAAAGTTTTTAGGAGAGACTGTTTAAACAAGATCAACCTAAAATCGAACCACTTTGACGTTGACTGGGAATTAGTTGCTAAATTTGTCAAAAAAAGAATTTACCCCTTAGAAATCCCAATCACTTATAAATCCCGATCTCCGACTGAAGGGAAAAAAATTAAATTACTAAGAGATGGTGCACTTATTCTTTGGGCAATAATAAAATACAGATTTACCGACTAGGCTTTTAGATTACTCCATACAGAAACGGTACAATTGGAGAAGATTGTGCTATTACTATTATGGAAAATTAATCTTTTTGTATAGTTATTACAATATAATCAAAAGGGAAACTTGATAGTATTTTATGGTTATATTTAAAACTGCTGGGGATCAGTTCTAAGGTTTTAGAAAACTTACGTACATAACCCCCTCTATCTAACTTTCTTAAGATAAAGCCAATTAAATTAAATGAATTCTTAGGTAACATAGCATCAATTATAATTACTTGTCCATTTTTTTTGACGACACGAAGTGATTCCAGGATAGCTTTTTTAGCATCATTATCAGATAGATGATGGTGTAATCCGACTGCAAATACTATATCAAAAATGCCATCTTTAATAGGCATTTTTGTAGCAGTTCCAACCATAAAATTACCTGGAAAATTTCTTCTGGAATACTCAATGTAGTCTGGGTTTACATCTATACCAGTATATCTTTGTCCAAAAAGCAGCGCATAGTCACCTGTACCGCTACCCTGGTCTAAAATTTTTTTGGCACTTTTAGGAATTCTTTTTTTAAGGAAATTTTTAATTATCGAATGACCGCCTCCGGCTAGCTTTTCTTGGACCAATTTATAAAAAATTGGCTTTTCCATTAAATACTGAATTATTTTTTTTATCATCCTCGACTTTTTTCTCTAGATATTTTAAGGTAACTTAATAGAAAAATAGTTAAACTGACAATATAGCAAAAGATCCAAAAAATATACAAGCCTCCTTTGAAAAACCATGGTTTATATTGACTAACCTGAATAATGAAATTATTGAAATTACCCAAGTCAAAATAAGTTTTAGAGATTATCCAAAGCCCGATAAAATTCAAAACTACCATCAAGAAAGTTAGTAATTTGACAAATCCCTCTTTTAGTTTAGTAAATCTACTGGGAATAAAAAACAACAAACCGATTAAAAGCAGGCTCATATGTGATACTACTGTTGGGAAATAATATCTGCCTTGAATTCCAAAAGGAAATCCATGGTCTAAATAAAACAGGTAATTATAGTAAGTTATTCCGGCAAAATAAATTAGTGTAGTTAAAATCATGAAGATAAAATACAAATCTTCTTTTGATCGTTTCTTTATTAACAAAATCAGTTTTATAAAAACACCTATAGCAGCCAGCACCATAATTCGATTAATTACTCTGTTAACATCTCTTGGTAAGGCTACTCCTAACCAATCAAATACTCCCCAATACCAAGGAATTACTTCTTTTATGGTGTGTAAAAGAGTCTCTTTGATAAATCTAAATAAGTCTTTGTTAAAAATTGGATCGCTTCGGTAGAAGCTTTGAGGATAAATATAGGCTTCCAAATAAGAAAAAACTGGTCTGAGTATAAATTGGGCAAATAATATTGATATAAAGATAGAAAAAACCGATATTAGCAGAAAGCTAATTATCCATTTAAGATTGTGTTTTGATAGAAGATATAGAAAAATTGCAACTCCAACTATTGGAAAGGCTAAAACAAATTGCGGTTTCGTTAAAACCAAAAGTAAGATTATGAGACTAACCAAAATTACAACCCGGCGATTGAACCCGTCCTTGATAATCAAAAGGCTCTGATAAATTATCCCTGTGAATAGAAAATTTAGCAGATTGTCACTTGTAACACCTGCAAAAACAAAGGAAAGCATAGGTTGGAAAGAAACCAAAATTGGCAGAGTAATTTGGAGTAATTTGCTACTGGGGAAAATTACCTTAGAGATAAGCCAAGTTAGATAAACCATCCAAACAGCCAAAACAATTGATAATAATCTAACTAGAAAAACCCTTGTTATTAAGTCGCTATCATAAAAAATCTTGTATGGTATCGCAGCTAATATATAGTAAAAAGGTGGGTAGTTTGCTGCTTCCTGTTTAACAAGTTGCTGTCTATAACTTTGAGGAATACTTTTGATTTCTTCTTCATACTTTCCGGTAAAATCTTTGGTGTATTCTATTCTATACTCAGGATGAAAAGTAAATTTATTGTTACCCCTCTCATCTCTATCAGTTCCTAAAAGTTGCTCAGATAGATGGATTTCCTTATTAAGGTCTTTTGGCCCTTTGGGCATTTTATTAAATTCTGCAAAATATGCTACTTGGGCAAAGTGGGCTTGTTCGTCAGGGGTATGCCAAAGAGGTACGGTTGCTGAAAAAACTACTTCCTTAAGAAAGGTTACTGTTAGAAGAAGATGAATAAGAGTAACTTTTTTAAAGACCATTTCAAATCTTAAATATCATTATATTTTGTATATGTTTTTAAACAAGCCACTAATATATTGACCCCCGCTTAGCGGGGTTGACAAAACTTATCTAACCTATAAAATACCGCTATATATATGGTAGAGGTTAATATCGTCTCTTTACCCGAAAGCGTAGTCATGCCCGCATTGAGCATCAGGACAATCTGGAGAGGTAATAAACGTTTTGATCCCTTTTCTCAGCTAGAGTTTTTTGACTCAGAGTATCCCGAAGCAATGGAGCTTATAAGATTGGGGGGTATTTATCCAAGTAAAGATGGCAGGTCTCCTAATATGTGGGACCCTTATAATCAAAGAACCCAAAAGGGATACGATGAGATAAGAGGTGGTTATACCAATATTGGTGAACATGTTGTTTCAACTGGCTTTTGCTCTTTGGCTATTGCCAAGTCTTTAAATCATGAGGGGTTTATCGATGAAAGTGAACTAGATAATGTTGTTGAAAGTTCCTTAGTCCACGACGCCAGTAAAAGGTATGAACTGATGAGAAGAGACTACGCCAGACAGCACCCAGGTTATGATCCATATTCGGATGAAGCCTATGCCCAACTTAGCGAGATCTTGGCAACACAAGGAGTTAATGCCGAGCTAGTTGATAGAATGGTAGCTGCAGGTTCAGAGACAGGACATCCTAGTTTTAAAAGATTTATCAGAAGAACCTCTGCTGGTGCAATAGTTCTTAGTCAAAGACTAATTACAGATCAAGTTATTCATCTAGCCGATGATATGACAGCAACAACCTTACCGAGAAAAACCAAACCTGTTGAAACGGCCTTTTTAACTCCATGGGAGAGAATGGTTGCCTCAGATTTTCCCAACAGATACAGACACCTTTGGATAAATGGTGTTGGTTTTACTTTTGATGGAGAGGCTGTTGATGTAGTGAATGTTTCTAAGAATCATGAAGGTATCGTTGATGCACAAATTTATGCACGCTGGCAACCTACTATCTCTAACGCTATTTGCAGACGGATTATGGCTTGCCTAGACCCTGACAACCTCTTACCTCCTGAATATTTTGTTAAAAAGCTAGTTAACGACAGTCACTAAATTAGACAACTATTCTCCCCTTTTCTAATTTTGATATATAATCTGCTAAATTTATGAATCAGCAGGAACTCGTTATTAAACCAGAAGTCAAATGGAAGCTATTTGATCTAAAAGAGCTTTGGAGGTATCGCGAGCTGTTTTACATTTTTACTTGGAGAGATATTAAAGTCCGTTATAAGCAGACTTTCTTGGGAGTTTTATGGGTCGTCTTTCAACCCCTTGCAACAATGTTAATTTTTTCTAATTTTTTTGGTAAGTTAGCCAATATCCCATCCGATAATCTTCCTTACGAGTTATTTGTTTTAACAGGGATCGTCTACTGGAATTTTTTTTCTAGCGCACTTTCCAGATCAAGCAATTCTCTTGTCAGTAACGCAGGACTATTAAGAAAGGTTTATTTTCCGAGAGAGGTATTACCAGTTTCAGCTACCTTATCTAATTTAATTGATTTCTTTGTTAATTTTATTATCTTGCTAATAGTCTTTTTTCTTGCAGGGTATTTTCCGTCTCCTCTTTTTATTATAATTTTCCCGTTGACTCTCTTAATTACATTAACTTCAGCAACAGGCTTGGGTTTTTTTCTTTCTTCAATAAATATCAAATATAGAGACATCGGTTACATGCTACCTTTTTTTATTCAACTGTTAATGTTTCTAACTCCTGTTATATACCCGGCTAGTTTAATAAGGAATTCTTTAAGATTTGTCTACTCACTCAATCCTCTGACAGGCTCTATTGAATCAATGAGAAAAGTTTTACAAGGAGTCAATGATCCAAATTGGGGTTCACTGGGACTTTCTTTCTTATCATCTATTTTTTTACTGCTTGTTGGTATATATTTTTTTAAATTGACTGAAAGATATTTTTCTGATTTAGCGTAAATTGAAATGAATAGTTTTGGCTTTAGAATTGTTCGAACAAGATATGGTTTTAAATTTGAGCTACTCAGAAGCATCAAAAGATTACAGGATGCTTACTCTACTGTTAAACTAGATGTAGAGTCTGAACAGGAAAGAAAAAGATATGTCTCTTATTTTCAAAAAGAACCAGAGACATTAGAATGGATCAGAAAAGTTATTAAAAAAACAGATACTCTTTATGATATTGGTGCAAACATAGGGGTTTATTCTTTATATGCCAGATCTTTTCATGGCAATAAAATCAAAGTAGTTGCCATCGAACCTGTTTATCATAACTTTTACAAACTGTGCAAAAATATTGAAGTAAACAGATTTGCAGATTCTATTTTTGCTTATAATATTGGCTTGTTTGATAAAACAGCCTTCGAGGTAATTTATCTGTCATCTTTGGAGGCTGGTTCCGCCGGACATACCGTAGGAACTGCCATAGACAATTTTGGCGAAAGTTTTGATCCTAAATTCAAACACGGAATCTATGTTGTTAAAATTGACGATCTGCTTAAGACAAGCAGTCTTCCGTTTCCGAATCATTTAAAAATTGATATTGACGGATCAGAGCTCAAAGTTCTTAAGGGCGGATTAAAAACTTTATCAAATAAAAAATTAAAAAGTGTCATGATTGAGATTACAAACATTGGGAAAAATCGAATGCAAATAGAAAAGCTTATGAAATCATCTGGCTTTAATACGAACCATAAAATAAACTTTCAAACTAATCACTCAAATTTAAGAAGACAAAAAGGAGATCGGACAGTCGTTAATATTCTCTTTACGCGATAATTTATGTTATGGTCCCCATAATTGAAATAAAAAATCTATCTAAAAAATACCAGATTGGAAAAAGTGAGAGCAAACATGCAACCCTAAGAGACTTACTAACTCGTTTCTTTAGTAATCCCTATCAATCAATAAACAATCTCATGTTCCCAAATAAAAAAGAATTTTGGGCTTTAAGAAATATTAACTTGGAAATATTTTCCGGAGAGGTTATTGGAATAATTGGACCTAATGGGGCTGGTAAATCTACTCTTTTAAAGATTCTCTCAAGAATAACTTATCCTTCTAAAGGAGAGGTTATTCTACGCGGCAGAACCTCTTCACTTTTGGAAGTAGGAACAGGCTTTCATCCAGAATTAACGGGTAGAGAAAATATTTATTTAAATGGTTCAATTTTAGGTATGACCCATAAAGAAATTTCTAAAAAAATGGACAGTATCGTTGAATTTGCAGGAGTAGAAAAATTTCTTGACACACCGATTAAATTTTATTCTTCGGGCATGCAAACAAGATTAGGGTTTGCTGTTGCAGCTCATCTAAATCCGGATATTTTAATTGTTGATGAAGTTCTATCAGTTGGCGACACGGCATTTCAAAAGAAAAGTTTAGGAAAAATGAGGGACGTTAGTAAGCAAGGAAGAACTGTCTTGTTTGTATCACACAACCTGTCAGCTATTTCAGCCCTATGTCAGAAAGTAATATTGCTTCAATCCGGACGAATAACAACAATTGGAGATCCTGAAACTGCCATTTCTAAATATTTAGAAATACATAAAACAGTTTTGCCGGAAAGAAGCTTCATTTCCAAATCGTATAAAAACGACATCATAAGAATTATCACTGTCAAAGTAATTAATGAGGAACGAAAAGTTTTAGAATCATTTGATATTAGAAAACCTCTAGGCATAGAAGTAGCTTATCGGGTGAATAAACCCAAAGTATATTTTGCTTGTAATATCCAAGTAAGAAATACAGAAGGTACTCTACTTTTTAACTCCCCAGAAGATAATAATCCAGACTTATCTAAGGCACCTAAAGTCAAAGGCATTTTCAAAAGTACTTGTTGGATTCCTGGCAATTTCTTGTCAGAGGGCGTGTTTATTGTTAGAATCTCAGTTAGTGGGTTTTTAAACAGTAGTGATAAAGAGATTGAAATTCCTGAAGCAGTTATTTTTAACGTTCATGATAAACTTGAGGGAAATTCTGTCAGAGGTAAAAATTCAAATCCTTTTCCAGGTGTTGTCAGACCGAAATTAAATTGGACTCGGCAAAAGATTTAATTGCAAATTTATCCATTGTTGATATAATCTCAAACTGAGCTCATGATTAAAAAGGTATTGATTACTGGGATTACTGGATTTGTAGGCAGTCACCTAGCAGATTATATCTTAGAAAAACATCCTCAAGTCAAAATTTATGGTTTAGTTAGGTGGAGATCCCCAAAAAATAATATATATCAAATATTAACAAAGATTAAGTTGGAGTATGGCGATCTTCTAGATCCTTCTTCTATCCAGAAAATTTTGAAAGAAGTAAAGCCTGATGTGATCTTTCACCTCGCTGCCCAATCTTATGTTGACTTCAGTTTTTTAGCGCCAGTTGCCACCCTTGAGTCAAATATTATTGGAACCTGCAACCTTTTAGAAGCTGTTAAAATACTGAAAGGTTCAACTAAGTATAATCCTATCATTCATATCTGCTCCTCATCAGAGGTCTATGGCCAAGTTAAAAAAGATGAGATACCTATTAAAGAGGATAACCCATTTCGACCCGCATCTCCCTATGCTGTTTCTAAAGTCGGGGAAGACATGATCTCTTACCAATATTTTCTGTCTTGGGGAATAAAAACAATCAGAACCAGGATGTTTACTCACGAGGGACCAAGACGTGGTGAGGTGTTTGCTCCCTCTAACTTTGCAAAACAAATTGCTGCTATCGAAAAAGGCTTGCAAAAACCTATTGTTAAAGTCGGCAACTTAAAAAGTGTTAGAACTTTCATGGATGTTAGAGATGCAGTTAGAGCCTATTGGTTACTAGTTGACAAATGTGTACCTGGCGAGGTTTATAATATCGGGGGTACAGAGACAATGACTGTTGGAGAGATGCTAAATAAGCTAATCCAAAAATCGACTGCAAAGGGTATCAAAGTTCAGGTTGACCCCAAAAGGCTTAGACCCTCAGATGTGACTTTACAAATTCCCTCTGTTGAGAAATTTATTAAAGCAACCAACTGGAAACCTATTATTAAATTTGATGAAACTTTGGAATCAATGTTAAATTATTGGCGAGATTACTACAAAAGAAATGGCTGAGGACAGAAAGAAGATTAATTTAGAACTTTTTAAAACTATTTACCTTATCAGAAAAGCTGAACAAGTAATAGTTGATAACTACTCCTCTGATGAAATGAAGACTCCTATGCATATGTCTATGGGTTCGGAAACCATTTCTGCTGGAGTTTGTCTGGCTCTTGGGAAAAAGGGCCAAGCTTATGGAACTTATCGCAGCCATGCTCTTTACCTTGCTAAAACTCAGGAAACAGATAAGTTTTTTGCAGAGATGTATGGCAAAGTTACAGGTGTAGTGAAAGGTAAAGGAGGATCTATGCATCTAATCTCAGTAGAGAATGGTTTATTGGGAGTATCTGCAATTGTAGGAAGTACTATTCCACTGGCTGTTGGTTCAGCATTTGCCAATAGATATAAGCAGAGCTTCTCAGCTCACTTACAGCTTGCTGATAAGGGGGTAAACAGTGGTGGTGTGGTGGCAGTTTTTTTTGGTGATGGGGCAACCGATGAGGGTGTTTTTTGGGAAAGCTTAAACTTGGCCTGTTTATTTAAACTGCCAGTACTTTTTGTTTGTGAGGACAATGGTTTAGCTGTTCATACTTCTGGAAAATTCAGACACGGTTATAAATCAGTTGATAAGATCATCTCGCAATTTAACTGCCAAGTTTTCAGAAGTAGTTCAACAGACCCAGAAGTGATTTTCAACCTGACTAAAAAAGCGCTTAAAACAATTAAAGATAAAAACATGCCAGTTTTTCTTCATTTAAAGTACTACCGTTATTTAGAACATGTTGGGGTGTACGAGGATTTTAATGCCGGTTACAGAGATAGAAAAGAATTTGAGAGTTGGTTAAAGATTGACCCAATTAAGTTACAAAGAAAAAAGCTTCTTAAATTAGGGATTGAGGAAGAAAAAATTAATCAACTGCAAAAAAATATAGACAAAAAAGTTATTGCTAGTTTAATCAAAGCTCAAAAAGATCCTTTTCCTTCCCAAAAGGAAGTTATAGAAAATGTCTTTTCACCTACTAAATAATGAAGAAAAACTCACTAATAAGTTATAAAGAAGCGATCAAAGAAGCTATTGCTTCAGAGATGCGATTGGATAAGTCTGTTTTTATCTATGGTATTGATGTAGCTGATCATAAAAGAATATTTGGCTCAACTGTCGGACTTTTGGAAGAGTTTGGACCAAAAAGAGTCTTTTCCACCCCGCTGTCTGAGGAAGCTCTTTTGGGTTTTGGACTTGGTGCAGCTATCAATGGATTAAGACCAATAAATGTTCATATCCGCCTAGATTTTCTGCTTTTGGCAATGAACCAACTTATAAATATGGTCTCAAGTTATCATTATGGTTCAGATGGTAAATTAAAAGTGCCCTTAGTAATTAGAGCGGTCATAGGTAAAGGCTGGGGCCAAACTTATCAACACAGTAAAAGTTTGCAGTCTTTTTTTGCACATATCCCAGGTCTAAAAGTTGTTATGCCCACAACTCCTTATGATGCCAAAGGATTACTTATTTCAGCAATTAGGGATAATAATTCAGTTGTCTTTTTAGAACACCGAATGCTTTATGATGTAGTTGGTTCTGTCCCCCAAAACTTAGAACCGATTTCTTTTGGAAAAGCTAATATCTTAAAAAGGGGTAGAGATGTAACTGTTGTAGCAACCTCCTACATGTTAGTCGAAGCTATTAAGGCAGCAGAGATTTTAGAAAGAAGGGGGGTCAGTTTGGAAATTATTGATCCAAGGACAATATATCCTCTTGATGATAAAACCATCATCACCTCTGTTGGAAAAACTAAAAGATGTTTGATTGCTGATTATGACTGGCTTTTTTGTGGTTTCAGCGCTGAACTAGCTACCAGAATTTGGGAAAGTTGTTATAAAACTCTTAAGTCACCTGTTTTAAGAGTTGGTTTTGCCTCTGCGCCCTGTCCTTGTAGTAGACCATTAGAAAATTTATTTTATGCAAATGCTGAAACTATTATTAGAGAAGTTGAGAAGATGTTAAAACTTAAACCAGCTGATTTATCAAATGAAGAATTTTATAGTTACGAAAATAAGTTTAAGGGACCATTTTAGATGATAAGAGTTGCTGACTATATCGCACAATTTTTAGTTGATAAAAGCGTCGAAGATATCTTTGTGTTAACAGGAAATGGTGCGATGTATCTTAACGACGGTATTGTTAGTCAATCAAAACTTAATTTTATCTGCGCCCGCCATGAAACAGCTGCAACCCTAATGGCTGAGAGTTATGCCAGATTTAAGCAAAGTTTGGGGGCTGTGTGTGTGACAAGTGGACCAGGAGCTGCTAATGCTGTTTCAGGACTTGTTGAAGCTTGGGTAGACTCCTCGCCCATATTAATTTTATCTGGACAAGTTCAGACCAGTCACACTTCCAGAAATGCCAGAATTGAAGGACTAAGAACTTTTGGGAATGCTGAAATTGATATAATTTCAATAGTCAAACCAATAACCAAGTACGCTGAGATGATAACTGACCCAAACTCAATCAGGTATCATCTGGAGAAAGCTTATTACTTGGCAACTAGTGGTCGGCCGGGTCCTGTTTGGATTGATATCCCAATGGACATTCAGTCAGCCAAAGTTAATCCTTTAAAGTTGGTTGAATTTTCTCCAGCTAAAGAACTTATCCCAATTACCCAACTTGATGAAAAATTAGACGAACTAATTCGACTAATTAAAACTTCAAAAAGACCACTAGTCGTCGTCGGCCAAGGTATTAGAAATGCTCAAGCCATTAAAGAATTCAAAACATTAATTAATATCTTGGATATTCCAGTCATGTTTTCTCGGTTAGGACTTGATATTCTACCTTTTTCTCATCCTAAAAATATGGGTCTTGGGGGAATTAAGGGTCAACGCTACTGTAAAAATATAACTTCTCAAGCTGATTTGATTATCGCCCTTGGAAACAGATTAAGTATTCCTTTTGTTGGTTATAAGTTTGAGGAGTTTGCACCTAAGGCCAAAATTGTTATGGTTGATATAGAACAGGCAGAGCTTTTAAAACCTGGGGTAAAGATTGACTTGCCTATCAGAGCTGATGTTAAAACTGTTATAAACCAATTACTCAGGAAACTTAAAAAAACAAAAAAACCAAATACTCTAAATTGGTTAAAAAGGTGCCAGGGTTTAAAAAAGAACAACCCAATTCTTCTACCGGAAATGAAAAGAACCCCAATGGACCTTTATTACTTTATGTCCCGACTGGATGAGCTCTCGACTAAAAGAAACATTTTTATAACTGATGCAGGTTCGAATTATTATGTTGGGGGTCAAGTTTACCACTATGAGAAAAATCAAAGAGAAATTACCTCAGGATCATTTGCTGCCATGGGATTGACAGTGCCTCTGGCAATTGGTGCCAGTATTGCCAGTAAAGAAAGTCAAGTCTTAGCAGTCACTGGAGATGGCTCGATTGAACTAAATATTCAAGAACTTAAAACTATCTCCTACTACAATTTAAATATCAAACTTTTTGTCATCAATAACGGCGGTTATGTATCAATGAGAAACTGGCAAGATACTTTTTTTGATGGCAGGAGAATCGGTTCAGATGAAAATAGCGGAGCTGAAACCTTAAACTTTAAAGATGTCGCCCAAGCATTTTCGTTAAATTATGAGTTAATTGAAAGTTGGCAGGATACTGATTTAAAAATTAAAAAAGTCATGAAAGACAATTTACCTTACTTAATTGAAGTAATCACCGACGACAGACAAAAAATTATCGAGCCAATTATAGATTTATCATACTAAGATGAACGTTGATAAACTAAAAGAAAAGGCTCGGTCTATAAGACTTCAGGTACTTGACTCAGTCTATAAAGCAGGTAAAGGCCATCTGGGCGGAACTTATTCATCCATTGAACTTTTAGTTGCTCTTTATTACGGAAAAATTTTAAATTTTAAGTCTAAGGATTCTAAGTGGATAAATCGCGACAGGTTTATTTTAAGCAAAGGGCATGCCTGTTTGGCCCTTTACGCAATTTTTTTAGATTTGAAGATGATTTCTAAAAAAATTTATGATTCCTATGGAAAGAGTGGCGGTTTAGGGGGACAGTTAGATACTAATACTTCAGGAGTTGACTTTAACACTGGATCATTAGGTCATTCAATTGGGGTCGGAGCAGGGATGGCTTTAGCTGCAAAATTAAACAAACAAAATTATAGGGTTTTTCAAATTATTGGTGATGCAGAAATTTTTGAGGGCTCTGTTTGGGAGGCAATTATTTTTGCCTCTGAACATAACTTAAATAATTTAATTTGTGTCATTGATAGAAATAGGTTAATGGTTACAGATGTTCTAGAAGATGAAGGTGTTTATAAAGATTTTTCTAAAAAAATAGCCAGTTTTGGTTGGGAATACTTTGAGATTGATGGTCATGACTTAAAACAAATTTTAGAAGTTTACGAAAAATCAAAATCCTCTAAAAAACCCATTATGATAGTTGCCAATACTATCAAAGGTAAGGGCGTATCTTTTATGGAAAATGTTGCCAAGTGGCATCATGGTGCAGTCAATAAAGAACAATACGAACAAGCCCGAAGGGAGTTAGAAATAACATGATAACGGATACAATTGATATCAGGGATGCCTTTTTTGATCAAATATATGATCTAGCTAAAAAAGACGAAGATCTAATTTTTATAACAGATGATATGGATGCATGGGGGTTGCAAAAATTTAAGAAAGATCTGCCTAAACAATTTATTAATATTGGGGTAGCTGAACAAAATATGATTGATGTGGCTTCTGGACTTGCCAGTTGCGGTAAAAAAGTTTTTACTTACGGGATTGCCTCATATGTAACAATGCGATGTTTTGAGCAGATTAAGTTTTCTGTTTGCAGTATGAGGTTACCGGTCACAATTGTTGGTATAGGTAGTGGTTTCTCTTTTGAATTTGATGGTCCGACTCACCATGGTACCCAAGACATTGCCATTATGAGAGTCTTGCCTGAAATAAATATTTTTAACCCCTCTGATAGTTTATCAGCCAAGTTTAGTGCTAAAATTTCCTATCAAAATCAAAAACCAAATTATATTAGACTTGATAAGGGTTTATTCCCTGCAGTTTATAAATCTAGTGATAAACTTTCTCAAGGTTTAAAAGTAATTAAGCCTCTTAAAAAGATTAACCTTATCTCAACAGGTTATATGACTAAGCAAGCTTTAAAAGTAGCAGAGACCCTGGCAGAAAAATCCATAATAGTTGGAGTGGTAGATATCTTTTGCCTAAAACCGCTTAATAAGAAATTATTGGAAAACGTTTTATTAAAATCTGAACAGATAGTTACCTTAGAAGAAAATTCCATTATTGGGGGCTTGGGAAGTATGATTGCTGATTTAATAGCAGAATTAAATAGTAGGACAAAACTTATCAAAATTGCTGCTAAAGACAAACAGTTTTTAGAATATGGTACAAGAGAGTGGTTCCATAAGAGGCTCAGGTTGGATGTTGAAAGTATTGTAAAAGCAATTATTTTTAAAAATGCTAAATAGAAATCTTGGTCAAACGAAAATCCTACCACTAGGTATGGGAACTGGATATGATTTCTCCAAAATTAAATCCTCTAAAGATGTAATTAAAGTTATTCGGTCAGGTATCGAGATGGGACTTTCATTAATCGATACTGCTGAAAACTATGGTCAGGGAATTGCAGAAAACATAGTCGGCAAAGCAATCAAGGAACTTAGGAATAAAGTATTTATCGCTACTAAGTTCTCTCCAGAGCACAGTTCGTATCAGCAAGTTATTAAAGCTTGTGAAGGAAGTCTTAAACGCTTAAACACCGACTATATTGATCTTTATCAGCTACATTGGCCTAATCCAAAAGTTCCCTTAGAAGAAACCTTAAAGGCACTTCAAGACCTGAAAAAAGTGGGAAAAATCAAAAATATTGGATTAGGAAATCTTTCAAAAAAAGAATTGTCCAAATCTTTAAAGATTCTTGGAAAAAGCCTTGTTTCCTTACAAACAGAATATAATCTTTTTGAAAGAACCATTGAACAAAGTGGACTCCTCTCATTTTGTCAAAAGAATGGGATCTCAGTAATTGCCTATAGTCCATTGGATCAAGGAAGACTTACAAGCATGGATAAGAAACAAATTACCTTACTTAACAAGTTATCTAAAAAATACAACTCTACTTTTGCCCAAATAATATTGAGTTGGCTAATAAGTCATCAAGGCGTTTTGGCTATTCCTAAAACCAGCAATCTTAATCATCTAAATGAAAATTTTCAGTCACTTAAAATTAAACTGACCAAAAAAGATCTTGAAAAGATAAATAAGACTTTTTACTTAAAATTAGAACTTATCCCAATTGATCAAATCAGAATTTCTGAAAAAGGAGAATGGCACCAATATACATACCAAACTCTTAAGGAAGCTTTAGAAAATAAATACAATTTTGTTCCTAGTCCCTTAGATCTATCTCAATCTATTAAAGAAGCGGAGTTTTTAAAACCTGTTAGAATTATTCCCTCAAAAACAAAAAAATATAAATACGACTTAATTGGTGGCAGAATTAGATATTGGGCTTGGAGAATCGCCTTTGGGGGAAACAAGTCAATTCCAGCTTATATCAGAAAAAATATCTGATATAATAACTTGGATTTTAACCATGAAAAAAATAGGTATTAAGAATTATTCCAGCATTGAGGAAGTATCAAATCTAGAAAAATTCATTAAGCTATTTAATAACTCTCCTATTCCTGAAAATCAAATTTTTCAAAATTTGGGACTTTTTTTAAATTCTAAAGACTTAGCCAGAATTTTATTTATGAATCACATTTATAAATTAATAATTGATGTTCAGGGAGTAATAATGGATTTTGGAACAAGATGGGGTCAAAATATGGCCGTTTTTGAAGCTCTAAGAGGACTCTACGAACCATTTAACCGTCATAAAAAGATTATTGGATTTGATACCTTTACTGGATTTCCCAGAATTTCACCAAAAGATGGTAGGTCGGACTTGATGACTAAGGGTAATATTTCAACTACCAAAGACTATGAAAAATATCTAGAGCAGATTTTAATTTGTCATGAAAATTTCAACCCCCTTTCGCATATTAAAAAATTTGAAGTTATTAAAGGAGATGCAACAGTGGAAACAAAAAAATATCTGATAAAAAATCCGCAGACAATTATTGCCTTGGCCTATTTTGATTTTGATATTTACGAACCCACCAAAAAATGCCTACAGACTATAAAGCCAAAACTTGTTAAAGGATCTGTACTAGCTTTTGATGAATTAAATGACCCTGATTCACCAGGAGAAACTGCTGCTTTGGATGAGGTTTTTGGACTCAACAATATTAAGTTAAAGCGTTACCCAATCACATCTAGAACTTCCTATTTCGTTGTTGAATGAATAACTTCATTAGGTTTAGCAAAACTATTCAAGAGTTTAAATTAAAAATAAAAAAGATGATTCAAGAGAGAAACTTTCTAAGTTCTCGGAGAGAAGCTAAACCTTCTGCGTATTGGGAGGAGGGACTAGCTCTATCAAGTTATATTTTTAATCTTAGTCCAGAGGATTTTAAAAACATTAAGTTGCATACCTGGACAATTACTGGTGAGTCTATCTTACCTTACTGGCAACCTTATCCTTATATAGATTCAGAAAAATTTGCAGAAAATACTGGTTATAAGTTATTAATTTCGAAAGTACCAAAAAAATATTGGATAGGTGAGGTCACATTGAAGAAGACGTCGAAACAATATGGAGTCAAATACAAAGGTAAAATAATTAATCATGATATTATCCGTTTTCAAAAATGTATATCAAATTTATATAACTTAGGAATTATTAATATTTTGCAAAAAAGGAAAAAGAGAAAAATCATTATCGATATAGGCAGTGGTTACGGAGGATTAGTTCACTCCTTAAGTGGTATTTTAAATAATGCTGTTTATATAATTTTGGATCTGCCAGAGATGTTGATGTTTAGCGCGACTTTTTTATCTACTTATAGCCCGAATAAAAAAATCTATCTATACGACAATAAGACATTTACAAAAAATTTCATTAAAAAGCGTTTAGATAGATTTGATTTTATATTACTCCCAAATTATATCCTCGATAAACTTGCTAGTCTAGAAGAGGTTGATTTGATAACTAACCTTCAGTCATTTCAGGAAATGAGTAGTTCACAGGTAAAAGATTACCTCAAATTTGCAATAGGAAAATTACACGGATATTTGTATAGCGACAACTATGATCGCCATCCTTATAACAAAGAAAATGTGAATATTTCTAAAATCTTACCCCAGTATTTCTTAATTTATCCTAATCCCAAAACTTTTACCAATCTTTTTAAGAATATCAACGATCCTTCTATTAAAAAGATTTATAAAACTTATGTTGGTTTTTCAAATAAAAACGATTCACTTTTAAATAAAATCAATCCAGATAATTTTTATATCTCATCAATTAATAAGAATGGTTCCACCCGCTATACACTTAAGCCTCTGGCTTCCACATAATTTATTTATGTCGTATAATCGCTGAAGCTGTGATCAAACAAACTGTTTTAAATTCTTTCTTGGGTAAAAAGGTCGTTGTGACTGGTGGAACAGGACTAATTGGTAGACAAGTTGTTGAGTTACTTATTAAATCCAAAGCAAAGGTGAAAATAATCTCCTTAGATAAAATCAATATTAATAAAAAGGCAGTTCATATCTATGGTGATTTAACTAGTTTTGAATTTTGTAAAAAAGCTCTCAAAGGCGTTGACTTCCTTTTTCATTTGGCAGGGATTAAAGGTTCAGTTGAGGTGACTAGATCAAAACCTGCCAGTTTTTTTGTCCCTCTTTTGATGATGAACACTAATGTTTTGGAGGCAGCTCGACTAAATAGTATTAGAAAGATCGTCTATACCTCCTCTATTGGAGCCTATCCCTCAGCCGAAGTTTTTAAAGAAAATATGGAATCTGAAGGCGAGCCAATGGATTCTTTTCCTGGATGGGCAAAAAGAATGGCGGAAAAACAGATTGAAAGTTACAGGCTTCAGTATGATTTAAATAATTTTGCTGTTGTTAGACCTTGCAATGTTTATGGGCCAGGAGATAACTTTGATCCTAAAAATGCCATGGTTATCCCTACTTTAATGTACCGCATCTACCATAAAGAGGATCCAGTAGTTGTCTGGGGGGATGGATCTGCAATAAGAGATTTTGCCTATTCCAAAGATGTAGCAGAAGGGATAATACTAGCATCGCACCATGGTACTAAGGGAGGTTTTGTTAACTTAGGCAGCGGTCATGGTTACACAATTAAAGAACTTGTCGAAACTCTTCATCAATTCTTAGACTTTAATTATGTTTTCGATAAAACCAAACCATCAGGTTTTCCAAAACGAGTTATGGATATAACTTTGGCTAAAAAACTAATCCATTATAATCCAACCACTTCCCTACTTGATGGCTTGCAAGAAACCTGGAATTGGTTTATAAACAATCAAAAGGAATTTTTAAAGAAAAAAAATTACTTTGCTGCCTCATAACTGCATCTAAATCGATATGATTAAAGTACAGAAAACAAAACTTGAGGGAGTACTCCTTTTTAAACTTGACCCATACGAGGATTTCCGAGGTGAATACGTCGAAACATTCAATGAAAAATTTTACTCTGAAGAAATTGCTAAAAATTTAAAAGGAACCATATACGCCAAAGAGACACTAAACCTTAAGTTTGTAGAAGATGATATTTCAACTGGAACCAAGGGTGTAATTAAAGGAATACATGGGGATAGTAAAATCTGGAAACTGGTTCAATGTTTATTTGGGAAATTCTATTTAGTTGTTTTAAATTATAATCCAAAGTCAAAAGATTATGGAAAATGGGAAGGATTTACTTTATCTGATAAAAATAGATGGCAAGTCTTAATCCCGCCAATGTATGGAAATGGACATCTGGTTTTATCAGATTATGATATTTATCACTACAAACAGTCTGCTTACTATGACCCAACCACCCAATTTACCATCAAATGGGATGATCCAGAATTTAGAATCTGGTGGCCTATTAAAAACCCTATACTTTCATTAAGAGATGAAACAGGACGACGTGTATAAGTTCTTTGATGGCAAAAGGGTTCTGGTAACTGGCGGTGCAGGATTTGTTGGAACAAACTTACTCTTAAAACTTCTTGAAACAAAAGCACGTATAAGGGCAACTATTCATAAAAAAGATCCTCAAATTAAAGATCGAAGAATAGAATTTGTCAAGGCTGATTTAACAAAAGCCTCAGACTGCAAAAAAGTTGTTAAAGACGTTGACTTAGTCTTTATGTGCGCTGCTAATACTTCCGGTGCGGCAGTTATAGAGAAAACACCTTTGGTTCATGTAACTCCAAATGTTTTGATGAACACTCAAATGCTTGATGCAGCTTATACCTCAGGGGTAAAAAGGTTTTTATTAATTTCTTCTAATACAGTTTATCCACTAACTGATTATCCTGTTAAAGAATCAGATACAACTGGTGAGTTTTACGAAAAATATTTTCCAGTTGCCTGGATGAAATATTTCAGTGAAAAACTTTGCCAAATGTATGCAGATAAGATTAAAAATCCAATGCAGACTGTAGTTGTTAGACCGGGTAATATCTTTGGACCATTTGATGATTTTGAATGGGAAACTTCTCATGTTATCCCAGCTTTAATTAGAAAAGTTGTAGAAAGGCATGATCCACTGGAGGTTTGGGGAGATGGTAAAGATATTAAGGATTTCATTTATGTTGAGGATTTAGCAGAAGGGTTAATTTTAGCAATGACAAAGATTGATAAATTTCAACCTATTAATTTAGGAGGGGGCAAAGCAATTACTATTAGACAAATCTTAAAAACTCTTATTAAAGTTGATAAGTTTAAAAATCCAAAGATTGTTTTTAACTTAGATAAACCAACTATGATCCCCATCAGACTAATTAATATTTCACTTTCCAAGAAACTTTTAGGTTTTTCTCCTAAAACTTCCCTTGAAGAAGGACTCAAAAAAACAATCAGGTGGTATAAACAAAAAAAATAAAATCCTGACGTGTCTATTCTGCCCACACCCGGTGTGGGATAGCTTGACACATAAGGACATGGAGTAAAAAGCGTTGATTGTTGATTGTTAAATATTTTAATGATATAAATTGCGACTATGGGACCAGAAGGATTACTTGATGGAAAAATTGCCTTAGTAACAGGTGGAGCCAGAGGTATCGGAGAGGCTATTGTCAGAACCTTTGCAGATCAAGGAGCCAGTGTAGTTTTTGTTGATAAAAATAGAGCTCTAGGTTACGCACTTGAGGAGGAGCTGAACGATGAGGGCTTTCCTGTCTTGTTTTCATTTGGAGACTTAACCAAACCAAACACATCAAGATCTGCAGTAGACTTAGCTGTCTCAAGCTATGGTGGGATTGACATCTTGGTTAACAATGCCGGTGTTAATGACTTTGTTGGCTTAGAAGATGATCCAAGAAAGTTTTTGCAATCTTTAAAAAAGAACCTTCTCCACTATTTTTACACTGCTCATTTTGCCAGAGAACATCTAATTAGCAGTCGGGGCACCATTATAAATATTTCCTCAAAAGTTGCGCTAATGGGAGAAGGTCATACCTCAGGCTATGCTGCTGCCAAAGGTGGAATTTTAGGATTAACTAAAGAGTGGGCTCTAGATCTGGCTCAACATGGGATTAGAGTAAACGCTATTGTTCCTGCCCAAGTTTGGACTCCTTTAGCGCAAGAGTATTTAGCTAAAAATCCTAAAGGCCAGCTTTTGAAAGAAAGATTAGAGCGATCTATCCCACTTGAAAGAAGGTTTACCTCTACGCAAGAAGTTGCCAACACAGCCTTGTTTCTGGCATCCGATTTATCTACTCATATTACAGGATCGGAAATTTATCCCAATGGTGGTTACTTTCTAGATAACCGTTTTTTAGAAAAAGGTTTTAAATAGATACATTAGTACTTACCCACACCCGGTGTGGGATAGCTTGACACATAGGGAAATCTTCTAATTGACTTAAACCTTATAGAATGCTATAAGCATGATTTATGAGTTTAGAAGAAATTGCCGAGATTGGGATTGAGGCTTTGAGAGAGGCAAAAAAAATTCATGATGAACTAGGAGAGAAGGGCTTGAAGGAGATGCCCTCTCCAAACCGTTTTGGTGAAATTGCACTGGCTGCTGATATTTTGGCTGAAGAAGCAGTTCTAACTGTCTTAAGAGGCAATGAAGAAAGAGCCCCATTTCCTATTAGGGTTGTTTCAGAAGAACATGGCACTCAAGATCTAGTAGAATACCCTCTCTATTTAGGAATTTTGGATGGGATTGATGGAACAAGTGAATATGTGAAGGGTCGAGGTCGGCTTCGCTACGCAACCATGTTAGGAATTGCTGAAGAGATTGACCCAAGATATCAAGACTACTTATTCGCGGGAATAATGGAACATGCAAGTAATAGATTGTGGATTGCAACCAAAAGAAATGGTGCTTGGGTCATTGAGCCAAATGGATCAAGAACACCCATAAGAACATCCTCTAGAGAAGTTTTTGACAATCAGACAAGAGTTTATGATGGAAGTGGCTACAACGATGTAAGTAGACAAACTTTTGCAAGAGCAGTTTCTAACAATCCTACTAGACTACCTTTAAGTGCAGCAATCTCCTATGTTGATATTGCTTCTGGTCAGGCTGAAATAGAGGTGGAAGTTACCAGAAAAGGAAACTTAGAACAGATGATTGCATATGGACTTATTAGAGAAGCGGGAGGGGTAATGACAACATTAGATGGAGAAGATTTAGGACATAGGCCATATTTGCTGTTTGGACAAGATAGACATATCCCAATTGTTACAGCTGCCAACAGAAGACTGGCTCAAAGTTTCCTAGATTTTTTAAGGACACACTAATATGGCTACTGAATTTGAAATAATAGAATTTAAGGATTTATCCTCTGATCAACTTTTACAACTTAGAGCAGGTGGTATTAATTGGAAAGTGGATGGTAGTCAAACTGATTGGCGAGAAATAGCAGATGAGGGTTATGGCGTTAAGATTGTGCATTGTGCAGTTGTACGCAATGGAAGCCCCAAATTTGACAAAATAAACATTCAAATGTTTCCTGGCCGAACTGGAATTTTTGTTTTGCCAATGAGAGTCAGACCTCATGATTTATTAGCTGAATTTTGTCTACCTCGTGAAAGAAGAATACTTTTAAGAGATGAGGCTGGGATACAAGGAAGTGTCTTTATTGATAACATTCCTCAAGGAGGTAATAAACCAGGTGAAAGTGCAAAGGAAGCAGCTATAAGAGAGGCTGAAGAAGAAGTTGCAGAAAAAGCTATCGACATCATCCATCTTGGGAATGTGGGGTTAGATATAGCAAATTCAGAGATTACTCCACCATTCTATTTAGTATTGATGGAATACGGGGGTAAAAAGGGTGAACAAGCCTTAGATGAGCATGAGGATCTAGATGCAGGCAAATGGTATACCTGGAAGCAGATTCAGGAAAAAATCCAAAGAGGAGAGATTATTGACTCAAAAACCTTAGTAGCTTTTGCTTTTGCTCATGCTGTATTGAGACCAGAGTTATTAGGCCTAACTCCCATGGAAAGAGTGATTTTGAGATTAAGTGACAGTCTAACAGGTGGTGCAAGATTTGAACAAACACAGCAGGAATCTCTAGCAAGATATATACTCCCTCAAGTAGACAAAACCCCTACATAACCCCATGGCAAATGAATCAGAAATTTACCAAACTGCTATAGAAGCGGTAATTGCCGCAAGTAAAGTAGTTTTGGGATATTGGCCCAACCCGGCCAATGAGGTCTTTAACCCTGCATTAAAATATGAAGTTTTTGAGAAAGAAGTTGGGGTTGGTAACTATGCAACTTCTGCAGACAAAGCAGCTGGAGCTGTCATCAGACAAGTACTCAGAGCTAGTCCTGCAACCAGAAACCATAATATTTTTTCAGAAGATACTCCGGACGAAGATAGAGGTTCAGTTTATACTGATATCGCTGATGAAATTGACGGGACAATCTCTTTTAATAATGGTAACTATGTTTTTTGTGTTTCTCTGGGGGTGCAAAGAGAGGGTGAACCTATTATTGGAGTTCTAGCAGCCCCCACCCTGGGTAGACTTGTTGCTGCCAGAGAAAATCAGGGAGCTTTTGTGATGGATTTTTCAAAGAGAGTTCTCGCACAAGTCCAACCTCTCCCTCCAGACTATTGTCCCCCATTAGATAGGTTATTTATTGCTTATGACTTGGGTTATGAAAATAGGGCTGGACAGTTAACAACTTTGGCTGCACCAATTGCTGATAGAGTGAATAATGTGGTTTCTTACTCCTCTTCATGCTTTGCCAATTTTCAATTAGCACAAGGAGGGGTCAGCGCCTCTTTCTTTGAGAAACTTTATTTACCTGACATGGCTGGTGCGGTCCCGATAATTGAAGAGGTTGGTGGAATGGTGACTGATTTGGAAGGAAAACCCATTGACTGGAGCAAGCCTTATAGTAGTTTTTTAGCTGCTCGAACCCCCCGTATTCACCAAGCAGTCCAAGAGCTTTTACATCAATAAATTTTATTAAGCTTCTATTGACTGAGTTTGTGAAAAAGTAATATTATCCTAAAGTATTAAAGGAAGCTAATGTCTAATCAAACTACTAATATCCAACCCCCAAGAGAAAGAATTACTATTATGACTCTTAAGAAGATGAAAGCTGAGGGGGGGAAGGCTGCAATGCTGTCTATCTATGACTATGCTTTTGCTCAAATAGCCCAAGAGGTAGGTTTGGATATTATTATTGTGGGTGATTCTTTAGGAATGAATGTTTTAGGTTATAAAAATACCCTACCTGTGACTATGGATCAAATGATTTCTCATACCGCCTCAGTTAAAAGGGGTGCACCCAATGTTTTTGTTGTTGGTGACATGCCTTTTACTTCCTATCAACTTTCAGATCAAGAAGCTATTAGAAATGCAGGTAGATTTATTAAAGAAACAGGCTGTGAAGCAGTTAAATGCGAGGCATCCAGAAAGCTAATCTCTAGAATCAAAGCTATCTGCGATGCAGAAATAATGGTGATGGGTCATATTGGTCTAAATCCCCAAAAGATTCATGATATGGGTGGTTATCGAATTCAAGGTAAAACAGTAGAAAGTACAATTGAACTATTAGAAACTGCCCTAGCTTTGCAACAAGCTGGAGTATTCTCGCTTCTGCTTGAGGGAGTTACAGAAGAAGTGGCTGGATTGATAAAAGAAAAATTAGAAATACCAGTTTACGGTATTGGTTCAGGTAGACTTACAGATGGTCAGCTCTTGATTGGCCATGATCCCCTAGCTTTATATACTGGTTTTCCTAAACTACCTATATATATAAGAAGGTATTACCCAAAGTCCAATGGAGATAAAAACATCAGAGAATTAATTTCTTGGGTATTTAGTGAGTTTATTAAGCAAGTAAAAACTGAAAAATATCCCAATGAGACAGAGGTTCATAAATTAAAACCAGAAGATTGGAGATCTATTAAAGTAGCTCTAAATAAAAAGGGGTATTTCAAAAAAACTAAAAGATAATTTACTCAATCCGTCTATGAAGATATTACTGACTGGTGGGGCTGGCTATATTGGTTCAGTGCTTGTACCTGCCTTATTAAAAGATAAGCATCAAGTTACTATCCTAGATAACTTTCTTTATAACCAGACTTCTCTTTTAGATGTCTGTTCAGATCCAAATTTAGAAATAATCCGAGGGGATACTAGGAATGAAATTCTAATCAAAGGAGCTCTTAAAAAGGCAGATGTAATTATTCCTCTAGCTTGTTTAACTGGTGCGCCAATTTGTTCCAAAGACCCAATAGCTGCCAAGACTACTAACTTAGATGCCATTAAATTAATTCTTAAATTTAAAAGCACAAATCAGCCAATAATATTCCCCTCTACTCAAAGTGTTTATGGTCACCAGGTAGAAATTTGCACAGAAGAAACCAAACCCTACCCTATTTCTCTCTACTCAAAGTTAAAGGTAGAAACAGAAAAATATGTGAGTAATTCAAAAAATTTTATAATTTTCAGATTTGCTACTGTTTTTGGAATTAGTCCCAGGATGAGATTGGATCTTTTGGTTAATGACTTTACCTACCGTGCCTTAACAGATAAATTCATAGTTTTATTTGAGGCTGATTTTAGAAGAGATTATGTTTATATTGGAGATGTTGCCCAAGCTTATCTTTTTGCCCTCAAAAACTTTGCAAATCTGAAGGGGGAGATTTATAACATAAAACTAAAAGATATTAACTTAACTAAGCGTCAACTTTGTCAAGTTATCCAAAAACAGATTGCTGATTTTATTTATCTTGAGTCCCCTATTTCTGAAGACCCAGATAAAAGAGATTATATTGTTTCAAGTAAAAAAATAGAGCAAAAAGGTTTTAAGGCAACATTTTCTATTGAGGATGGGATAAAAGAGTTAATCAAAGGATATCAGATAATAAGAAAGACTGAGTATTCAAATAATTTGTAATGGTTATCACAAGAACTCCTTTCAGAATATCTTTTTTTGGCGGTGGCACTGATTATCCAGTCTGGTATAAGCATCATGGTGGATCTGTTCTTTCAGCAACAATCAATAAATATTGCTATATAACAACTCGTTACCTACCTCCTTTTTTTAAATATAATTATCGGATTCGTTATACCAAAAGGGAGTTAACCCAAAGAGTTGACCAGATCAAACATCCTTCAGTTCGGGAGTGCTTAAATTTTATAGAGGAAAGCAATGGCATTGAGATGGTTCATACATCAGACTTACCAGCCATGTCCGGTTTAGGCTCTTCTTCTGCTTTTACGGTTGGGTTTCTCAACTCCCTTTATGCTCTTAAAAATAAAAAAGTAAGTAAACTAAGACTCGCTCAAGAGGCAATTCATGTTGAACAAAATTTAATTGGGGAAAGCGTTGGATCTCAAGATCAAGTTAATGCCTCTTTTGGTGGTTTTAATAAAATAGATTTTCTAACAAATAACGATATCTTAGTTAAAGGCTTAAATCTTTCTGACAATCAATTATTAGAGCTAGAGGATTGTCTAGAGCTTTACTTTACTGGCTTTCAAAGGCATTCATCGGAAGTTGCTGCTAAGATTATTAAAAATGCGCCCAAAAGAGAAAAGCAGCTTTCCCAAATGAATGATTTGGCTAAAGAAGGTTTTAAAATTCTCTCAAGCAAAAAATCTGATTTAAGAGATTTTGGTAAACTATTAGATCAAAATTGGCAACTCAAAAAAAGTTTGGCCAGTAATGTAACAAATAACATAATTGATAAAATTTATGAAGTTGCAAAAGAAGCCGGAGCACTGGGAGGCAAGATTTTAGGAGCAGGAAATGGTGGGTTCATTATTTTTTTTGTCATGCCTGAAAATAGAGTTAAGGTAAAGGAAAAGCTAAAAAAACTATTATATGTTCCTTTTAAGTTTGAATTTGGAGGTAGTCAAGTAATTTATCAAATGCCATCGGAGATCGAAAATGGATATAAAGGCTGATTTGGCAAATTTGGATGCAATTATTTTATGCGGTGGATTAGGGACGCGTATGAAATCCATAAGTGGTAACTTGCCTAAGTCTCTAATTAAAATTAAAAATAAGTTTTTCATTGATATTGTCATTGAATATTTATTATCCTTTGGCATTAGAAGAATAATTCTGGCTCTTGGTTACAAGAAGGAATATTTTAAAAATCACACCTTTCCTCATCCTTTTATTTATCAACTTATTTTCTCGGAAGAAACTGAACCTTTAGGAACTGGCGGAGCAGTTAAGTATGCTAAGAGCCTGATTAAGTCTAATCCATTTTTAGTCCTTAACGGAGATACTATCTGCTACGGGGATCTTAGTAAATTTTCAGATTTCCACCTGTTTAATAAAACTATGGTGTCTATGTTATTATCCAAAGCAGAAAATACAGAGGAGTTTGGGAATGTAATTTTAGATGTTGATAATCGAATCATTAGTTTTAAAGAGAAGGTCAGGGATGAGAGTGGTTTAATTAATGCTGGTATGTATTTTATGGATCAATCTATTTTTGAACTGATGCCTCAAACTAACTATTTTTCATTGGAATATGACTTGTTTCCAAAACTACCAGCCTCTAGCTTCAGAGGTTTTTTAACTAAAGCTAAACTGATTGACATAGGAACCCCTCAAAGGTACAAAAAGGCATTAAGTTTATATGAATAATCTTAAGCTAAAAGCAACTATTGAGTCAGAACTTAAAAAAAGTGCAGAAATAAAAATAGAAATTGCCAGCAGTTTAATTAATGAACTAATTCAAGGTGCTAAGATGGTAATTTCAACCCTTCGCAAAAAAGGTAAAATAATTTTAGTTGGAAACGGTGGAAGTGCCGCAGACGCTCAACATATTGCAGCAGACTTAGTTGGTAAATTTCGATTTGACAGAGAAGGGTTACCAGCAATAGCTTTAACTACCAACACCTCATCACTTACTGCAATCGCTAATGATTATGGTTACCATGATATTTTTAGTAGACAAATTTCAGTTTTGGCAACAAATAAAGATCTGCTAATAGCTATTTCCACCAGTGGAAACTCCCCCAACATCATTGAAGCGGCTAAGATTGCTCGAGCTAAAAAAATTAAGGTGATAGCTCTGACTGGAAATCGTGGAGGCAAACTAGGTAGATTAAGCAAGTATTCTGATTTGGCGATAATAATTCCCTCAAGCGATGTAGGTTATATCCAGGAAGCACATATAACTATTGGACATATTTTCTGCCATATAGTTGAACAACTTATTATTGATAAAAAACTCAAGTTATGAACTTCAAAAAAGTCTCAATTGATCAAGTCATAAATTTTTGGGATAAACGTCCTTGCAACATCAGACACTCCTTTTCTAAAGTAGGCACAAAGAAATATTTTGACGAGGTTGAGAAAAGAAAATATTTTGTCGAATTCCATATACCAAAGTTTGCAGATTTTGAAAGATGGAAAGACAAAGAGGTTCTAGAGATAGGTTGTGGAATTGGTACAGATACAATTAACTTTGCTAGAGCTGGTGCAAGTGTCACAGCTGTTGAAATTTCAAAACAATCTCTAGATCTTGCTAAAAAAAGAGCTAAAATATTTAAGCTTGACAAAAAGATTAAATTTTATTTGGCTAATGCAGAAAAGTTATCCAAGATTGTACCTGTCAAAAAATATGATCTAATTTATTCTTTTGGTGTTATTCACCATACTCCTCATCCAGAAAAGATTATTAACGAAATTAAGAAATACTGCCACCCAGAAACTGTTGTCAAAATAATGATTTATTACAGATACTCATGGAAAGTTTTATGGATCCTCTTAAAATATGGTAAAGGTGTCTTTTGGAAACTGGATTCATTGGTTGCAGAAAATTCAGAAGCTGCCACTGGCTCGCCTGTTTCATACATTTATTCTAAGTCTCAAGCTACAGAATTAATGGAAGGCTTTGATATATTAGAAATAACTGTAGATCATATTTTTCCCTACAAAGTTTCCGAATATATAAAATATAAGTATAACAAAGTCTGGTATTTTAAATATCTACCTAATTTTTTATTTAGAATATTGGAAAAAAATTTTGGTTGGCACTTACTGATTACTACAAAACCCAGCTCCTAAACTTTAAGCAGTTTGTTAATTGCAAAACGCATCAGCATTAAGGATGTATTATATACCCTCATAAATTTTTTAAAACTTGATAATCTTACAAAACTTCTACAAAGATAAAAATACCCAGCTTTCCAATCACCCATTTCAAAAGCTGTCTGAGCTGCCCAATAATCTAGGCTAGAATATGCACGTCTTTTTAATCTTTTTATTTTTTGAGACGTTTTTGACGAGTTAAAAAGTCTATCCATTACCTGTCTTTTAGCAGCTACAAATCGACCAACTGTTCTTTTAGATTTACTATCTAGTTGAGGGCTACTGTATTTTCTATATTTAGTTATTACTCCAAAAACGTGTTTGATGGGAAATTTTTGGATTAGTCTAACCCACATTTCGTAATCTGGACAAGTATCTAAAGTTTTATCCACCCAAAAACCAACTTTTTCCAAAGCTGACCTTCTGATAAATGAAGCCTGAGCAGGAGGAACTACCTCAACACAAATTAATTTCTCAAAATCATATTCGTGCGCTGCATACAAACCAATAATTTCACTTTGCTCGTTAATAAAATACGTATCTCCATAAACCGCACCTGCTTCTGGATTTTTTTCTAGATTTTCTATTCCCCAAGAAACTGCAGTAGGCATTAGTTGGTCATCAGCGTTTAATATTAAAATTATCTCGCCTTTTGCTTTTCGAATTGCTTTATTAAGTCCATCGGACTGTCCGTTATCTGGCTCTGAAAATATTTTAATCCGTTTTTGATATTTTGGTTGACTGTATTTTTTTAGTAAATTTAGAGTATTGTCGGTTGATGCGCCATCTCGAATAATATGTTCAACTTTAAGATAATCCTGCCCTAAAACACTTTGGATGCACTCCTCTAAATATTTACCACTATTAAAACAGGTAGTCACAATTGAAATCAGAGGTTTCTTAGAAAGATCAGCTAATCTCATATATAATTTTTGAGATAAAAATTAATCACGTCTTCAGGTTTACCTACCTTAACCATCTTACCTTCAGCGAGCAATATGACTTTATCGCAGAGCCTGCTAACTGAACCTAAGTCATGACTGACCAGGACTACTGTTTTATCATCTTTGATCATCTCCTTAATTTTATCAAAGGATTTTTGCTGAAACTGCGCATCTCCAACAGCCAATGCTTCATCAATCAGTAGTATGTCCCAATCAAAATGAATCACTACAGAAAAAGCCAGACGGATATACATTCCTGATGAATAATGTTTAATGGGAGTATCAAAAAATTTACTAATTCCTGAAAAGGAGATTATTTTTGACAAGTTTTTAGTAATGTGATTTTTATCAATGCCTAAAATTGCTCCATATAAATAGATATTCTCTCTACCAGTTAGCTCTGGATGGAAACCGATCCCAAGTTCTAGTAATGAAGCAAGCTTTCCATTTACCTTAACTGAACCTCTTGTGGGATTAATAATATCAGAAATTATTTTAAGAAGTGTTGACTTACCTGATCCATTGGGCCCGATTATGCCAATCTTCTCTCCTTTTTTGATTTTAAAATTAATGTTTTTTAAAGCCCAAAATTCCTTAGGTTTTTTATTTAAAAAAAGCATTGACAGGGTTTCGGCAAGTTTCTTGGAGCCTCCTATTCTATATTTTTTCCAAACATTCTCTATACTTAAAGCGTCGGTCATTGTTTAAATTACGTCAGCAAAGTTTTTTTCTAACTTTTTAAATAACCAAAATCCCAGTATTAGTATTAGTATCGAAATTATTATTGATATGAAAAGAGATGTGAGTTCAGGATGAGAGAATGTTAAAAGACTTCTTTTGACTCCCTCAATAATTCCTGTCATTGGATTAAACTTAGCGATTGATTGATATTTAGAGGGTAAAGATTCTAAAGGATAGATTATTGGTGTTAAAAATAACCATGCAGACAGTAGCAGCGGTACCACAGCATTAATATCTCTAAAATAAACATTGATTGTAGACAAGATCAATCCAATTCCTGTCGCCAAAATAAACTCAATAAAAAACAATAAGAAGATCCACAATGTAAAAATAGAGAAGTAGATTTTATAAAAAATAAGCAGTATCAGTATTAGAAAAAAAGACACTAAAAGGTCAGGAATTCTACCAAGGATGGCTGATATCACCAAGATCTCTTTAGGGAAGTTGGCTCTTTTAACTAAATGAGCGTTAGCTGTTAAAGATGTGGTAGCACTAGAGATAGATTGGACAAAAAAATTCCAGAAAACTAAACCCACAAAAGTAGTCAGTAGGTAGGGTGTTTTTGCTGGGGATATTTTAAAAAAAACGTCAAAAATTAACACAAATACTCCTGTCTGAGTAAGAGGGGTTATCACTGCCCATGCTATCCCAAAAAATGTTTGTTTGTAACGGACTTTAACGTCCCTTAAACTCAAGAAAAAAAGTAATTGACGGTGTTTCCAGATTTTTTTTAATTTATCCATAGCTTGATGCTTTGTCAAAATACTAATATGATTGGCTCAACGTATGAGCTCAAAGCCACTAGTTTCCTTAACTTTAGTTGTTAAAAATGGTATGCCTTATATAAAAGATGCTACCAGATCTGTCAAGCAGCAAACATACAAAAAGTTTGAGGTTATCGTTCAAGATGGTAACTCTACTGATGGGACTCTGCAGTATTTGCAAAGTTTAAAATCGATTTTAAATATGAAAATTAAGTCTGCGCAAGACTCAAGGCCAGAACAAGGCTGGAATAGAGCAATCAAAAGATGCAGAGGTGAGATTATTGGTTCAATTGATGCTGATAACTTACTAAAAAGAGATGCACTAGAAAATGTTGTTAAGATATTTAAAAAAAATCCTAGAGCGGGAGCACTGTATGGCATAAGTTTATTAATCAATGAGCAAGGAAAGAAAATTAAAAACCAGCCCAAAATCACTAATAAAACCTTTAATCTAATCAGATTAATGCGTTGCGATTTGGTACCACCTTTTGCAACTGCTTTTTTCCAAACCAAAGTGGCAGGAAAAAATTTAAGAATCGAAGAATCATTAAAAACCTGTGGGGATTTCGATCTCTGGTTAAGACTATCTCATCTACCTATAATAGCTACAAATCAGCTCCTTTCTTATACAAGAGTTCACCCTAAAAGTTCTACTAAGAAATCTCAAAATTATGATCAATTTTGTAAAGACAAGCTACAGGCTATCGATAACTACTTCTCTAAATTTAAGCAAAACCACTCCTTAAAATTATTAAAGGACTATTTAGCTGGAGGTGTTTATACCTGGGCTGCAGAATCTATATATAATATTGAGGGAAAATCTAAAAACTTTAAAAAATTTTTGAAACTTGCAACAGCTTTAGATCCTTATAATGAGAGAGCTCATCAACTCACTGAATATGCCAGACAAAATCTACCGCTTTAGAGTTTTACTATTGCTCTTTGTATCTTTTTATCTTGCATTAATTTAACGTTTAGGGTATATCATAATTTCAATCATGACTTCTAATCCATTAGTTTCGTTAACTTTGGTTGTAAAAAACGGTATGCCTTTTTTAAAAGATGCAATTGAGTCAGCCATTAACCAAACATATAAAAACTTAGAGGTGGTAGTTCAAGATGGGGGATCTACTGATGGTTCTCTAGATTTTTTAGAAAGCATCAAAGATATCAAAATCTCCATTAAATCAGAAAAAGATTCTGGAACTGCTCAAGGCTGGAACAGAGCTATTAAAAGATGTCGGGGGGGAATAATAGGATCAATTGACTCAGATAACATCTTAAAAAATGATGCTTTAGCGAGGATTGTTAAATTATTTAAGAAATATCCAAATGCAGCTGCTTTCTACGGGGCTAATAGACTCTTCTCAGATAAAAAAGAGTTATCAAAAAAAGAATCCTCTTTTGGTAAAGATAGACCATTTAATCTGATAAGGTTAATGAGATGCGACTTAGTACCCCCTTTTGACTCTGCTTTTTTCTCACCAAAAATTTGCAAAGATAAATTAAGAATTAATGAGGATATGAAAACTTCGGGTGATTACGATCTTTGGTTAAGACTTAGCTCCCTAAAGATTATATCAACTAAAATAATCTTTGCTTACACCCGTATACATAAAGATTCTTATTCCAGTAATGCTAAAAATTATAAACAGTTCTGCAGAGACAAAATTAATGCTTTAGAAAATTTCTTATCAAGATATAACCAAGCTGATCCTGTAATCAAATCTCTTAAAGACTATTGTATAGCTGGAATATACGCTTGGGCAACATCAGCAGTTTACACTCTAGAAGGGCAGTCTTCTCGTTATAAAAAATTATTTACTAAAAGCAAAAGTTTAGATCATTATTCAGAAAGACTGGGTAAACTTGAGCTTCAAAAGAAAAAGGCCAAACCTTACCAACAATTCTCAAAAATTATTAATCAATTAACCTCTCCTTTTAATAACTAATATGAACTTTGATCCTTACATCTCTTTTATAGTGACATCTCGAAATGATGATCATGGAGGAGATCTGTTAAAAAGGATGCAAATATTTATAAATACTTTGATAGAACAATCCAATTTATTTAAGCTTAAGTCTGAGTTGATCATAGTAGAGTGGAACCCTCCAGCTGATAAACCTAAATTAAAAAAAGCTTTAAACTGGCCCAAGCATAATGGTTATTGTCAAATTAGGATTATAGAAGTACCACCTTTAACTCATCAAAAGTTTAAAAACTCAGATAAACTCCGACTATTTCAAATGATTGCCAAAAATGTTGGTATCAGACGAGCTCGAGGAAAGTTTATATTATCAACTAATATTGATATTGTTTTCTCGAAAGAGATGATGCGGTTTCTAGCCAAAAAAAAGCTCAAAGAATCTTTTATGTATCGGGTTGATAGATACGATGTCAGCAGTGACTTATCAGTAGGTAGTGACTTGGATGAGATACTAAGATATTGCCGTCAAAATATTATCAGAGTTCACAAAAGAGCTGGCAGTATACTCATCAAGCATTCTAAACTATTAACATTATATCTTCTGATTTATCAAATCAAAGATTTAATTAGATGGACCCTAGGAAAAAATCCTCCTCTTTTGCATACAAATGGCTGTGGGGATTTTACTCTGATGTCGAATAAGATGTGGCATCAGGTTAGAGGTTATCCAGAATTTGAGATATTCTCATGGAAACTTGATACACTTCTTTGCTACATCGCCTATTTTGCTGGGGCAAAAGAGCTGGAACTTAAAAACCCTTGTCGGATTTATCATCTAGAACACTCTCCTGGTTCTGGATGGACACCAGAATTTGGTTGGAAAAAGCTTCTAAAAAGATTGGATAAACTAGGAGTAGAAAGGCTTACCTCAGAAAAGTGTTTTGCATTAATTAAGCGGATGGCTAACATTCAAAAACCGATTCTGTTTAATTCGTTGGATTGGGGACTAAAAAAATACAAACCAAAGGAGTCAGTAATCAAATGATAACTAGTCTTGGAAGATTATCTACGATGCTGGTAGAAAATTTTATTTACCTGGATGGTGGTGCTCGTGGAAATAAATCCCATCCAATGATGAAACAATTTAATAGGTTTTTGTATCTTGGATTTGAACCCGATGAAAAAGAAGCCCAAAGATTAAATAAGCAAAGCTTTTCTGCGAATAAGCAAAGCTTTTCTGCGAATAAG